>NZ_BILX01000077.1 GCF_004000785.1 Paenibacillus ehimensis NBRC 15659 | reverse complement strand
GGCGGAGCCGCCCGCCTCCGGCTGGTTCGACCGGGTGAACCGGGTCGATCTCGGCTACTCGCTCGGGCTGTGGAAGCCGATCCCTGAGCGTATGTTCGGCAGCAGCCTGCACGCGTTCGGGCACCCTGGGGCCGGAGGCTCGTTTTGCTTCGCGGATCCTGATCTTGGGATGGGCTACGCCTACGTTTTGAACCGGATCGGCGGCTATATGGACCGCAATCCGCGGGAAAATGCCGTGCGCTGCGCGGTATACGACTGTTTGAAATCAAGCCGGGAGGAAGAATAAGATGCCGAAATTTCGCAAAGAGGAAAAAGAAGCGATCCGCGAATGTTTGTTGTCCAAAGGAAAGGAGCTGTTCATCCAGTACGGTTTGAAGAAGACGAGCCTGGACGATATCGTGGCCGCTTGCGGCATCGCGAAGGGGTCGTTCTACAGCTTTTTTGCCTCCAAAGAGGAATTGTACTTCGAGATCGCCAAGCGGGAGGAAAGCTTCAAGGACAAGCTGCTGGCGGACATGCTGTCGTCGGAGCTTCCGCCTAAAGTCCTGCTCCACGAGTTGTTCCGGACAAGCTTCGAAACGATCGATGCGAATCCTTTTCTGCAGCGGGTGTTCCGGCAGGACGAATGGGAGCAGCTTGTCCGGAAGCTGCCGCAGGAAACGCTGCAGCAGCATGCGGAGGAGGATACCCGCGCCGCGCAGCGGCTCTTCGAGAAGTGGCAGGGGCAAGGGGCCATGCTGCCGCTGGAGCACGAGGTTGTCGCCGGGCTGCTTCGGGCGGTCGTTTTCGTCTCGCTGCATAAAGCCGAGCTCGGAGACGTCTACGGGCGGGTAGTGGAGCTGCTGATCCGTTTTGTGGTCAACGGACTGACGGCTTCGGATGCCGATGGAACGAGAGAAGGCCAATGAATCGGCACGTGGATGTTCACCGGTTCGAAGACCTGCCCTTGGAATACTCCGTTACAGGAGAGGGCGAGCCGATTCTTGTGATGCACGGCGGGCATTCCAACTGTTACGAGGAGTTCGGCTACGCGGCCTTGATCCGTCAGGGATACTGCTTGATCACCCCGTCCCGCGCGGGATACGGCGGCACCTCCAAGGCGCTAGGAGCGAGCTTGACCCGGGCTTGCCGGGCATACAACGACCTGCTGGATCGGCTGCAGCTCGGCAAGGTGCATTTGCTGGCCGTCTCAGCTGGCGGCCCAAGCGGCATCCGCTTCGCTTCGCTGTTTCCGGACCGTATCCGCACGTTCACGCTGCAATGCGCGGTGACGAAAGCTTGGTTGACTCCGCAGGACAAGGAATACCGCGTATCGCGGCTGCTGTTCCGCCCTCCTGCCGAAAAGGCGGTCTGGAAGCTGCTCGGCCGCTTGAACAACGGGTTTCCGCGCTTCGTTTTCAGGCAGATGGCGCCTTCGTTCAGCACCCTAACCCGGAGCGAAATCGCCGCCAATACCGGCGAGGGGGATTGGGAGGCGTTCCGCCGGATGAACAATCGGCAGCGGTCGGGCCACGGCTTTTTCATCGATTTGTCCCAGATCGGGGACATCGTCCCGTCGGAGCTGGAACATGTGCGGTGCCCGGCCCTTGTCCTGCACAGCAGACACGACCGTCTCGTCCCGTTGGAGCACGCCTTTCACGCGCATCGTCATCTTCCGCAATCGGAGCTTCGCCTGTTGGATACGTGGGGCCATTTGATTTGGCTCGGGAAGGGCGCGGAGGAGACGGACGAAGCGATGCTGGCCTTTTTGCGCGGAAATCGGATATAGGCGGCAGGCTTGCTTGTTGCAACCATTGGCATCCCTTTGCGTCTAATGGTTAAAAGGAGGGGGCTCCATGAACTGGAAAAAGCCTTTGGCTTGGTTGGCGCTTTGCTCGATGCTGCTTTTATGTTTCCCCGCGGCGACCCAAGCGGCTGCCGGAGGCAAGAAAGTGCGGCTTCCCGATTTTCCCGTGCTCATCAACGGCCATACGCTGGATAATTCAAAGCTGAAATACCCTTTTTTCGTATACAAGGACATTACTTATTTGCCGCTCACCTGGGAATATACCCGGGCGCTCGCCATCGCGCTGTCCTTCGATCAGGAGAAAGGGCTGCATATCGGCATGGGTGGAGGGCGATTAAGCGGAGGCTGGATAGACTGGAACAAGGAGGCGTTCCGCCCCGATTTGTCCGGGTCCAATCCGCGAAACCGCGCGTATACGGCGACCATGCCCGATTTCCCGGTAACGATAGGCAACAGCTATATCGATAACGGGAGCGAGCCGTATCCTTTGCTGGAATGGAACGACGTCACTTATTTGCCGCTGACTTGGAAATACGCTCACGATGCGCTGGGACTGGAGCTCGTATGGGACGATGCCAAGGGACTGAACGTCATCGGCGGACAGCAGCAGGTGCTCGGGGCGATTTACTACGACGATGCGGATTACTTGTATGTGTACCCCGAGCTGATTACGGAACCGGACCGGGGCGGCCTGAGAGTAAAGAAGTCGTTGGATGAGACGCCGATATGGATGACTAACAAAGAAACGGACGAGCTGCGAAAACGTATTGTAGAGCTGAAGCGGGAGACTGCGGGCGAACCGGCTTCTTTGGAGACGAGGGACGACGGCCTGTATTACCAAGGGCTGCACCTCATGACCAAGGAGCAAATTACGGTAAGTCCGGGAGAAGCGGGTATGGCGTATATCAGGGAACTGAAGGGTATGCGTTTTGAGCTGCCTTCCGGCATAACGCTGGTGTCCGTTGAAAAAATCACGGCTTACAACATTGGACGTTCATTATATGAATATCGTACGTTCCTCATTCTTGGAAAAAAAGTATCGGAAATCATAGAACTGCAGCAGCCTCTGGATCGGATCATTGCAAATGACGACGGGAGCTTCTGGCTGGTATCAAATGGAATGCCTACGCATGGTCGGATTATGACCGGCACCCAACGGCTCGCGCTGCTGGACGCTAAGGGTAACGTCCGTCTGGCGAACGAAGTTCTGAGCGAATCGGAAATTGTGGTGCCCGGCGTATCGACTCCGGGACTGAAAGAGCTGTTGACGGAAGATGGCGAGCTGCTGATCTACCGCAGCGGCATAAGCAATGACGGAAGTTTTTCGCCTCAGGATACGCAAGGGTATTATTGGCTGGACACCGGCTTCAACATTTCTAAAGCGGATGCTTTGGATGCGCTGGCCAAGGAAGAGAATTCCCAGGACCGCCCGAACCTGAATAGAGGGGGCGTCTATATGGGGAGCGACCGCAAATTTTACCTCCTACGAATGAAGAACAACACGATATTCAACTACTCGGATAACAAAACGGGCAGATGGTACGATGATGAGCTGCTCGCCACGCAATGAATAGCATGACGCTGGAGTTGATGCATATCGATGCGGTTCGAAGAAAGTATTTTATGGCGGATTGACCGCTCTGGCCCCAGTCGTAACATCCGAACTGGGGCTTTTTGCATTCATCGCCCGGAAAGGATGAGGGGCAGAGCCGTTACCGCGTACGGAAATATAAATGGCATGTAAACTTAGGGGATTTAGAGGGTTTTGACGAAAAATGTCGAATTATATTAAGTACACGACTCTATATCCATCCAAAGGGAGATGCCCTCATGAGACTTCGAAGCGTCAAAGCCAAAACGTTCTTCTTGTTTATGCCCGCCGTGCTTGTTTTGTTTGCTGCCGTCCTAGTCGCCGCTTATGTTTATGCCAAGGGGATCATTCTCGATCAGAGCCGATATGGCATGAACGAGCAATTGAAGAGCATCTCGAACGATATCGATACCCGGCTCGTTGCGCATACGAGGCTGCCGGAGATGATCGCTCATACGGTCGAGGAAACCTATACGAAGCTGACGCTTCAGGATTACCAGTCCATGACGAAGGGCGGGCTCCAAGTGAACGGGGAGACGTTCGGCGTCGGCATTTATTTTGAAGCGGGGGCGTATGACCCGAAAACAAAATACTTCTCCACGTATGCCTTCCGGGATAAGGACAGCCTCAAATCGACGGAAGACTACAGCGATCCCACCTACAATTATTTGAACCAGAATTGGTACAAAGCGGCCGTTAATCAAAAGGCTGCCGTTTATACAGATCCGTACTATGACGAAGTTACGAAGGTGTCCATGGTGACGGCGTCGGCTCCCATCTATCATGCCGGAAAACAGTTTATCGGCGTGGCGACGGGCGATATCGACCTGTCCACGCTGCAAAAGACCGTAGCGGACATGAAGGTGGGGGCCACGGGCTGGGCGTTTCTGATACATAAGGACGGCACTTATTTGGCCGGCCCGGATCAAGAAAAAGTGATGAAATCCAAGCTGCAGCAGGACCCCGATTCCGCATTGGCCGCTTTGGGGCAAGAGCTGCTGCAAAACAAAAACGGAAACACTACGTATGCTAGCGCCAACGGCGCAAACCACGTGTTCTATAAAGAAATTCCGAGGACGCAGTGGATTCTTGCGGTCGTGATGCCGGACAAGGAACTGACGGAGCCGCTTGCGCAGCTGCTGCTCAAGCTCTGTCTGATCGGACTGGCGGGGATTTTGCTGATTGCGGCGGTCATTCTGGTCTACAGCCGCGGGATTACCGTCCAAATCGCCAAGCTGAACAAGCTGTCCGAGAAGCTGGCGGCCGGGGATTTCACGCATCACATTCAGGTTTCAAGCCGGGACGAATTCGGGCAAATGTCGGAGCACTTCAACCGGACGACCGGCGAGCTTAGACAGATGCTGAACAAGGTGTCCGAGCATACGCTGCATGCCGCGTCCACCTCCGAGCAGCTGTCCGCCAGCGCCGAGCAGACCAGCAAGGTGGCGGAAAATATTTCCGCGACGATTCAAGAGGTGGCGATCGGCGCCGATGTGCAGCTTCGGGGAGCGGAGGAAACCGTTCGGGCGATGGATGAGCTGACGCTTGGGATTCAGCGCATTGCCGAGTCGTCTTCCTTGGTTCGCGATTCCTCCGAGGAAACGACGGCAAAAGCTTCGGAAGGCAACGCGAAAATCCAGGAAGCGGTAGCCGGCATGAATCAGGTGAACGAGAACGCCAAGCAGACGGCCGACATCATCCGGCAGCTTAACGCGCGTTCCCAGGAAATCGGCAAAATTATAGAAGTGATCACCGGGATCAGCAACCAGACGAATCTTCTTTCGCTGAATGCGGGGATCGAAGCCGCGAGGGCGGGGGAACACGGCAAAGGGTTCGCTGTAGTAGCCCACGAGATCCGCAAGCTATCGGAGCAAACGAAGCAATCCGCCGAGCAGGTCGGAAATCTGATCGACCAAATCCGGAGCTTCGCCGCGGAGGCCGCCGCCTCGGTGGAAACGGGCGCAGTGGAGATGGAGCGGGGGACCCGCTTGGTCGGTCAGGCGGGCGATGCGTTCCAGGCGATTCTGCATCATATTCATGCGATGGACGAGCAAATTCAAGAGGTTTCCGCCGCTTCCGAGCAAATGTCCGCGAGCTCCGAGCAAGTGAACGCAACGACGCAGGAGCTGTCCCGGATTGCGCGGGAGGCTGCGACCAATGCGCAGCATGTGGCCGCCTCCAGCGAGGAGCAGCTCGCGGCGATGGAAGAAATCGCCGCCTCTTCCGAATCGCTGACGCTCATGGTCGAGGAGCTTCGGGAGCTAATGTCCCGGTTCAAGGTCTAATCCTGCGGTTCAGCTTGCGGGAAATTGCCGGAAGGTGAGAACAGACGGTGCGGGGGAGCAGGGGATCCGTTTCGAGTCCCTGCTCTTCCCCACATGTGAAGTTGAATCAAGGAAGCGGAGCCCGAAGACCTATGCCTGCGCCGATAACCCGACGGCGCAGGCTTTTTTTTGTCCTGAAATTCCGAACTATTTAATCCTGGCATGAATGAGATGGCGTCAAACTTCCGTATGATGTTATATACATCACATTTTTACCCCCGTTATAATAGCTTCAAGGGATCGTGAAATTAAAATTTGTCATGATTGCCACGGGCAGTCTCCGTGAAAGGTCCCTAACCAGAACAGGGGGTAATGATCTTGAAGAAATGGACAACATCGTTCGGACTGTTTTCTTTGTCCGCTTTGGTAGCGCTTACGGCATGCGGGACGCCGGCGTCCCCGGGAAAAGAAGGCAAGGAGGCTGCGGCCGGCGAAGCGGCTGCGGAAGGCGGCAAGAAGACGCTGACGATCGCAACGGTGAACAACCCTGATATGGCCATTATGCAAAAGCTGGCCAAAGATTACGAGAAAGAAACCGGGACCACGGTGAAATTTTCGGTGCTGCCGGAGAACGATCTCCGCAAGCAGGTGACGGTTGACGTCTCCATGGGCGGAGGCAAGTACGATATTGTGACGATCGGCAACTACGACGCGGCCATCTGGGCCAAGAACAAATGGATCGAGCCGCTCACATCCTACTTCGACAGCATGCCTGCCGATGCGAAAGCGAAATACGACCTGGACGATATATTTCCGGCGGTCCGCGACGGCTTGACTTACGACAATCAATTGTATGCGCTTCCTTTTTACGGCGAAAGCAGCATGCTCTACTACAACAAGGACATGCTGGCCAAAGCCGGCGTGACGATGCCGGAGCATCCGACCTGGGAGCAGGTGGCGGAGATCGCCAAAAAAGTGAAGGCAGCGAACAACGTGCCGGGCATCGTGCTGCGGGGACTTCCGGGCTGGGGCGAGGTGCTCGCGCCGCTCAACTCGATCATCCATGCGTTCGGCGGCTCATGGTACGACATGAACTGGAACGCGAAGCTGAACAGCCCGGAAACGGTCAAAGCGGTGAAGTTTTACGCGGACCTGCTGAAGGAAGCGGGGCAGCCTGGGGCGACGACGACCGGCTTTACGGAAGCGCTCACGCTGATGTCGACGGGAAAAGCGGCCATGTGGTATGACGCGACGGTCGCGGCCGGATTTTTGAACAACCCGAAAAACTCTCAGGTCGTGGGCAAAATCGGCTATGTGAAAGCGCCGTCGGCGGCCAAGGACAACACCGGCTGGCTGTGGTCCTGGAACCTGGCGATCGAAGCGGCGAGCAAAAACAAAGCGGAGGCGTTCAAGTTCCTGACCTGGGCGACAAGCAAGGAATATATCGCCAAAGTCGGCGAAAGCGAAGGCTGGGTCGTCGCGCCTCCGGGCACGCGCAAGTCGACGTACGAGAATCCGAAGTACAAGGAAGCGGCGCCGTTTGCCGACATCGTGATGCAGTCGATGCTGTCCGCGGACTACAAAAAGCCGGCCAAGGATCCGGTGCCGTACCAAGGCATTCAATTCGTATCCATTCCGGAGTTCCAGCAGCTTGGCACGGAGGTCAGCCAAGATATCGCCGCCGCGCTGACCGGCAGCACCAGCGTCGAGGACGCCATGAAGAAGGCCCAGGAAAAAGCGGAAAAAGTCGCCGTCAGCGGCGGATACAAGAAATAACGGAGCGATACCTTCAGAAATGAAATGACCCATCCGGCGAAAAGGGAGCGGGCGCCCCGTCCCCTTTTCCCGCATTACTTCACGCGAGGAGAGGCGAATGAACACGGTAGAATGGAGTAAAGCCGATATGAAACCTTATACCGCGAAGGCCAAACGGACGGACGATACGTCCGCCGCGGCAAAAGGGCTATTGTGGCCGGGGATCGCTTTTGTCGCTTTAATTACGCAAATTCCTTTTCTCGTCACCCTGTATTTGAGCGTCCATCAGTGGAATCTGATGCGGCCGGATCAAGGCATTACGTTTGCGGGGCTGTCCAATTTCGTCGCGATTTTGGGCGAAGCGGCCTTCTGGGAAGTGTTGAAAAATACGTTTTTGCTGACGATTCTTTGTTTGGCGCTGTGCTTGGTTGGCGGCATGGGGCTGGCGCTGCTGCTGAACCGCGATTTTTTTGCCAAGGGCATTGTTCGTACGCTGTTTGTTTCGCCCTTCTTCATCATGCCGGCCGTCTCCGGCATCGTATGGAAGACGGTGATTTTAAATCCGAATTTCGGCTTTAGCGCGTATATCTCTGCGAAGCTGGGCCTGCCTCCGGTCGATTGGCTCGGGCAGTATCCGCTGGAAACGATTATTTTTGTCGTCGCCTGGCAGTGGATTCCGTTCTTCATGCTTGTACTGCTCGCCGGATTGCAGTCGGTTTCCCCCGATCTGATGGAAGCCTCCGTACTGGACGGCGCCAACCGGATTCAGCAATTTTTCCATGTGACCATTCCTCATCTGATGAGATATATAGAGGTGGCTTTGCTGCTCGGCTTGATTTTTATCATGGGAACGTTCGGCGAAATTTACGTGACGACGGCGGGCGGCCCCGGCTACGCGTCGACGAACCTGCCTTTCTATCTGTACCGGATCGGGTTCCAGGGCTGGGATATCGGCGGAGCTTCGGCGGTCGGCGTGATGATCGTGATCCTGATGACGGTGTTTATGACCGTACTGTTTAAGTTTATGCGCAGAACGTTTGGAGGGGAATTGTCATGAGACGACCGCTGTCTATGCTGCTGACGGCCGGAACGTATGTGCTCGCGCTGATCTATTTTTCTCCCGTGCTGTGGCTGCTGATCACCGGCTTCAAGCAGGAGGGGGAGGCGGTGGCGATGCCGCCGTCGCTCGTGTTCCAGCCGACCTTGGACAATTACCTGCTGATCTGGGATTCGGGCGCAGGCTCTTTCATGGGGCACTCCGCGATCGTCTCGATCGTCTCCACGATCTTTGCGCTTGCGTTCGGCGTGCCGGCCGCGTATGCGCTCGCGATGTTCAAGATCAAGAAGGCGGACGACATATTGTTCTGGTTCATCTCGACCAAAATGCTTCCTGCGGTCGGCGTCATCATTCCGCTTTATCTGGTGTTCAAGCAGTTGCATTTGCTGGATTCGTTAACGGCGCTGATTGTGCTGTACACGGCAATGAATGTGCCGCTGGTCGTCTGGATGATGCGCTCGTTCTTCAAAGATATTCCTTATGAGACGATTGAGGCGTATCAGGTGGACGGGGCGACCGGGCTGCAGGGCTTTTTCAAAATTACGCTGCCGCTGGTCCGGCCGGGGATCGTCTCGACGTCGCTGCTGTGTCTCGTCTTCGTCTGGAACGAGTTTTTCTTCGGCGTCAGCCTGACCTCGACGGATGCGGCCACCATGCCGGTCTATATGTCGTCGTTCATGACGCAGGAAGGGCTGTTCTGGGCCAAAATGTCGTCGGTTGCCACGCTGGCCGTCCTGCCTGCGCTTGTGCTGGGCTGGTTTACCCAGCGGCAGCTTGTCCGCGGCTTGACGATGGGTGCGGTGAAAGGCTAGGAGCTGGACCGGCGGAAATAACGAGATACTAAAAATTCCAAATTCGGGAGTGGGAGTTCCATATGGAAAAGCAAATGATGAAAGCGGCGGTGCTTGACCGCCCGTTATCGATTGAAGTCAGGGACGTGCCGGTGCCCGAGCCGCGTCCGGACGAAGCGCTGGTGAAGGTGCACTGCATCGGAATTTGCGGCTCGGACGTGCATTATTACGAGCATGGCCGGATCGGCCGGTACGAGGTCAAGCAGCCGATCATCCTCGGGCACGAGGTGGCCGGAACGGTGGTGAAGGTCGGCAGCGCGGTGACGAATGTCGCGGTCGGCGACCGGGTTGCCGTGGAGCCGGGCGTGACGTGCGGCCGGTGCGATTACTGCAAGTCGGGCCGGTATAACCTGTGCCCGGACGTCGTCTTCATGGCGACGCCGCCCGTGGACGGGGCTTGGGCGGACTACGTCGCGGTGCGCAGCGACTTCCTGTTCAAGCTGCCGGAGGCGATGAGCTTCGAGGAAGGGGCGCTGCTGGAGCCGCTGTCGGTCGGCATTCACGCGATGACCCGGGGCCGGGTCAAGCCGTCCGACCGCGTGCTTGTGACCGGGCTCGGGCCGATCGGCCTGCTAGCGCTGGAAGCGGCCAAGCTGTTCGGCGTGACCGAAATTTACGGCAGCGACGTGATGGACAGCCGCCGGGCGCTGGCGCTGGAGATGGGCGCAGCCGGGGTGCTGAATCCGGCCGGAGCGCCGGTGAAGGAGCAGCTGGACCGCTTAACGGGCGGCGAGGGGGTCGACGTCATCATCGAAACGTCCGGCAGCGCCAGAGCGATCGCCGATACGATCGGGCTGGCGAAGCGGGGCGGGCGGATCGTCCTGGTCGGCCTGCCAACGAGCGACGCGATTCCGCTGGATATCCCGGCTCTGGTCGATGCGGAGCTGGACGTGTACGGCGTGTTCCGCTACGCGAATACGTACCCGGCGGCGATTCAATTGCTCAGCCGCCGCGAGCACAGCATCGCCAAGACGATTACGCACCGGTTTCCGCTTAGCCGGATTCGGGAAGCGGTGGAAACCGCGCGGACGCAAAAGGACGCCAGCATCAAAATCATGATCTACCCGAATGAAGAAATGCAATCGAATGGGGGAAGCTTAACATGAAAGCTCTGGTCATCGAAGGGCCGCGCCGGGCCGTGGTCAAGGAAGTGCCTTACCCGGCGCCGAAGCGCGGCGAAGTGACGATTCAAGTGAAAAACGTCGGGATTTGCGGAACCGATTTTCATATTTTCGAGGGGGAATTTATTTCCCCGTACCCGATTATTCCCGGGCATGAATTTTCCGGCATCGTGCATGAGGTGGGCGAAGGCGTCACCGGCCTGCAGCCGGGAGACCGGGTCAGCGCCGATCCGTCGCTGTTTTGCGGGGCTTGCGAATTTTGTCTGACCCACCGGAGCAATCAATGCAAAAATTGGCAGGCGCTCGGCAATACCGTGAACGGCAGCATGGCCGAATTCGTATCCGTCCCGGCAGGCAACGTGGTGAAGCTGCCGGACACGATGTCATTCGAGGAAGGCGCGTTTATCGAGCCGCTGGCCTGCGTCGTGCACGGTATGAACCGGCTGCAATTGCAGGTCGGCAGCCGCGTGCTGCTGTTCGGCGCGGGCGCAATGGGCCAGCAGCTCATCCAGGCGATGGCCCGGGCGGGAGCCTCCGAGCTGGTCGTCGTCGATGTGGCGCAGGAGAAGCTTGACATGGCCTTGAGCTATGGCGCGACGAAGGGCGTTCTGAGCCGCAATCTGGAGGCCGAGCTGGGCAAGGAGACGTACCCTTACGGATTCGACGCGGTGGTGGACGTGACCGGCATTCCGGCGGTGATCGAACAGGCGCTGGACTATTTGGGACCTACGGGCAAGTATCTGCAATTCGGCGTGACGGCGGAAAGCGCGAGCATCCGGATCAACCCGTTCAAGCTGTATAACAAGGATTGGACGCTGCTTGGCTCGATGGCAATCAACCATACGTTTATCCCGGCGTTTCACTGGCTCAAGGAAGGCCGGATCGACGTCCGTCCGCTCATTTCCCGGACGATCACGCTGGAAGAGACGGTCGAATTTCTGGAAAAGCCCAAAGCGCCCGATCTGATGAAGGTGCAAATTGTGATATAATAGGGCAAGACAACGAAGGAACGGAGGAGGTACGCTGCCATGGAGCCGCGCTTAACGTTAAATTCGAGACAGAAGCAAATGTTGGCGCTGCTTCTGCAGGCCCCGGCTCCCGTGACGCTGAAAGAGATGGCGGGGGAGCTGGGGCTCAGCGTACGTACCATGCAAAGGGAACTGGAGGGGATAAGCCGGAGGCTTGTCCCTTTCGGCGTCACATTGATCAAAAAAACGGGCGTCGGCCTCAGCGTCGAAGGAAGCGACGCGGCCAAGAAGCAGCTGCTCCAGCAGCTGTCCGCCAGCCCTTCGGTCAAAATCTTTTCTCCGGAAGAGCGCAGGCATCTGCTGATTCGGCTGCTGCTGACGAAGCGGGAAGCGGTCAAGCTTTTTTACTTCAGCAGCAAGCTGGACGTGACGGAGGCGACGGTCAGCAACGATCTGGACAAGCTGGAGCCGTGGTTTGCGAAGCATCGAATCGCGCTGGTGCGGAAGCCGGGTCTGGGCGTCTATATCGAAGCCGACGAGAAAAGCATCCGCGCCGCGATGATCGATCACTTGTACGAGCATTTGTCGCAGGAGCAGCTTATGGACATGCTGTCGTCGTATTCGTTGTCGTTTACGAACCAACGCAAGCTGGAGCTGTCCATCCGCAATCACCTGCTGCATTTTATCGATCCCGGCATCATCGGCCAGATCGAAGAAATCGTCCGCAGCAGCGAAATGCGGCGGGGCTACGAGATGACGGACAGCGCCTACGTCGGCTTCGTCGTGCACATTGCGCTGGCCGTGCAGCGGCTTAAGAGCGGGGAAAACATCTCGATCGACGCCGAAGCGCTGGGCAAATTAAAGGCAGCGGGCGAATTCAAATGGGCGCAGCAGATGGCGGAAGAGCTGAGCGCCCGCCTGGACATCGACATTCCGGAAAGCGAAGTCGGCTATATTACGATGCATTTGCTTGGAGCCAAGGGAAAGCGCATACTTGCCCCGGTCGGGGAACCGCAGGAGAGGGGAGCGGAGGCTTACGCCGCCCGGATGATCCGGATCGTGGAGAACGAGCTCAAGCTGACGCTGGAAAACGACCCTTCCCTGTACGAGGCGCTGCTGGTGCATCTGGAGGCGGCGATCAACCGCATCCGCCTGCACATGGAAATCCGCAATCCGCTGCTCGCCCATATCCGCGAGACGTACCCGGATATTTTTGAAGCCGCGGCGAAGGCGTCCCGGTACCTGCAGGAGGAGCTGCAAGCCGAGGTGCCGGAGGAGGAGATCGGCTATCTGGCGATGCATTTCGGAGCGGCCGTCGTCCGGACGAAGACGATATCGCCGCAGCGCTTCCGCGTGCTTCTCGCCTGCAGCAGCGGCATGGGCACCTCCCGGCTGCTGGCCGCTCAGATCGGAACAAGCTTTCCGCATATTCATATCGTCGATACGGTATCTTTGCTGCATTTGGAGGAAGCGGTGCGCAAGCATTCGCCGATCGATCTGATCGTATCGACCGTGCCGTTCGAGCATCAAACGCACCGGGTCGTGGTGGTCCATTCGTTTTTGGAGCAGGACGATATCGAGCTTATCGAAACGCATTTGCACGGGCTGCCGCTCATCGGGACAGCGGCCCGTGAAGCTTATACAGAAATCGAGGATACCGTAATGACCGTGAATCGTTATGGCGAGGGCGTCGTTCAATTGACGAACCACCTGTTTTTTGCCGAAGGGCTCGAAGCGGCGTCGAAGAGGGAGGCCATTGCGGCGGCGGCGGCTTTTGCCGGCTCGGTCGTGCCTGGCATTCCCGTGCCGCAGCTGGAGGGCGACTTGCTCCAGCGGGAAGAGCTCGGGGGCATCGTCGTGGAGGAAAGCAAGCTTGCGATGCTGCACTGCCGCAGCACGGCCGTCCCGGTGCTGATGGCTTGCGTGCTGCGGTTCGCCCAGCCTCTCTCCTGGCAGCCGCCCGGACAGGACGCCGTCGTCCGGACGGTGCTGCTGCTGCTGGCTCCGCGTTCCGCACCGAAAGAGCATATCGAGATGATCAGCGAAATCAGCGCGATGCTGATCGAGGAAGACTTTGTCGAGACGGTGGCCAGCGCCCCCTTCGACTTGGTGCAGAAGGAGCTGAAATCGGTTATCGGGAAAGGATACATGAACAAAACCGGCGTCTTCTTTCGGGGGACGCGATGAACCGCATCAATCGCATCGGCCGGTTTTTAAGCTATCTGGTATTCCAAAATATCGCCGGTCTGATCGGCTTGGGTCTGCTCCGCGTCCTGTTCGGGGAGCGTGGGTGGTTCCCGGTCCCGGCGGTGCAGGACATTTTAACGCCGATTTTGAAATATTTTTTGCCGCTTCTGTTCGCCTATACCGGGGGGCGGATGATCGGCTCGCACCGGGGCGGCGTGATCGCCTCCTTCGTCATGATCGGCATGATCGCCGGAAACCCGTCGGATTACAGCATGCTGATGCCCGCCATGCTCGTCGGACCGCTGACGGGATGGATCATTGCCCGTACGGACCGGTGGCTGACGGATCGCATTCCGGTAGGGCTTGAGCTGCTGTGCTATAATGTAGCTGCGGGTTTTATCGGTGTCGTGCTGTGTCTGTTCTGCTATGCGGAGGTGGCCTACTGGTTCGTTCTGGGCATGGAGGGCATTCATGGCGCGGCAAAGCTCGTGCTGGAATCCAATTATTTGCCTTGGGTCGCGCTCGCGGTCGAGCCGGGCAAGGTGATGTTTTTGAACAATGTGATTAATCACGGCATTCTTGAGCCGTTGGGCATTCAGCAGACGAAGGAGTTCGGCCAATCCGTCTTCTTTTTGCTGGAAACGAACCCCGGTCCCGGGGCCGGCCTGCTGCTGGCCTATTATTTGCGGCTGAAAAACAAACCGCGGGACAATGCCCGCTCGTCGCTGCTCATTCAATTTGTCGGCGGGATTCACGAGGTGTATTTTCCGTATGCGCTGATGCGTCCGCTCGTTATCGTGCCGTTGATCGCAGGGGGACTGGCCGGCAATTGGGTGTTCGTGCTGCTGGAGGGCGGCCTGGTCGCAACCCCTTCTCCGGGAAGCCTCATCGCGCTCATGCTGATGGCCCCGAAAGGAATGCACCTCCCGGTACTGGGCGGGGTGCTGGCTTCCGCCGCGGTCAGCTTTGCGGGCAGCTACCTGGTCCTTGCGTGGAAGGGCGGGCCGGCTTCCGACGATCCGGCGGCAATGGCGGTTCATTCCATATCCGAGAAATCCGAGAAATCCGAGAAATCCGAGGAAGAGGTTCCATTGAACGAAGAGCCACAGCGGAAGACGATCCGCAAAATTTATTTTGCCTGCGATGCCGGGATGGGCTCCAGTGCGATGGGGGCCGCGCTGCTGCGCAAAAAAATAAAGCAAGCCGGCCTGCCCGTCGAGGTGGGCAACTGCTCCGTGGACGACATTCCGGCGGATGCGGACCTGGTCATCTCGCAAGCCCGGTTGACGGCAAGGGCGCAGGAGGCAGCGCCCCGTCCGGAGCATCTGTCGATAGTCTCCTTCGTTGACGCCGCGTTTTACGACGGGCTGATCGGCCGCCTTCGAAGCGAGGGGCCGCAGGGCGCCGCGAACGAACCGGAAAGCGGTGAAGGCGAGGCCTTGTTTACGCCGGACCATGTGCAGATCGGGGCGCAAGCCGACGACAAGTGGCAGGCGATCCGGCAGGTCGGCGGCCTGCTGGTTCGGCTGGGGCTTGTCCGCGACGATTATATCGATCGGATGATCGAGCGGGAGCGGGTGCTGTCCACCTTCATCGGCAACGGCGTCGCCCTGCCTCATGGCGTCGGGGCTGCCGATACCGGCATCCTGAAGCCGGGCATCGTGATCGCCCAGTATCCGGACGGGGTGACGTTTGACGAGGGGAACAAGGCTTATCTGCTCATTGCGGTAGTCGGCGGGGAACAGCAGATGGGGCTGGTCTCGCGGATCGCTTTTATGATCGAGAAGCCGGAAACCGTCCAAGCACTCGTACGTGCTGAAAGCCCGCTGGAAATGCACCGTCGGGTCTCCGCCTTTTTGCAGGAGCCGGCAAGCGAAACGAACGAATGAAAGGGGAAGGGGCATGGTTAAAGAAGGAGTCACCGTGAAATGCCAGGCAGGCCTTCATACCCGCCCCGCCAAGCTGTTTGCGCTTGCCGCCCAACGGTTCCGCGCAGACATTACGGTGGAATTCGAAGGACGGCAGGCGAAGGGAAAAAGCATCATCAGCCTGCTGCAGCTGGGAGCGCCGAGAGGGAGCCGCCTGTGGGTCAGCGCGGAAGGCGAGGATGAACGGGAGGCGGTCCGGGCGCTGTGCGAGCTGCTTCGCGGCTGCGAATAACAGGTCGGTGGAGGAGACGGCGGGGATGAGCCGGAGAAGAGCCGCCCCGCGCGCCTGGAATGAAGTCGGCACGAGAGTTTTGCATGCTTGAATTAGCTTTATCGGGCTAGACTTTGCGGCAGGCTGGCAGACAACCCGCAAAAATTAGGGGAAATCATATGCGCTATTCAGCTCGATTTGCCGCTTTTCAAAAAAATAGAGGAACTGGGGTGTGCTAACAAGCCGGTTTAGAGGGGCAGGAACATTTTTCGACACGATTAAAGCCCTCTGAGTTCCTCTAGAAATCGTGGAACGATTGGATCGTTCCAGTGAACGCATCCTGCTTCCTTTATTTTCAAATTGCTCGTTGCTATCACCCCGCAACCCAGGCAGAAGGCCGGCCATGCGCTCGGCCTTTTTCGCATTGCGGGGATCCGCAGCGGGATATCGGCAGGGTGTCGTACCGCGTCCTCGCATAAGGCTACCTCAATGTACGTCCTGCACGTTTCCGCATTGGCCGTTAGGTTATTTCGTCATTGAGCACTTCCGCGAGAATGTTAGACATCGAACGCTCTGGCGAGTCTGCCAGCGGCATGTCGCCATCAAGCGTCCCGCCCCGCATACGCCGCCGGCTGTCATTTCGCGACGAGCAGCGATAAAATGCCCGCCGCGATCAGCGGTCCGACCGGGACGCCCCGGAAAAAGGTCACGCCGAGAATCGTTCCGAGCAGCAGCCCCGTGACGACGGTCGGCTGACTCGACATCAGCGCGGCGCCGCGGCCGCCCAAATAAGCGACCAGCACGCCGACGCCCACGGCCAGCAGCGACTTCCAGTGCAGGAATGAGTGCAGCAGGTCCTGCAGGCTTGTTTTGCCGGAAGCGATCGGCGTCAGGATGCCGATCGTCAGGATGACGATTCCCCAGCTCAGCCCGTACTTTTCCAGCCAGGGAAACGTTTGGTGGAGGTTCGTCACCCGCAATAAAAGCAGTACGAGCACGGCAATTGTGATGGACGTATTGCCGCTCAGAATGCCGAGGGCGGCAAACAGCAGCAGCACCAGGGAAGACGTATCGAAGGGAGTCATCGCGGCCACGCTCCTTTGTCGAGGGATTTTCTTTGTTCCGATGAAGTGTTAAAATCAAAATTGCTTAAAAAGCGAAATACCGTTTTCCGGATCGCCAAAGTCTGAAAAACGATACCCGAAAATGGCTTGAAGGAGTGTTCCGGAATGTCGTACGAACTGGAAGTGGCGTTCGGCCCGGCTAACGAGCTTTTGAACAGCCTCCATACGTATCTTTGCAAAAAGTTCTATAAAAAAACCGACCTCGGCTCCGAATGGGCCAGGCAGACGGAGCAGAAACTCAGCAAAACGCTCGCCTCGACGCTGGCCGAAACCGAAATTTCGGCGGAGTGGAAGCTGATGTATTTATTTCTGTACCTGTGTCCGCATAAGGAAAGCGCGGAGCGCTTCTTAGCCTGGCTTGAAGGAATGACGGCGGGGGAAATGTACGAGCTGCTCGCCCCGCATATGAGCTCGTTCCCCGGCGAGCTCGGGGCGATCCGGGACCGGTGGCTGCACCTGCTGTCCGAATGGAACCGGCAGTACTTCGCCGGCGTCGACCCGAAGCTGCCGGAATGGCTGAGCGAGGACGCTGTACGCAGACGCACGCAGATTGGAACGCTGCCGCCGGACACGCTGGCGGAGCAGATCACGAACGGGCTGTATTTCGAGCCGGGGGGCGAGTGCGAGAAGCTGGTGTTGTCGCCGCAGTATCATTTTCAACCGGCCAACATTATTTATACGTTCGGCAGCTTGACCGTTTGTCAGTATGCCGTCGACGGCTCCTACGACGACCCGGCCGACGAGCCGTCCCGCCGCCTGTACCGCCAGCTTCGCAGCCTCAGCGAAAAAAGCCGCCTGCGCATTCTGCGCTATTTGAACGCCGGACCGCGCAGTTTTACCGAAATCGTGCGCTATATCGGCATTTCCAAAGGAATTACGCACGACCATATTTTCAACCTTCGTTCCGCCGGTTTGCTGCGCGCTCATATGTCCGGAGATTCGGCCGTGGCTTACAGTCTGCGGAAGGAGGCGATCGGCGGACTGCAGGAATCGCTGATGGGCTATTTGCTCGCCGATTGACGGCGGGCCGCAGCCGGCCGGCGCCTTCGGCGCGAACCTTGCGATGATGCATCGGAAGGTTCTTTGGCGTTCCTGAATTTCCCTATGAACTTTTTCATGGGCCGAGGCCTTCTTTTTATTCATTTCTTGTCATAAATTCTTCACATAAAGAAAATTTTTGTTGTTCTCTATTTACAGAACAAAGTAAAATATCTATAATGATGCTTATCCATAGCAAAACATATTATACATATCGGAATTATAAATTTAAAGGGGAGCCGGAACTATTCCTTCTTCCCGATCATGCCGGAGGGGATCATCTATGAACAAAAGAAAAGCCTTCACGCTGTCGGTATCGGCGCTTGTCGCCTGCTCGCTGCTTTTGTCCGCCTGCAGCGGCCAAGATGCGGCAGCGCCAAGCGGGGGCGGCGACGCCAAAGGAACGGAAGCCGTAGGAACGCCGGGGGCGGGCCAGAGCGGCGTGGCCGGCATTAAGGACGGCTTGATACCGGCCGCCGACAAATCGAAAATTCCGGAGGCTGCGAAGAAGCGCACCGATACGTTCGTCGTCTCGCTCACCGAGCCGGGCGGCATTTTCAACCCGTACTTTTATCAGAACGGCTACGACGGCAACGTCAACTCCGTCCTGTTCGCCCAGCTCGTGGACATCGACAAGAACGGCAAGCCGATTCCCGGAATGGCGGAGAAGTGGGAGCTGTCGGACGATCAGCTGACGTATACGTTCAAGCTGCGCGCCGGCCTTAAGTTCAGCGACGGCTCGCCGCTTACGGCCGACGATGTCGCCTTCACGCTGACGCTGCTGCACGACCCTGCGTACGATGGGCAAACCGACATTGCCCAAGCCGCCGTCAAAGGGGGCAAGGACTACAAAGAAGGCAAGGCTGCGACGGTCGAAGGCATCCAGGTCGTCGATCCGCAGACGATCAAAATCACGACGGACAAGGTCAACGCTCAAGCCTTGTATCTGCTCGGCGGGCAGGTGCTGTCCAAAGCGTACTACGGCAAAGATTACAAGCCTGGCAAGCTTGACTCGATCAAGCAGCTGCACGGCAAGCCGCTCGAATCCGGTCCGTACAAGCTGGAGAAGTTCGTTCCGGGGCAGGAAGTCCGCTTCGTGGCCAACGCGAATTTTTATAAAGGGAAACCGGCCGTCGAGCACTTCATCTATAAGACGACGGAAGGCGACGCCACCCAATTTTTCCAAACCGGCGAGACGGATTACTCCGGCTTTACGGGCAACCAGGATAACATGGAGCTGCTCCAATCGCTCGGCTTTGCCAATATCGACGTCTATACGGCCAGCTCGTACTCCTATATCAAGTTCAACCACTCCAAGCCGTACTTCAAAGATAAGCTGGTAAGACAGGCGTTCATCTACGGGCTGGATCGTCAAAAAATCGTCGACACCATTTACCAAGGCTACGGGCAGGTAGCGAACGTGCCGGTATCTCCGATCTCTTGGGCATATACGGAAGAGGGCGTCAATCCGTATCCGTTCGACCCGGAGAAAGCGAAGAAGCTGCTGGACGAAGCGGGCTGGAAGCCGGGCAAGGACGGCATCCGCGAGAAAGACGGACAGCGTCTGTCGGTTCGCTACTTCGGCTCCAAAGGGAAGGTGACCGATATTTTGATCCCGATTGCCAAAGAAAACTACAAAGCGATCGGCATTGATTTCCAAACCGAATTGATGGATTACAACGCCCTGCTGGCCAAAACGAAGAAAGGCGAGCATGATCTGGTTTCGTTCTCGACCGCGATTCTGATCGATCCGGACGACGGCGTGCAATCGTTCAACTCGAAATATAAAGGCAGCTTCACGGACACGAACGGCTACAACAATCCGAAGGTCGACGAGCTGGTGGCCAAAGCGGTCGGCACGCTCGATATCGAGAAAAGGAAGCAGGCCTACAAGGAGCTGTACAAAGAGCTCAGCGACGACCCGCCGTACATTCTGCTGAACTACCGCAAAATTCTCGGCGCTTCGAACAGCCGGATCCAAGGGCTTGAGCTGAACGGCTTCAACAGCGTGAACTCCAGCCTGCCGACGGTCCGCATCGAGCCGTAACCTGATTTTTACGCCCAGCCGTTTAAGGCTGGGCTCACTTTCTTGGGGGGACGATCATGAAATCGTATATCGTTCGCAGGCTGCTTTTGATGATCCCGATGCTGCTCGGGGCGTCGCTGCTTATTTTTGTCGTCTTCGCGATGACGCCGGGGGATTTCGTGGATACGAATCCGAAGCTGACGCCCGAGCGGGCGCAGGAGCTTCGGGCCCTTTACGGGTTGGATAAGCCGGTGCTGGAGCGCTATTTTATTTGGCTCGGCAACTTGTTTACGGGCAACCTTGGCTATTCGATGCAGTATCAGGAACCGGTCTCGGACCTTCTGGGCAAGTTTATTTGGAACTCGTTCCTGATCGCGGTGGTGTCCATGATTTTGACATGGACGATTGCGCTTGTCGTGGGCGTATTCTCGGCCGTGAAGCAGTATTCCTGGTTCGACGGGCTGGTGACGCTCGGCGTGTTCGCGGCGATGTCGTTCCCATCCTTCTTCCTCGGGCTCCTGATGATCAAAGTGTTCGCGGTGGACCTCGCCTGGTTTCCGGTCGGGGGCATCACGAACACGGGCAGCCAAAGCGTAGGCTGGGCGCGCGTCTGGGAAGTGGCGCATCATATGATCTTGCCCGTGACGGTGCTGACGCTGCTCAGCGTCGGGTCGCTCACGCGGTATTTCCGCACGAACATGCTGGAGGTGATCCGCCGGGATTTCATCCGGACCGCCCGGGCCAAAGGCTTGAAGGAGCGGGTCGTGCTGTTCAAGCACGCGCTGCGCAATGCGCTGCTTCCGGCGATTACACTGCTCGGCTTCGAGCTGCCGGGGCTGTTTGCAGGCGCGATCATAACGGAGAAAATCTTTCATTGGCCGGGCGCAGGCTACATTTATTTCGGGGCGCTCAGCGTGCGGGATTATCCCGTGCTGATGGGCTTCACCATGTTTCTCGCGCTGCTGACGGTGATCGGCAATTTGCTCGCGGATCTGCTCTACGGGGTGGCCGACCCCCGGATTCGGCTAAAGTAGGGGGGACGTCATGATGATCGATGCAAAAAGAACGGCCGGCCCCGGAATGACCGGCGCTGCGGTACCCGCCCGGAAGACCGCTGCGGATTCGCCGTGGAGGCAAGCGGCCCGGCGGCTGCGAAAAAACAAGCTCGCTTTATTCGGCTTGGCGTTTTTGGTATTTATGATTTTGTTTTGCTTCCTCGGGCCGTATTTGTCGCCTTATGCGAACGGCAAGGTCGACGTCGCGCGGATCAACAAGCCGCCCAGTACGCTGCATTGGCTCGGGACGGACAATCTGGGCCGGGACGTGCTGACCCGGCTGATGCAGGCCGGACGCATCTCGCTGACCGTAGGCGTGGCCTCGGTCGTTTTGTCGGTGGCGGTCGGTTCGGTCCTTGGCGCGCTCGCCGGCTTTTACCGCGGGATCGTCGATCAAGTCATTATGCGGTTCGCCGACGTACTGCTGACCATTCCGGGCCTGCCGCTGCTCATTATTATGGGGGCGGTCATGTCGGAGTGGAAGGTGCCGTCGGATTACCGGATTTATATCGTGATGCTGATGCTGAGCTTCTTGGGCTGGCCGGGCTTGGCGCGGCTTGTCCGCAGCGAGCTGCTCGTGCTGCGGGAGCAGGCGTACATGCAGGCGGCCGAAGCGCTGGGGCTGCGGGACCGGCGCAAAATGTTCCGGCATTTGCTTCCGAACACCGTGCCGACCCTGATCGTGGTCGCTACGCTGCATGTCGCGGGCGCGATTATCAGCGAATCGACGCTCAGCTTCCTCGGACTGGGCGTCGTCCCGCCGACGCCGTCCTGGGGGAATATGCTCGATGCGGCGAACTCGCTCATCGATTTCCAGAAGCGGCCTTGGGTGTGGATTCCGCCGGGCGTGGCGATTCTGACCACCGTCATCGCCATCAATCTGCTCGGCGATGCGCTTCGGGACGCGCTCGATCCCCGATTGAAAGGAAGGTAAGCGGCGTTGAACAAAACACTCGTCGAATTCAAACACGTACATACGTATTTTCATACGGAGTCCGGCGTCGTCAAGGCGGTCAACGATGTCAGCTTTCGCATTCGGGAAGGGGAGACGGTCGGCATCGTCGGCGAATCGGGCAGCGGCAAAAGCGTCACGGCGCTGTCGCTCATGCGGTTGGTCGCCGATAACGGGAAGATCGAACATGGAGCGATCGAGATGGACGGCCGCGATCTGCTTTCCCTGAAGCCCGAGGAGATGCGGAGACTTCGTGGCAGCGAGATCGCGATGGTGTTCCAGGAGCCGATGTCGTCCCTCAACCCGGTGCTGACGATCGGAGAGCAGCTGATGGAGCCGCTGATGGAGCACCGGCTGCTCAGCCGCAAGGAAGCGAAGGCGGAAGTTATATCGCTGATCGGAAAAGTGGGCATTCCCGACGCGGCACGCGTGGCCGCCGCCTATCCCCACGAGCTGAGCGGCGGCATGCTGCAGCGGGTCATGATCGCTTCGGCGCTCGCGTGCAGTCCGAAGCTGCTCATCGCCGACGAGCCGACGACGGCGCTCGACGTGACGATTCAGGCGCAAATTCTCGATCTGCTCCGCCAAGTCAAGGAGCAGTACAACACGGCCATTCTGCTGATCACGCACGATCTTGGCGTCGTCGCCGAGACGGCGGATTACGTCGTCGTGATGTACGCGGGCAAAGTGATCGAGGAAGCGCCGGTGGTCGAGCTGTTCCGCCATGCGAAGCATCCGTATACGCAAGGCTTGCTGAAATCGAAGCCCGTCATCGGCGAGCGGAAGGACCGGCTGTACTCGATCCCCGGTCAAGTGCCGAACCTGATCGGCTTGGGGGACTCGTGCTATTTCAGCGACCGGTGCGAGCACTGCATGGACATCTGCCGCACGAAGCAGCCGCCGATGCAGGAGCAAGGCGCGGAGCACCGGGTCGCCTGCTGGCTTTATGAGGAGGAATTGCGATGACGGACGCCCTGCTAAAGGTTCAAGAGCTCAAAACCTACTATCCGATTAAAGGCGGCGTCTTCGGCGGCCGCGTCGGCGACGTCAAGGCGGTGGACGGGGTCAGCTTCGCCATCCGGCGCGGCGAGACGTTCGGGCTCGTCGGCGAGTCCGGCAGCGGGAAGAGCACGATCGGCCGCACCGTGCTCCGGCTGACGGAGAAGACGGCGGGCGACGTCTATTTCAAAGGGACGGACTTGTACAGCCTGTCCCGCGACGAGCTGCGCAGGCTGCGCCCTTCGATGCAGCTCGTGTTCCAAGACCCGTTCAGCTCGCTGAATCCGCGGATGCGCGTCGGCGAGGCGATCGGCGAAGCGCTGATCGACCACGGGCTGGCGTCGAAGGCGGAGGCTCGGGAGCGGGTGCGGGAAGTGCTGGCCGTTTGCGGCCTGCTTCCCGATCACTACGACCGGTACCCGCACGAATTTTCCGGCGGCCAGCGACAGCGGATCGGGATCGCCCGGGCGATCATTCTGAACCCGGACTTCGTCGTAGCCGACGAGCCGGTGTCCGCGCTGGACGTATCGATTCAGGCGCAGATCGTCAACCTGTTCAGCGACCTGCAGGAGCGCAGCGGAGTGACGTATCTGTTCATCTCGCACGACCTGAGCGTCGTGGAGCATCTGTGCACGCAGATCGGCGTGCTGTATCTCGGCACGATGGTCGAGCAGGCTCCGCGGGATGAGCTGTTCGCCCGTCCGCTGCATCCTTACACGCAGGCGCTGCTGTCGGCGGTGCCGGTGCCCGACCCGACCGTGCGGCGCGAGCGGATCGTGCTGAAGGGCGATATTCCGAGCCCGGCGAACCCGCCATCCGGCTGCAAGTTCCATACGCGCTGCCCGCTGGCGCAGCCGGTTTGCCGCGAGCAGGTGCCGGATTACCGGGATGTCGGGGGCGGCCATTACGTAGCCTGCCATCTCGTGTGAACATAAAGGACCGCCTCCTTGCACAGGGAAAGGCGGTCCTATGCTTTTGCGCGAGAGGCGGATCAAGGCGGCTGCATCCGGCTTTCCGCTTTGGGACGGATCAGCTGCGGCTTTCGGCCAGTTCGCTGTCTTTCCATGTATGGCTTATGTTTTTCGTTAGATTCGTAATCCGGTTCGGTCCGCTTAACTCGTACAATTGACCTTGCCGATCGGCATATCCCTGCCCTCGGACGGTATCGGCCAATTTTTCGTAGGAGCCGTCCGCCTGGATACGGAAATAGCCTTGGGTCGCGTCCGATGGCTCGGCGGGCGGCTTGGTCAGCCGGTATGCCTCGACGATCAGCGCGTTTTCATCCGCTTGAAGTACGCGCAGATGCTCCGCTTTTAGCGTATCGTTCCACAACCGGGCGTTCCCTTCGCTGTCGAGCCAAAGCACCTTGCCGACCGAACCGGCGCTGCCGAGCGGGTTAGTGGATGTGCTGCGTACTCCCGGCGCGCGGCTCCATAACCACGTTCCGCCCGCTGCGCTTTCCGTGCCTTGTATCGTTTTGTCAAAGGCATGAATCTCGATAGCCTTACTGTTCTTGACGAAGTAAGTATGCGTATCGGGGTCCGCCAGCCTAAGGCTCGCCAACGGCGGGTGCAAAGCCAGATTGAACACGGTGCCGCCGGCTTCCGTTTTTACGATACGCTCGGAGTACTCGACGTTGTCGGTTCCGGGTTCGTACAGCGCGGCATGTTTCTCCGCGTGGACATGGACATCGATGAGCTCGGCTCCCTCGCCATACAATTTATTCCCTTTGCGCTCCGTATGCTTGGGGGAAACGGTCTCGGCCGGCGGATAAGCAAGCTCCCGAATCCTTTCTGCTTCCTCGTCCTTTAACAGCTCCGGCGGGCCCTGAAAATCTTTCCGGATCCTGACGATCCGGTTAGCGCCATCATAGTGGGCATAAGCGTACAAGTAAGACTCATCGTCGTAAAAAAGGCGCTCCCAAACCGGACCGGTAAAGATTGAAAATTCGGACCCATCCCAAGAGGTCTTCCAGCCGAATCGCTTTACCGCATAATCCCAGGTCATCGGGAAATACGTCACATCCCGGAACGTCAATAGAGGCCAGGTCTCGCTCTCCTTATTGACCGTCTGACCGTCAATCGTCACCGGGAATGGGGCAACTTGCGCCATATACGAGGTCCGGGTATTTGCCGGTCCGGTTTCCATGGCGAGCTCGTTCTGCTTGGGCTTATGAGATTGGACGGACAGTCCGGCGTCCGGGCTCCAGGAAACGGCAAGCCCCAACCCCGTAGCGACATTCCAGGTTAACGGGAAATACGTTATCCCGTTATAGGTAATGAGTGGATACGTTAAATTCACATTGTCGATTTTTTTACCGTCTACATTTACAGCATAGGTCGGCAGCTCGACTTTGACGGATGCCGCAGCTTTGGCGGATGAAGGAGTGAAAGGAAGCGTCACGCATACTGCGAATACGCAAGTCATGATCCATCGTCCGGCTTTCATACGATTCACGCTCCTGTTCATAAGGGATCAACATAAGTAGACGCTGTTCTTCGGCGGAAGTTTCAGAGGCCGGCAAGGCCTTTTGAAGCAAAAAAAAGCCCGCTTTTACGAGCTTTTGGTCTGCGCGGCCACGGGGGCTTTCCGTTTCGTCCGGGAGGGAGGCAAGGTCGCAAACGCAATGCCGGCAAAGACGAAGGCGATCCCCAGGAAATGATACCAGTGGAACGGCTCATACAAGAACAGCGCAGACATGACGATGGTGCTGAGAGGCATCAATGCGGTAAAAGCCGCCGACGAGCCCGCCGAAATTTTCGCTATCCCCTGGTTCAGCAAAATCGTGGCGATCACCGTAATCACGATTCCCGTGTACAAGACAAGCAGCCAATCCGTCGCGCTCACTGCGGCGAAATCGAAGCTTGCCGCGTTGTATGCCGCAAACGGCAAAAAAAACGCCGAGCCGAGCAAGCTCGTCATCGTCGCGATGGCGATCGGGCTGACCTGCTTGGAGACAAGCTTGCCGAACGTCAAGAATACGCCTTCTCCGGCAACGGCCAGCAGCACAAGCAGGTTTCCCCACAACGTCTGCAAGCTCCAGGACGCATTGAACATGCCGCCGAAAATATTGATGGCGAGCGCTCCGAGGACGGCGCATACGATGCCCGCGGTTTGATTCCACCGCAGCCGTTCCCTGAAAAACAATAGCGATATCAGGCCGACCATCACCGGGGTCATGCTTGTAATGATGCCGCTCTCCAGCGCCGTCGTGTAGGTTAAGCCGTACAGCATAAAGAAGCTGAACAGAAACACGCCGATAAACGATTGGAAAAATAAAACGACCCAATCCTTCTTCGTCAGGGCCGGAAAACGTCCTTCGCGGGCGAGCAGAAGCAGCGTCATAATGATGGCGCCGATGAGCAGCCGGAGCTCGGAAGCCAGAAACACGGGAAACGTGCGGACGATCATTTTATTGACGATGACGAAGCTTCCGACGATGAGCATTGCCGCTGCGACTTGCAAATAAGGAACTGCCGATTTCATGACTCCTCGATACGCCTCCATAATTTGGTACTTATTGTATTATGTATCTTGAAGAGAGCGTTGTAAAGAAGAAGTCGTTCGTCACAGGAATCGCTGCCCGTTTGCCTTGTTTCCTCGCAGCGGTCTCCTGCGGCCGCCTCTCAAAAAAATCTTGCCAGCAATCCCTTTCATCGCATAAACTGGAATGATGCGGCTGCAAGAAAGGTAAAAGGAGGTTCGGAGTTTCAATCATGAAATCGACAGACAAGCTATCTCAAAAAATAAAACAATTATTCGTTATTTTGCTTCCCATCCTGGTGACGCAGCTAGCGATGTTTGCGATGAACTTCTTCGACACGTTCATGTCGGGGCATGTGAGCGCCAAGGATTTGGCGGGGGTGGCTATAGGCACCAGCATCTGGATTCCGATACAGACCGGACTCAGCGGCATCTTGTTTTCCGTTACGCCGATGGTCGCCCAGCTGGTAGGGGCGGGCCGCAAGGAGGAAATTCCTTTTAAGGTCGTGCAGGCGCTCTATTTGGCCGTCGGAGTATCGGCTGCGGTGCTGTTGGCCGGAGCGTTCGCGCTGAATCCGATTTTGGAGAACATGAACTTGGAGGAGCCGGTGCGCCGGATCGCCCGCTTGTTCCTGATTTCGATTGCGTTCGGCATTTTGCCGCTGTTTTTATATACGGTGCTGCGCTGCTTTATCGATGCCCTTGGCCACACGAAGGTGACGATGTTCATTACGCTGCTGTCGCTACCGGTCAACGGGGGGCTGAACTATGTGCTGATCTACGGCAAAATGGGGCTGCCCGCGCTGGGGGGCGCGGGAACCGGCGTCGCTTCGGCGATTACGTACTGGGTCATTTTTCTAGTAGCCTTGGCCGTGGCCGCCCGCATGCAGCCGTTCGCCGCTTTCGGCATTTTCCGCAAGCTGTACCGCGTCTCGCTGTCCGTCTGGAAAGAGCTGCTCAAGATGGGCGTGCCGATCGGCTTCGCCATTTTGTTCGAAACGAGCATTTTCGCCGCGGTCACGCTGCTGATGAGCAACTTCAACACGGTAACGATCGCGGCCCATCAGGCGGCGATCAACTTCGCTTCGTTCCTGTATATGATTCCGCTCAGCATCTCCTTGTCGCTGACGATTCTCGTCGGCTTCGAAGCCGGGGCGGGGCGGTACAAGGACGCGAGGCAGTACGGCTACCTCGGCATCGGCCTCGCGGTCGGGATGTCGCTGCTCTGCGCGGTCGTGCTATGGCTGTTTAACGAGCAGGTGGCCGGAATTTATACAAGGGAGCCGGACGTGCTCGCTTTGACGCAGCATTTTCTGGTTTACGCGATTTTCTTCCAGCTGTCGGATGCCATCGCCGCCCCGATTCAAGGGGCGCTGCGCGGCTACAAGGACGTGAATGTGACCTTCATCGTCGCCCTCGTTTCGTATTGGGTCGTCGGTCTGCCGGTTGGCTACGGGCTGGCGAATTATACCGATTTCGGCGCCTACGGCTATTGGATCGGGCTGATTTCCGGCTTGGCGCTGGGCGCATTCGGCTTGTTCGCCCGTCTGGCGAGCGTCCAGCGGAAGGCTCGGCTGGGCCTTGCGGCTTTCGCCAAGTAACATCAAAACGAACGTGTATCTTAGAATAGGTGGATGATCGCATGGAACGGAAACCGGTATTGCAGCGCAAGCTGAAGCTTTGGCATATTGTGGCGATGGGGGTCGGCTATATGGCCCCGATGGCCGTATTCGATACGTTCGGCATCGTGTCCGAAGTGACGGCGGGGCATGTTCCGGCAGCATACCTGCTCACGATTGCGGCGGTGCTGTTTACGGCGATGAGCTACGGGCATATGGTCAAGGTGTACCCGTCGGCGGGGAGCGCCTACACGTATACCCGGCAGACGATCGGTTCGCATGCGGTTTTTTTGGTCGGCTGGGTCTCGCTGCTCGACTATTTGTTTCTGCCGATGATGAACGCGCTGCTCACCGGGATTTATTTGTCGTCGGCGTTCCCCGAGGTGCCGCAGTGGGTATGGGTCGCCGGATTTGTGGCGCTGATTACGACGCTGTGCTTGTTTAACGTCAACATCTCCGTCTCGGTGAATGCGCTGTTCGTGGCGTTTCAATTTCTTGTCGTGGCGCTGTTCGTCGTGCTGGCCGCATACCGGCTGAGTGCGGGCGGAGAGGCGCTCGTATCGGCGCAGCCGCTGCTGTCCGCCGATGCGGGCTGGGGAGCGCTGCTCACCGGAGCGTCGATCTTGTGCTTTGCCTTCCTCGGCTTCGATGCGGTGACGACCTTGTCCGAAGAAACGGTAGAGCCGCGCACGACGATTCCGCGAGGCATTCTTTGGATCACGATGCTCGGCGGCGGACTGTTCTTCACTGCCTCCTATTTTGCGCAAAGGCTGTTTCCCGACGTGTCCGTGCTGAACAACCCGGAAGGCGCGTCCGCCGAAATCGCGCTGGCGCTTGGCGGCGTGCTGTTTCAGGCCTTATTCCTGGCCGCCGCGCTCACCTCCACGCTGGCCTCGGGGCTCGTGTCGCAGCTCAGCGGATCGCGTCTCCTGTACGCGATGGGACGGGACCGGACGCTGCCGGGGCCGATGTTCGGCTATATCCACCGCTCGCTCGGCACGCCGATATTCAACATTCTGCTGATCGGTCTCATTTCGCTGACGGCGCTCGTGCTGGATCTGCTCGTTGCGACTTCCTTCGTCAACTTCGGGGCGCTGACGGCATTTACTTTTGTAAATTTGTCCGTCATCGTACACTATATTTTTCGGGAACGGCGGCGGTCCTGGCCGGCGCTCCTGCGCTTCTTGCTGTTTCCGCTAGCGGGCATCGGCTTCGTCTTGTTTTTCTGGACGCACCTGGAGCGCAATTCGCTGCTGCTCGGCGGCGCTTGGACGCTGCTCGGGGTGCTGTATTTGCTCTGGATGACGCGCGGCTTCCGCAGGGAGCCGGGGACAATTCGCTATGAAGCGGTCGAGGGCAGCGGCTGATATGCTGCAGAGCGCGCAAGGATAGGTGAGGGCATTCGTTTCCCTGGCCGCCTGCCGCTCGGAGAGTCAACCCGTAAGCCGGCAGCAAAAGCCCCGTTCCAACT
>NZ_BILX01000076.1 GCF_004000785.1 Paenibacillus ehimensis NBRC 15659 | reverse complement strand
TCTATTGTATCACGCCTGACTACGGAAAGGAGGGGCTTGAAGGATTTCGGCAGGGCGCGACACATGGGCTGAGGAGGGGTAACGCGTGCGGGATCGTTTAGTCACTCAAGAGTTGGTTCGGTTAATGGAAAAGGACGTCGATACCTATGAGCACAGTCTGCGGGTGGGGAAGCTCGCGAAGAGCATGGCGCTGATGATGCGCCTGAATCTTGCGCAGACCCGGCAATTGGTGATCGGATGCTGCTTACACGACATCGGGAAAATCTACATGCCCGACTCAATTCTGAAAAAGGACACGTCGCTCACGGAAAGAGA
This sequence comes from Paenibacillus ehimensis NBRC 15659, assembly GCF_004000785.1. Lineage (GTDB taxonomy): Bacteria > Bacillota > Bacilli > Paenibacillales > NBRC-103111 > Paenibacillus_G > Paenibacillus_G ehimensis. The sequence goes on along the minus strand of NZ_BILX01000076.1, from coordinate 29,951 downwards.
ATGGAGGATGATGAAGCAGCATCCGGTGCTGGGTGCGGACATATTGAAAATTCATGCGCCGGAGGAGCAGGCGATCATCGACGTCGTCGAATTTCACCACGAGCGGTGGAACGGAACGGGGTATCCGTACGGTTTAAGCGGGGGGGACATCCCGGCGTTCGCCCGGGTCTGCAGCATTATCGATTCCTTCGACAGCATGCTGTCCAACCGGCCTTACCGATCAAGGATATCGCTGGAGGAAGCCAAGGAGGAGCTGCGACGGCACAGCGGCACGCAGTTCGATAAGCAGTACGTGGAATTGTTTCTGCAACTGCCGGAAGAGATGCTGTTTCATTATTACGCGGGACGGGGGAGCATGAACTCCACCGTCCCGTCCGCAACGTAAAAAGAGGTAAATGAAGCGGCGATCGCTTTCCGGAATTTAACCGGGGATAGGTCGCCTTGTTTTTCTGGACTTGATGCATGCCTTGTCATACCAGTTGTCATTCCGGACCATGCTGGGATTGACAGACACATTTACTCACGAAACGGTCCTTTTTAACAATTTAGGAAGAGATATGCCCGCCAAAATTAGCAGTATGCCTATATATTGCGCAGCTCCCACGTGTTCTTTTAATACAACCGTTGACATGACAATGGCTGTGGGAAGTTCCATTGCTCCCAATATAGAGGCCAAACCAGGTCCTATTTGGGGAACACCTTTGGAAAACAGTAAGGTTGAAAGAAATGGTCCCAAAAATGCTAGGATGATGCCAAATTTTAGAGCCAGATCTATGAACAGTTTTCCATCCATGAAGAAAGTTGGCGGCAGGACGAGCGCGCAAATCGCAAAGCCACCGGAAATCATAAGCGCTGTTTTGGTCACGGGATTTACCTGAACAGCGACCTTTCCGCTAAGAAGAACAAAGATCGTATAGGACACCGCTGCCAGGAATCCATATAAAAATCCCAACCAATGAACACTGCTTAACCCGGTTGTCAAGATATTGGTTGCGCTAAGTGTCCCTATAAATAAAGGGATTAATGACAGTAATTTTCCTTTCTCCGGAATCTTCCGGTTTATGAGAGCTTCTACTAACACTCCCATCCATGTAAACTGAAAAAGAAGTACAATTGCTAATGAGGCAGAAATGTATTGGAGGGAAAGATAATAGAACATTCCTGTTAAACCAGTTGTAGATCCAACCACAGTCAGCAGTAAAACTTCTTTTTTGTTAGGCTTTAGATACTTGTTCGCGCTTGTACGCTTTCTACCGCCAAAAAGCGCGATTCCCCATAACAGTAACGCCCCGATGAACATTTGTATTCCAACCACGTCATTAACGATAAATCCGTCTTTATAAGCCAATTTAACAAAAGTAGACAATACTCCGTAACAACAAGCCCCTAATATAACATATGCAATCCCTTTCATAGCCTCACCTTGTTTGTCCTTTAGCTTGTTATATTTCTAACAATCCTGACCGTCAATGACCAACGGTTACATGCTTCATTTCTTCACGGTCATGTTTATATTTGAAGCTTACCGCAAAAATGATCGCGAGAACCAAGGTATAGGCTCCAAAAATCAACCAGATACTTTGCCAGTCTTTGACTCCGTCTATAGTGAAATAATCTACGATTTTTCCACTAATAATAGCGCCTACATAGGCGCCGACTCCATTGACCATGGTCATGAATAAGCCTTGTGCGCTCGCACGAAGCCGGTGATCGACTTCTTTTTCTACGAAAATGGCTCCCGAAATATTAAAGAAGTCAAATGCGCAACCGTATACAACCATCGATAATAGCAATAGGACGAACCCTGTACCCGACGGGTCTCCATAAGCGAAGAAAGTAAAACGCAATGTCCATGCCACCATACTGATCAACATGACCTTTTTTATCCCGAATTTACGAAAGAAAAAGGGAATGGCAAGAATAAAGAATACTTCCGAAATTTGTGACATTGACAATAAAATAGCCGGAAATCTAACGACAAGGCTATCTTTATAGTCGGGGTTCAGCGCAAAGTCATGTAAAAACGGGTTGCCGAATGTATTGGTAATCTGCAGCGCGGCGCCTAACAGCATGGCGAAGAGGAAGAAAATGGCCATTCTCTTTTGCTTGAATAGGACGAAAGCATCAAGCCCCAAAAGACTTACCAACGATTTGTCTTTTTTGACATTGGATGTAGGACAGTCGGGGAGGGTGAATGAATACAGGGCCAGTAGGGCAGAAGCGCCGGCAGCAAGGTATAGCTGGATGTTGCTTAATTCAATGTTGAAAATGCTTATCGTCCACATGGCAAGAATAAAGCCAACCGTTCCAAAAACACGAATAGGAGGGAAATGTTTTACGGTGTCCAGCCCGTCTTTTTCCAGACAAATATAAGAGATGGTATTCGATAACGCAATGGTCGGCATGTAAACCATGGCATTAAAAAGCATCAACCAAAACATGGTGCCGGGGTCTGAAACCTGTGCAGATGCAAATAATGCGATCGCTCCAAGGAAATGGCAGATTCCATATAATCGATTCGCTTTTATCCAGCGATCCGCAACAATACCGATAAGACTTGGCATAAGGACTGCAGCCAGCCCTTTGGAGCTGTACACGAGTCCAACTTGGGTGCCGGTAAAATTCAAGGTCTTGATCATATAAGAGCCAAGTGTGACAAGCCAAGATCCCCAAATGAAAAACTGAAGAAAAATCATAATTCTAAGGCGTAATTTTGTACTCATTGTTGTCCGCTCCCTAAGCTTAGTGTTAAAGCTACCTTGAAGCACAATTAAGTTTTTGTGACCGTTTCTGGTTGAGATAACTAAGCCGGATTCGTAAGCGGGCTCCATTTTGAAGAGATGGATATACTTAACTTTCCCTTCAAAATGAAGCCTCGCCTTTTCCAACTCACCTTACATTCTTGAAATTGTTTCTTTTACTAATTTAACGAATTTCTCTCTTACTAAAGCTGCCACTTCAATGACTTCACTATGACTTAATGGCTGATCTAAAATGCCGCATGCCATATTGGTCAAGCAGGAAATGCCGAGTACTCTCATATTTCCATGAGTGGCCACGAGGGCTTCCGGGACGGTTGACATACCTACGGCATCTGCTCCTAATGTACGGATCATACGGATTTCAGCCGGAGTTTCGTAAGCGGGCCCACTCCACCAGGCATATACTCCTTGCTGTAAGACAATGTTTTGTTCTTGAGCCACCTGAGAAGCAATATGGCGTAAATTAAGATTATATACTTGAGAAACATCAGGGAAACGAGTTCCCAATTCACTATTATTTGGGCCAATTAACGGATTTGTACCAACTAAATTAATATGATCGGTAATCAACATCAAATCTCCCGGGTTAAAGCTGGTATTGACCGCGCCGCAAGCATTAGTGATGATTAGATCTTCTACACCTAACGCTTTCATGACACGTACCGGAAAAGTTACTTCATCTAAAGAAAAGCCTTCGTAATAGTGAAAACGTCCTTTCATGGCTACAACCGTTTTTCCCATTAATTGTCCAATGACTAATTCGTTTGCATGGCCAACAGCTTCAGACTTTGCGAAATGGGGAATCTCACTGTAAGGAATTATGAAAGGGTTTGCAATTTCATCAGCAAGCGTTCCCAACCCCGAACCTAAAATCATCCCAACCGTTAGACGATAATCAGTCTTATTCCTGATGAAATCTCTGGCTTCCAAAATATCTTGTAATTTGTGCATTTCGGATTCCTCCCAAATAAATGACTAAAATGTATAATTTAGATCTTTATCCCACATCAGCGTTCTTCTCTGGGGCAAGGCAAAAACGTTTTCATTTTATTTTTAATTAGACCGGTCTACATAATTTTGCGAAAAAAATTTTGATCACGCCAACAAACGAAATGTTGGGTGATCCGGAAAATAAAATTATTTCCCCTTGATCAGCATAACTGGAATTTGTTCAGCCATAACTAGTAACGGTTTTGAATCTTGACGAGTAAGACATATCACAAACGCTCCTTGAATCATCGCATTGATTGTCATAGCTAAGTCCCAGGATTCCTCATCGGAATATCCGCCCGACTTAAGCTTATCTGCAAATGCTTCATGCCAAGATTCGAATACCTTCCTGCATAATTCTCTCAGTCTGTCGTTTGTCTTTGATATCTCCAATACAATATTAGCTATCGGCACCCCATTGAAGTAACTATCAGCCTCAAACCGTTTAGCGCTATCATATATAAAATTCTGAATGGCTTCAATTGGATCGTCGTAACGTGCCAGACTATCCTTGATAAAATTGGTTACATTCTCTTTAGTCCGTTCAATCGCCTCATAGGCTAGTTGTTCCTTTCCTTCGGGAAAGTGATAATACAACGAACCCTTCGGGGCCCCGCTTTGCTTGATAATCTCGTTTAGTCCTGTTCCGGAATATCCATGAAGCTGGAGCAGCTTCCCTGTTGTTTCAATCAGCTTATTGCGTGTTGTGTTATTGGATTTTACCAAAGACGATGTCACCCCCATCCATAAAAAAAATTATAACAACCGGTCTATATAGTTAGAACTATATAACTTATTTTATCAATAGTCAACTGTTTCGAAAAGCCAAATTGGGCTGGTTCATTTTACTATTTTTTTCGGAGCCCCGGCTCTTTTCCGGGCTTTAAGCGCAAGATCTTCCGTGTGGTTGCTTCATTGCAGCGGGAAACGTTTTGTCCCTTTTTCGGTATAACAAAATCCCCTTCCGGGGAACAGTGCCGAGTCCATTTTAACACGTACTCTTTTGTGCACTGTCTCCCGTAAGGGGATCATATCGAAGGGCCTCTCTTTTGCATTCAAGCCGTTTGCGTTTGTGAGTCGGATTGCAGCTTGCGGACGGCGAGCCTTGCGATTCGCAGATCGTCCGTTTCCTCGATAACGAACTCGAATTCGTTCTGGTAAACGACGCTCTGTCCATGCTTGGGCGGAAGCTCTACCTGGGAGTACATCCAGCCGCCGATCGTATCGTAGTCCTCGGACTCGATTTCCAGGCCGAACTGATCGTTCACCTCGTCGATTAACATCAGACCGTCGATGGAGTAGTTGAACTCGTCTTTCTTCTCCACGCGAGCCCGCTCATCCGGGTCGAACTCGTCTTGGATTTCGCCGACGATTTCCTCAAGAATATCCTCCAGCGTCACCATGCCCGAAGTTCCTCCATATTCGTCGATAAGCAGGGCAATCTGCACTTTTTTCCACTGCATCAGCTTGAGCAGCCTGCTGATCGGCATCGAATCCGGCACTTTGGCGATCGGACGCACAATCGAGCGAAGCTCGGTCAGCGCGCCGTTCGACTTCATCAAGTCTTTAATGTGAACGAAGCCGATAACGTTGTCTTTATCCGGATCGCATACCGGATAACGGGTGCGCATTTCGCGAAGCGCGATTTCCATGTTTTCCTCGAACGACAGGTTGGCGTACAAGCAGGCCATCTCCGTCCGCGGAATCATAATTTCGCGCGCGTTCGTTTCGGTAAATTCGAATATATTGTCAAAAAGCGTAAGCTCCGTATTGTCGATGAAGCCGCTTTTATGGCTTTCTTTCACTAAAACGCGGATTTCCTCTTCCGTATGGGCCGATTCGTGCTCGGTGGCCGGCTCGATGCCAGCGCGCTTCAGCATCCAGTTCGAGGCGCCGTTCAGCATCCAGATGAAAGGGTACATCAGCTTGTAGAAAATGATTACCGGCAGCGCGGACCAAAGCGTCACGTTCTCCGACTGGCGGATCGCATACGTCTTCGGAAACTGCTCCCCGAGCGTAATATGCAGCGCGGTAATGAGCGAGAAAGCTGTCAAGAAGGAGATCGTATGAATGACGACGGGGTTTAAGCCGAGCCAATCTTTAAGGATCGGTTCGAGAAAAGCGGCGATAGCCGGTTCTCCGACCCAACCGAGTCCCAGCGACGCAAGCGTGATGCCGAGCTGGCAGGCGGACAAATAAGCGTTCAGGTTGCCCGTAATTTTTTGCGCGAACCGCGCGCTCACATTGCCGCTTTGGGCGAGCGTATCAATGCGGCTGTTTCTTACTTTGACCATGGCGAACTCCGCGGCGACAAAAAAGCCGTTCAGCAGCACCAAGACGATAATGAGAACCGCGTTAAGCAATAAAGGTAACGGGTCACTACTCAATCATTCCCTATCCCCTGCGTGAGGTGGATAGGTACACCTCCCTTAAACGTTCAAATAATGGACAAAAATAAAGATTGCTTATAATCCATTATACTCGGAACGCATACCGGCGCTCAAACGGCGAGCGGGGCACTCCGGGGTATGCACGGGGTGTGCGGACTCCGAATCGCGAGGTATTAACGAAAATCCCTCCATTTGCTGCAAATTTGTTCGTTTTCGTGCGAAAATGACGAAAACTCGATTGATTTTTAAATTCAAACGGATTGCCGGGTTGACATCCGGGACGAGCTATGGTAAATTTATTCGATATTCGCAAGAATATACTTAAACCCTCATACAACCCCTACACGGAAGATTTTCCTCGAGAAAGCAGCGTTGTTTCCGCACATGTTAATCGTTCATTCAAGGAACTCCCATGATTAGGAATTGTTGTAACACTGATTCACACTGGCGCGGTCTTCGGAGCCGCAAGGATGGAAGAGAGGCAGGGCTTTCATTGTTTTAGTATGCGCAGCATCATGTACAGAAATTGGATTTGCTTTGGGGTAAGGAAGGGTAACCGGTGTTTTAAACGGCCAAAGAAGGCACGGTCAGGGACGGATCCGCTGACGGAGCTTTTTTTGGTTGCCGCGGGATCCTTTACGGGGTTAATTTCCGTTCCTAACACATTTCTAACAGTTTTCCCCTATAGTTAAGCTCAAACGGCTTTCCAGAGAAAAGAGGTCGCGGAATTGAATCTGTTCGTGTATGGCGTCGTTTCCTTGAATCACAAAGACAACCCGTTTATATCCAGGCATTCTCAGCTTCTAAGCGGCGAAGCCTGGGTGAGAGGCGTTCTGTACGATACCGGACTCGGTTTTCCCGCACTAACCCCCGGGGAAGGCAAGGTCAGCGGCAAGCTGCTGGCGATGGGGGATGTCGCCTTTGAAACCGTCGGGGAGTTGGCATCGAACTTTAACCGGATGAACCCGCCTTACCGTTTCGAGCTAAGGTCTGTTCAAGTGTTTACGGGAGCGGTAACCTACGAGGCATTTGCTTATATGTACGCCTCCGGCCATGGCTTGACACGGATCGAGAGCGGCATCTGGCTGTAGCCGGGAACACCGCTGAAAAAGCTCGCGATTTATGAAAAACGAAGAAATAGTGAGATTTGTAGAGATTGGAAAAGAACCGCATCTGAGAAAGCGCTCTTATACGCCCGAACCTCCCCTATTTCGCTCCAGAGCCATTCCCGCCGTTCTTTACAGTTGCTTCCGACAAGCGTAATATTCAATTCATAAATTTACAGTTTCCAAATTCTTATCGCTTAATTTCCGCGATCGTGCGGAAAGCGGGGGAACCACAAGGGAAGCCTGCGCTGACGGTGTGAGAGCCGAAAGCCATGCGTCCCCGGGGTGAATCCTCATCGTGCATGCGAAGCATGCACTGGGGTAGGGCGACTCTCACCGCCCGAATCCGTCAGCTAACCTCGTCAGCGTTGGATCGAACAGCCGTTTAGCGGCCGGCCGCGGCCCATGTTCGAATGGAGAGAGGATGATGAAGCTTGTGATCGTATAACGACCACAGGGCTCCTGCCTCTGTGGTTTTTTATTGCCTTTTTTTGAAAAAGGGAACGCCAGTTCCATATGTAAACCTATAAAAAATGCACAGCCATTCCATGCAGTATATCGCTGAATTCCCGGCTCGCCGGGAAGCGGGGGAACCAACGGGACAGGACGGCGCGTTAGACGCGCCGGTCGGTCCGAGGGGTGAATCCTCATCGTGCATGCGAAGCATGCACTGGGGTAGGGCGACTCTCACGCCCGAATCCGTCAGCTAACCTCGTAAGCGTATAGAGAGAGGCAACGATTGTCGTGAGCTCATAAGACACGGTATGTTTCACCGTGCCTTGGAAGCCGCGGGAAGAGTCACCTCTTGCCCCAGGCTTCTTTTTTGTTGCCTTTTCTCCTGGAGTGAACAGGAGGAGAACGAGAAAAAATGACCAAAGCATCATCCGGCTATATTCTGGTGTCGGCGCCGAATAAGGCGGGAGAAAATTTTATCCGCGAGCTGCAAAGACGGCAGCTTCGCCTCGCGGCTCTTGCCAACAGCAAGGCGGAGCATAAGAGGCTGGCCGGGCTTGGTGTCGGGAACGTGGTGACGATCGATACGTCGGGCTGCGAGTCGTGGACCGTGCCGCAGTTTGCGGTCAGCCGGGTATTTTTGTTCGAGAAAAGCCTGAACTTGTCGTGCCGGTACATTCAGATCTGCCGGACGTGGACGAACGGGCCGATTTATCTGATTACGAGCAATCCGAGCCCCCGGCTCGTATATAGGGGGCTTGGCGCGCATCACGTCATATATACGAACGGCGACGATGTCGGCTTTTTGATCGACGGACATTTGGAGTAAACGGGCGCAATCGCCCGGAAGGAGGCGCTGGAAAGTGACGGATTTGTACATGGTTTTGCTGCTGGTTGGAACCTACGTGGTGTTCTGGGGCTTTCTGACCTGGTGCGACCGGGTAACCGGGGAATCGGGAGGGGACGGACGATGATCGTCATCGGGGGATTGACTTTATTCGTATTCATCTATTTGGCGTATGCCTTGATTCATCCGGAGAAGTTTTAAACGTCCGGATTCGGCTTGTTTATTAAAGGAGGTTTGGACCCCGTGGGTATTTTGCAAATGGCCATTGTCATTGGAATTCTGGTGCTGCTGGCGAAGCCGCTCGGCACATATTTATATCATGTCTTTTCCGGCGAGGCCAATCGTACGGACCGCTTGTTCGGATGGGCGGAGCGGCCGATCTTCAAGCTGATCGGGCTGCGCGAACGCAAGGGGATGACATGGAAAACGTACGGACTTAGCTTCATCGTCACCAACCTTGTGCTGGTGGCCTTCGGCTATTTGCTGTTAAGGCTGCAAAAGCTGCTGCCGCTCAATCCGAACGGCATCGACAATATGGAGCAGACCTTGTCGTTCAATACGGTCATCAGCTTCATGACGAACACGAATCTGCAGCATTACAGCGGGGAGTCGGGACTTTCTTATTTGTCGCAAATGGCTCTGATCACCATGATGATGTTTACTTCCGCGGCAACGGGGCTGTGCGTGGCGATCGCCTTTATCCGCGGCGTCACGACCAAGGGCAAGACGCTCGGCAACTTCTACGAGGATTTCGTCAAGGCACACACCCGCGTGTTTTTGCCGTTTGCTTTGATTGTCACGCTGGCGCTCGTAGCTTTGCAAGTGCCGCAGACGCTGCAGCCGACAATTACCGTTCAGACGCTTGAAGGGGCGGAGCAGCAAATCGCGATCGGACCGGTCGCGTCGTTGGAATCGATTAAGCACTTGGGTACAAACGGCGGAGGCTTCTTCGGCGTCAATTCGTCGCACCCGTTTGAGAACCCAAATCCGCTGACGAACGTGATCGAGATGCTGTCGATGTGGTGCTTGTCGGCGGCGCTGCCGTACACGTACGGATTGTTCGCGAAAAACCGGAAGCAGGGCTGGGTTATTTTCTCCGCGATGCTCATTTTGTTCGTGCTGTTCCTGTCGCTCGTCTACACGTCCGAATTAAACGGCAACCCGGCGTTGAACAAGCTGGGCATGGACGCCTCCCAAGGCAGTATGGAAGGGAAAGAGGTACGCTTCGGCATCCCGATGTCGGCTTTGTTTACGACGGTTACGACGGCGGCGACGACCGGCTCGGTCAACAACATGCACGATACGCTGACGCCGCTCGGAGGCATTACGCCGCTCGCGCTGATGATGCTGAACTGCGTGTTCGGCGGCAAAGGCGTCGGACTCGTCAACATGCTGATGTACGCGATTCTGGGCGTGTTCCTCGCAGGTCTGATGGTCGGACGGACGCCGGAATTTCTGGGACGGAAGATCGAGGCCCGCGAGATGAAATTAATCGCCATTGCGATTCTGGCGCATCCGTTTATTATTTTGGCGCCGACGGCGATTGCGCTTGCGACCGAGCTTGGCCAAGCGGCGATCACGAATCCGTCGTTCCACGGCATCTCGCAGGTGCTATATGAATACACGTCATCGGCGGCCAATAACGGCTCCGGCTTTGAGGGCCTTGGCGACAATACGCCGTTCTGGAACATGACGACCGGGCTTGTGATGCTGTTCGGGCGCTACATCTCGATGATTGCGCTGCTGGCCGTGGCCGGTTCGCTCAGCCGCAAGCAATGGGTGCCGGAGACGGTCGGCACGTTCCGTACGGACAACGGCTTGTTCGTCGGCATACTCGTCGGAACGGTGCTGATTATCGGGGCGCTGACGTTCCTGCCGGCCATCGTGCTTGGGCCCGTGGCCGAGCATTTGACGCTGCGTTAAACGTGAAGATCGCGAAGGAAGAGGGGAGTTACCCATGAGTTCGAATCGAAAAAGCATGCTGTCCGGACCGATCGTCCGGAGTGCGATAAAAGAAAGCTTCGTGAAGCTGAATCCGGTCACGATGATGAAAAATCCGGTAATGTTCGTGGTCGAGGTTGGCACGCTCGTCGTGCTGTTCATGACGCTGCTGCCGGGCTATTTCGGAACGGAAGAGAGCGTCGGCTTCAACTTCACCGTATTTGTTATCCTGCTGTTCACGGTGCTGTTCGCGAACTTCGCGGAGGCGCTCGCCGAAGGGCGCGGGAAGGCGCAGGCCGACTCGCTCAAGAAATCGAAAAAGGAAATTACTGCGAATAAAGTAACGGGGGCCGGCGTGAAGCAGGTTCCCTCCACCGAGCTGCGCAAGGGCGATATCGTCATCGTATCCCAAGGCGAAATGATACCCGGCGACGGCGAAGTGATCGAAGGGCTGGCGTCCGTGGACGAATCGGCGATCACCGGGGAATCGGCTCCGGTTATTAAGGAAGCCGGAGGCGACTTCAGCTCGGTGACCGGGGGGACCCGGGTAGTGAGCGACCGGATCCGGGTGCGCATCACGAGCGACCCCGGCGAATCGTTCATCGACCGGATGATCTCCTTGGTCGAAGGCGCGAAGCGGCAAAAGACGCCGAACGAAATTGCGCTGAACACGCTGCTGACCAGCTTGACGCTCATTTTCCTGATCGTCGTCGTCACGCTCGCTCCGATTGCCCGTTACTTGGAGATTGAGCTGCAAATTCCGGTGCTGATCGCGCTGCTGGTCTGCCTGATTCCGACCACGATCGGCGGCCTGCTGTCGGCGATCGGGATCGCCGGGATGGACCGGGTGACCCAGTTCAACGTACTGGCGATGTCCGGGAAAGCCGTCGAAGCGTCCGGCGATATCAATACGATGATTCTCGACAAAACGGGCACGATTACGTTCGGAAACCGGATGGCGAGCGAGTTCGTGCCGGTCGGTTCGGCAGATACCGATACGGTAGCGGAGTGGGCTGCGATCAGCTCGGTCAAAGACGAGACGCCGGAAGGCCGTTCCGTGCTGGAGCTGATGAAAAAGCAGAGCTTTTCATTCGACCAAGCCCTCGCCGAGGGCGGCGAATTTATCGAGTTTAAGGCCGAGACCCGGATGAGCGGCATCGACCTGGCGGACGGCCGCAAGGTGCGCAAAGGCGCCGTGGATGCGGTGAAAAAGTGGGTGCAGGCGCAGGGCGGCGTTATTCCGTCCGATTTGGAAGCCAAGGGCGACGCGATCGCCTCCGAAGGCGGCACGCCGCTGGCGGTGGCCGTTGACCGCGAAATATTCGGCTTGATTTATTTGAAGGATACCGTCAAGCCTGGCATGCGGGAGCGGTTCGAGCAACTGCGCAAGATGGGCATCAAGACGATCATGTGTACGGGCGACAATCCGCTGACGGCCGCTACGATCGCCCGGGAGGCCGGGGTGGATGATTTTATCGCCGAGAGCAAGCCGGAGGACAAAATCGCCGTGATCCGGCGCGAACAGGCCGAGGGCAAGCTGGTGGCGATGACCGGCGACGGGACGAACGACGCGCCGGCGCTCGCGCAAGCCGACGTGGGCCTCGCGATGAACAGCGGCACGGTGGCGGCGAAGGAGGCGGCCAACATGGTCGATCTCGATTCCGATCCGTCCAAAATCATTGAAGTCGTGGCCATCGGCAAGCAGCTCCTGATGACCCGCGGCGCGCTGACGACGTTCAGTATCGCCAATGACGTGGCGAAATATTTTGCGATCATCCCGGCGATGTTCACGCTGGCGATTCCGGAGATGGAAGCCCTGAACATCATGAAGCTCGGCTCGCCGATGTCGGCGATTCTTTCGGCGCTGATTTTCAACGCGATCATCATCCCGCTGCTGATTCCGCTGGCGATGAAAGGCGTAACCTACAAGCCGATGAGCTCGACGCAGCTGCTGCGCCGCAATTTGTTCCTGTACGGGCTCGGCGGGGTATTGGTGCCGTTCGTCGGCATCAAGCTGATCGATCTGGCGGTTCACCTGTGGATTTAACGGGGTAAAAACTTGCATCCGTTTTTTCACTGTCAAGATTTGTAGAGAAATCGACTTGGAGATATGATATATAGAAAGGGAATGATTCCTATGGTAAGCCGCGTCAATCATGAAGGGGCCGAGACGGCCCGTTTCTCGCTCAGTATTGCCGTACGCGCTTCAATCGTGTTTATCGTCGTCTGCGGGCTTGTTTACCCGCTCGTTTCGACCGGAATCGCGCAGGCGATTTTCCCGGCCCGGGCGAACGGCAGTCTGGTTCAAGACCGCAGCGGCGCCGTAGTGGGCTCCGAGCTGATCGGGCAGAAATTCAGCGACCCGAAATATTTTCAAGGGCGCGTATCAAGTATAGATTATAAAGCCGATGCCTCGGGTTCGAATAACTACGCGCCTTCGAACCCCGAGCTGCTGAAGCGGACACAGGAATCGATCGAGGCCTGGAAGACAGCCAATCCGGGCGTGCCGGTCAGCGAGGTTCCGATCGACCTGCTGACCAATTCCGGCTCGGGTCTCGATCCGCATATTTCCCCGAAGGCCGCCAAGGCACAGGTGCCGCGGATCAGCAAGCTGACGGGGATCAGCGAAGCGGACCTCGGGCAGCTAGTGGAGCGCCAGACGGAAGGGCGGGATCTCGGCGTATTCGGCGAGCCTCGCGTGAACGTGCTGAAGCTGAACCTGGCGCTTACCGAAATGATGACGAAAAAGTAGTGGAAAAGGAGCTGTTGTGTCTTGTCCGGAAAAGCCAAACATACCGCCGCCGTGTCGCTCGGCGTCATGGCCGCGGGATTCGCGGCGACGATACCGTGGGCGGATCACACATGGGTTCGCCTGCTGCAAAGCGGATTTGAAGCGGGACTTGTCGGGGGGCTGGCCGATTGGTTTGCCGTTACCGCCTTGTTCCGTCATCCGCTGGGCATTCCGATCCCGCATACCGCGCTGCTGCCGAATAACCGGCGGCGGGTAACGGAGGCGCTCATTACCACCGTCGAGCAGGAACTGATCAGCAAAGAAAGCATCCGCAGCAAGCTTGCCGGACTGAAGATCGTTTCGCGCGGACTGGAGGCGGCCGAACGGGTTTTGGAATCCGACAAGACGCAGCAGAGCATCGCCGTATGGTGCGAGCGGCTGCTGGACTATATCCCATGGGATCGTATACCTGCGCTGCTGGAAAAGGAAATCCGGCAGCGCATTGACGCGTTGGAGGCGGCACCGGCTCTCCGCAAAGCGCTCGATCAAGTGTACGAGTATCAGGGGGACGAGAAAGCGCTCGATTTTCTGCTGGACCTGGCCGAGCAGCTTGTCCTGACGAGAGAGACGCAGCACCGGCTTGGCGCGATGGCCGCACAGGCGATGCAGGGGCTGCAGACGAACGGATTTATGCAGCTCGCGGTGAATGCGTTTCTCGGCTTTTATAATGAAGAGAAGCTTGGGGCCATGATCCAGCAGTTTGTGTGGAACGCGATCCGCGATATGAAGCGGCAGGGGAACAAAAACCGGCTGGCGCTGCTGGCGGAGCTGCGCGTCCGGCTGGAGCGCTGGCTGGCCGATCCGGAGACGGCGGATACGTTGAACGGCTGGAAGGTCCGGCTGCTGGATAACTGGGATCTCGCCGCCCAGACGGAGAAATGGGTAGAGCAGTTGAAGGAGCGGCTTGTGGAAACGGTGCGCGCGCCGGAGTTTGCCGAGCGCTATGCGATTCCTTTTCTGAAGGAGCTGCTGCATCGGATTCGGGAAGACGAGCAGGGCATGGCGAAGCTGGAGCAGTGGGTCCAGGAGCAGCTTGGAAGATGGGTCGAGGCCAACCATTCCAAAATCGGCGCTTTGATCCGGGAGAATGTGGACCGGTTCGACAATGAGACGCTGATTGCGTTAATGGAAGATAAAATCGGAAGCGATTTGCAGTGGATTCGGGTCAACGGCGCGCTATGCGGCTTTTTGATCGGACTAGTGCTGGGAACGGTCAAACTGTTCGTCTGACGCCGGGAGAAGAGAGGCGATGTCAGGATGGGGACGGAAACGTTCAAGCGAAAAACGCCGGAGGAAATTTTGCGGTCCATCTCCAAGCTTCATCAAGGGCGGCTTAAAGTGTACATCGGGGCGGTGAGCGGCTCGGGAAAGACGTATCACATGCTCCGGGAAGGACAGCTGCTGAAGGAGCAAGGGATTGACGTCGTCATCTGTGCCGTTTCCACGATGAAGCGGCCGGAAACGGTGCGGCAGATCGGCGATTTGGAGCGGGTGTCCAGCATCCATTGGCAGAAAGACAGTGCAGCTAAGAAGGACTTGAATCTGGAAGCGCTCACCGAGCGCAATCCCGAGGTCGTGCTGGTGGACGGCCTGGCGCACCGCAACCGCGAGGGGGCTCTTTTTCCGACGCGGCTTGAGGATATCCGGTACTTGCTCAGCAAGGGCATCAGCGTCATTACGACGATCAACGTGTACGAGCTGGAGGGGGCAACGGAGCTGGCCCAGAAGCTGACCGGTATCGAGGTGCGGGAAACGGTGCCGTCCGATACGCTGGAGCTGGCCGACGAAGTCGTGCTGATCGACGCGACGCCGGAGATGATTTTAAGCCGCGTTGAAGAAGGCAGCGTGAAGGCGCACAAGGGCGCGGGCATATTCAAGCGGGGCAATCTCGCGGTGCTCCGGGAGCTGGCGCTGCGGCTCGTGGCGGAAGGCGTCAACGAGTCGCTTGAAAGACACCGCGAAGAGCTCGGGCTGATCGGACCGTCGGGTGCGGCCGAGCGCATTCTCGTATCCGCGCAATATCACTGGAACGGCTCGATCTATGTGCGGCGGGGCCAACAGATCGCCAAGCGGCTGAACGGCGACCTGCTGGTGGTGGCTTTTGTCAATCCGAAGAAGGAGTTGTCCAAAGAAGAGGCGGCATTCAAGCGCTCAATGGTCAAGCTGGCGGAGAAGGTCGGCGGGGTGTTTGAAGAGCTGCCGTTTAGCTCGCGGCGTTCCTTGCCCGGCGTGCTGGTGAAGTATGCATTGGCACATCGTGTAACGCGCATCGTCCTCGGGCACTCGAAGCAGACGTTATGGCAGGAGCTGTGGCATGGATCGATCGTGCACGACATGCTCAAGCGGACGCGCAGTATCGATATTTTTATCGTGGCAGACCGGGCGGCGCATGAGGGCGAGCGTATTCTGCCGACCAAGCAGGCCAAGCGGCGAAAGGCGTCCGATCTGTACCGCCGGCTCAGCTCGGATGAGGTCGAACGGGAGATCGCACAGCTTCGCAAGGGCCGGTTCAAGGTGTATATCGGCGCGGCTCCGGGGGTGGGCAAGACGTATACGATGCTGCGGGAAGGCAACGATCTGCTGAAGAAGGGGATCGGCGTGCAGATCGGACTGCTGGAAACGCACGGCCGCAAGGAAACACAGGCGCAGATCGGCGAGCTTCAGACGATCCCGCGGCAGGTGATCGATTACCGCGGCGCGAAGCTGGAGGAAATGGATACGGATGAGATTATCCGGCGCAAGCCAGAAGTCGTGTTGGTGGATGAGCTGGCGCATACGAACGTGCCGGGCAGCAAGAACAAGAAGCGGTACGAAGACGTGCTGGAGCTGTTATCTGCGGGGATCTCGGTCATCTCGACGGTGAACGTGCAGCATCTCGAAAGCTTGAACGATGCCGTGGAGAAGCTCACCGGAGTACGTGTCCGGGAGACGGTGCCGGACCGTATTTTACGCTTGGCCGACGAAGTTCAACTGATCGACGTCGCGCCGCAGACGCTCCGGCAGCGCATGAGGGAAGGGCGTATTTACGCACTCGACAAAGTGGATCAAGCGCTCGGTCATTTTTTTCGCACCGTGAATTTGATTGCGCTGCGGGAGCTGGCGCTCCGCGAAATTGCCGACGACGTGGACGAACGGCTGGAATCGTACGAGCGCCAAAGCTCGCTTCGCGGTCCGTGGCGCAGGCAGGAATCGATCTTTGTCTGCGTGGACGTCACGCCGGAGGCCGAGCGGTTGATCCGTCGCGGCTTTCGCATCGCTCATCGGCTGAAGGCTGTATGGCATGTTGCCTACGTTCAGCTCGGCAATGGGGCGCAGAGCATGGAGCTGTCCGCCAGATTGGAGCAGCTCCGCAAGCTGACGGAGCGGCTCGGCGGCGTCTTCGAGGTGCACCGGGCGGACAATCGGCGGCGTCTGCCGGAAGTATTGGCTGCCAAGGCCGATGCTTGTCAGGCAACGCAGCTCATTATTGGCCAATCCAGCAAGCCTTCCTGGAAGGAAGCGATACAGGGCTCGGTTGTGAAGAAGCTGCTGCGCCGCGCCCGGCATATGGATGTGCTGGTCGTAGCGGATGCGGAGATCAAACCGGGCTGACGCATGGGAAAGGATCGTATCACAGGATGAAAATTCAAGAGCTGGCCCGGCGGTTGAACGTCTCAACCCGGGCAATCCGATTTTATGAGGAAAAGGGGCTTCTGGCGCCCGACAAGCATCCGGACAACGGCTACCGCCGGTTTACGGAGGAAGACGCCTGGCGGCTGCAGACAATTCTGGCGCTGCGGGAGGCGGGCATTGCCGTAGACGATATTCGGACCGTGCTGGAGCGGACGGACCGGGCGGAAACGGACGAGGTCCGGCGTTATTTGGAGCTGCAGCGCTCGGCGCTTTACGGGCAATGGCTGGAGCTTCGGGAAACCCTTGCCCTGCTGGACGGCATGATCGAGCGAACGGAAGACGAGCCGGAATCGCTTCGGCACCGATGGCATTCGCTGGCGGAACGGGCTAAGGCAAGCAAAGCGATCCGTGATTCATGGGTCGATCTCTGGAACTTCGATGCGCTGTCGGAGCAATGGGAGCTTAACGGCAGCGCCGGACTGGCGCCGCATGTGCCGCCCGAGCCCGTTTACTCGCGCATATTGGCCCAAGCCGCAGAGCGGGTTGCTCCGCAGCCCGGTGAATGGGGACTTGACATCGGAACCGGCACCGGCGGCTTTGCTTCCCGCTTGCTCGCAAGCGGCGTGCGCATGATCGGTATCGATCAATCGGCCGAAATGCTGCGCCGCTGCCGCATGCAATTGCCGGCTCTGGAGACGAGAGTCGGCAATTTGCTATCCGTTCCGTCGTTTGACGGACAATTCGATTTCGTCGTTACCAGCTTTGCGTTCCATCATTTGACGGAAGCGCAGCAGCCGCTCGCGCTGGCAGAGATGGCCCGCATATTGAAAGCGAAGGGGCGCATCGCCATCGTCGATTGGATGGATGCCCCGGATGGTCTATATGCGGCAAGCGGAACGGTGCCCGGCGATGAGCATTATGCCGAGTCCGGGCGGTTGGCGGCTTGGTTCCAAGCCCATGGATTTCGGGCGGAAACCGTGAGCTTGGACGCCGCTTCCGCTTCCGTGCGTTTGGTGCTGGCGGTTCGCCCTCCGTCATGACTCGGCGGGAGAGCGCCCCTTCCTTAATTCATTTCGGACAAAGTGAAATACCGCGATATTCAAAGCGTAGACGGCAACGTACACAGGAGCGGAATACCATAGACTCCATCCTTTATATTTGAACAAGCTGAATTCGCTCGCCGCCCACTCCAAGCCCCAAGTGATTGAAGCCCACAGAAGGATATGGCCGGCCGTTTGCCATCCCCTCCACTGCAGCTTATCGTACAGGTACAGCATAAGATGAGCCGTGAGCGGATAAAGAGTCCAATAAACGAGAAAATCCACCAGCTCAAACTCCGTCGTATCCCCTACATCGTAAAGATCGAACGGCTTGGTCGCAAGTATCGTATCGACCGACAAGGCCAGACAGAAGTTGAACAAATAAGGGAAGAACCATTCGATAAACGTAAACCGTCTGGGCAGCATCCATAAGACTACGCCTAAAAGTACGATGCTCGCGACGACAAACCACTCGTTGTGGTCAAAGCGGACCGGTAGATAAAGGATCATTGGCTTAGTTCCGCGGTCAGTTTGTTCGTAAAAAACAAACAAAATCCGGCCATGGCTCCCCATACGGCTGTCCATCGAATCAAGCTGTACCAGATTGACCAATGATGAAACTGAATCCATCCCCGCTGGCTATAGAACAGTTCTCCGAGAGTAAGCACTGCGAGGAAGGCTATCGTTGCAAGAACGCGGAGGGATTGCCGCGCTATTAGTCGGTAAGACGCGAACAGCCATACATAACCGGCAGGCGTAATGGTCAGAAAGGTCACCTCAAGAATCCAAAAAGGGAGGGGACCCGGCGCAACAGTCACCCATTTTAAATTCAGGGCGAGAATGTTATAGATAAGCTCGATCACGGTAGTAACGAACAAATAATAAGCCGCAATTTCCAAGGGCTTCAGCCAGCGTACCGCAAGCTTAAGACTGCACGCCAAGACGCCGCCGACCCCGATGCAGCAGATGAGCGCAATAGACATCATCGCCGGGCTCCTTTTTGCTTAGTGAAGTCATATAAAGTATAGCCTTTGGCTGCCCGTTCTATTAATTTCCACCTGCGGTTAGACAAGCATATCGACTATACTTGCACTTTGGTCCATGGACTCCAAACAAAATAGCCTCAGTCCAGTGAACTGAACTAAGGCGAGTTTCGGAAAAAAATCTATTCTTTATTCGTAAACGTCGCGGTTCTTGTTTTTTCATCCCAGTCAACTTTGGCGCCAAGGATTTCGGCAAGCTGCCTGACAGGTAAGAAGGTTATATTGTTTTTAATCATAGGTGCGGCTTCTTCAAAGGCTGCCTTTTGGCCATCAACCAGCATCTCCGATTTTCCGATATACATCATGATACTCTTCTGGTCTTTTTTTAGTGTAATTTTTTGTTCGCTTTGCTCCCATTCAACTTCAAACCCGAACGCGTCCGCAAGTGCCCTTAACGGAATCATGGTTCGGTCATTCGCGATAAAAGGCTCTCCTCCGCTTCCATCGTAGGTATGCAAATATTTCCCATCCACACGGACGGCGACCATAGTTTTCTTTACTTCGTCACAAGAGGGAAAATCTCGCTTAACTTTCTTGCCATCAATCACGACACCCATTTCACCTGGTTTCCCGTCTCGGGTTTTGTAGCAAGAAGGCATAGGTACACCATCCGACCAAAAGAACGTCCTTTCAGTCTCGGCATAGGTTATGTTTCCAGTCAACAAGACAACAAGCAAGCTGGGTATAGTCATGAATTTCCATTTTGTTTTTGACAAAATCATCAATCTCCAATGCTTTTTACTTTTTTTATTCTAATATTCTAATCTTTGAAGTTCCCAGCCGTAAGTCTTATTGATCGTATCCAACTCTTTTTGCGGGACTGCATTGACATATGCTTGAGGTACGGGTTTGTTTTCTTCAATTAATTTTGTAATCCGATCTACAAGCTCCTCGGTAGTTAATTGTCTTGTGCTTTGAAGTGCCAAGCTGTAAGTCTTATTGATCGCATCCAAGTCTTGTTGCGGTAGTTTATCGACATCATCTTGAGGTATCGGAACATCATTTTCAATGAAATGCTTAATTTGATCTACAAGCTCCTCGGTGGTTAATTTTGGCGCAGATTTTATTTTCGGGTTCGGGACTTCTGATACATTCCCATCTTGATCGTAGTATACGACGGTCCCATCCGGCGATTGAACGTAAATATTGCGGCCTTCAGGCACTTGGGTGTCAGTCGGAATTTTGGACGGCACAGCCGATCTGGCCGCATACGCAGCAAATCCGCCACTTCCAAACATGGCAATCGTTGCAGCAAGAGATAACATAATAAGAGATTTATTTGTTTTTCTCACATTCATAAGGCTTAAAAGTCTCCTTTTCATCTCTTTTTTGGGATTGCATAAATGGCTGGTGAAAACGACACTTCTTTGCCTAACGCCAAACTCCAGCATGGATAAAAGCGTTTCCCCGTAAAATCTTCGGTTTTCCATATCCATGTCCTGAACGACTTTTTCGTCGCAAGAGAGTTCACAAAGCGTATTGATCTGTTTATTGAGCGAATAAACCGCCGGATTGAACCAGTGAACCGCATTGGCAATAAGCATAAGCAGCTTCACGAGCAGATCGCCGCGCTTTATATGAACGAGTTCGTGGGAAAGGATCATGGCAAGCTCTTTTTCCTCCAATCGGGTATCCGGCAGCACAATCATTGGTTTCCACAAACCCATAGCCATCGGTGTTGCTGCCTTAGCGCTGACGATTACCTTTACAGAACATGGTACCGTGTCGCATATCCGGCTTTCTTTCAAGACCGAACGTTTGAATGCCCGATATTTTTGGAGATGTACAACGAAAAAAAGAGCGGCTCCAACAGCCCAAATCGCAGTCGCGAATAGACCAAATTCCTTGCTGTTATCAAGCAGCAGCAGATCGACAAACAGTTGCCTCATACCCAATGAGCTGCTTGCCGCCGTTTGCTCTATTGGAATGAGTACATCTTGTCCCGCCATCGTTGTGGGTCTCGGAGTTATGCCTGTGTCAGGCCAGACGGAACGCATAAAAGGGACAAGTTTGTTTATAAGCTCTGAACCGCCAAGAAGAAAAAATAAAGGAACCAAGCCGGTATAATAATGCCACGTTTGGGAAAATACTTTTTGGGTGACAGGCTTTATAATGTTTTGCACCATCCAAATGATCGTTCCGACGACAGACGCAATGATCAGGGACAAGACTATGGCCATTATTTCTTGCCCTCCTCACGCTTAAACCACTCTTTCAACTCTGTAATGTCATCTTGAGTAAGTTCATCCTCATCGACCAAAGCGGCGATAAAATTTTTCACTTTCCCGTTATACAAGCGGCCAAGAAAAGATTGGGTTTCGTACTTTTTGTACTCCCTAAAAGTCAATGCAGGATTGTAATAGTTTACTTTGCCGCTCATTGATTTTGTTAAAAAGCCTTTTTCAATCAGCCGTTTCAGCAGGGTTGATAACGTTGAAGTTTTCCACCCCTTGCTTTCGAAAATCTCCAGTAGCTGGTTCACCGTTACGGGCGTGGATAATTCCCATATCACCTCCATGACTTCCATTTCGGTTTCAGACATTTTTCCTAAATGTTTCATTGGGCGCGCACCTCGTTTATTACTGCGACAACTTGTCGTAAGTTCAATGTACGACAAGTTGTCGCAGTTGTCAATCATTGATAAATTCCTTTTGTGTCACAAAGTATGCTTCTCGTATCGCACGGAATGATTATTTTGGCAATATCTTCGCATACTAATACCATCATGAAGGGAGATGAATACGCGATGGCACAACAGCAATCGGGATCCGGTGATTCCAAGGAACAACAGCGGCAGGCGAACGCTAATCAGGCCGGAGCCGATAGTGATGCGGCCGGAACACGGAACAAAAAACTGAACGGCCCGAACCGTCCGTCAACCTGAGCCAGGCTGAAGAGAGGAACAGCTCATGAACGATAAGGAAAATCGGGATAAAAACGCATCGTACGAGCAGGTCGATACCGACATTTCGTATAACGCCAAGAACGATCCGGAGCTCGATCCATTTGAAATTAATTTTCGCGAGGAATTTCATCAAAACCGGGGGCCGCACGAGGCGTTCCTGAACGAATACGGCGTGCTGATCGGGGATCATGTGTATGAGTCGGAGCAATCCCCGCTCGAACAATGGAGCAATGAGACCGATCCGGCCATCATGTCCGGTGACCAGTGGGTGCATCCGTACAAGGACGTTGGCTTTCAAACGACGGAAAACCGCGAGCTCTTCGAGCAAGGGATCGTGCCGCAGGGTTACCCGTTCATGCACTCGGACAAAGATGTCGCCTACAAAACGTTTCAGAGCGGCACGCCTGATGAGAAGGAAAACGATAAAAAATGACGCCGTAGCGTGTGCCCAGCCTGCTCTTTCAGGCCAAGCCGGAGCACTCCGCATAGAGAAGTTGGCAGAATGCCTTGCTTTCGACCCGTGCCGATGTATAATGGACATAGGAAACTTTATATACCTTTATGTTAGTCCAAAAGGAGTGAAAGCTTAACATGTCCATGTCATTTGAAGCATACATGAGAGATATGGTGCAGCCGATGAGAGACGAGCTGACACGTATCGGAGTGACCGAGCTTCGTACGCCGGAGGAAGTCTCCGAGGCTCTCGACAATATGAAGGGGACCGCTCTGATCGTAGTCAATTCCGTGTGCGGCTGTGCCGCCGGCCAATGCCGTCCGGGCGTGGCCAAAGCGCTGCAGCACGAAGTGAAGCCGGACCACCTTTACACGGTGTTTGCGGGCCAGGATAAGGAAGCCACGGCCAAGGCGCGCGAATATTTTGCGCCATATCCGCCGTCCTCGCCTTCGATCGCGCTGATGAAAGACGGCCAATTGGTCCATTTCATCCAACGCCATCAAGTGGAAGACCGTTCCGCCGAAATGATCGCCAATGATTTGATCGGCGCCTTCGAAACGTACTGCAAATAAGAGGTAAACACCCGTCTAACGACTCCTGCCGGCGCTTAAAGCGTCGGCGGGAGTTTTTCCATTTCCGGAGAGTGCGCAAGGGGAGAGATAACGCATAATTTTTCCTCCTTGGACCGGATCGTGCTATAATGTAACCAAAATTGACAAGCGGAAGACCGGACGAGGGAGTTTAAACCGAAGCAGCCGGCGGCTTCTGCAAGTCGCGACTATTCGCGTGGAGAGGTGTGGAGAACGATGAGTCTGCAGCAGGACATTATTGCGAAGCTTGGCGTCAAGCCGGTGATCGATGTCAATGAGGAGATTCGCAAGCGGGTCGATTTTTTAAAAGAGTACGTGCTTAAAGCGGGCGTCGACGGCCTCCTGATCGCTATCAGCGGCGGGATCGACAGCGCCGTGGCGGCGGGGTTGTGCAAGCGGGCTACCGATGAGCTGACAGCCGAAAAAGGGAAGGAATACAAGACGGTCGGCGTGTTTCAGCCGTACGGGGAGCAGGCGGATATCTCCGACAGCTACGCGGTGGCGGAAGCGTTCGATTTGAAATATCGCATCGAGACGAACATCGAGGAAGCGGTCAACGAGATCGCGCTCGAAGCCGAATACGGGCTGAAATCGATCGGCGTGCACAAGCACTTGAGCCGCGGCGGCAAAGGGAACGTCAAAGCCAGAACGCGGATGGTCGTGCAGTACGCGCTTGCGTTCGAGCTGAATCTGCTCGTGGTCGGCACGGATCACGCCTCGGAGGCGATTACGGGCTTTTTCACCAAATATGGCGACGGCGCCGTCGATATCACTCCGATGAGCAGTCTGAACAAACGTCAGGTGCGGCAGCTTGCGCGAGAGCTGGGCGTACCGGCCAGCGTGCTGGATAAAGCGCCTACCGCCGGTTTGTGGGAAGGGCAGACGGACGAGAACGAGCTCGGGATTAGCTACGACGACAACAGCGATTATTTGGAGGGCAAAACGATTTCGCCCGAAGCGCAGGATAAGCTGGAAAAGCAGTATTTGAAGACGGAGCACAAACGGGTGCCGATTCCCGGCATTTAGCCATAGCTTACGCCCATCATGAAAAACGCATGCTTGCCCTACATGGGCAGCATGCGCTTTTTTTATTCTTTTTAAGTCAAGCCTGCTTCGCCTGAATCTCCCGGCGCAGCCGTTCTGCAAGCTCCTGCACTTGCATCGGGCCCAGGTCGCCCTCGCCCCGCTTACGGACGGCAACGGTGCCGGAGCTTTGCTCGTTCTCGCCGAGGACCAGCATATACGGCACTTTTTCAAGCTGGGCTTCGCGGATTTTGTAGCCGAGCTTCTCGCTGCGCAGATCGGCTTCCACCCGGATGCCCGCTGCCGCGAGCGCCTTCTTCACTTCCGCAGCGTACGGATTGTAAACGTCCGAGACGGGCAAAAGCTTGACCTGCACCGGCGACAGCCAGAGAGGGAACGCCCCGCTGTAATGCTCCGTCAAAATCCCGATGAACCGGTCGATGGAGCCGTAAATGGCGCGGTGAATGACAACCGGCCGGTGCTTTTGATTGTCTTCGCCGATGTAGGACAGATCGAATTTTTCCGGCATTTGAAAATCGAGCTGAATCGTCCCGCACTGCCAGCTTCGTTTGAGCGCGTCCAAAATGTGAAAGTCGATTTTCGGCCCATAGAAGGCTCCGTCCCCTTCGTTGAGGTTGTAGGCGATGCCCCGGCGTTCCAGCACGCTGCGCAGCGCCGTTTCGGCCTGCTCCCACAGCTCGGCGGAGCCCATCGAGTCCTCGGGCCGCGTGGACAGCTCAATCTTGTACTCGAAGCCGAACACCTTGTACATTTCGCCGATCAGGTCGATGGCATGGCCGATTTCTTCTTCAATCTGGTCGGGGCGGACGAACAGATGCGCGTCATCTTGGCAGAAGGTGCGTACGCGCATCATTCCGTTTAGAGCACCGGAAAATTCGTGACGGTGCACCTGTCCGAATTCGCAAAGCCGGATCGGCAGCTCCCGGTAAGAATGCAGTTCGTTTTTATAAATAAGCATGTGGCCCGGGCAGTTCATCGGCTTGAGCGCGAACTTCGTTTCGTCCACCTCGGTAAAATACATGTTCTCCCGGTAATGATCCCAGTGTCCGGATTCCTCCCACAGCCGCTGGTTCATCATGAACGGCGTACGCACCTCGTCGTAATCGTTTGCTGCTTGCTGTTCGCGGGAGAAGTTTTCAAGCACTGTGCGGATCGTCATCCCTTTTGGCAAAAAGAACGGCATCCCCGGCGCTTCCTCCGAGAACATGAACAGCCCGAGCTCTTTGCCAAGCTTGCGGTGGTCGCGCTTCTTGGCTTCTTCCAGCAGATGCAGGTGCTCGTCCAGCTCCGCCTTTTTCGGAAAAGCCGTACCGTAGATGCGCTGCAGCATCTTGTTGTTCGAATCGCCCCGCCAATAAGCGCCCGCGACGCTCAGCAGCTTGAACGCTTTGATGCGGCCCGTGGACGGCAGATGAGGACCGCGGCACAGATCGACGAACTCGCCCTGCTCATAGAGAGAAAGGACCGCCTCGTCCGGCAAATCGCGGATAAGCTCCAGCTTGAGCGGATCCTCCAAAGCTTCGAACGTTTGCACGGCCTCGTCCCGGCTGACGACGCGCCGGGTAATCGGCACATTTTCCCGGACGATCCGCTCCATCTCTTGTTCAATCGAGGAGAGGTCATCGACGGACAAAGGCTTTTCGATATCGATGTCGTAATAAAATCCGTCTTCGATGACGGGACCGATTCCAAGCTTCACCGCTTTTTGTCCGTAAAGGCGTTTAATGGCCTGGGCCATCAGGTGCGCCGTGCTGTGACGGTATACCTCCAAGCCATCTCTGCTGTCGAGGGTCACAATTTCAACCGAAGCGTCCGCTTCGATCGGCCGGTTCAGGTCGACGAGCTTTCCGTCGATTTTGCCTGCTACGGCTTGTTTTTTCAAGCTGGGGCTGATCGACTCGGCCACCTGCTCGATTGTTGCTCCTTTTTCGTACTCCCGGACCGAGCCGTCCGGCAGCTTCACTTGAATCATCATGGTTTCGTCCTCCGTTTCCGGTCAAATGGGATATGAACGCAAAAAAACGCATCTCGCCCAAGGGACGAGTGCGTTCAGCTCGTGGTTCCACCCTAATTCGACCGGCTGCCCTTTGCGGTTATGGCTGCTGCCAGAACGTAAGGAATCATGCCGGACCTCATGGCCATCCGGTAACGGGGATGAGACGGTGCGCTTAATTTCGCGATCGCCGGTAAGGACCGCAAGTTCAGCGTCACGGCTGCAAAGGGGTAATTCCATGCCGGTCTCTGGAGGAGCTTGCAGCCGGGACTCCTCTCTCTGTGCAGCCCTTGCAGGGAATCGTGTCTTTGGTCATCGCCTGATGGTTTAATATTCTAACTTCTTCCCGAGCGCGAAGTCAAGAGGGAACGAAAAAATTACTCTGCTTGAACTTGTCCTTCCGATCGGATACGATAAAGCCAAACGGAGTACGACGGACAGCTGCGGACTTAAGCGTATAGAGGACGAAGAGAGGAATTACGGCTTATGATTATCGGCATCGGTACCGATGTGTTGGAAATTGAGCGCATGCGGAAGATTCTGGGGCAGCCGTCCGGCAAGCGCTTCCTGGAGCGGGTGTTGACGCCTGCAGAGCGGGAGTTGGCGGCTGTAAGAGGCGGGAGGCTGGCAGAGTTCGCAGCCGGGCGATTCGCAGCCAAGGAGGCGGTCGTGAAGGCGCTCGGCTGCGGGATCGGAAAAGAAGTAGGATTTCAGGACATGGAAGTGCTGCCGGACGGGAAGGGCAAGCCGGTATGCCGGTTATCGGAGGCGGCTTGGGATCGGTTGGCCGTTTGGATGCCCGCCTTCCAGTCCGTACGGGAAGACACGATTCGCATTCATCTCAGCATCACGCATAGCGAAACGCTGGCAATGGCCTATGCCGTGGCTGAGCGAATCATAGCTAACGAATGATCGCTTTAAGGTGCGATCCAATACGGTCGTTAAACCTGTGCCGCTGCTGTCCGTATCTATCCATTTCGAATGCGCAGGAAACAAGAAGCGGCTTACTTTTTGCTTGCGAGCCATTCGGCCAGCGCAGCCGCTTCCTCCGGCTTTAGCTTGCCTTGAAAGCCCGGCATGCCGCCCCCGCCTTGTTCGATTTGCTTCGCGATCTGTTCTTGGGTCATCCGTCCGCCGACCTGCTGCAGGTTGGTTTTCGGTCCCATGCGGCCTTCCAGATTGCTGGCATGACAGGAGAGGCAGTTCTGCTTGTAAAGCGTCTGCACCTGCTCGGAAGAACCGGCCATCGCCTGTTCCGCCGTGAGACCGCCTTCCTTCTTGCCGCCGCCGAACGGCTCCGGGCTGTTCGCCGCGCATGCCGTTACCGTCGCCAAAACCGTCAAAGCCGCCGCAGCGGTTGCCCATGGCTTCCATCGTTTCATTGTGCATTCATCCCCTTGTCTCGCATACGAATCATCGCGCCGAGCGCAACCATACTAAGGCCGCCGAAGCCTCCGATCAATACAGGCGCATAGCCGAGATACATCCATACCACCGTCACTGTCAAAGCAAGCATCCACAGCCCGAACGCCCCGAGCACCCAGCCCAATCGCGGGAAGAGGGCCGTATAGGCGGCTGTAAGCGCGAGCCCCTTCAGCACCGGCCAATAGAACGGATCGATTCCTACAAGACCGCGTGTGAGCAGCCAGACGACCGCGACGACTGCCGCTGCAACGAGAAGCGCGCTTTGGACACCATCCTGCGCCGGGCGCTCGGAGGCCGTGCGCCGCCGGCGAAGTAGGACCGCCGCTGTAAGTACGAGCGCAAGCAAGAACAGGACAGGCTGCAGCAGCTCCCAATCCCGCCATTGCCCGACAAACGTGAGGATGGCCGATGCCATCCACGCCATTCCCCAAATGTATAAATAAGCCGAATAAGGGGCCGCCGCCCTCCAAGCCTGCGCTTCGGCGTACAACTTGTCCGCCCGGATTCCGCCGATGGGGCCCCCGGCCGCATTCGCTTGTTTCATCGATATCGCCTCGCTTTGCCGAACGTTGCAGAAACCGCCGATTTACCGAAACTTCGGCGGCATTTACAGGTAGCGTACACCTTTCGGGGGGCGAAAGTCAAACCCGGCGCCGACCTGGGAGGAACCGTCCGTCCGTTGTGTTCCGCCGGTATTATTTTGCAGGCGTGAACCGGTGTTTTTTGGCATATTCGCGTGGAGAGAAGCCGGTCACCTTCTTGAAAATGCGGCTGAAATAAAACTCGTCCGCGTAGCCGACGCTGCCGGCGATCGATTTCAACCGGTAGTCCGACAGCACCAGCAGCTCCTTGGCCCGGTCTACGCGCAAATGCGTAAGGTAATCGATCGGGCTGTAGCCGATATATTTTTTGAACAGGCGGGAGTAGTGGCTCACGCTGAGGCCGGCCATTTGCGCCAGCCCTTCGAGCGTGAGAGGCTCCTGATAATGCCCGACCATGTAGTCCTGCGTCAGCTCGATCGCCGCCGTTGTATCGCCGGCAATTTTTTGCGCGCGGAAATCGGCAACCAGCGTCAGGAAAAACTCCTGCAGCACGATTTTGCGCCGCATCGCGGTCATATGCCCCCGGCGCTTCCACAGCATATTGAGCTGCTCCAGCAAATAAATGAGCTGCGGCGTATTGGTGACGGTGTACATCCCCTCCAGCGGGAACCGCGCTTCGGCCGCGCTGCGGGAAATCCACTGTTCCTTCTCCTCGTAAACTTCCGTATAATGAAAACGTAGAAAATAGTATTCGAGCGGCTGCTCGGGATCGGTCGTGCGTTCCACGATCATGCCGGGGGCAAAGCAGAACAGCTTGCCGGGCTCGGCAGGATAATGCGTGCCGCCTATCGTAAAGGTGCCCTTGCCCTTGATGATCAGCCATACGGAGTGGTACTTGATCGTCCGCGGCTTCTGGCGCCAATCGGGCTCGCATTTCTGATGCCCGACGAGCAGAATCGAGATGACCAGCTTGTTCAGGCGCGAGGCCAGCTCTCCGGGAGTCAGCATCGGGGCGTCCGTCCTTTCCTTCTTGAGATAAGCGCCGTCATGAGCTATGGTTAAAGCTTCGCTTCAACCATTGGTAAACGTAATCTGTCCCTGCAAAAAAAGCCATACAGCCGTTAATTCGGCGGGATTGATTTCCATTATATCCCGAAAACGTGTGCAAAGAGAAGGAGTTCTTATGTCCAGTTCAGAGAGTTCAGAGCAAAAGCAGTATTTCTCCACGGAGCTATTATCCTGGTACCGGCGGCACAAGCGCGATCTGCCTTGGCGGCGCAGCCGGAATCCGTATCATATTTGGGTATCCGAAATCATGCTGCAGCAGACCCGGGTCGACACGGTCATTCCTTATTTTAACCGGTTTATGGATAAATTTCCGACCGTCGCCGCGCTGGCCGAAGCGCCTGAGGACGAAGTGCTGAAGGCTTGGGAGGGGCTCGGCTATTATTCGCGCGCCCGCAATCTGCAAAGCGCCGTCCGCGAGGTGCAGGAGCGGTATGGCGGCGTCGTACCGGACACGAAAGAGGAGGTGGCCTCGCTTAAAGGCGTGGGCCCTTACACGACCGGGGCGATTCTGAGCATCGCCTACAACAAGCCCGAGCCTGCCGTAGACGGCAACGTGATGCGCGTGCTGTCGCGCTATTTTTTGATCGAAGACGATATTATGAAGGGCAGCACCCGCGTCAGCATGGAGAAGCTCGCGCAGGAGCTGATTCCGGAAGAGGCGGCCGGCGATTTTAACCAAGGGCTAATGGAGCTCGGCGCGCTCGTCTGTACGCCCAAATCGCCGAGCTGCCTGACCTGTCCGGTCATGGCGCATTGCGCGGGACGGGCGGCCGGCATGGAGGAATCGCTGCCGGTGAAGACCAAGGCGAAGCCGCCGCGGCCGGAGCGGCGCTACGCCGTAGTGATCGAAGGCGCGGCGGAGCACGCCGGCCGGGTACTGATCCGCCAGCGGCCGGCCGAAGGGCTGCTGGCGCGCCTGTGGGAACTGCCGCATGCGGCAGTTCCCACAGCGCCC
>NZ_BILX01000075.1 GCF_004000785.1 Paenibacillus ehimensis NBRC 15659 | reverse complement strand
AGGCCGCCGCCGAGCGCGTAGGCGGCGACGGACGCCCAAGCGGCGCCGTCGATGCCGTAGCGCGGCACGAGCGCCACGCTGGCGGCGACTTTCACCGCGGCGGCGAGCAGCAGGTACAGCACCGGCGCGCGCACGGCGCCGAGGCCCTGCAGCACGCTTCCCGCGACGATGTTCACCGCCGAGAACAGGGCGGTGAACGCTAGCACCGCCATCGCCGACGTGCCTTCGGCGCTCTTGAAGAACATGACGTTGAGCGGCTCCGCCAGCAGGGCCAGCCCGAACGAAGCGGCAAGCCCGATCAGCCAAGTCAACCTCAGGGACAAGCCCGCGCGTGCGCGCACCGCATCTGCATCGCCGCGCCGGAGCGCTTCGGCGATAGCCGGAACAAGCGCCGCGGACATCGAAGAGGCGATCATCGCGACAAGCTGCACAAGCGGCAGCCCGTGGTTGTATAGCCCGAACTGAACCAACGCTTCGCTCTCGTCGAAGCCGGCCCAACGCAGCAGCCGGGGCATCGTAAACGAGTCGACGAGCGTTAAGATCGGCATCGCCACGGAGCCCAGACAGAGCGGCAGCGCATAGGCGGACAGCCGTTTCGCCAGCGCCCAATCGCGCCGCCAGCCGCCGGGCCCAGCCTGCGCCCGCAAAGGCTCCCCGCCCCGTTCCTTACGCCAGTACCACAGCATAACCGCCAGTCCTGCCAGCGCGCCCGTCACCGAGCCGAACGTTGCGCCTGCGGCGATCCGTTCCGGCCCGAAGCCGAACCGCATCAGGACGAGCAGCAGAACGACCATCGTCGCCACCCGCACCGTTTGCTCCACCACCTGGGACCAAGCGGTCGGCCGCATGTCCTGATAGCCTTGATAATAACCGCGCAGCGCAGACATGAGAGGCACGACGAGCAGGGCATAAGACACGCTTCGTATCGCCGGAGCCGTTTGCGGCGCAGCCATCCACCGTGCCAGCGTCTCCGCCCCGAAATACAGCAGCAGAAAAAAGACGATTCCGGTGCCCATCAGCGATAAGGAAGCCACCCGGAGCACGCGCCGGGCCTCGTCATATTGCCGTTCGGCAGCGTACTCCGACACAAACTTGGACACG
Organism: Paenibacillus ehimensis NBRC 15659; assembly: GCF_004000785.1. Taxonomy (GTDB): domain Bacteria; phylum Bacillota; class Bacilli; order Paenibacillales; family NBRC-103111; genus Paenibacillus_G; species Paenibacillus_G ehimensis. Next base: position 29,339 of record NZ_BILX01000075.1, on the reverse strand, counting down.
ACCAGAGGAAATCCGGCCGTGGCCAACACTAAAATCAATATGTACAACGGATACACGGCATTATATATGCCAAAGACCGCATCGCCCGCCAGATTTTGCAGCGGAATTTTTTGCAGCGTGCCGATCAGCTTCGAAATGACGGCCGCCAGACCGAGCAGGGCCGCCCCTTGCAGCAGCGTCGAACCCTTCCCCCCATCGCGTCCATCGTTTCCCGCCCCGGCAGGCCCGCTTGTCTCAATCCGCCCTGATCGCTCCTTCATGACGCTTCCCCTTCGTTCCCGCGACCAGTCTCTCATCGAGTCCGGCGAGAGATCCGTTCGGACTGTTTTGCAGCCTCATTATACCGCAATTCGCAGTCCTTTTCCAAAAACGCAAAAAGCTTCCCGATTCCCTTCCAAGGGATTCCTATCAGGAAGCTGCGCATCGCTGTCCATCGGCGGAGCTACTGCTCCATCTGCTTTGCCAGAAAGCCGGCGGCCGTTTCCGCCATCTTTAATTCCATTTGCCCCATCTTGACGTTCTCGTCTTTGCTCAGCAAGATCACCGCACCGATCGGATCGCCCCCCGCTACGATCGGCGCAATCACATAAGAGCTGTACGTTTCGGTAACGTCCTTGCAGATTTCATAAGAGCCCCCGGCCGTTTCCAGCGTCGCTTTGCGGTTCTCCATACATTGTTCGACCATCGAACCGATCTGCTTTTCCAAAAAATCTTTTTTCGAGCCGCCGGCCACGGCAATGATCGTATCGCGGTCGGATATCATCGTAATATGGTTCGTGCTCTCATAGAGCGATTCGGCGTACTCCTTGGCAAAATCCCCAAGCTCGCCGATAGGAGAATATTTCTTTAAAATGACTTCCCCGTCCCGGTCCACAAAAATTTCAAGCGGATCCCCTTCCCGAATACGCAGGGTACGGCGTATCTCCTTCGGGATTACGACCCTGCCAAGATCGTCGATACGACGAACGATTCCAGTTGCTTTCATGTTTCTAGATGCCTCGCTTTCCAAGAAGAATGGGATACAGACTGGAGATGACCCTGTATGCAAAATGGAGGGAATTCGACTGACCCTAGTATTCTTCAATTCCCGGCGGCCTATGCATGTCCATACCCGGCACGGTTGCAGACGCTTGGTCGGAACGCTTAAGCCGTCGCTGTTTACATTATGTCCAAAAAAATGAAAACAAAACAGGGCACCCCATAGGGCACCCTGGTAATTGTTACTTGCCGCCTTCCGTCTTCGGCGCTTCCGTTTTTGGAGCTTCCGTTTTCGAAGCATCCGTGCTCGGAGCATCGGTTTTCGGAGCTTCCGCCGGCTTTTTCTCCTCCGGCTTCGGCAGGTTGTTCGTCTGGATCAGACCTGGCAGTTCTTTCTCCACAAAATCGTACACCTTCGTCTCAGCCGCTGCCGAACGCAGCTCCGGCTTGACTTCGTCGAGCGTTTTGGTTTTGCGGGATTCGACTTTCATCACATGGTAGCCGAACGACGTTTCCACCGGATCGCTGATCTTCCCGATCGGCAGCTCCGCCGCCGCTTTCTTAAACTCGGGCACCCACTGGGAGATGTCCGCGTTCTCGTACTTGCCGCCCTTCTCTTTCGAGCCCGGATCGTCCGAATATTCTTTCGCCAGCGCGTCAAAGTCGCCGCCCTTATTCAGTTTGTCCTGTACTTCCTTCGCCCGCTTGAGCGCGTCTTCCTTGGAACGGGTTTCCTTACCAGTGGCCGGATCGTTGATTCCGACCAAAACATGTCTGACCGTCGCCGTCACATAGGCGGTTTTGTCCTGCTCCAATCTGGTGTTATACGCCGTTTGAAGCTCTTGGTCGGTGACCTTGCTCTCTTCAGAGACAATCGCCGTGATGCTGCGCTTCACAAACTCTTCCACGTCTTTCTGCTCCAGCTTCGCATCCTTGAGCTGTTTCTCCATGCCGCCTTCCTGAGCGTTCAGGAAGCCCTTGATTTCCTCGAATTGCGTCGTAAACTGCTTCTCAGCCTCCGCCTTGGCTTTGTCGTCCGCGCGGGAGGACAAAATTTTAAAGGTGACGAGCTGCTTCATCATATCCTGCTGAAAGGCAGGGTCGTCTTTGAATTGCGCATATTGCTTATAGAAGAACGCGTTCACGTTCAAAAAGGTATCGAATTCGCCGCGCGTGACTTGTCCGTCCTTGTACGTAACAAGAACCTCGCTCGGTTGGCCTTTGTCGGCGGCAGCCGTTCCCGCCTCGTCCTTTTTCTTGCCGCAACCTGCAGCGACACCTGCGACCAATACGAGCGCACAAAGAGCCATAAGCCCTTTTCGTAACGGTTTCCGTTTATTTTGCCACATTCTGCAGCTCTCCCTTCGATTTCAACACACGCTTGTATTGTACCAGAAACCTTTCCAGCAAAGCGATGGTTTCTTCTGGCTTCAATCCTTTACCTTTGAGCTCGATGTGGATTTGCGGTCCGCTGATGAGCTTGACCCGGTTCTCGAATTCGCCCGACAGCTGGAACAGCTTCTGTCCGTCCAGATTGCCGTTCTGATCGGGGTGAACTTTGAGCTCGAAATCGAGCCCCTTCTGCGAAATGATCTCGATACCGTACATGGCACCGTACACTTTCAGCCGCGCGGCGGTCAACAGATTTTGCACCGCCTCCGGCAGATCGCCGAAGCGGTCGACCAATTCGTCCTCAAGCTCCATCGCTTCATCCAAGGTTTGAATGGCCGCGACTTTTTTGTAAATCTCGATTTTTTGCACGCTATCGTAGATGTAGTCGCCGGGAATGTAAGCGTCCAGTTGGATATCGAGCTGAGTAGACCATACTTTGGTCTCCTGTACGGCTTCGCCGCCCAGTTCCTTCTTGCGCTTCTGAATTTCCTCGGCCAGCATTTGCGAATACAGATCGAAGCCTACCGATGCGATAAATCCGTGCTGCTCCGCGCCGAGCAGATTGCCCGCACCGCGAATGGACAAGTCTCTCATCGCAATTTTAAACCCGGATCCAAGTTCTGTAAACTCTTTTATCGCCTGCAGCCGCTTCTCCGCCACCTCCGTCAGCACCTTGTCTCGCTGGTAGGTGAAGTAGGCATAAGCGATCCGGTTGGAGCGCCCGACCCGGCCGCGAAGCTGATACAGCTGGGACAAGCCCATCTTGTCGGCATCATGGACGATCAGCGTATTGACGTTCGGAATATCGACTCCGGTCTCGATAATGCTTGTGCTGACCAGCACGTCGTATTCGCCGTCCAGGAAGTCGAGAATGGTCTTCTCCAGCTCCTGCTCGGACATTTGGCCGTGGGCGACCGTCACCCGGGCGTCGGGGACGAGCATGGAGATTTGATCGGCCATCTGGGTAATTCCCTGCACGCGGTTGAACAGGTAATAGACCTGGCCTTCGCGCGCCAGTTCCCGTTCGATGGCCTCCCGGACCAGCGAGGCGCTGTATTCGACGACATACGTTTGCACCGGAAAACGGTTTTCCGGCGGTGTCTCGATGACCGACAAATCCCGAACGCCGAGCATGGACATATGCAGGGTTCGGGGAATCGGCGTCGCGGTCAGCGTCAGCACGTCCACGTTCGTTTTCAGCCGCTTCAGCTTCTCCTTGTGCGACACGCCGAAGCGCTGCTCTTCGTCGACGATCAGCAGTCCCAAATCCTTGAACTGCACATCCTTGGACAGGAGCCTGTGCGTCCCGATCACGACGTCGACCGTGCCGTTCTTAATGCCTTTCATCGTTTCGGTCTGATCCTTCTTGGAGCGGAACCTGCTGAGCACTTGAATGTTAAACGGATAGCCCGAGAACCGCTCCCGGAACGTCTCGTAATGCTGCTGCGCCAAAATGGTCGTCGGCACAAGCACCGCCACCTGCTTGCCGTCAATCGCCGCCTTGAACGCCGCCCGAATCGCTACCTCGGTTTTCCCGTATCCGACGTCGCCGCACAGCAAGCGGTCCATCGGTCTCGGCTTCTCCATGTCTTTCTTGATCTCTTCGATGGCCCGAAGCTGGTCCGACGTTTCCTCGTACGGGAACATGCCTTCGAATTCCTGCTGGTAGTTCGAATCTTGATTGAAGGCGTAGCCCGGCGTCGCTTGACGCTCCGCATACAGCTTGATCAGATCGTCGGCAATATCCTGTACGGACGCGCGGGCCTTGCTTTTCACCCGGTTCCAGTCGGCGCCCCCGAGCTTATAGACCTTCGGCTCCTTGCCTTCTTCCGAGCCGACGTATTTCTGCACATGATCGATCTGGTCGATCGGCACCGACAGCTTGTCGCCGCCGGCATACATAATGTGAAGATAATCTTTATGAATGCCGCCGACCTCAAGCGTGCCGATACCGACAAATTTGCCGATCCCGTGGTTGACGTGAACGACGTAATCGCCGATTTTGAGCTCCTGATAGTTTTTAATCCGCTCGGCGTTCTCGATCTTTTTGTCCACCTTGCGCGCTTTGCGCTGCTTCTGCGTGAACATTTCGCCTTCGGTGATGACGACCAGATGAATGCCCGGCAGCTCGAAGCCGGTCTGCAGATTGCCGTCCACGATTTGCGGCTCGTCGATGTGATAGTCGGCCAGCACGCGCTTGATGCGGTCGACCCGCTCCGTGCCGCTCGCTACCATCATCACCTTCACGCCGGACTTTTTCCAGCGCTCCATTTCGCTTTTCAACAGGTTCATCTGCCCGTGGAAATTCTGCATGAGGCGGCACATGAAGTTGACGATGTTCTGTGGCGCCGTCTGCGGCACCTGCCGCAGGAACAGCGACATGTACAAGGTCGGATACGGTCTGCGGTGCAGCAGCGTCTCGTACGGCTTCGACAGCACGAGCTGCGGCAGGCACTTGCCGTCCTGCAGCGACATCGTCATCCACTCGGCCTCGTCCTTCTCAAGCTGCTTCGCCGTCTCGAGCAGCCGGGCCGGTTCGTCTACGATCAGAATCGAGTCCTTGGGCATGTAATCGAGCAGCGTCTGGCGCTGCGGGAACAGCAAGGAAACGTATTTGAACATCCCTTGAAAATGCTGCCCCTCGCGAAGCAGCTCGATCTCGTGGCCGATGCCTTCGAGCAGCCGGTCCTTCGCCCCGCGGTCCGACATCTTGCCTATCTGCTCCTGAAGCAGCTCATACGCATGCTGCGCCGCCGATTGTAACCGTTTGCGGTCGACTACGATTTCACGACATGCCGTAATGACAAGCTCGGAGCATTTATGGATCGATCGCTGATCGGCTGGGTCGAACGTCCGAATGGAATCCACCTCAATATCGAACAGCTCAATCCGGTACGGGTTCGGCGAAGTGAGCGGATAAAAATCGATAATGCCTCCGCGAACGCTCAGCTCCCCTTTGTTCTCGACACGCTCCACCCGTTCGTAGCCAAGCTCGACCATGCGGCCGATGAACGACTCCAGCTCGAGCGTATCGCCGACGGCGACGCGAAGCCGGGCTTCCGCAATCGACGTCTGGTCCGGCAGCAGCCGCCGCATCCCCGCATAAGGCACGATGACGATCCCGCGAAAGCTGTCCGCCAGCTTGGACAGCGCGTCGATCCGCTGCGCAAGCATTTCCGGACTCGCGATAGCCGCTTCGGCCGCCAGAAGCTCCTGAGCCGGAAACAGCACAACCCGGCCTTCCGGCAGCAGCTCCGCCAAATCTTCGAACATCTTTTGCGCAGAAAACATATTGTGAGTCACGACAAATAGAGGCTGCTGCAGCTCCTCGTAAAGCGAAGCCAGCATCACCTGCCGCGAAGAACCGGTCAACCCGGCTATTAACTGTTCTCTCATCCCCGAGCGTAGGCCGGACACGACACTTTGAAAATCGTTGTCCGCGGAGAACGCCTGAATTAAAGCCTGCAAAACAGGACACCCCTCTCAACCGCGTAACACTAAAAAAGCCTAGAAGTCCCGTGAATAAGCTGCAGTGCGGGCGTAATCGCTTCTGAAGCAGCGAATCGGAAGGGCGATCCGCCCGCGCAGCGGCCTCTTATTCACCGGACTTTAGGCCGATCCTTAACCAAAAAGCCGGATAGCCGAAATGCGAACAACCCCTATTGCAGAGGATTCGCGAGGAGCGAGAGCTCGGGATTGGCATCCAGCGCTTCCTTGCAGTAATCGCAAACCACCTTGACGGTGACATCCCCATTCGGGTTATACGATATTATATCTCTCCGCTCCTCGGGGGTCAAGAAATGGAACCCGAGTTGAAACTCGCTCACTTCCCCCTGCCGGATTTCTCCGATCAGGGTCTGGCAATGACGACAAACATATTTCAGGGCCATCGGACTTCCTCCTCCCGCTTGCCTTGCCAAGCGCCGTTTTTACTTATTATGGCCGGGATGGGAGGAGATTAGCCTTCAGGCTAACGCTTTTTCTTGGCGAAAAGAAAATGGCTCAGCCGTTGAATTTGGCCATCGTCTTCTCGAACGGATGCTCGAGGATATGCTCCATGGCGTCCACCGTCTTGTCGAGCAGCCCGGGCATATGCTGAAACTCTTCTTTGCTAAACGGGCTCAGCACATAATCGGCAATGTCTCTGCCGGGGGCGGGCCGCGAAATGCCCATTCGAATACGCTGGAAGGACTGCGTGCCCAAGTGGGCGATTGCCGACTTAATCCCGTTATGCCCGCCCGCGCTTCCTTGATAGCGCAGCCGGATTTGCCCGTAGGGCGTATCCAGATCGTCGTACACGACGATCAGGTCCTCGATGGCCGCTTTGTAAAAATCCATAAATGCGCGGATCGACTCTCCCGACAAGTTCATGTACGTCTGCGGCTTCAGCAGATACACCTTCTGTCCCGCGACATGGCCTTCTCCCAGCAGCCCTTTGCATTTGCTTTGCGTAATTTTGATGCCGTGCTTATCGGCAAAACGGTCCAGCGCCATAAAACCGATATTATGCCGTGTCGCTTCGTACTGCCGCCCCGGATTGCCGAGACCCACAAACCATTTCAACCTGACCTGCCCCTTTCAACTCCATGGGGTGAAACGATACCCTAAACTTATCATAACCGAAAAAAACGTCCTGCGCCAATTTCGCGATAAGCGGCAGGGACAGCAAAAGCGGACACAAAGAAAAAGCGCATCGATCCAAACCGATACGCTCTTTTCTAAGTTATGCTTCGGCCTTCTCCGCGGTCTCGGCGGCTTCCCCGCCTTGAGCGGCCGGAGCTTCCTCCTCCGGCTCGGCTTCTTTCTGCGGCGTCAAGATCGTGGCGAGCACTTCGTGCTCATCCGTCTTCACCTCGACGCCTTCCGGCAGCTTGAGCTCGGATACGAGCATGCTTTGTCCGATCTCAAGGCCGCTGACATCGACTTCGATAGAGGCCGGGATATGCTGCGGCAGGCAGCGGATCTCGATTTCGTGATGCTGGATTTGCAGAATCCCGCCGGCCTTAACCCCCTCCGGATCTCCGATATATTCCAGCCGGACCGTCGTCTGAACCGGCTCGTCCATATTGATTTGATGAAAATCGACATGCAACAGCTCGCGGCTCAGCGCATCCCGCTGCACTTCGTTGATCATGACCGGCTGCTTGCCAAATTGCGGAACGTCCATGTCGATAACCGCATGCGGATTCGTCTTCAGCAGCGCAAGCAGCTCCTTCTGGTCGATGGCGATCGGCGTCTGCGTCACTTTTTTTCCGTAGACGATGCCCGGGACTTTTCCCTCGGCCCGCAGCCGATTGCGGTCGCCTTTCGTCCGGCCTGTCCGAGCTTCCGCTTTGAGCGATGTAGCCATAAGAAAACCTCCTTCAATTTGGGCGAAGCCCTAGCTTCTTACTACTTTACCCAATTGAAGGAGGTTCGAAACATCGCTCGATTTGATTTTGCGGCAAGTTACTCTTCCGTTATGCCGCTAAGCTCTTACTTTTTTGCCTTTTTCACCGCAAATTTGGTGCGAAGTTTGTCGGCGTAGCCCGGCTTGTTGACCTGACGTTCCCGGGCAATCGCCACGTCGCCGTCCCCTACTTCGTGCGTAATGGTGGAGCCGGCCACGACATAAGCTCCTTTGCCGACTTTTACCGGAGCGATGAGGTTGACGTTGCTGCCGATAAACGCATCATCCTCCACTTCGGTCAGCTGCTTGTTGAATCCGTCATAGTTGACGGTAATCGCCCCGCAGCCGAAATTGACGTTCCGGCCAATGACCGCATCGCCGACGTAGCTTAAATGCGACACTTTCACGTCATCCGCGAGCTTGGCATTTTTGATTTCGACGAAATCGCCGATTTTTACGTTTTGACCGAGGTCCGCGCCCGGCCGCAAATATGCGTATGGTCCTACGGACGATCCGGCGCCGACGACCGCTTCCTGAAGCACCGAGTGCTTGACCGTGACGCCGCTGCCGATCGTGCTATCCGCGATATCCGCTTGCGGTCCGATGACGCAGTCTTCGCCGATCGCCGTTTTTCCCCGGAGCACCGTGCCGGGCAGCAGGACCGTATCCGCTCCGATCTGCACATCCGCTTCAATATACGTGTTTGCCGGATCGATGATCGTCACCCCGGCGAGCATGTGGCGGCGGTTAATCCGCTCGCGCATCGTTTGCTCCGCCACGGACAGCTGCAGACGGTCGTTGACGCCGAACGACTCCGCCTCGTCTTCCAGCACGTAGCCCTCCACAATCTGCCCCTGGCCGACCAGAATGCCGATCACGTCTGTAATGTAGTATTCGTTCTGCGCATTGTCGTTGTTCACAAGCGCCAGCGCTTCGAACAGCTTCCGATTGTCGAAGCAGTAGGTGCCGACATTCGTTTCCTTGACCAGCCGCTGCGCCTCGTTGCAGTCCTTCTGCTCCACGATCTGCGTGACGTACCCGCGCTCGTCGCGGATGATCCGTCCGTAGCCGGTAGGATCGTCAACAACCGCCGTCAGCAGCGTGGCCGCCGCGCCCTTCTCCCGGTGCAGCTTGATCATTCCTTCGAGGGTGCTATCCGAAATCAGCGGCGTATCTCCGTAGATGACAATCGTCAAGCCGTCCTCCGCGGCCAGCAGATCCTTGGCCTGAAGCACGGCGTGGCCTGTCCCGAGCTGCTGCTCTTGAAGCGCATATTCGACCCGATCGCCCAAATACGCGCGAACGGCTTCCGCTCCGTGACCGACAACAACGACTGTACGAGAAGCTTGTATATTTTCCAATGCGGTGACCACATGATCGACCATCGGTTTTCCGCATACCGGGTGCAGCACTTTATACAGTTTCGATTTCATTCGTTTCCCCTGACCTGCAGCCAGTACGATCCCCATGATGTTCAAGTTTCGTCCATCCCCTTTTATCCAATGGTTGTTTTCTTTTTATGATACGGGTTCTGTCCGCGAAACGCCAGTCCCAATATATCCTGCCCCAGGATAAAAGAAAAGAGAGCCTTTTGGCCCTCTTCATAGATCATATTAAGCTCCTTCTTCAATAACTTCCTCTTCCGTTGCGGCACGCTCATATTCCGCTAACACGGCCGCTTGAATTTTCTCGCGGGTTGAAGAGGAAATCGGGTGAGCGATATCTCTGAATTCTCCGTCCGGGGTCCGCTTGCTAGGCATGGCCACGAACATGCCGTTGTTACCGTCAATCACACGAATGTCATGGACTACAAATTCGTTATCGATGGTAATGGAAGCAATGGCTTTCATTCTGCCCTCGGAGTTCACCCTGCGAAGTCTGACGTCTGTAATTTGCACTTCTGATTCACCACCTTTTTCCATCTTGGAGACATGAACTATAAATTCCACATTTTAGGGCAAATTCCTGCTAAATCTCTAAAGTTTTTGAGCAATTTTATAAATACTTTATAAATTTGAAATTATTCGACACTTAACGCCGCAATAAGCTCGATTTCGACAAAAACGTCCTTCGGCAGTCGTGCAACTTCGACAGTTGAACGCGCCGGTTTGTGGTCTCCGAAGTATTCTGCATAGATTTCATTCACCTGGGCGAACTGATTCATGTCTTTGATAAACACCGTAGCCTTGATGACGCTCTCGAATGTTGCCCCCGCTTCCTCCAATACCGCTTTCAAATTGCGGAAGACCTGATGCGTCTGCTCGGCAATGCCGCCTTCGACAAGCTGGCCTTCGGGATTAAGCGGAATTTGACCGGAGGTAAATAACAGATTGCCGAATTTGATCGCTTGTGAATAAGGACCGATAGCGGCAGGCGCCCGGTCCGTGGAGATACGTTCTAATGTCATATGCATTTGTCACTCCTCAATTAGATTAGAAACCTCTTCTTGAAAATAATTGCCCGGCTCGGCCGTAATCTGACGCGTCTTCGGGTCGACGGCCGACAGCTTGGCGAGCGAGACGTAATCCTCGACCAAATGCTCCTCGACTTCGCCCGATTCGACGAATACGCCGACGCCTTTGACCGTGGCCTTAAACTCCTGCAGCAAGTCCATCATGCCGTGAATCGTTCCGCCCACCCGCATGAAATCGTCGATGATCAGCACCTTGGCTTCTTCCTTGAGCGCCCTTCTGGACAAAGACATCGTCTGGATGCGTTTGTTCGACCCGGATACGTAGTTGATGCTGACGGCGGATCCTTCCGTCACTTTATTGTCGCGGCGCACAATGACGACCGGCAGGTTCAAATAGGTAGCGGTGGCGTAGGCCAGCGGGATGCCTTTCGTTTCCACCGTCATGACTACATCGATATCGTTCCCCGAAAAGGCGGAAGCGAACATTTTGCCGACTTCATTCAAAATCATCGGCTGCCCCATAATATCGGACATGTACAAATACCCGCCCGGCAGGATGCGTTCCGGCTGCTCCAACTGGCGGCACAACTGTGTGATAAATTGCAATGAATGCGATTTCGATACTTTCGGTATGAACTTGACGCCGCCGGCTGCACCAGCGAGCGTCTGAAGCTCCCCAAGGCCTTCCTCTTCAAACACTTCTTTAATGATGGCCAAATCTTCGCTGATGGACGATTTGGCGGAGTTGTATCGGTCTGCGAATGTCGTCAAAGGAATCAGCGTATGGGGGCGGATCAGCAAGTATTGGGTCATCTCGACCAATCTTGCGCTTCTTTTTAATTTCTTCATGAGCGTTCCCCCTACACGTCGGATAAATAGCAATAAATCCGAATAATATATTGTGAATATACCATTTTTATACGTATTTATTCAAGCTGCCCATGCAAAAGATGATGACACAAACGTGACACTCATTGGCTCCTTTACGTAAGCAGGCGGACAGCGAACACATCCTTGCAAAATCCCCTCAGCCCATTGTAAATGCGCGGAATTTTCGTTTCCTTGGATACGAGCCCGAACACCGTCGGACCGCTGCCCGACATCAGCACGCCCTCCGCGCCCAGCTTGATCATGACTTCCTTCAGCTGGCGCACTTCGGGATACAGGTCCAACGTCACTTCCTCCAGCACGTTGCCCAGCTCGCTGCACAGAAGATCGAACCGCTTCTCGCGAATCGCCCGAAGAACCCTTTCCGTTGACGGATGCTTCCGGATTCCCGCGGCGTTCAGCTTGCCGTATATTTCCGAGGTAGACACGTTGATCGGAGGCTTGGCCAAAATGACCCAGCATTGAGGCGGCGATTCGATCGGCTCTAGCTTCTCTCCCCGGCCGCGTGCAATGGCCGTCCCTCCCGTCACGCAAAAGGGCACGTCCGAACCGAGCTCCGCTCCGAGCTTCTGCAGCTCGTCCGTTCCGATCCCGAGCCTCCACAGCCGATTCAAGCCGCGCAGCGTCGCCGCGGCATCGCTGCTCCCTCCGGCCAAGCCCGCGGCGACAGGGATCTTTTTGTCCAAATGAATATATACGCCCTGCTTCACGTCGTACCGGTCTTTAATGAGCCGGGCGGCCTGAAAGGCAAGGTTCTTTTCGTCGAGCGGGATATACCCGGCTTGGCTGGAAATAATGATCGTATCGCGGGGCAGCTCCTGCATCTCGATACGGTCCGCCAAATCGACCATGGTCATCACCATTTCGACCTCATGGTAACCGTCTTCACGCTTATGTAAAACATCCAGCGACAAATTGATTTTTGCCGGCGCTTTCTCAAACACTTTCATGTCGACACCTTCTTTGCACCTGTCTGTCATCCCGTTAATCGAAGGCATGATGCCGTTCATCCTAATACTATACCAAAAGCGCTGCAAAAAAAAGCTAAAGCTCCATAATGGGCGCTCTAGCTTGAGGATTCTCCGGAAACGAAGGTCCGGGTTACGGCGCGAAGGAGCTGTAGCCCGTTTGAACCGGATTTGGGGCAATCGCATAAGCAGGCGGCAGCCCGGCGTAAGGCGGTTGACCGTAAGGCACGTAGGGCTGAGAAACAACCGGCGCCGGGCGAAATTGTTCGCGTACCGGTGCAGCCGCCGATTGCTGGTTCGCCAAAGCCTGCTCGGCGATCTGGATCGCGCGCTTGACCATGTTGCCCGCATCCTTCGTACGAATACCGCCCCAGCCGTCCCGCTGAACCGTCTCATAGAATCCTAAATCTTTAGCCAGCTCGTATTTGAATGATTCCGACATGACACCCCGACTTCTGCGTCCCATATCGCGTCCCCCCTCATTAACTATGATGGTTTCCGTACGATCTATTATGCGCCTGACGCAGCAGAATCATACGGTCTGCAGTCTTTTCCAAGGAAAGGGGAAGCTTGCTATCCAATAAAAAACGGCTGACCGTCTATACGGCCAACCGTTATGTACTTATTGATGTATCGTAATCCGTACTTCACCGTCATCGCCATGCACAGTCACTTCGACGGATTCTGTCAGGATGTCTGCGTAGCTGTAAGAAACACGCTTGAATGCATGCTGCTCCTGATCCAGCTTGACAATAAAAACGGAAGGGTAGGTTTCCTCCAATACACCGGATCGTTCGATTGTCTTACGGCGACCACCATTCGCTTTTAACATAATCTTCTGTCCGACATGAGGTTCCAAACTACGTTTGATCTCCAACAGCGCATTTTTTGCCATTGACCACTACCACCTCTTTCCTAAACGATTATAACGCAACGACAGTAGTATGTCAATTTAAGCCGAATATTATATCAGCCATACAAAGCGGTTGTCAACGGATTTTTTCCTTAATTTGATGCGGTATTCCAAAAAAACGAGAGCGGCTCGTTCACAAAATTGTAAATAATTGGTTGAACAGACAAAATAAAAAGCACCTTTCGGCGCTTATTTACGAATCGCGTATTCAATTCGGGGAACGCCCCGCCGATAGCTCCCGCGGGATTCGATACCGCCCAGCCCTTCCAAGCCGCTGTGTGTCAACCCGATGACATCGACGATATTCACCGTATCCTTAATCGGGGTAAAAGCTACCTTTGCCGCGATGCACAGGGGATCAAGCGCGTGAATCAACACGCGGGCCGGCGAACTGGCATAATTGGCCCCGGCCTGCATCAATGCCTCAAAATGCGACTGGCACGCCCCTGCGACGATCGTCAGGACATCGCGGTTTTTTTCGAACTGACGGGCCACACGAACGGCGTTGACGAAATTATGCGAGTTTTTGTAGCTGGTGAGCTGGGTAATATCTCCATACGTTCTCCAGCGCTGCTTCAGAAGGCCGTCGTGACCGGTAATGACGACAATATCCGGCTGCAGCTGGGGCAGCAGGCGGTAAAGCGCATCGGCCATATTGGCCTCGGCCACATAATAGCCGTCCGCCGGAACACGGAGCTCATTATAGAGAAGCATGCATTTGCGCAAATAGTTCGGGTCGCCGTCCAAATGCAGTACTCTTCCAGGCAATTCAAAGTATGCCGGCCGCGGCTTCGAGGATTCGGCAGGCTCCGTGCTTTGCCATCCGTCCGACTGCGCCTGCGGAGCAGCTCCGGCTCCAGAACGTCTCATTGCTTCCAGCCATTTGGGACGCATCGCCCCTAACGCCTCAAGGGGATCGATCTGCGGGGCCATCTCCAAATCCCGGATCGGGGCATCCGCCAGCAAGCGAAGCTCCACCCCGCGCAATATGGCCTGCTGCTGCCGGAATTCATGAATTTTGAATACAACGTCACCGCCATACGACTTCCGAGTGACCAGGTCTCCCTGCTTCATGGCTGCATCGCCTCCTCGACTATCGTATGGCGGATATGGGCATTTGGTGCAGGTACAATCGCCCGCTGTCTTCCGGAACGGCTAGCCGTTTCTCTTCAGCGCAGCGGCCAAATGCCGGCTGAGCACGCTGTACTCCTCGATCGACAGCGTTTCCCCGCGGCGTGACGGTTCAATGCCGGCATTTCGGAGAATTCCTTCCAACTGGCCTTTCGTCTCCTTCGTAAAATATCTGGCAGCCAGGTTGTTATAAATCGTTTTGCGGCGCTGCACGAAGCTGGCTTGAACGACATCGAAGAAAAAGCTCTCATCCTCCACTTCCACCGGCGGACGCTCGCGCACCTTCAATTTAATAACGGCGGAGTCGACGTTCGGCTGCGGGATAAATACGGTGTGGGGCACGATGGTGACGACTTCCGGCTCGCAATAATATTGTACGGCGATGCTGAGGCTTCCGTAATCCTTGCCTCCGGGCTTCGCCGCCATCCGGTCGGCTACCTCTTTCTGGATCATCACGACGATATGCTCCAGCGGAAGCTTTTCTTCCAGCAGCTTCATCACAATGGGGGTCGTTACGTAATACGGCAGGTTTGCCACGACGCTGACCTTCGATACGTCGCGAAAATGAGTCTCGAACAGCTCGCGAAGATCGGTTTTCAGCACATCTCCGTGGACGACGGAAACGTGAGGATAGGGCTCCAGCGTTTCTTTCAGCATCGGCAGAAGCCGCTGGTCGATTTCGACCGCCACGACCCGGCCGGCCGTCTTGGCAAGCTGCTGGGTGAGCGCACCAATCCCCGGTCCGATTTCCAAGGCTCCTTTACCCGAATCAAGCTCGGCGGCAGCTACGATTTTGGTTAAAATATTTTGATCGATCAAAAAGTTTTGCCCCAAGCTTTTTTTGAGCGTGAAGCCGTACTTCTGAATAAGCTCCTTGGTCCGCTTCGGCGAAGCGATATCCTCGGCAGCTTGTCCGGACCGTTGTCCGTAATGGTCTGTCATGAGCTTGCACCCTCTTCTTTATCCAAATGCTGCCTGGCCGCCTCGAACTCTTCCCGCGAAATTTGAAACATCCGGCAGCGGTTGTAAAACTGTTTGCCGTTGCAGTACCCGATCCCGAGCCGTTTCCCCATTTCCAGCCGTCTGGAAGCCGCTTCCGGGTGGACGATGAGTCCCGCTTCGATCAGGTCTTCCCAAGCGATGGCGGATTCGCCCCTCATCCCATCCGTCCGCACGTTCGCCAGCGCCTCGCGGATCGCTTCGACGGAGGCATTTTCGACGCCGATGTCTCCGCGGCTCGTTGCGGCTTCTTGCGTCAGGAAGGCATGCTTGCAGCCCGGTACTTCTTTGGCGATGATTTTGCGGATACGCTCGCCGGCATGGTCCGGGTCTGTGAATATGATGACGCCGCGCCGTTCCTGGGCAAGCCGTATCCTTTTCAATATGTCTTTATTAATCGCGGAGCCGCCCGTTTCGATCGTTTCCGCTTCCACCGCCCGCTTAATGGCGACGGTATCGTCTTTTCCTTCCACAACGATGATTTCCTTAATCATATCTTTTCGTCGTACCTTCTTTCGTAAACAAGAGAAAAAGAAGAGGGACATCGCCGTACCTCTTCTTCATCCGTTCTATATATGATGAGTCTGCCCTAATTGCGTATCCTTAATCGACCGACGGCTTTTTCGGCCCGATGACATACACCGTGTAGCCCTTCTTCGAACCGAAACGGTTGGCGTAGTCGCTGCTGTCGAAATACACGTCGATCACATTCCCTTTCACCGCGCTGCCGGTGTCTTCCGCTCGGCGGAAGCCGATTCCTTCGATATATACCCACCAGCCCATCGGGATCACTTTGGGGTCTACCGCAATTGTGCGACCTTCCATTACTTTCGTGCCTGAAGAAGTTACCCCGTACTGCGGATGCCCGCTGCTTTTTCCTGTCGAGTCGGCATCGGCCGAGTACGCTGTAAGCTTCACATTGTTAATCACTTGCTTGTATGCGAACTTAACCCCGTTTTTGGTCAATTCGTCGACGTTCGGCGAAGAAGCGGATAAAATAGTGACCGGATTTTTCGTTCCGACGGCTACGATTTTCTTAATGCTTTGCGCTTGCACCTGTTGATCGACGACATTCTCGGCGACGAGTGCCCCGTCCTCAAACAGCTTTTCCTTTTTCTTGAGCAGAACGCCCTCTTGTCCTTCTTGTACAACCTGTTCCTTGCCCTTGAGCAGCTGCGGCTCGTTCTTCTTTACCGTCTCGAACGGGATCGGTTCTTTCACTTCTTCAATTTCTTTCTTTACGCGAACCACTTTGATCGGCGCGTTGTCCGTGATTTCCGTCGTCAAAGCGGGGGTTACCTTATCGAGCTCGCCGAGCGTGATTTTCAAATCCGCCAGTGCGGTCTCCACCGTTTTCCCTGTCGTATAAACGGTTTTCGTCTCTCCATCTGCTGTCAATTGCACCGGCTTTGCCTTGTCGATCGTAATGCGATCTCCGGATTTTACCGAAGCTTGAAGGGAATGCGACACCCGGTCGTATTCTCCAACAGCGATGCCTTGCTCATCCAGTATGCGTTGTAGAACCCCTTGCCGGGTCTGGAACGTGCGTTCCTGTCCGTCTACAACGACTGATACGCGCTTGGTTGCCGTACCGTGATACATCAGTAAGAACATGAAAGTCATAGCGAATGAAATGAGGGCAATAATCGATATCATACGCAAGTTTTCATGCTTCCATCGCAATGCGAAGGACATGCTGGATGATCGTCTTACATGGGGTTGCTCATGGTTCACAGCGCCCACTTGTTCGGTCCTCCTTAAAGCCCCGCCATCCGAGTGTTATGCATGATTTAATCTGACGCGACTATGGTAAAATGGTTTGATTGCCATTCCAACAATTGTATCTGCTGCCATCAGAACTTACTTGCCTGCGGCGGCCACCTCCTTCATCTTGTGTTGTTTAAACCGGCTCCGGTTAATATCCCAATGGACGGGAGAACACAAAAAAAGTCAGCGGAGAAGAGGAACCTTCCCGTGACTTTTTCATTTTGGCCAAAATGAAATAAAAGCTCACGACAATCGTTACCTCTCTCTGGACGCTTACGAGGTTAGCTGACGGATTCGGACTTGAGAGTCGCCCTACCCCAGTACATGTTTCACATGCACGATGAGGATTCACCCCTAAAAAAACACCACAGCGGTCAAAGCTGCGCCTTAACTGCCGCGATGCGGTTCCCCCGTTTCCCTTTCGGAAACTCAGCGATGTTGGATTTTGGTAATCGTTATGAAGTTATTATTGAGTGTACGATGGGAGGACCAAAGTTGTAAAGTATACAAACTTCGAAAAAAAGGATGGTTTTGGATCGATTCCAGCCGATTCAAGCGAAATCGATCTCAAAAACCATCTTTCTCTTCGCAAGTCGTATGTTTTTATATATTTTTCTTCGATTATCTCGATTCGAAAGAAAATCGGCTTGTCCGAATCTGTGTATTTATTCACGTTAAGCCAAAAAGCCGGATAGCGTTCGCCGTGGTGATTTCACCCAATTGTTCCAAGGATATCCCTTTAATTTCGGCAGCCGTCTCGGCGACCAGGCGCACATACGAGGACTCGTTTCGCTTGCCCCGATACGGATGAGGAGCCAGATAAGGCGCATCGGTTTCGATCAATAAACGGTCGAGAGGCACCTTCTCGAGCACTTCCTTCGGCTGTTTCGCATTCTTGAACGTGACGGGACCTCCGAACGAAATATAAAAGTTCATATCGAGGCACATTTTGGCCGTCTCCCAGCTGCCGGAGTAGCAATGCATGACCCCTCCAACCTCGGCCGCTTTCTCCTCGCGAAGCGTTTGCACGACGTCATGATGCGCATCGCGGTTATGGATGACGATCGGCAGGCCGACCTTTCGCGCAAGCTGAATCTGCTGACGAAATACGCGGTCCTGTACGTCTCTTGGAGACGTATCCCAGTAATAATCCAAGCCGATTTCCCCAATAGCGACAACTTTCTCATGCCCGCACAGCGACTCGATCCAATCGAGATCCTCCGGCGTCATGTCCTTCGCATCGGTCGGATGCCAGCCTACAGTCGAGTAAATAAAATCGTATTGTTCCGCCAAAGCGATCGAGCTCGGGATCGTCTCCCGGTTAAAGCCGACATTGACGATTCGACTTATTCCGCTTGCGCGTGCGCGCTCGATGACCTCCTGTCGATCTTCATCGAACTGCGGCGCATTCAAGTGAGCGTGTGTATCGATTAGCATGTTTTTCTCCTTATATCATGATCTGGTTGTAAGAGCAGGCCATAACGGTTAAATGTCGAGAAGTTTTCGAAGATTTTTATCCAATTTGTCAGCATGGTTCAAAAGCAGCTCCCGCGGGTAATACAAATGGTATTTTCCCATATGAATGCCGCTGATGGAGCGGACAATTTCCGATTTCCGCGATATTTCCGTCAAAGTATCCCGCGAGTCAAGCAGCAGAATAGGAAGCTTCTCATCCTGTTCGCCCGGCCTGTACACATCATACGATAGATCGGAAGGAAAATCGATGTCCAGGTAGTAGTCCGGATCGATGCCGAAGCTGCGCATTTGATCCCGCAGCCGCTCGATTTGCCGGGCGTCGATTTTCTCGAGCGTCACATATTTGAACAGCCGCCGCTGCAAGAAACGGGTACATAAGTCGGAAAGCACCGGGTCCTCTTCGAAGGCCCATTGCATCAGCACCGTCTGCATAAACGCCTCATCCATTAAAAAATGGTCGTGGACCGTCATTTTTTGCCGGAACAGGTTCGGTAGCGGATGTAATAAGAAGCGGAATGCAAAGCCTTCCTCATGAAGGTGCTTCGCTCTTTGAAAAATGTTGTGAAGCAATACCTCGGCGCTGCGGGTCACCGGGTGAAAATAGACCTGCCAATACATTTGGTACCGGGACATCAAGTAATCCTCCACCGCATGCATGCCGCTTTCTTTTACAACAATATGGCCCTGATACGGGCGCATGACGCGCAAGATGCGTTCCAAATCGAATGTGCCGTAATTCACGCCGGTGAAATAGGCATCCCGCAGCAAATAATCCATCCGATCGGCATCGAGCTGGCTCGATACGAGGCTGACGACGATTTCCTGATTGTACGTTTTAGCGATCACGCCGGCCACCTGCTGTGGAAATGTAGGCGATACGCGCCGCAGTACCCGGTTCACTTCCGTATCTCCGAGAACGATGCGGCACGACCATTCCTCGTGGTGGGTTCCGAATGTTTTCTCAATCGAATGAGAGAACGGGCCGTGTCCGACATCATGCAGCAGCGAAGCGCAGAGGCACAGCAGCCGCTCCTCCCGCGGCCAGTCCTCATACTTGTTGCGCTCGAACTGCGAGATGATTTTGCGGGTAACCTCGTACACCCCGAGTGAGTGGGAAAATCGGCTGTGCTCCGCGCCGTGAAACGTCAAAAAGCAGGTGCCGAGCTGGCGAATTCGTCTGAGACGCTGAAACTCCTTGGTGTTGATCAGGTCCCAGATCGTCTGGTCTTGGACATAGATGTATTTGTGCACGGGATCCTTGAATACTTTCTCTTCTTGAAGGGGAGTGGTCATGAACATCCTCCTATCGGCTCCGGCTATTTTTTCGACAATACTCTCGTAAAAAGAAGATAAATTTTGTCGAAATTTGTCGAATACGAGCTTCCATTATTATGTTTTCTTTTTTTATCTATACTTCAATGATCTGGTGATAAACCCTTTCTTCGTTCGGGGAGTATTATAAAAAACAACGATTTTCTCGCTTTTGACCGTTTGTTTTTACTGAATTTTGCATAACACTCCTCGTATACCATAAAATAACAAGGAAAACTCATATTTTTTAGTTGACTATTTTGGGAATGGTTGGTATCATATGTGTAAAGAAATGTCGAAACATGACGATTAATCTTTTGAGACACCAGACTTCATTATGTAACTTCTTAGAGAGGGGAATTTTTTATGATGAAATCCACCGGTATTGTTAGAAAAGTAGATGAATTGGGTCGTGTCGTTATTCCGATCGAATTGCGCCGCACCTTAGGCATTGGTGAAAAAGACGCTTTAGAAATTTACGTTGACGGCGAGCGCATCATGCTGAAGAAATATGAGCCAGCCTGTATCTTCTGCGGCAACGCTGAGAACGTTTCCTACTTCAAAGGAAAAATTGTTTGCCATGAATGCTTATCTGAAATGCCAATACCTGTGACAAAATAAAAAAAATAGGTTATAATAGAGATAGCACAATTAACTTTGGTAATTCTAACCTTTTTCATATCTCCTCTATATCCCTGATTCGTGGTTGTCCGAATCGGGGATTTTTTTTGATCTCTTTAAGGAGGGCTCCATCCCCCTAAATCCCCCTTCCTAAGGGGGACCCCAGGGGCCGCAGCCCCTGGACCCCGCAGGCACTTCGACGCGGCTTCAGTGCAGGGAGCGCGTCCGTCTCCATGCGAACCCTGCGGGTCCGGCATGCAGACACGCTTCACGGCGGCGCTCTTACGAAGCGGTGCATGCGCACACGCCGGCGCTTGGTAGGCCATGCCTGCTATAGCCCGCATCGAGGCAAGCCTCGACAGCTTTCGTTCGGGCAGAGCCGGGACGCACTCGACCGCTCGTGCGCCGGAGAGCTCGCTGCTGAAGCAGCATCGCAAAAAGGGCTGCTTAACTTTGAGAACGTAAGACAGCACGACCACAAGAACGATACTACAAGCGATGGCATAAGCCGGATTCCACCGGCGATACTGCAAGCGTGATACCCCAAGCGGAAGAAGCTCCGTCAACTTTCACCAACACAGTACACTGATCATTCGATCATGAACCCCATCTTATAAAACTTCCCCGTTCGTTGTAACGTGCACGAACACTGAACTGCTCTCAGGACGCCGACGTTCCCTTCTCATCGATTCGCGCAACACTTATAAGTCTTATTACCCCATTTAGCCCTAGGCCT
The DNA here is from genome assembly GCF_004000785.1 of Paenibacillus ehimensis NBRC 15659. Taxonomy (GTDB): domain Bacteria; phylum Bacillota; class Bacilli; order Paenibacillales; family NBRC-103111; genus Paenibacillus_G; species Paenibacillus_G ehimensis. The sequence goes on along the minus strand of NZ_BILX01000075.1, from coordinate 8,357 downwards.
AACATCTTGTCTCTTCTATTATATAGGAGGCGCAGCCGTTGTAAACTATTTCCTTTTAGCTGCCTTGGTGAAGCAGGTTGTACAGCTCGCGCTTCGGAACACCCCGGTCTTGGGCGGCGCGGCGCAAAGCCTCTTTATGGTCGAGGCCGTCGGCCTCGTAGCGGGCGACATGCTCCGCTGGGGATAAAGAGGCCCACCACACGGCTTCGCCCGATGCCTCCGCCTCCTCCGGACTGATGCCGCGAAGGATCAGCACATACTCGCCTTGAGGCGGATGCTCGTCCAGATGGTCCAAGCACTCGCGAATCGTGCCGCGAACGGCTTCCTCGTATTTTTTGGTCAGCTCGCGAACCAGGCAGATTTCCCGGTGCTCGCCGATCGTTTCGGCCATAGCCGTCAGCGTCTTCACCAGGCGGTGCGGGGACTCGTAGCAGATCACCGTGCCGGGCTCGCGCTTCAAAGCAGCAAGCTCCCGCTCGAGGGGCTTTTTGTCGCGCGGCAGAAACCCGACGAAGGTGAACCGCTCGGTCGGCAGTCCCGACATGATGAGCCCGGACAGCGCGGCGTTCGCCCCGGGGATGGGGATCACGGGGATATCCGCTTCGATAGCAAGGCGGACCAGATCCGCGCCCGGATCGCAGATCGCAGGCAGGCCGGCGTCGCTGACGAGCGCGATGGAATCGCCTTCCTGCATGAGCCGGATCAGCTCGGGGCCGCTGGCTTGCTTATTGTGCTCGTGGTAACTAACGAGCCGGGTCGAAATGTCGAAATGCGTGAGCAGCTTGCGCGTTTGCCGGGTATCCTCGGCGGCAATCCACTGCACTTCGCCAAGCACCCGAACGGCACGGTAAGTCATGTCCTCCAGATTGCCGATCGGCGTGCCTACCAGATAAAGACTGCCTTGACGGCGGCCGTCGTTGGCGTAGCTTTTTTGAACGTTCACGGACATCGATTCCTTCTATAATGTATTGGACGGATCGGCGAGCGCAGCGCGGCGGCCATAGTAGACTTCCATCAGCTCATCCGTGTATTCCGTCTCATTCTTATAAACAATCAGCGGCGGCAGCATGCGAACCTCCGGTTTTCCGTCGCGAAGCGCTTCGATGAGCACCATATTCGCTTCGGCATCCGCCCGGGGATGAACGAACCGGATTCGTTTCGGCTCCAGCCGGTATTGCCGCATCGTGCAGCAAATATCGACCAAGCGGCTCGGCCGATGCACCATGGCGACTTTGCCGCCGCTGCGTACCAGCCGGCTGCTCACCCGAACCACATCGTCCAGCGTGCAGAACAGCTCGTGCCGGGCCGCAGCTACGTGCTCATTCACATTCTGATCCCCGTTCGGGACAGGCAAATACGGAGGATTGACCGTCACCAAATCGAAGGTCCCGTTTCCCAGCTCGGCAGGAGATTGACGCAAATCACCGTGCCGAATGTCGATTCGCTCCTCCAGCCCGTTCAGCTGCACGTTCCTCCGGGCCATATCCGCCAACCTTTCTTGAATTTCCACGCCTGTAATGTGCGCTTTCGTCCGGGTGGTCAACAGCAGCGGAATGACACCGTTGCCGGAGCACAGATCGACGATCCGCCCTCTCGGCGACACTGAGCAAAAGCGCGCGATCAGCACCGCATCCATCGAAAAGCTGAAGACTTCGTCGCTCTGAATAATTTTCAAATCGTGCGTAAGCAAATCGTCGATTCGCTCGCGCTCATAAATCGGGACTTGTTCCAAGCCAATACCTCTTTCTGCCAGTTATGATGTACCATAAGTTAAACTTTCTTTACTCTTCAAAAAAAACCGTAGAAGAGCCATTCTCCTCTACGGCGCATCGTTATTTATTCAAAAATGACATGCAGAACAAGCAGTCGCCTTCCGTACGCAAATGTCCATAATAGACATTGCAAATGTGAAAGCCTTCGTGATAGATGCGTGCCAAATTGTCATAGCCTTCACCGGTCGTTTCTTTCATCGAAACAGGGACGCTCGCGCCGGCGGCTTGAAGCATGGGCAGCAGCGGTTCCGCATCTTTCTTCAGCAGCTTGCGCAGCTGCTGATTCTCGATGCCCAGCCGCTTATTCTCCTCCAGCAGCTCGATAATCTGCCGTTTGATTTCGCCAAGCTCGGCATACAGCGTGCCCATCTGTTCTTCCATTTGATCGATTTGTACGAATATATCCCTTTTATCCACGCTTTTCTCTCACCTCAAGCTGCAGCAGCAGCGACTGGCTTAATGCTGCTCCACTACATCATCCAAAGGAAGATCCATCACTTTTTTCAAATCGAAAATTTGCACCTTCGCCGTACGCTCCCCGACATTCAACGATACTACGCGTCCGTTGCCGAACGGGGTAATCACTTCGCTGCCTACGCGGGGAAGATCGTCCTTGGCGCTTTCGTAATTATCATGCTCATATTTGAGGCAGCACATTAATCGTCCGCACAATCCGGAAATTTTCGTCGGATTGAGCGACAGGTTCTGGTCCTTCGCCATTTTGATCGAAACCGGCTCGAAATCGCCCAGAAAGGAAGAACAGCACAGGATACGTCCGCAAGGCCCGATGCCGCCAAGCATCTTGGCTTCGTCCCGTACGCCGATTTGGCGAAGTTCGATCCGCGTCCGGAAAATGCTGGCCAAATCCTTGACCAACTCCCGGAAATCGACCCGGCCTTCGGCCGTAAAATAAAAAATGATTTTGTTCCGGTCAAATGTATACTCAACGTCTACCAGCTTCATGCGCAGCTGGTGATCCCTAATCTTGTCCTGACAAATAGCAAACGCATTTTTGGCCGCTTGCTTGTTATCCTCAACAAGCTGTGCATCCTGCTGGTCCGCAATGCGGATGACCTTCTTCAGCGGAAGCACCACATCCGATTCGCCTACCGTTCTTCGGCCTATGACTACCCGGCCGTATTCGACTCCGCGCGCCGTTTCGACAATGACGGCACTGTCTTGATCAATCGGCAGATCGCTCGGATCGAAATAATACACCTTGCCCGCCTTCTTGAAGCGGACACCTACCACGGAGAACATCTTACACCCCCTTGAGCCGCATTAATATATGTTCCAGCGCGAGCTGGGGATTGGCATGGGACCGCAATCGTTTCTGCGTCTCCACCGCCTGCTCGAGGCAGGCGATCCAGTGCTCCATCGAATAAGACAACGCTTGCTGCGACATCCAGTCCAGTTGATCCGTGTAGATCAATTCTTCGCGGCTGCCGAGCTTGAGCTGCACCATATCCTTGAGCCACAAAATCAGCATATCCATGAAGCGCGGCAATTGTTCGGAAAACTCGCCCTTTGCCAGCTTCTGCTGAGCGGTCAGCATCGCCGATGGCAATCGAGACAAACTCTCCCTTGCTAATTGTATCACCAAATTTCGGAGTTCTGCAAACCCATTTCCTTGAATCAGCTCGCGCGCCGCCTCCGGTCCTGCGGCTAAATTCACCGCCGCTTGAACGAGGACGGGCGGATGTCCTTCCTGCAAAAGCAGCTCCTTCATGCTGCTTCGCCCCATTGGCAGAAAAGGAATCCACTGGGAGCGCGACCGGATCGTCGGCAGCAGGGCTTGTCCGTTGTCCGTAATCAGAACCGCGACAACCTGCGAGGTCGGTTCCTCCAAAAATTTCAGCAGGCTGTTCGCCGCCTGCACGGTCAGCTTATCGGCATCCTCCAATATATACATTTTGATGTTAGAGGCCGACGCGCGATAAGCAAACTGCTTTTGAAGCTCCCGAATTTGATCGATTTTGATCGAAGCGCCATCCGGGACGATCCAATGCAGGTCAGGATGGTTACCATGCTCGACCTTGCGGCAATCCAGGCATTCCCCGCAGGCATCGTCCGGAAGCACCTTGCAATAAATCGCTTGGGCGAACGCCCGGGCCATGGCTCTCCGCCCGGTCCCGGGCGCCCCCGTAAATATATACGCGTGCGAAACTTTGTCAGTCCGAAGGCTGTTTTGCAGCATTCGTTTGACTCGCTCCTGCCCTGTAATCGATTGAAAAGACATGACGGTCTGCATTTCCTTTCCAGATCGGCTGCTTCGCTTTAAAAAAACAAGTTAATCAGCATTCCGCGAATTTCGCCGATTTTTTGCAGCAGCTCGATACGTCCCTGTTCGCTTTCCACCAGCTCGTCCGCCAGGCCGAGCAGCTCGGCATCGATTTCCTCCAGCAGCTTGTACCGCTTCGTCCGGCCCCTGCGGTCCCAGCCCCGCGTATCGCGAAGCTGAACTCCCCGCCGCGCCGTCTCCTCCAGAAACTGCTTCACAAGCAGCTTATACTGCCGGAGCTCGCGTACCGTCATCGATTTGGCCAGCCGTTGACCTTGCAGGTCAATTTGCTGCAGGATGCGCTGAAGCTGCTCCCGGGTTGCTCTTTCTTCATGCTGCTGCATCGTATCGGAGAACGACATTTTTTGGAGCTGCTGGGAGGACGTATTCTCGCTGCGAACCACTTCATTGCCGAAAGGGCGCCAACCCGGGTTGATTTTCACTCGGCTCGACCTCGTTTCTAGAAATGTTCGAACCGCTCGACCGGAAGCACGAATACCGCCGCCCCGCCAACTTGAACTTCGACAGGGAAAGGAATATACGAATCCGTCGTTCCCCCCATCGGGGATACCGGGGTGACCATTTGCTCTCTGATTTTGCAGTTCGCTTTAATGACTTGCAGCGCTTCGTTAACACGCTCATCTTCCGTACCGATCATAAACGTCGTGTTTCCGGCGCGTAAGAATCCTCCCGTGCTCGCCAGCTTGGTTGCGCGAAAGCCCTCTTTGATCAGCGCGTTCGACAAACGGTTGCTGTCCTTATCCTGCACAACGGCGATAACCAATTTCATGCATCCAGCCTCCTTTGCCAAAGGAATGTTATCCGTCTTCCTACCTTAAATAATTAGACAAGCGGTTGAAAAATTCCTTCATTTATATATAAACATCTGTAGAAGGAACTGTATCTATTATATCATACTCGCTTGGGGAGCTTTTGGTTCAGCATTTGCCCAATATCCTCGATTACCTTGTCCAGCTCCCGTTCCGCATCCACCCGCACGACACGCTCCGGAAACCAGCGGAGTACCTGCAAATAACCTTCCCGCACTTTGTTATGAAACGTCATCGACTCCAGGTCCAGGCGGTTCACTTCCCGTCCCTGATCGGCGCGAATCCGGGCCAGCCCGATCTCCGGACGAACGTCCATAAACACCGTCAAATCCGGCATCCAATCGCCGATCGCAAACCGGTTAATAGCAAACACCTCGTCCATGCCAAGCTCGCGCGCATACCCTTGATACGCCAAGCTGCTGTCGATAAAACGATCACATACGACGACCTTGCCGGCTTCCAGCGCAGGAATGACTTTCTCCGCCAAATGCTGCCGTCTCGCGGCCGCGTACAATAACGCTTCCGTACGCGGATCCATCGCCGTATTGTTCCGGTCGAGAACGACCGAGCGAATCTGCTCGGCAATCGGAATGCCCCCGGGCTCCCGCGTGGATAACACCTCGTGCCCCCGCGCCTTGACTTGCTCTAGGATAGCATCGATCGCAGACGTTTTGCCTGCGCCCTCTCCGCCCTCTACCGTTATAAAAAAGCCTCGTTTCACATGCATGTCTCCTGTCCTGTAGTGACTCGGATAGCGGTTGCAATCCGTTTCCCCGCTCTATAGCGAGCTTCTTCTCTTGATGCCGCGGGAACAAAACTCCGCCTATTTAAAGCTATTGATGCAAGCGCCTTTATCGCTAAGTGATTACCGCATTTCCAACACTGGGACGGTACCGCAGGCGGTCACATCATGCCCGTGAAAACGCGACCCCAACGCAGCAAGCCGCGTTAAATGCGCCGCCGTCCGTTCGGTAATCCGCTCCCCCGGATAAAGAACCGGAATGCCCGGAGGATACGGCACGATCATCTCGGCCGCGAGGCGGCCTGCGCATTCGGCTACGGGGACCATCACCCTCGTCTCCGTCGCTTCGTGGATAGCTTCCCAATTGAACGTTACCGGTTCGGATATCCGCTGCTCCGCGGCTTCGGTCTCCCATGATCCCGGCTTCGTCTCGCTTCCTTCGTCCCATGTTTCTTCGTCTATCCGCCTCAGCGCTTCAATAAGCTGCTGCGCAGCTTCTTCCGTGCTCGACAAGCTGAACGCAAGCAGAACATAGGTCGGGTCCGACAGCTCCGGATAACAGCCCTGCTGCTCCAGACGCTCCTTTAGCGCAAAACCGTCAAGACGCCCTGACGCATCGTACAACGCCACCTTAAAAGGGTCCTGACGACAACCGGCCTCAACCATGCGTTCCGTCAAAGCTCTTGCATGCCACCGCTGATGTCCGCTCAAATAGGTTATTACCCTCCGAACAACCGACAGACCTCGTTCTATCCGTTCCCCGCCGTCTTCCTGCAGCATCCGCCGGCTGAGGTCCAGGCTCGCCATAATCGGATAAGAAGGGCTCGAGCTTTGCACCATGGCCAGCGCCTTTCGAACGGCGCTCCGGTGAATTCGCGGCCCCTGCACGTGCAGCATCGCCCCCATCGTCATCGCGGTCAACATTTTGTGGGTGGACTGCACAACCGCATCCGCCCCGCAGCTTAAGGCCGAGACAGGCACATCAGGGTGGAAACCAAAATGAGCCCCGTGCGCCTCATCCACCAGCAGCAGCTTCCCCCGGCCATGCAGAAGGGCGGATAACGCCTTCAGATCGCTTGTAACACCGTAATAGCTCGGATTGGTCACAAGCAGCCCCTTGGCCTCAGGATAGCGATCCAGCGCCTGCTCCACATCTTCCGCAGCTACTCCCATGCTCAGACCGCTCTCCGGATCCCACATCGGGGAAATAAACACCGCCTGCGCACCCGCAAGCATCATTCCGTGAATAACGGATTTATGCGCATCCCGCTGTACCAGCAGCAGATCCCCGCGGCGGCAGGTCGCCAAAATCATCGCCAAATTTCCCGCCGTACTCCCGTTTACCAGAAAAAAAGTTTCGTCCGCCCCAAAGCACGCCGCAGCCAATGCTTGGGCTTCCTTAATCGCTTCTTCCGGATGATGAAGATCGTCAAGTCCGGCGATCTCCGTTCTATCGAGTAATAAGATCTGCCGATAATCCGACTCCGCTTCGGCATATCCTTGCGCTTCCGACTTATGGCCGGGCACATGAAAGCTGAGCGCGCCCGATTCCCGGTGTGCCGCCAATGCTTCGTACAGCGGCGCTCTATGCTGTGACACCTTGTTTCCTCATTTCAAAAACAATTTTAGCAGTATTGTACCAAACAAAAAAGCCCGCTTCCATCCCTAGCCGAGATAAAACGGAGCTTGCTTCTATTCGCTTGCTAATCAAGCATTCTTTTTATATAAAATCTGCTTCATCTGGTGTATGAAAAAAGGGTACTTGGCATCATTGACTTCCGTGTGGACCATTTCATTCTCGCAATCCTCGCATATGAATTCGGATATGATTAGGATGCCGTTTTCTTTGGTTTGCCCGCAAATGATGCAGGATGGCGTGAAATCGTGGTGCATCTCGTCGCTCATGTTCGATTCACCTCTACTTCTTTTCTAGCAGTATGCCCAATTCTCTTAAAACTCAAACCTTTCCGCGATATTTTTGTGGAAAATCCATGTTAGCCCGTGACAAACTCAACATTTTCCTGTACCCTACCGATATATGTAGTGAATTTTCATTTTGTTCATCTAGTGAGGATTGGGGCTTATTATGCCAAGAGACCGAACATTGTCCAAAGATTCGACCATCTATACCTATCGGCTGCTCAAACGGGTACATTACAAGCCGATTTTGTTTCAAGTCTATTGGATTTTGACCGTTAGCCTTTTTATTGGGGCCGCTATTGCCATTTCTTTTGTGTCATTACCGGCGGGGTTGATTGGCGTGCCGGCCGGCGTGATCGGTATAGCGCTCGTCCAAACGCTTCTGCTGCGTCTCCTGCTTCGAACGAAAGAGAAGCATGCTCCTCAAGCTTGGAGCTGGTCCTCTAGGCTGCCTTGGTTCGGTTATGCGCCGGAAACGTATATCGCTATGACCAAAGTGCGCCGGCTCCATTTCCATGTGCTGTGGATCGTCTTGGTCCTGCTGGGATGCCTCTATCCGTGGCTCTCGCCATCGCTCCTCGGCTTTCTGGTCTTCGTTCATCTCTGGCTTTTGATTCCGCGCCTGATCATCATTTTCCTTCTTCGCAAGCACAGTTCATCCGGCTATTTAAAAATAAATGAGAACGACTCGTCCTGCTATGCCCAGTAGGGCGAGTTTTTTGCATAATCTTATACATGCAAAAGACCCTTGCATCTCCAACTTGGATAGCAAGGGTCTGATTATTCCCTGAAAACTGGAACGAAACAAAGCG
>NZ_BILX01000074.1 GCF_004000785.1 Paenibacillus ehimensis NBRC 15659 | reverse complement strand
GGACGGCGATGGCCTGCCATTGTTCGTCCGTCCAGGTGCTGTTCTCCGGCTTCGGCATCGTCTCCGTCATTGTTCGTTCCCTCCATTCTCGTTGTCCGGCTCGTCCGGGACGTTTTCATCTTCCGGCTCCGCCGTCCGGTTCTCTTCCGAAGCCGGCCGTTTCGCGGCGGCGCGCGGCCGGTAAGCCGCTCCGGCGGATCGGGGAACGGAAGCGGCCTTTTGCTCCATCATTTCCCATACCCGGTCTTTGCCGATCGGCGTAAGCTGCTTGTACGCATTGCCATCGAGCTGTGTGTCGAATTGGCAGACAGACCGGTAGGCGCACATCGTACAGGCGGTCGCTTGGCCCATCCGGTAAGGCGCAATCTCGATGGTGCCGTCCGTCAGCGACGTCCCGATCTCGCGGATTGTCCGCTTGACGTACCGCCGCACGGTGTTCCACTGTTCTTCGGAGGCGACCGACGACGTTTTATAGAAGCTGCCGTCCGTCTTGAGCGCCACCGGCAGCAGGTCGGAATGCCCGCCGGCTTCCGCCAGCTCCCCGTCCATCAACCGGATCGCATCCGCGTCGGCGCGAAGCAGCCCTCTCATTTTGAACCGCTTCTTCAACTCACTGTCGATCTCCTGCGCGGAAAGCCCGTTTCTTGCGTTCAACACCGGATTATGTACATGGAAGTACAAAACGCCCGCCGGCTGCGCTTCGTGACCAAGCCAGATCGGCGCATGCGTCAGAATGACGTCCAAATACGTGAGCATTTGGAGCGATAACCCGTAATACACTTCGGTCATATTCAGCGCCTTGGAGCTCGACTTGTAATCGATCACCCGCAGCAGCGTTCCTTGCTCGGTATCCGCCCGGTCGATCCGGTCGATCCTTCCTCGCAGCTCCATGCGCACGCCGTTGTCCAAATCGTAAAGCAGCGGCGGGATCGGCTGTCCGCTCCCGAAGCCGACCTCCAGTCCGATCGGCCGGAACTGTCCCCGCCGGGCGTGCTCGCCCAGCATCAGCGCCGCCCGTCCGATTACTTGCTTAAGCTTGCGCGCGATATAGGAATACCGTTTGGAGCTGAGCAAAATTTCGCCCTGCAGCTTCGGCGCAAGCGCGTCGACGACTAGCGCCGCCCGCTGCTCGCATTCCGCGGCCGACAAACCGCCCCAGTCGAACCCTTCACGCTCCGCCTGCTCCGCAAATTTGCTCAATGCGGCGTGAAACAGCTGCCCGATATCGGGCGCTTCCAAGCGAAAGATGCGGCGTTCCTTCAGCCGCAGTCCGTGGGAGACGAACTGGGAGAACGGACACGCGACAAACCGCTCCATGCGGGATACGCTCGTCTGGATGCTTTCCCCGTACAGCTCCCGGCTCGTCTGGGCGCTCAATTCCTTCGCCCGGTTCGAATAGAGCAGCGCCTGCACCATCCGCGAAAGCTTCCAAGCGTGTTCGGGCTGGCGGGCGAACCAGTTGTACACCGACCACCAGACGGCGTTCATCGGAGCCCCGTTCATCCACTGCTTTAACTGTACCATCAGCAGGGACAAGGCTTTATCCGGGCGGGCGACGTATTCCATTTGTTCGCCCGCGTAGCTGTCCGGGGCCGGATCGTTCAACAGCAGCCGCTCCTGCAGCGACGGAAACATCCGCTTCACCTGCCGGATCACGTCCGAAGGCAGAAGCGCCCTCCCTTCCTCGTCGGCCAGCGGGTAGCTGAGCCATAATCCGTGCGAAGGCGTGCAAAACGCGCAGTAGATCAGGAACGATTCGTCCAGCAGCCGCCTCCGGCTTCCTTCGGCGGTTTGCAGCCCGTTCCCGGCCAGCTGCTCGCGCTCCGCCTCCGACAAGACGCCGCTTTCGGGCATTTTGGCGGGCATGACGCCCTCGCTCACGCCAAGCACGAACATGTGCTTGACCCGGCCGGAACGGGTCCGGTCCATGCTGCCGACCAGCACCTGATCGAGGGTGGGCGGAACGTGCCCGAGCTTGATGCTTTCGAGCCCCGTGTCCACCAGCTCCGCGAACGTTTCCGGCGCCATCGTCTCGTCTCCCATCAGCTCTGCGAGCTGATCGAACATATCCACGACCCGCTCCCAGACCTGAGCGTGCTCCCGCGCTTTCTCCACTTGTCCCCGTGCGAGGGACGCCTGGCTCCAAGCCTCCAGCCGCTCCGGCACCCGCAGCTGCTCCAGCAGGCCGTACAGCGCCTCCACCCGCTGAAGCACCGTCGCTTTCCGGCGCATGCGCTCCTGCAGCGCCCCGAGCGGTTCGGCCACCAGCCTGCGGCAGGCGTTGATCTTGCCCAGAAACGCCTCGTCCGCCTCGCTGGCCTGCGTCTGGTCCTGTTCGAGCGTCGTACGGTACGAATACGTCCAGTCGTTCATCCATTTGTGTCCTTGAATACCGAACGCCAGCACATAATTTTCGAGCTGGTCCATCGCATACCGGTCGATGGCGAAATCGTCCCGCTCTTTTGCCTCGCCGAACGGCAGGAAAAATCCGGTTTTGACCGCTCGGAAAACCGCTTCGTATTTCCAGTAATGGTTGACCGTTTCGAGCGCAGAGCGAATCAATTCGACGAGCGGGTGATGAACCACCGGCCGCTTATAATCCAAAAAGTGCGGAATCCCGTAGTCGGCAAACGTGCCCGAAATCAGCTCGCCATACGATTCCATGTTGCGGACCGACACGGCGATGTCGCGCCATCTGAGCCCTTCGTCGCGCACGAGCTTGACGACGTCCCGGGCCAGCGCCTCTACTTCCGCTCTGCGGTTAGCGGCCGCCGATATGCGAACGGCCGGCTGCCCGCCGTCTCCCGGCTCGGGACGAAACGGCTTTTTCACCCGCTCCTCCCATTGAGCCTCCAAAAAGCCGAGCGACGGGTTATCGCGGAACCTTGCCGGAGGCGACGACAGCAGGATGACCGAGGCTTCGGTTTCCACCCCCAAGGCGTCCAGCCGTTCCCGGAGCGTCTTCATCGTACGGGCGGTCGGATGGAACAAATCCAGCTCGTGCGGCTGCTCCCCTCCCCCGTACGGACGGTTCAAGCAGAGCGTCATCGTGACCCGGCCGGCGTACAGGGCAAGCTGCTCCAGGACGGTAAGCTCCTGAGGCGTAAACCCGTGAAATCCGTCTACCCATATTTCCGCGCCCCGCACATACGCCGATTCGCCGACCTGGCGGGCCAGCAGCGTCAAATAATCTTCCCCGTCCAAGTAAAGCTTGGACAATTCGGTCTCGAATTCGCCGTACAACAGCTGCAAATCGTGCAGCTTGTCCGGAAGCGCACCGGAAGCATCGCCGTCGGAAGCAAAGCGCGACGAGTAAAACTGCTTCAGCTGATCGGGACTGATGCAATACCGCTTCAGCTCCGCAAACAGCTCGCTTAAATTATCCAGAAAGCCCATTTGTCCCGCCGACGCTTGAAAACGGCGCAGACGGTCTTTTTGATTATGTAAAATGCGGTGAAGCAGCAGCTTTTTACCCGTTTCGTCGATCGGCAGTCGCGAGGAGCCGCCCACCTCTTGCATGACGCGCCAAGCCAGCCGCCGGAAGCTGAGCACTTGAGCGCGCAGCGTGCCTCCGAGCTCCGGGGAGGACACAAGCGCATATTCCGCCTGAAAGGTAGCCTGCTCCGGCACGAGCCAGATCAGCGGCGTACCGTCCGGCTGCTCCAGCAGCTTTTGTTTGATCGCGCCCAGGCAAAACGCCGTTTTGCCGCTGCCCGCACGGCCGAGCACAAATTGAAAAGCCATAGTCGCTCCTCCAAATTTCGCTTCATTTCAAGTAACTCTACTATTCTACCAAAATGTCCGACATTGCGGAAAAGACAGGTTTTGGTATAGTATAGCACAATCGAATACACCGGAACACTCGTTCCTCCCCGGTTTATCGTCTGGCGGAGGCCTCGGCTCGGCAAAATACGAAAAAACCGGGAAAGCGCTGCGCTGCAGGACAGCACGCTTTTCCCGGTTAGATTCAAGCTTTTATAGAAGTTTCGCGTTTCTTAGAGACGTTCCCGCTTTTGCTGAAAACGGGCGATCGCCTCGTATTCCTCCTCCATGCTTCGCGCGATTTTAATGTAAATGGGCAAAAGCTCGTGGTAGATTTCGGCATGCTCCCGTATCGGCTTATGCTCATGCGTAGCGCCGACCATCCGGGAAACGATATGCAGCGATTCCGCTCTGCCCGTCGCGTATAAACCGAGCACCGCGGCTCCCAGGCAAGAGCTTTCAAAGCTTTGGGGGACGACGACTTCCTGGTCGAAAATATCCGCCATGATCTGGCGCCATAAGGAGGAGCGGGCAAAGCCGCCGGTAGCTTGAATTTTTTTGGGCCGCCCGATCCGCTCCCCCATCGCCAGCAAGACGGTGTACAGATTAAAAATAACTCCTTCCAGCACGGCGCGGATCATGTGCTCCTTGCGATGATGCATCGTCAAGCCGAAAAAGGAGCCCCTCGCATTCGCATTCCATAGGGGGGCGCGTTCCCCGGTCATATAAGGATGAAAAATCAAGCCGTCGGCACCCGGGCTAACCTTCTCCACAATTTGCGTCAGCAGGTCGTAAGCGTCGATTCCGAGACGTTTGGCCGTTTCGACTTCCGATGCGGCAAACTCGTCCCTCGCCCACCGGAACAGCATGCCGCCATTGTTGACCGCTCCGCCGATGACCCAATGCTTTTCCGTTAGAGCATAGCAGAAGATTCTTCCCTTGGGATCGGTTGAAGGGTGGTCAATCACGGTTCGGATCGCGCCGCTGGTGCCGATGGTCGCCGCCACAACCCCGGGCTCGATCGCATTCATGCCCAGGTTGGAAAGCACGCCGTCGCTCGCGCCGACAATAAACGGAGTCGATCCGGCAAGACCCGTCTCTTCCGCATAAACCGCGTTCATGCCTGTCAGCGCATAAGTCGTCGGAACGAGCCTGGACAATTGATTTCTCGATACCCCGGCAACGTCCAGCGCTTCTTCGTCCCAATCCAGCTTCCGCAAATTCATCAGACCGGTCGCCGAGGCGATGGAGTAGTCGACCACGTACTCGCCGAACAGCTTGGCAAACACGTATTCCTTGATCGAGACGAATTTGCCGGCGTTTTGGAAAAGCTCCTGATGATCATGACGAAGCCACAGCAGCTTGGAAAGCGGCGACATCGGATGGATCGGCGTTCCTGTCCGCAAATAGATCTCATGGCCGTTCATGTCCCGCTTCAAGCGTTCCGCCCAGTCAGCGCTCCGGTTATCGCCCCAGGTAATGCAGCGCGTCAGCGGCTTGCCTTCGGCATCGACCACGATGACGCTGTGCATAGCCGAGCTGAAGGAGACAAACAGAACTTGCTCCGGCCTGGCGGCGCTTTGCTTCATCACGCGCTTCAGCGTTTGGACCACGGCGCGGAATATGCGGTCCGGGTCCTGCTCGGCGATAGACGAAGTAGGCATATATAAAGGGTACTCCTCGTCCGCTTTGGTCACGACTTTCCCGCTTTCCTCGAACAAGACGGCTTTTGTGCTGGTCGTTCCGATATCAACGCCAATCATATAGGCAGGCTGGCTCAATGAAATAACCCTCTTTCTTAAACCACGGCGCTGAGGAGAAGAATGAAGACCAGTCCCACAACGGATAGAATCGTCTCCATCGCCGTCCATGATTTTAAGGTTTGCGATACGCTCATATTAAAAAATTCCTTGACCATCCAAAAGCCAGCGTCGTTCACGTGCGACAAGACAAGCGACCCGGCTCCCGTAGCCAGCACGACCAGTTCCACGTTCACGCCCGGATTCAGCGCAAGGACAGGTGCGACGATGCCCGCGGCCGTCGTCATGGCAACCGTGGCCGACCCTGTCGCGACACGAATCAGAGCGGCGACAAACCAGGCGAACAAAATAATGTTCACATGCGCCTGAGTCGCCATCGCGGCGATGGCGCCGCCTACCCCGCTGTTAATCAGTACCTGCTTAAAGGCTCCGCCGGCTCCGATAATCAAAATGATCGTCGCGGTCGGGGCCAAGCATTCGCTCGCGAAGCGGGAAATATCCTCCTTCTTAAAGCCCCTCGCAAAGCCCAGCGAAAAGAAAGAGAAGACGACCGCGATGAGCAGGGCGATAATTTCATGGCCGATAAATTCGCTGAACCGGGTGAAGCCGCCCGTCGCTTTCGGGTCGATGATGCTGGCGATCGATCCGATCAGCATGAGAAGAACGGGCAATAAAATCGTGAACAACGTCATCCCGAACCCGGGAAGGCCGCGGTTATCCTTCGCCGCGAACTGTTCGGCCAGGTCGGCCGGCGGCTCTACCTGCAATCGTTTGCCGATAAACTTGCCGAACAGCGGGCCGGCAATAACGGCCGTCGGCAGCCCGATCAGAATGGAATACAGAATCGTCTTCCCCAAATCGGCATTATAAGCGGCAATGGCAATCATCGGCGCCGGATGGGGCGGAACCAGCCCGTGCACGGTGGAAAGTCCGGCCAGCAGCGGAATTCCGATTTGCAGCAGCGACATGTTCGTCTTGCGCGCCACGATAAATACGATAGGAATCAAGAGGATGACCCCAACCTCGAAAAATACGGGAATCCCTACGATAAACCCGACGACCATCATCGCCCAGTGCACCCGTTTTTCGCCAAACCGGTCGATCAGCGTGGTCGCGATCCGCTCGGCGCCGCCGGACTCCGCCATCATTTTGCCCAGCATCGTTCCGAGCCCGATGACGATCGCGATCGTCCCGAGTGTGCCGCCTAACCCTCCTGTAACCGCTTTAATGATGTCCGCAGGATTCATCCCGGCTAGAAAACCTAACAGCAAAGAAGAAATCAAAAGCGCCACAAAAGGATTCCATTTGAATCTGGCGATCAGAACAACAAGAAAAACAATGGAAAGTAATGCCCAAAGGATCAAGGCGAGGTTGTGATCAAGACCTAAAATACGGTTCATAAGCAGCTCTCCTTTTATTCATGCGAGCATGGTTCGGTATCCAAAGTATGCCCATTTTTTAGCATTACAATGAATTTAAACAAGTATACTTGTCGACAAGTTTGAAGACGAAAAGCCTGCATAGCAGCAGTCCTTAAGGAAATCTGCTATGAAGCGTTTTGTGCGAATCGGCAAAATATTGCTGAACGACCGATTGAATGACGGTCATATCCTTCGATTCAAGCGCTGTCACAATCGACCGGTGTTTATCGATGACGGTCCTGAGTTTGTCTTCTCCTCTGGAGAATACCTCCGCCGTCGTCAGGAACATCACGGTCAGCACAATTTGACGGATGCTTTTCCACAAATGCAGGATTCTTGCATGCTTGGCCTCCACGATGATGGATTCGTGAAAGGAAAAGTCCAGATACGAAAACTCCTCGATATCGCGATGCTTCATCGCCAATTCCATCTTGTCGATGTTCCGTTTCAAATTGGAAAGCAGCGGCTCGTGGTTTCCTTCGGCCAATCGCTGCTGCGCAAAGCTCTCGATTAAAAATCGGACGTCATACAGCTCTTCGACATCCTGTGAGCTCAGGCCGATCACGACGGCACCCATTCTTTCCAGGCGAATGAGCCCTTCATTTGACAACGTTTTCAACGCTTCCCTGACCGGCGACCTGCTTGTTCCGAATTCGGCGGCCACCTTATTTTCGGAGATCACTTCGCCGGGCTTTATATTTCCGCTAATAATTTGCAGTCTTAGTTCGCAAGCCATACTTTCTCCCAAAGACAACCCCTGTAACCATGCAGCAGGATAACGCATGAACAACTCTCCTATACAGACCGTTTTTCCAATAACAACGATAAGATATCGTAGACAAGTATTTCTAGATTTTATCACATTGTTATGAAACGAATCCATTAGGAAAATCGATCTTACGAATTTCTTACGACCTCATGACCGCCAAATTCGTTGCGCAGAGCGGCCACCACTTTGCCGTGGAACGTATCGTCTTCCATGGACCGGTAGCGCATCAGCAGGGACAACGCGATGACAGGCGTGCTGATTTCCATATCCAGCGCCGTTTGAACCGTCCATTTTCCTTCTCCGGAGCTTTTCATGATTCCCCGAATCCCGCCCAGCTTGGGATCTTTGGAAAACGCGTTTTGAGTTAGCTCCATCAGCCATCCTCTAATGACCGAGCCGTTGGTCCAGACCCGTGCCACCTCTTCGTAATTAAAATCAAATTCGCTTTTCGATAAAATCTCGAAGCCTTCTGCAATCGATTGCATCATGCCATACTCAATGCCGTTATGGACCATCTTGAGAAAATGTCCGCTGCCGTGGCCGCCGGCGTACAAATAGCCTTTGTCGACCGCAATGCCTTGAAACAGCGGCTCGATAGCTGCAAACGCGTCCCGGTCGCCGCCGATCATGAAGCAGCCGCCGCGGGCCGCGCCTTCCGTGCCTCCCGATGTTCCCACGTCGAAAAAATGGACGCCCCGTTCCTTCAGCCTATCCGCACGGGCCATCGATTGCTTGTAGTGGGAGTTCCCGCCGTCAATCACGATATCTCCCGGCCCCAGCAGCGGACTAAGCGTGTCGATCACCTGATCCACAACCGGACCGGCCGGAACCATCATCCAGACAATGCGGGGAGCTTCCAGCTTCTCTACCAGCTCGTTGACGGAACCGGAAAGCTCAGCGCCGCGTTCTTGCAATTTCTTTCCCGGTTCGGGATTGACATCGTACACGACAACTTCATGCTGCTGCCGAAGTAAATTTTGCACGAGGTTAAATCCCATTTTCCCAAGTCCAATCATCCCTAGCTTCATGTACTCACCCCGTTTAATATTGTGCACTTGTATACAAGTATTCATGTCCACAAAAATAATATACCTCTATCCCGTCGCTCTGTAAACTGCGAATTCCTCCTCTCTTCCGCCGTAAGAGCGTCGGTGGGAGTTTTCGGGAAGCCGTTAAGTGTTGAACCGGAACAAAATGCCTTGCCCAGAGAACATACGTTTGGTATTATTGTGGGAAGATGAACCAACGAAACGCTTGAAACGGAGGAATTTTGTATGATGCCGCTTGCCGAACAAGACTGGAAGCGCGATGCGGCGGATGCCGCCTCCCGCGGCTCGGCTTCGGCCTTAACGGCTGCTCTGGGCCCGGTCCTCGGCACGCTGCCCGATAAACAGGCGCGCGCCGTCAAGCACCAAGCGCTGCAAGTGATCGAAGCCGCGCTGCCCGATCCGAAGCGTCTTATCCGTCTGGCTTCCGGGCTTGCTCAAATCGGAGACGAAACGGCGCAGGAGCTTGCCGTCTTTCTGTTGTCCGGCCATTACGCGGCAGCTCCCGACGAGACGGCCGCACGGCTGCGCTCCTTGACCGACAGCCCGCACCCTACCGTCCGCCGCTGGACGGGCGAAGCCTGCGGAACGCTTCTGGTCAAGCAATTTCCGTCGTTTTATCCGCGGCTGGCCGCCTGGTCGGCCTCGCCTCTGCCGAACGAGATCGCAGCCGTCACCCACGCCGTCCGGATCGCGGCCAAAACCCGCAACCCGGCATGGAGCCGGCCGCTGCTGGATTTGGCCGAGCTGCTGATGTCGGGCGCCCCGGCCGCCGCCGGAAAAGCAATAAGCCCGCTCACGCTTGGTGAGGGGCTGCTCGCTTCGTATCCGGAGGAAACGGCCGCACGGCTTGACGTATGGATCGCCGGCGGGGACGAGGCGGTCCGCATCCACGCGGCGAATATGTATGCCTCAGCCGCGGCGGCTGAGCATTGGGACCTCCTCGCGCCGGGCTTCGCCAAGCTGGAGCAGGATGCGTCGCCGGCGGTCCGCAGAGCCGTCGCCCGCGCCCGCAAGCAGCTGCTGAAACGGCTGCCGCCGGACCCATCCGGCGGGCTGCTCCCATAGCCTGCTACGTCCAGTCGATCGTCTGGAACGTGCCGGTGAGCGCCGACTCCCGCGCTTTCAAGCAAAGGAGCGCGCTTAGCAAGCCGTCGTCCAGCGTGCTGACGGATTCTTCGGTGCCGCGGATCATGTTGACGTAATTTTCCGCAAGCGCCGCATCGCCGCCAAAATGGTCTTCGGCCGCATCGATCTCGTACGTTTCCACCCGCGGCGTGTGATGCATGAATACCTTGACGATGCCGGTCGTAAAGTCGAACTCGACCGTTCCCTTGTAGCCGAGAAACCGCGCACCGCGGGAACCCGCTTTTTGCCGGGCGAAAAAGTTTTGTGAATACGAAACATGCATCCCGGTCTCGTAGCGGATCAACGCGCTGCCCGAGTCTTCGTTGCCCGTATCCTCGGCAAAGGAGCAGTAGGGCCATTCCTGCTCCATCGGCGTGCCGACCGTGCTCTCGGCGCACGTTTTGTTTTCGCCGCAATCGACGCAGCGGAGCCCCGCGGGCTTCGTGCCCTTGAAAATTTGCTTGGACGTCATCGCGCAGACGCTGATCGGACGAAGCCCGAGCACATGGTTAATATAGTCGAAATCGTGGGTCGCCTTCTGCAAAAACAGGCCTCTCGTCTCGTTCTCGTCCCGGTACCAATTGTGAAAATAGACGCCGCCGTACGGAACGTTGTTGACCGCTTGGACATGCTCGACCGTCCCGATTTTGCCGGAATCGATAATCTCCTTCACCAGCTTCACGATCGACGTGACGCGCAGCGGGAAAGAGACGATGACCGGCGACGGACAGGTCTCGAAGCCGCGCTTCAAGCGCAGCGCATCCTCCATCGTCGTAGCGACCGGCTTTTCAAGATACAGCGGAATTCCGCTCGGCAGCACCTTCAATGCCATTTCCGTATGCAAGGAGCAGCGGGTGCCGATCAGTACGCCGTCCGGCTTCTCCTGCTCAAGCATCTCCTCGGGCGTGTCGAACAGCCGGATTTCGTCCGCACCTTCCGTACCGCTCAGCGCCTTGTCCTTGCGGATGTCGACAACCGCCGTAACCTTGCATTCGGGGTTGGCCTGCTGCACATATTTCAATACCCCGCGTATTCTCGCTCCATAGCCAATGACAGCCAATCTCATGTCTGACTCCTCCTCCAAGCTCTCCGTATGTAATGGGTTCACCCCCATTATAGAAAGCCCGAGCGGCCGTGGCTTTGTCTTCGAAGCCGCATTTTTTGCAAAATGAGCCCGTCCCGCCCCCGCGGATGACGCTTTTCAGAAGCCCCGAGCCAAGGTATGATGGAGATAAGAACGGAGCAGGAGACAAAGGACCGGATGAGCTATCAGCGAACACGTTTAAAACAGACGATTGTCATCGACAATATCATCACGATGTACTATTTCGAATTTGCCAAAAACTATGTCTTCCCGGGAGAGCAGCACGATTTCTGGGAGTTGGTTTATGTCGACAAGGGCGAGGTGGAGGTGACGGCGGGCACGTCCCGGCACCGGCTTCGGCAGGGGATGGTCGTATTTCATGAGCCCGACGAATTTCACAGCTTTTATGCGTGCGAAGGGACCGCGCCGAACATCGTCGTCCTGACATTCGATTGCCGGTCGGAAGCCATGAAGCGGTTTGTGCGGCAAATTGTCCACTTGGAGGATACGGAGCGGAATCTTCTGGCGGAGATCGTCAAGGAGGGGAAGCATGCGTTCGAGTTCCCGTTTCGGTACCCGCTTAAACGGCGGCAGGACGCGCCTGTCGGGAGCGAGCAGCTGCTCCAGCTGTATTTGCAGACATTCCTGATCCGCCTTTTGCGCCGGCTCGGACATGCGGAGACGAGCAAGCCGCTTTCGTTTACGGCGAGGGAAAAAGACAACGAAGCGTTGGCCCGAAGGGTTATCGGTTATTTGGAGGACCATGTGGAAGGAAACGTGTCGCTCGGAGAAATCAGCGAGGCGCTGCATGTGGCCAAAACCCGGCTGAAAGAACAATTCAAGCGGCAGACCGGACTGTCCGTCATGTCTTATTACAACCAATTAAAGATCGGCCGGGCCAAATCGCTGATTCGGGAGAAAACGTACAACTTTTCCGAAATTGCCGCCATGCTCGGCTTCAGCGGGCCGCATTATTTTTCCAAAGCGTTCAAAAAATCGGCCGGCATGAGCCCTTCCGAATACGCCCGGTCCGTCAAAGCACGAAGTCAGACGGATTCGGAATAGCCCTGCGAAGGCACGGGACGCAGATCACGGCTTGCTGTCGGTCTCGCCGTTCATCCATACCGTTTTGTCCGCGACCGGACGGCGCTTGCCCTCGGATGGCGCCATCTCCGGAATGCCTACGTATACAAGCCCTACGATGGCATCGGCTTCGCCGAGACCGAACGCCTGCTTCATGCGCGGATGATAAGCCGGCTCACCGGTCCGCCAGATCGCTCCAAGTCCAAGCGCATGCGCCATGAGCAGCATATTTTGCACGGCGGCGTGCGCTGCGGCAAATTCCTCGATGCGGCTGACGCCTTTCGCCGTAGACGGAGACACGGCAACGGCGATCACCACCGGAGCACGGAATGCTTTTGCGCCTTGCTTCGCCCGCAGCTCCTCCAGCTCTTGCCCGGACACGCCTGCCGCTCCTTCCGCCGCAATATCCGCATACGCGTTGGCTAACGCTTGCCGGCCGCCGCCGGTCATCACATAAAAGCGCCAAGGCTCGGTCGCATGGTGGCTGGGCGCCCAGTTGCCCGCTTCCAGCAGCTGCTCGATCAGCTCCCGCGCGATCGGATCGTTCTTGACACGCCCCACGCTTCTCCGGCCGCGAATCGCCTCGGTTAACGACATGTTCGAATTCATCAGATCGGCACCTCCGAAATCATCTTATGAAAAGACGCTAACGCAAGGATCATAATATAACAACCTCCTCGCCGTCAAATCGGCCATCGAAATCGGACATGCCTGACGATCAAGGTGGCTGTACATGAAATTAACTTACGTGCAACTCAAGCAAATGATCAAAGAAGAAATTCATCGCGGAACCTACAAGCCCGGACAGCAGCTGCCGTCCGAATCGGATTTTTGTGATATAAGTATGTCTTTTTTTAATATTATCTGTAAACTTATCTATCAATATAGAGAAAAGAAAAAACCTTAATCCGGCTGCTTGCCGAATTAAGGCTTATTCCTTACTGATTCTGTTATCGTTTGCTGCGCACCTCAAAAATAGCGAACTTCAAATAGTTGCCTTCCTCCACCCCGAGAATGCGGGGATGGTCCTTACCGGCATTGCGGAATTCGATCAGACGCAATGTTTTGCCCGCATCGTAGGCGGCCGCATGGATCGTTTCGAGGAACAGCTCCGGCTTCATATGGTAGGAGCAGCTCGCCGTCACCAAATATCCGCCCTCGTTCACCAGCTTCATGCCGTGCAGGTTAATATCCTTGTAGCCCCGGCACGCTCCTTCGACTGCGCTCCGCGACTTGGCAAAGGCCGGCGGGTCCAAAATGACAACGTCCCACGTTCTGCCTTTCGCAGCAAGCGGTACCGACGTATCGACCCTCCGCTCGCCTGCTTTTCCCCGCTCCTGCCGAAGCTCCAAGCCGCGGGCCTGCTCGCGCAGGTAATCGAACGCGTCGGCGACGACGAACTCGACCCGGTCACTGAAGCCGTTCAGCTCCACATTCCGCTTGGCCGTTTCGATGGCATGCTCGGAAATGTCGAGGCACGTCACTTTTTTGGCGCCGAATTGGCACGCATGAAGCGTAAAGCTGCCGGTGTGCGAGAAGCATTCCAGCACCGTCGCGCCGTCCCAATAAGGAAACGTCACTTCGCTGCCGTTCCGGTTGACCGGCACGCGCTTGACCGTCCCGTCGTCCACCACCCGCTCTTGCAGCTCAATGCCGCTTCGTTTGCCCCAGCCCTTCATAAGCGGTTCCAAGGCGGCCCGGTTCTCCCGCTGGTCGAAAAAATAACCGGTCTTCTGCCCCTGCGCAATGTCCACTTCCAGAACGATGCCGTTCTCGCGGATTGTAACATGCTGCGGGCATTCCCCGTACAGCACGCCGGTGCGCTGCTCCAAGCCTTCGAGCTGCCGCACGGAGACGTCGCTGCGCTCGTAAATACCGGCAGGGCGCATCACTTCGGCCAACGCGGAGACGATCGCCTCCCGCACCCGCTCCATGCCAAGCGTCAAAATCTGCACTACCAGCACGTCCTCAAACTTGTCCACGATCAGTCCCGGCAGGAAATCCGCCTCGCCGTAAACGAGCCGGTACGACCCTGCGTGCGGCAGAAACCGTTCCCGGTGCTCCTTGCATTCTTGAATCCGGCGGACAAAGTAGGCATGCGTCATTTCTTCCATCGGTTCGTAGGAAACAATCCGCACGGTCAATTGCGAAGCCGGGTTATAATAGCCGGTCGCCAAATACTGGCCGGCGTGCGTATGTACGGATACGAGCCCTCCCGGCGGCGCCTCGCCCTCCACGCGTTCGATTTCCGAGCGGTACACCCATGGGTGGCCTTCTTCCAACCGTTTTTTTCTTTTTTTCTGCAATACGACGACAGCCATGGCCGAAGTCCTCCCAATGTTTAGTACGACGATAGCCGCTTCAGGTCAAATCCCGTTATTGTCCGTTCACCTCATAGCCCAACGCATTCAGCGCCTTTTGCAAAACGGAATCGTTGTTCCCGTAACCGGAATGCGTCTGCTGATGCCAAGCCTCGAGCGGATGAAGCCATTCGACGCCGCGGATTTCCTCAACCTGCGCCTGCAGGGTGCCTCCGGTCGCTTCCACCAGAAAATAGTGGACCTCTTTGTCGATAACCCCGCCGTTCATGGCGAATTGATACGTGATTGTCTCCAGCGGACGCACGATGGTCCCGGTAATTCCCGTTTCTTCGAGAATTTCGCGCAGCGCCGTTTGCTCTATCGTTTCCCCGGCTTCCATCTTGCCTTTCGGCAGCGTAATTTTGCCGTACCGGTCCTGGATCATTTGCACCTGCACGTCGTTTCCGATTTTGCGAAACACCACGCCTCCTGCCGAAATTTCCTTCATCGACATCACCCTTTCCTATTGGAAATCGAAAGGACTTCACCCGGCGGACGCAGGCGGTCTTACCGGCGGCTTGAATCACGGCTGCCGCAGGAAGACGCGCCTGCTTATCGTCGAATGAAATCCTTCGTTCTTCAGCTTATACGATCGCTTTAGCCGCTTGCCCCGGAATCGTCTCGGCCGAAACGCCTGTGCCCGTCACTTTGGACGGCAGGTGAACGGCTCCCGCTTCGGGGGCGCGGACAAGCTGGCCGCGGCACTCGTTGACTCCGGCCTCGGTGACCTTCACCCGGCATACTTGACCGATCCAGTCCTCGCTGCCTTCGAATACGAGCTGCAGGTAGTTGTCCGAATAGCCCATGAGCAGTCCCCTTCCCGGCTGACCCTTGTAGTCCCGCTCCGGAATGACCTCCAGCACTTGGCCGACAAACGTCTCCGCGTAGCTGAGCTGCATCCTCTCGGACAAATCGATCAGCTCGTGCACGCGGGCGTTTTTGATTTCCTCGTCAATCTGATCCTCCATCCGCGCGGCCGGCGTACCGGTCCGCTTGGAATACGGGAAGACGTGCATTTCCGAAAATTTCATCTGTTCCATAAACCGGTAGCCGCGGCGGAACATCTCGTCCGTTTCCCCCGGGAAGCCGACGATCACATCCGTCGTAATCGCGACGCCCGGCATAATCCGGTGGATGTGCTCGATTTTGCGGGCAAACTGCTCCGTCGTATATTTCCGGCGCATCCGCTTGAGCACTTCGTCGTCTCCGGCTTGCAGCGGAATGTGCAGATGACGGCACATTTTGTCCGAGGCTTGCAACACCTCGAGCACCTCGTCCGTAATTTGGCTCGCTTCGATCGAGCTGATGCGAATCCGCTTCAGGCCGTCGACCTTATCCAGATCCCACAGCAGCTTGGCGAGGCTGTAATCCTCCATATCCTCCCCGTAGCCGCCGGTATGAATTCCCGTCAGCACGATCTCCTGATAACCGGCGTCCACGAGCATGCGGGCTTGATTCAGCACGCTCTCCGGCTCGCGGCTGCGCATCAGGCCGCGCGACCATGGAATGATGCAAAAGGTGCAGAAGTTGTTGCAGCCCTCCTGAATTTTCAGAAAAGCGCGCGTCCGGTCCGAAAAATCAGGCACGTCCAGTTCCTCGAACGCACGCGTTTTCATAATATTGCGCACCGCATTGATCGGCTGGCGTTCCTGCTCCAGCTGTTTCACGTAAGGCATGATTTTGTCCCGGTCCTGCGTTCCGATGACCAGATCGACGCCCGGAATCGCCATGATTTCGGCCGGGGACGTTTGCGCGTAGCAGCCGGTGACCGCCACGATCGCCTCCGGGTTTCTCCGAATGGCGCGCCGGATCATCTGACGGCTCTTTTTATCCCCCGTATTGGTCACCGTACATGTATTGATGACATAGACATCGGCTGTCGATTCGAAATCAACCTGCTCGTAGCCTTCCTGTTTAAACAGCTGCCAGATCGCTTCCGTATCGTAGAAGTTGACTTTGCATCCGAGCGTATGAAAAGCGACGGTTGCCATTTATCGTTCTCCCCCCATCTCTCCGGATTCGTATAAAATGCAAGTGAGTCCGACCATCGCGGCCGTCTCCGTACGTAAAATTCGTTTGCCCAAGCCGACCGCCACGCAGCCGGCCGCCTCCGCCTCCGAGACTTCCCGTTCGCTGAAGCCGCCCTCGGGCCCTACGATAAGCATCAGCTTGACGCGGCTTCCGCTGGTCCGGCCGTTTCCTTTGGCAATCGCTTCCCGTATCGCCCGGCGAAGCTGCTGCGCGTCCTGCTTCTCATAGCAGATCCAGGCGGCATCCGCCTCCGAAGCCGTCCGCAGCAGCTCCTTCCAGGAGAGGACGGATTCGACTGCGGGAACGCGGTTGCGGTGCGCCTGCTCGGCCGCTTCTTTGGCAATTTTCTGCCAGCGCTCCAAACGTTTGCCTTCCTTTTTGCCGTCCAATTGAACGACCGTGCGCTCCGAAACGAACGGCAAAAAACGGACCGCGCCGATTTCCGTCCCTTTTTGGATGACAAGCTCCATCTTGTCCCCTTTGGGCAGGCTTTGAGCAATCCATACGTCGACCGCCGCTTCGTTCTCCATCGGCAGACGGTCCACAATATCCGCCGTCACCTGCCGGTCCTCCAAGGAACGAATGCGCACCAGCGCCTCCCGGCTCACGCCGTCGCTCACAATACACGTATCTCCCGGCTTCGCCCGCATCACGCGAATCAAATGATGCGCATCGTCCCCGGTTATCGTAACCACAGCATCCGTAAATTCGTCCGGATGAATGAAATATCGCTGCATTCCGTATCCTTCGCTTCCACAAAAATAGGTTGACCGCTTATACGAGACGTAGAAACGGTCATCCTCCATCATACACTTTTTTCGCTCTAAACGCCAGTTTCCGAAAAAAATTAACCGATTTTACCGGAAGCGGCTACGCCCGGATGCCTACCCCGAACATCAGCCTCGCCACGGAGTCGAACGCCTCAAATATCGGACCCTGCAGGGCAAAGATCGGACCAAGCGTAACGCGCCGGATCGGCGGGATGAAGAACATCAGCAAAATCGCGTAAAACAGCCACTGCTCGTAAGGCTTGATTTTCATCATAATTCTTCGCGGCAGAAGATCCTCCACTATGCGATAGCCGTCCAGCGGAGGGAATGGAACCAAGTTGAGGATGAACAGGAAAATATTCATCAGGACCATTCGGGTGAAAAACAGCTGAATTGCCAGGCTTACCCCTTGCGACGTTCCGGTTAACACACCCATACGGATCAGCGCATAGAACAGGATCAAGCTAACGAAAGCAAGCACCAAGTTGCTGAGCGGCCCGGCTAACGAGACGATAATGCCCATCAGCCGGGGCCTTTTGAAATGGCTGCGGTTGACCAGAACCGGCTTCGCCCATCCGATGCCGACGACCAGAAAAAAGATCATCCCCAGCAGGTCGAGGTGTACGCGCGGATTCAGCGTAAGCCGCCCCATCGACCGCGGCGTCGGATCGCCGAACCGGTCGGCAAAATAAGCGTGCGCAAATTCGTGCACAGTAAAGCCGATCAGCAGCACAAGAAAAACAAACGGCAACTCCTCCAACGGATAAGCGAGAAAGCTCCAATCCATGTCGGCTCACCTACGGCTTTCTGGCGACGAGCACAACCCAATCCTGCTCCTCGGTTTGCTCAAGCAGCTCGAAGCCGGCCGCGGTCAGCGCTTCTTCGACCGCCTGCTGTTTGCTTTTGATCACGCCTGATACGATATAGCGACCGCCCGGCTCCAGCACCTCGTACACGTCTTGGACGAACAACAAAATAATTTCGGCCAAAATGTTCGCCACAACGACCTGCACGGGCAGCTTCACGCCGAGCGCGCCGCTGCCGCCCGCCTCCGCTTTGTGCTCATTCAGCACCTGCAGCAGGTCGCTCAGCTTCACGGTGATCTGCCCATCCAGCCCGTTCAGATGCACGTTCTCCGTCGCGCTGGACACGGCGACCGGATCGAGGTCGAGCGCCAGCACATGCTTCGCGCCCAGCTTGGCGGCCGCAATGGCCAAAATGCCCGAGCCCGTGCCGACATCGATCACGTCTTCGCCGCCTCGGATCACACGCTCGAGCGTGCGCAAGCAAAGCGACGTCGTCGCATGCGTGCCTGTGCCGAAGGCCATTCCGGGGTCCAGCTCCAGAATCAGCTCGTCCGCTTCCGGCGTGTATTCTTCCCAGGTCGGTTTAATCGTCAGCCGGTCGGTCACGCGCAGCGGCTTGAAGTACTGCTTCCAAGC
This sequence comes from Paenibacillus ehimensis NBRC 15659, assembly GCF_004000785.1. GTDB lineage: Bacteria > Bacillota > Bacilli > Paenibacillales > NBRC-103111 > Paenibacillus_G > Paenibacillus_G ehimensis. The sequence continues at coordinate 12,021 of NZ_BILX01000074.1, read as the reverse complement.
GTTCGCCCAATCTTCATCGTCCACATCCTTCACTTCGTAGACGGGATTGCCGGTATCGATATCGTATTCCGCCAGCTGATCGACGGAGCGCTTCAGCTCCTCCAGAATCGCATCCATGTCGGTTCCTTCGACGAAGTAGCCTTTGATGACGGCCCGGCCTTCCGGAATATCGTTCAGCGGCAGCTCATACCATTGTCCGAGCGACGTATCCCTCTGCTTGTTGAGCGTCCCGGACTCCTCGATCGATACCCCGCCCGCGCCAAACTCGTGTATAAAATTCGAAATCATCTCGATTGCTTCTTCCGTCGTATGTACCGTTAATTCATGCCAACGCACCGGGTATTCCCTCCCATATTTTGCTTATGCAAGCACACGTAAGTCCTAGTATACAACAATTACGGGCGCGGGTAAAACGGCTCGGCCGCACGCGAAAAACGGTTCCCCGCATGTCGGACATGCGAAGAACCGTTCTCACTGGCTGCGTATGCCGGCTTTGCCGGGCTTCAGATGTTGCCGCCGGCCTCGCGGATGACCCGCAGCGCTTGGTCGTAGGCCGCTTCGTCCAGGACGACCGTCAGCAGAATGTCCCGGCGAGTCATGTCTTCCGGGTCGTCTTCCAACAGTTCCCAACTGCCGTCGGCCATGCCGCTGGCGTCCACATCGACGGCGGTCAATATCCGCGCATCCTGACTCATACCGGACCCGCCGAGCGTTAAATAAGCCAATCCTGGGAAGTCGCTGTTGCTTAAAGGATTGAACGTTTCCTCCACCCCATGCCCCGGATATTCCCCGAATTGGTCGATTTGAATATCGGCGGCACGCAAGGCTTTCAGCTTCGGCACGCAGCTCTCCGCTTGCTGCCTGGATTGGAAATAAGCCAAGATGCTTTTTTCAGCCATACCAATTACCCCGCTTCCTTACACTTGCCCTTGTTGTCTCTCATCGGCATCCGCCGCACGCTCGCGCGCTTCGACGTCCGCTTGGTCCGCCAATTCGGAAGCAAATTCGACGTCTTCGTTCGTGGCAATTGGAAGCTCGCGATTCGCTTGAGTGGCCTGGCGTTCATTTTCGCTCATGACTGTTTCCTCCTTCACGTAGTCCATACGGTTTGGATATCCACCTTCTGTAGTGTCCGCCAATCCAACGGAAAATATGCAAAAAAGCACCGCAGCAAAAAATCGCCGCCGTGCCTTCGCATGCCTCTTGATCTGCTTAATCGCCTAAAAAGGCCTTTTTCATCCGCTCGAAAATCGATTGGTTTTGCTCGTGCGTATGCTCGCCGCTGAGCCGGGCGAATTCGCGCAGCAGCTCCCGCTGCTCGTCATTCATGTTAGTCGGCGTCACGACAACCACCTTCACGTGCTGGTCGCCTTGACCATACCCGCGAAGCCGCGGAACGCCCTTGCCTTTCAGTCGGAAATACGTATCCGTCTGCGTACCGGCCGGAATTTTCAGCTTCACCTTCTCGGTCAGCGTCGGAATTTCGATTTCGTCCCCAAGTGCCGCTTGCGCGAACGTCAGAGGCACTTCGCAATAAATGTCGTCGCCTTCCCGCTCGAAAAATTCATGCGACTTGACGCGAATCACGACATACAGGTCTCCCGGAGGACCTCCCCGCGTCCCCGATTCGCCTTCTCCCGTCACGCGAAGCTGCGCCCCGTCGTCCACGCCGGCCGGAATGTTCAGGCTGATCGTACGCTGCTTCTTGACCTTCCCCGAGCCATGGCACGTTCCGCATTTGTCTTTGACGATTCTTCCCTGCCCTTGACAAGCGGAGCACACCCGGCGGTTAACGATTCGCCCGAAGGCCGTATTTTGCACGACCTCCTGCTGTCCGGACCCGTGGCAGACGCCGCACGTTTCAGGCTTCGTTCCCGGCTTCGCGCCGCTGCCGTGACACGTATCGCACGTTTCCGTGCGGGGAATTTGGATTTCGGTCTTTTTGCCGAAAACCGCTTCCTTGAATTCTATGGTCATCGTATATTGCAGATCGCCGCCCCGCTGCGGTGCGTTCGGGTTGCGCCGCTGGCCGCCGCCGAAGAACATGTCGAAGATATCGCCAAAGCCGCCGAAGTCGGCGCCGCCAAAACCGCCGCCCATGCCTTGGTTCGGGTCGACATGGCCGAAGCGGTCATACTGCGCTTTCTTCTGATCGTCGCTCAGTACGTCATACGCTTCCTTCGCTTCTTTAAACTTCGCCTCGGCATCGTCCGCCTTGTTGACGTCCGGGTGGTATTGGCGGGCGAGCTTCCGGTAAGCTTTCTTGATGTCCTCCTGGGAAGCGTCTCTGCCCACTCCCAGCACTTCATAGTAATCGCGTTTACTCATCGTTCCACTCCCATTCCCCGGATGACAAACGGAAAGTCAAAGCCGAATCGCGGCTTTGACTTCCGACTCACCTGGGGTGATTACTTCTTGTTCTCGTCGACCACTTCGTAATCCGCGTCTACCACGTTGTCTTTGCCTTTGGCTGCGCCTTGCGCGTCTTGGGCTCCTGCGCCGCCCGCTGCCTGCGCTTGCTGTGCCGCTTGCTCATACAGCTTCACGGAAAGCTGCTGAACGACTTGCGACAGCTCTTCGGTCGCCGCCTTGATTTCGTCAAGGTTGTCGCCTTCCAGCGCTTTTTTCACTTTATCTTTCGCCGCATTCGTTTTGTCGATTTCGGCTTGGTCGACCTTGTCGCCCAGATCTTTGATCGTTTTCTCGGCCGAGTAGACGAGTTGATCCGCCTGGTTGCGCACTTCCACCGCTTCTTTGCGCTTGCGGTCTTCCTCGGCGTGAGCTTCCGCATCCTTCATCATGCGGTCGATTTCATCATCGGACAAGCCGCTGGAGGACGTAATCGTAATTTTTTGGCTTTTGCCTGTACCTTTATCGAGCGCGCTTACGTTTACGATACCGTTCGCATCGATATCGAAGGTAACTTCGATTTGCGGAATGCCGCGCGGCGCCGGCGGGATATCGCTCAGGATGAAGCGGCCGAGCGTTTTGTTGTCCGCAGCCATCGAGCGCTCCCCTTGCAGAACGTGAATTTCCACGCTCGGCTGGTTGTCGGCGTAAGTCGAGAACACCTGCGATTTCGTCGTCGGGATCGTCGTATTGCGGTCGATCATTTTCGTAAATACGCCGCCCGCGGTTTCGATACCCAGCGACAGCGGAGTCACGTCGAGCAGCACGACGTCTTTGACGTCGCCCGTCAGAACGCCCGCTTGCACGGCAGCGCCGAGCGCCACGACTTCGTCCGGGTTCACGCCTTTATGCGGCTCTTTGCCTGTCAGACGTTTAACCGCTTCTTGCACGGCCGGAATCCGGGTGGAACCGCCGACCAAGACGACTTTGTCGATTTTGTCCGCCGTCAGACCGGCATCGCTCAGAGCTTGGCGAGTCGGGCCCATCGTTCTTTCCACCAGCGAAGCGGAAAGCTCTTCGAACTTGGCGCGGGTCAGGTTCATCTCCAAGTGCTGCGGCACGCCGTCGACAACGGTAATAAACGGCAGGGAAATCGTCGTCGTCAGGACGCCGGACAGTTCTTTTTTCGCTTTTTCCGCCGCATCCTTCAGACGCTGCACAGCCGCTTTGTCTTTGCTCAAATCGATGCCTTGCTCTTTTTTGAACTCGGCTACGAGGTGATCGATGATCACTTGGTCGAAGTCGTCGCCGCCGAGACGGTTGTCCCCGCTGGTCGCTTTAACTTCGAAGAAGCCGTCGCCCAGCTCCAGGATCGAAACGTCGAACGTACCGCCGCCCAAGTCGTATACGAGAATCGTTTGGTCTTCGGCTTTTTCCAGACCGTAAGCGAGAGCGGCAGCCGTCGGCTCGTTCACGATCCGCAGCACTTCGAGACCCGCGATTTTACCCGCGTCTTTCGTCGCTTGACGCTGGCTGTCGTTAAAGTAAGCCGGCACCGTAATAACGGCTTGCGTGACCGGCTGGCCGAGGTAAGCTTCCGCATCGGCTTTCAGCTTTTGCAAAATGATGGCCGAAATTTCTTGCGGCGTATATTCTTTGCCCTCAATCACTTCTTTATGATTCGTCCCCATATGACGCTTGATGGAGATCACCGTACGGTCCGGGTTCGTGATGGCCTGGCGCTTCGCCGTTTCGCCGACGATCCGCTCCCCGTCTTTTTTAAAGCCAACAACGGATGGCGTCGTACGGTTTCCTTCCGCGTTAGGGATAACGACCGCCTCGCCGCCTTCCATCACGGCGACGCAGGAGTTCGTCGTCCCGAGGTCGATACCGATTACTTTACTCATGAGGATTAGCCTCCTTAGATTCTGTGCATTGTATAGGTTACACGCTTATGGCGTTGATAATTTATGCTTTATGAGCTCACTTTGACCATCGCCGGCCGGATGACCTTGTCTTTCAGCAGGTAGCCTTTTTGCACCTCTTCAACGACGATGCCTTCCTCGTGCTCATCGGACTCCACCTGCATGATGGCTTGATGGTACTCGGGATTGAAAGGCTGACCGACCGCTTCCATCGGCTTCAAGCCTTCATTGGCCAACACTTGCTCCAATTGACGGAAAATCATATCGATGCCTTTCGAGAGCGCTTCGTAATCGTTGCTGCCCTTGCTGGCCGCAAGCGCCCGGTCGAAGTTGTCGACCACCGGCAGCAGCTGCTCGATCAGCTTGAGCGAAGCGTACTTGGCAAACTCTTCTTTTTCCTTTTGCGTGCGGCGTCTGAAGTTGTCAAAATCGGCTTGCGTCCTCAAAAAACGCTGGTGATTTTCCTCCGCTTGTTTTCTGAGTTCCTCCAGTTCCGGATGGACTGTCTCCTGAGCCTCCGGTTGGCCGGTTGCCTGTTCCGTGTCGGCAGCTCCTTCGGCCGATGCTCCGGCGTCATATGTAGCTCCGGTTTCTTGCTCGTTGGTTTCGACGTCCGTCTCCGGGCGTCCGTTTGCTTGCTCTTTTTGTTCCGCGTTCAATTGTGTCACCTCCTTAACCGAATCGGCCATACGGCCTCTCTATCTCTACTTATTGTAACCATCCCTTGCGGCCGGGAAACGCCCGGCATGCTTGGACCTTACTCTTCCGTGCGCGGGCGCATCTTAATGACCGTGTGGATGCGAAGCACCGCGCATGCCACCTCGCCGGCAGCCTGCAGCGCGTGCAGCTTCACCTCTGCCGGGTCGACGACGCCGGCGGCCATCATATCGGCGACGCTTCCGGTATCGCAGTCGATGCCGAGCGCATCGTTGCCGGAAGCGATCTGTGCCGCCTTCACTTCTTCGACCTTCTCCAGAGGGTTGTAGCCCGCGTTTACGACGATTTGGGCCAGCGGCTTGCGAAGCGCCTGCGCGACGGCGGCAATGCCGAAGCCCTCCATGCCCTGTACCGTTTCGCGGTGCCGGTCAAGCTCGTGGGCGACGGCCATTTCGGCCGCCCCGCCGCCGGGCAGGCAGCCGCCGCGCAGCGCGGCCTGCACGCTGGAAGCCGCGTCGCGGGCGATGCGCAGCCGCTCGCCGACCACCTCGCTCGTGCTGGCCCCCACGACGATGGATACTTGCGTGCGGCCTTTGCCTTCGGCCATCCGCACGCTCTCCAGCCGCTCGTCGTACGCGACGTGCCCGGCGAAGCCGAGATAGCCCGCCAGCTCCGAGGCGGGCTTGCGCAGTCCGCTGCGGCGGAGCGGCCGCGCGCCGGTATACTCCGCGATGCGGCGCAGCTCCGCGCGCGGCAGCCGCTGCAGCACCATGATTCCGTGGTCGGTGCAGAACTGCTCCGCCTCAGGATCGACGCCCCGCTCCGAGGCCACGAAGCCGACGCGCAGCTCGACGAGCTTCTCCAAGAGGGCGCGGAACTGCTCCCGCAGCTGCGTCTGCTTGTGGAAGCCCGCATCGGTCATGAGCGCTTCCTCATCGACCGTCTCCGGCTCGAACGCATCCTGGAACAGCAGCACCTGCGCCGTATCCGGCGGAAAATCAAGCTGGGCATTGGCTGGCTTCTTGGAGATCAGCAGACCCGGCCACACTTCGTTCGACGCTTTTCCGTGCGCCATGACGACGTCGGAGAAGCGGAAGTGCGGCTCCCGCAGCTTCGCCAGGCCGAGACGCTGCGCCCCTTCGACGATCAGCTTGGCGAGGTCGGCATGCTCCCGCCCGGCGATGTACGCGATCCGGTACAGCAGCGGATCGCTCATCCCTTCCAGCGGGCGCGCCCGGCGGGCCAGCGACTCCAACGCCGCAGCCACGCCGTCCTGCACCCCGCGGACGACCTTCGCCACCGGTACGCCTCGCGTGACCTGCGCCACACCTTCGGCGACCAATGCGCCCGCCAGCACGGTAGCCGTCGTCGTGCCGTCCCCGACTTGGTGCTGCTGGGAACGGGCGACTTGAATAAGCAATCTCGCGGCGGGGTGGGTGACGTCCATCTTTTCCAAGATGGTCACGCCGTCATTCGTAATGACGACCTCCCCCTGCGTCCCGACCAGCATCGTATCGAGCCCCTTCGGTCCGAGAGTCCCTTCCACCGCCGAGCAAATGGCGCGAATCGCATTCGCGTTGTTCCGCAGCGTCGCAAACGCCTCTTCGCCTTCTTGGCCTGTCGGCTTGATTTGGCTCATTTGTACCAACGCCCCATCAATTGATTCAAATCCTTCGTCAAATGATCGAGCAGCTTGATCACTTTACCGTAATCCATTCGTGTCGGTCCGAGGATGCCGATCGTGCCGAGCAGCTGCCCGTCCATCGAATACGAAGCGGTAATCAGACTGCAGTCATTCACGGCTTCCAGCTTGTTCTCGCTGCCGATCCGCACCTGCACCCCGTCCGTTTCGCCGGTTCCGTCAAACAGCTGGACCAGCTTCGGACCTTCGGCGAGCAAGTCCAGAATGCTTTTCACCTTATCCACATCCTTGAACTCGGGCTGCGTCAGCATGTTCGTGGTGCCGCCAAGGAAAATCCGCTCTTCATCCCCGCGGTCCATCACATGATCCAGCATCAGCAGCAGCTCTTCATATCCGGAGACATAGCTGCTCAGCTCCGAGGCGATCTCCGTATACAGCTTCGACTTGAAGTGAAGCAGCGGCACGTTCTTGAGCCGGGCATTGAGCAGGTTGACGAACTTCTCGATCTCCGACATCGGAACGCCTTCGGGAATCGTGACGGTCTTGTTCTCCACCTGTCCGGTGTTGGTCACGATAATCGCGACAGCCGTCCGATCATTAAGCGGAACGATCTGCAAATGCTTCATCGTCGTACCCAGCATCTCCGGTCCCATGACGATGGACGTATAATTCGTCAGCTGGGACAAAATTTGCGCCACATGCTGGATGGTTCGCTCCATCTCCTGCATTTTTTCGGCAAAAAAATGCTTGAGCATGTCGACATCCTGAGGCGGAAGCTGGTTATAATGCATCAGATGATCGACGTAATATCGATAGCCCTTGTGGGAGGGAATCCGGCCGGCCGACGTGTGCGGCTGCTCCAGATACCCCATCTCCTCCAGGTCGGACATTTCATTGCGGATGGTGGCGGGGCTGAATCCCACGTTGCCGCGCTTGGATATGCTGCGGGAGCCGACCGGCTCAGCAGAACGGATGTAATCATCGACTATGGCGCTTAAGATTTGACGTTGACGTTCGGTTAGCACACCAAGTCCCCCTTGCTATCGAGGTTTTTCGATTGACGAAAGTCGACTCCGGGAAACAAACTGCGGCCACCCGGCTTACAGCGAACTGGTTGAGAAAGTGGTCAATTATGAGATAGATGTTATGAGGGGGTGGGGTATCTACTTCCGGTCGCTGTTGTCTGCAGGAAATTTTTATTAGTACCGCTTAATAGCGGATATTTCCCGCAGCCAGACAAAGGCGAACGCTACCGCTCCTCCAGTAGATACCCCACCTCCGTAAGTATCTCCATTCTTATCAAGACCACTTTCCCAACTCTCTGACTGCAGCCTCCGGCTTGTCGTTTCTCCCCTTCGTCAACGTTTCTTCGAAAAACAACTATATTAACAAAATAAACCAAGGCATGCCTAGCTCGCCTTGTTTTTCAAACATCTAAACCGGGCTTTCGTTAGCACTCCGTGCTAGTGAGTGCTAAGCTAATACAAAAATAACAGACCCATAGGGTCTGTGTCAAGTCAGTCAAGCCGTTTCAGGACGGCGATTTCGTCGCAGCAATGCTGTTTTTTGCAGTGGATGCAGTCGCGCCATACCTTCTCGGGGAAGATCTCCTTCTCGACAACGGTAAAGCCGTTTCGTTCGAAGAATGCCACCTCGTAGGTCAGCGCCATCACCTTCGGTATGCCCTGCTGCTTCGCTTCGTGCAGCAGCGAGTTGACGAGCGCCTTGCCGATGCCTTGACCTTTGTATCCGTCCGAAACGCCGAGCGACCGGATCTCGACCAGATCCTGTCCGAGCCTGGTGAGCGAGCCGCAGCCTACAAGCTGGCCGCCGATTTCCGCTACGACGAACGTATCGATCTGTACAGACAGCGTCTCCTTGGTACGCGGGAGCATAATTCCTTTTTCAGCATAGCCTTGAATAATGTCGTATAATGTGTCAATGTCCTGCGCGGTTGCTTGTCTGCAGGTCAACGTCGTCGTCATAGCGGTTCCCACCCATCGCCTAGTAGTATCTCATGTAGAAAATGATATGAATAAATATACAACAAGACGTATAAAGGATCAACCTATTTTTGACGCATTTTTTACGGCTCCCAAAAATTCGCCGAACACTTCGTTTCCGAGCAGCACGCCCCGCTCCGTCAGCTTGTAGCCCCCGGCGCCCGCCTCCAGCAATCCGAGGCCGCATTGCCGCTGGAGCACATGCCCGAACACGCCGTCCAGCTCCATGCCGAACTGCTCGTAAAAATCCGCTTTGCGCACGCCGCCGAGCATCCGCAGCCCGACCATCATGAAATCCTCCATCGCTTCATGGACTTCCACCGTAGTTTTCTCCAACAGCGGCAGCCCGCTGCGCGTCGCGTCGATATAAGGCTGGACTCCCTTGATATTCACGTGCCGCGTGCCATGAACGTAGCCGTGAGCCCCGGCGCCAAGGCCGTAATAGCTCTGATTGCGCCAGTACATCGCGTTATGCCGGCTCTCGTACCCGGGTCTGGCGAAGTTGCTGATTTCATACTGGCGGTAGCCGGCCGAGCGCAAGCGCTCCATAATCAGCAGAAACATGCCGATTTCCTCGTCCTCTTCGGGCAGCGGCAGCTGTCCGCGCTCATAAAGCGTGTGGAACAGCGTATTTTCCTCCACCTTCAAGCTGTAGATCGAGTAATGCGGCAGGTCCAGCGCGAGCGCTTCCTTCAGCGTCGCTTCCATCACGGCCTTGGTCTGCTTTGGCAGGCCGAACATCAGATCGATGGACAGGTTCGTAAACCCCGCCTTCCGGGCGTTCTCCAAGCTGCGGTACACGTCGTCGGTATTGTGGATGCGCCCGATACCTTCAAGCAGCCCGTTGTCGAACGACTGCACCCCGAAGCTGATCCGGTTGACGCCCCCTTCTTTCATCGCTTGAAGCTTCTCGGGATCGGTCGTGCCCGGATTCGCCTCCATCGTAAACTCCAGCTGCGGCGACCAAGCCGGGAAATAAGCGCGGACACGTCGCAAAAACACTTCCATCTGCTCCGGCGTCAATACCGTCGGCGTTCCGCCCCCGACGAAAATCGTCTCGATCTCCCCCGGCGGGACCAGCTGTACCGTCCGTTCCATCTCGCGCTCAAGCGCGTCCAGGTAGTCCATCACGGGCTGGCCTTTCAGCACGTAAGAGTTGAAATCGCAATAGTGGCATTTGTTCGTGCAAAAAGGGATATGAATATACACCGCTTGGGGTGTCTGGGTTCGCTGCAGCATTTAGGTTCCCCCTAATGGCAAAAGCAGGCGTCCGGAACTCCGAAGCACCTGCCTGCTTTTTTTCTTAGTTATCGTCGATCTTCAATACGGCCATAAACGCTTCCTGCGGCACTTCCACGCTGCCGACCTGCTTCATGCGCTTCTTGCCTTCCTTCTGCTTCTCCAGCAGCTTCCGCTTCCGCGAGATGTCGCCGCCGTAGCATTTGGCGAGGACGTTTTTGCGCATCGCCTTCACCGTCTCGCGCGCGATGACCTTCTGGCCGATCGCCGCCTGCACCGGCACCTCGAACATTTGACGCGGGATGAGCTCCTTCAGCTTCTCGCAAATGATGCGGCCGCGGTGGAACGCCCGGTCGCGGTGCACGATGAACGAGAGCGCGTCCACCTGCTCCCCGTTCAGCAGAATGTCCATTTTCACCAGATTGGAACGCTTGTAGCCCGACAATTCATAATCGAACGAAGCGTAGCCTTTGGTGCTCGATTTCAATTGATCGAAGAAGTCGTAAACGATCTCCGACAGCGGAATATCGTAAGTGAGCGTCACGCGGGTCGTGTCGAGATATTCCATATTGATATATTCGCCGCGCTTGGACTGGCACAGCTCCATGATGGCGCCGACATAATCGTTCGGCACGATAACGGACGCCTTGACATAAGGCTCTTCGACGAAGTCGATTTTGCCCGGCTCCGGGAACAGCGACGGGTTCTCGATGTTCAGCACCGTGCCGTTCGTCTGCGTCACGCGGAACACCACGCTCGGGGCGGTCGTAATCAGCGGAATGTTGAACTCGCGCTCGATCCGCTCCTGGATGATCTCCATGTGGAGCAGTCCCAGAAATCCGCAGCGGAAGCCGAAGCCGAGCGCCGTGGACGTCTCCGGCTCGAAGCTGAGCGACGCGTCGTTCAGCTGCAGCTTCTCCAGCGCTTCGCGCAGATCGTTGTAATCGCTCGTTTCGATCGGATACAGTCCGCAGAAGACCATCGGGTTGATTTTACGGTAGCCCGGCAGCGGCTCGGGCGTCGGATTTTTGGCGTCCGTTACCGTATCCCCGACCCGGGTGTCGCCGACGTTTTTGATCCCCGCGACGATGAAGCCGACATCGCCGACCTCCAGCGAAGGAACCGAGCCCATGCGCGGCTTGAAGGCGCCGACCTCGATGACCTCGAACGTTTTGTCCGTCGCCATGAATTTGATTTTGGAGCCCGCTTTGATCGAACCGTCGATGACGCGGACGTAGACGATAACGCCCTTGTACGGGTCGTAATGCGAGTCGAAAATGAGCGCCTTGAGCGGGTTGTCCGGATTGCCCGTCGGTGCGGGCACCTTCTGCACGACCTGCTCGAGAATTTCTTTGATGCCGATTCCGGCTTTGGCGGAAGCAAGCACCGCATCGCTGGCATCGAGCCCGATCACATCCTCGATCTCCTGCTTCACCCGTTCCGGCTCCGCGCTTGGGAGGTCGATTTTGTTGATGACCGGCAAGATTTCCAGATTGTTGTCCAAAGCCAAGTAGACGTTGGCCAGCGTCTGCGCTTCGATCCCCTGCGCCGCGTCCACGACGAGCAGCGCGCCTTCACAGGCGGCAAGACTGCGGGAAACCTCGTACGTAAAATCGACGTGTCCCGGCGTATCGATCAAATTCAATATATATTCTTCACCGTCGTCGGCCCGGTAGTTTAGACGCACCGCCTGCAGCTTGATCGTGATGCCCCGCTCGCGCTCCAGATCCATCTGGTCGAGCACCTGGTCCTGCATTTCACGCGACGTCAGCGCGCCGGTATATTCGAGGATGCGGTCTGCAAGCGTCGATTTCCCGTGGTCGATATGGGCGATGATACAAAAATTTCTTATTTTCTTTTGTCTGGCTTGGATATCCATCGGCAGCTTTACCCTCACTAACCTGCAAATTTACAATACTTCTAATTATAGCAGTTGTGACGGCAGGCAGCAATGGACCCCCTTAAAACTTCCATGTCCGTCCCGCTGCCGGGGACGGCGCTTACGGACTTAATGCTTCAAACAGGGAGACGACGAGACGGATGCCGTGATACGCGGCAATCTGCAGCAGCTCTCCCGTCTTGTTCCCGACCCGGTTGATTCCCGTATCCGCAGCCGGATCTTCCGGCATGGCCGGCTTCGTCTTCGCCTCCGCAGGACGCTGCGCTTGCGGCTTGGGCACCGGCCCCGCCGCGTTCGCTCCGGCCG
>NZ_BILX01000073.1 GCF_004000785.1 Paenibacillus ehimensis NBRC 15659 | reverse complement strand
AAAAGCCATGCTTCCCAGAAAGGGCGAAGCATGGCTTGCTTGTTCGAAATTATTCGCCTTGGCGCTCACGCATCAGCGGGAAAAGCAGCACGTCACGAATGGACGGCGCATTCGTAAGCAACATGACCAGACGGTCGATCCCGATCCCGAGACCTCCGGTCGGCGGCATGCCGTATTCGAGAGCGCGTACGAAGTCTTCATCCATTTCATGCGCCTCGTCGTTCCCTTGCTCCCGCTCCACCAGCTGCGCTTCAAACCGCTCCCGCTGATCGATCGGATCGTTCAGCTCGGTAAACGCGTTGGCATGCTCGCGTGCCACGATAAACAGCTCGAAACGGTCTGTGAACCGAGGATCCTGCTCGTTCTTTTTCGCCAGCGGGGAAATCGCCACCGGATGCCCTGTAATGAACGTAGGCTGAATCAGCGTCTGCTCGACGAACGTCTCAAAGAACTGGTTCACGATATGACCGAAGGTCATCATCGGCTCCACCGGCACATTGTGTTCCTTCGCCAAGCGGTGCGCTTCCTCGTCGGTCATCTGAACGCTGAAATCTACACCCGTCACTTCTTTAATCGCATCGACCATCGAGACGCGGCGCCAAGATGGCGCAAGATCGATTTCTTGATCTTGATAAGTAATTTTGGTCGTTCCCAACACTTCCTGAGCAATATGCGCGATCATCTCTTCGGTCAGCTTCATGATGTCTTTATAATCGGCATACGCTTCGTACAGCTCGATCATCGTAAATTCCGGGTTGTGGCGCGTGGAAATGCCCTCATTGCGGTAGACGCGTCCGATCTCGTACACTTTCTCCATCCCGCCGACAATCAAACGCTTCAAATGAAGTTCGATTGCAATCCGCATATACAGCTGCATGTCCAGCGCATTATGATGCGTAATGAAAGGACGAGCGGCCGCACCGCCTGCAATGGCATGCAGCGTTGGCGTCTCAACCTCCAAATAGCCGCGGGAATCCAGATAGCGGCGCATCGACTGAATAATTTTGGAACGCAAAATGAAAGTCTGCTGCACGTCTTGGTTCATGATCAAATCAACGTAACGTTGACGGTACCGCAGTTCAACATCTTTGAGACCGTGATATTTCTCCGGCAGGGGCAAAAGAGATTTGGACAGCACTTCCACCGATGTCGCTTTGACGGACAGCTCGCCGGTTTTCGTCTTGAAGACGGTGCCGCGAACGCCGATCAAATCGCCGATATCAAGCAGCTCGTACGCCTTGTACTTGGCCTCTTCCAACGCGTCGGCACGCACGTAAATTTGAATTTTGCCGGTAATGTCTTGAATATGCGCAAAGCCCGCTTTGCCCATTTCCCGCTTCTGCATAATCCGTCCAGCGATGCTCACTTCGGCGGAAAGCGCTTCAAGGTCTTCCTTGGATTTGTCTTCGTAGGCTTTGAAAATATCGCCGGCGTGATGCGTTCTTTCGAACTTTTGCCCGAACGGATCTATTCCAAGGCCGCGCAGCTCATCCAATTTGTTGCGCCGAATTTGCAGCAATTCATTCAATTCCAATTCTACAGTCATGTTTCCAGCTCCTTGGTTCGTAAGTAAAGCTTCCCGGCTCTATAGTCAAAAAAGCTTCCTGAGGAAGCTCCTTTTGTTGTCGCCGATTACTTCTTGATATCGATAATTTCGTACTGGATAACCCCCGCCGGTACGCTGACGTCGACGATGGCCCCTTTGCGCTTGCCGAGAATGGCTTTGCCTACCGGGCTTTCGTTGGAAATTTTATTTTGGAACGGGTCGGACTCCGCCGTACCAACGATGGAGTATTCGACGATATCCCCAAATTCGAGGTCCTTCAAGATGACGATGGAACCGACGTTCACCGCATCCGTATCGACTTCGTCGTTGTTGATAATCCGCGCGTTGCGCAGCATTTTCTCCAAAGTGATAATACGGCCCTCAACGAACGCTTGTTCGTTCTTCGCATCCTCGTATTCCGAGTTCTCGCTGATATCTCCGTAACCGATGGCCACTTTAATCCGCTCCGCCACCTCGCGGCGCTTCACCGACTTTAAATGCTCCAGCTCTTCCTCGAGCTTTTTCAAACCTTCCTGCGTGAGAATGACTTCTTTTTCCGCCATTACTACCTATCTCCCGTCGTGTGAAAGATTTTCATATTTCGAGCCCAATCGAGTATGAATTCACTGATAATTACTATATGAACGCGACGCTGCTTGATGCCACCAATCGTCGGCCGCAAATGACTATTGACTGATTATATTGCAACCCCATTCAAATGTCAATTGAAGCCAGATGGCCCGGTTTCGCCCATCGAGCCGGACTAGTGGACGGTTGCTTCGCGTTGGTCGAGCGTTTCGATAAAGTCGGTTAGCAGTTGAACCATGGCGTCGCGTTTCGTCTGCTCCATAATGGCGTCTTTAATCCGCGCCGCTCCGTGCAGCCCCTTCAAGTACCAGGCCAGATGCTTGCGCATTTCCTTGACCGCCACCGCTTCGCCTTTCAGCGCCGTCAAGCGGTCCAAATGCAGCACCGCGATGCGAATCTTCTCTTGCGGGCTCGGTTCCGGCGGAAGCTCGCCTTTGGTCAAATATTGGATGGTCCGGTAAAGCATCCACGGATTGCCCAGCGCGGCGCGGCCGATCATGACTCCGTCGACGCCGGTCTGGTCGAGCATCCGTTTGGCATCCTCGGGGGTAAAGACGTCCCCGTTGCCGATCACCGGAATCGAAACGGCTTCCTTGACCTCTTTAATGATGTCCCAGTTCGCGTGTCCCGTATACATCTGCACTCTCGTGCGCCCATGAACGGACACGGCTGCGCCGCCGCCGTTTTCTACGGCTTTCGCATTCCGTACCGCGTAAATATGGTCGTCATCCCAGCCGATCCGCATTTTCACGGTAAGCGGCTTGCTGACGGACCGGCTGACGGTCGAAACCATCTGCTCGATTTTGTCGGGGTCCAGCAACCAACGCGCCCCCGCGTCGCATTTTGTAATTTTGGGCACAGGACAGCCCATGTTGATATCGATGATGTCCGCATTCGTATGCTGATCTACATATTTGGCCGCTTCCACGAGCGTTTCGGTGTCGCCGCCGAAAATCTGCAAGCTCAGCGGCTTCTCCCGCTCGTCGACATACAGCATCTCCAACGTGCGGTGATTGCCGTGCAGGATGGCCTTGTCGCTGACCATCTCCGCGCAGACGAGGCCGCAGCCGAATTCTTTCGCGATCAAGCGAAAGGCCGGATTGCAGACGCCTGCCATCGGGGCCAGGACCACTTTGTTCGGGGCGGTAACGTTGCCTATCGTTAACATCGTATCTCTCCTTTCTGCTTAGGTGTTTATTTGCCGCTTGCTTGGAAATAAAGCTCTTCAGGCTCAATTCCCAGCGTTTCGCATATTTTACGGACGATTTTCGGATCCGCCTTGCGCGTTCCCCGCTCGATGGAGCCGAGTACGGCAATGGAAACGTCCAACCGTTCCGCCAGTTCGTTTTGGGTAAAGCCTTTTAATTTGCGAAAAGCGCGGATGCGCTGGGCTACTGCATTTTTTTCCAAAGTGTAACGCCTTCCTTTCCTTCCGCACGCTCCAAAAACGCCCGTAAAGGCTCGGCCTGCGGCTGGTGATGAAGCTCCAATACCTCGATAAGAGGGATTAGAACGAATGCCCGCTCATGCATGCGCGGGTGAGGCAGTGTCAATTCGGGCTGCTGCCGTCTGACGTCGCCGTACATCAGCATATCGAGGTCAATGGTACGAGGCCCCCAGCGAATGTCGCGGACGCGGCCCAGCTCTCGTTCCGTTTCCATCAACTGCTCCAGCAGTTGTTCCGGGGAGAGCGTCGTCGTCACCTCGATCGCCATATTCAAAAAGGGACCCTGATCTGTATAGCCAACCGGATCGGTCTCATACAAGGACGATTGACCGGTAACGCGAATCTGCGGATGCTGCTGAAGCAAACGAACGGCTTCCGTCAGGAAGCGCTCCCGGTCTCCGATATTGGAGCCCAGTCCGATGTAAGCCCGTTCCCAAGCGGCTATGGCCGACTGCATATCTCCATCGTTCATCAGCGGGCTTCCCGCTTCCTGTGAATTTCAATCGTGAAGCCGTCAAAATGAACGGCAACCGGCGGATGCGGCTTGACGACGCGAACGGTCAATGCATTTATACTAGTATAAGTTCGCAATACTTCGGATGCAATATGCTCAGCCAGCGCCTCGACCAGCTTGAATGTTTTCTGCTCGACAATGGTTTTGATCAGGCCGTGGACCTCGGCATAATTCACGGTGTCTTCCACCCGGTCGGAGCGGCCCGCCCGGTCCAGCGGAAGGTACAGCTCCACATCCACGTAATAGCGCTGTCCCAGCTTGTTTTCCTCCGGAAAAACGCCGTGGTAGCCATAAAAGGACATCCCTTTCAGCATCATTTTATCCAACTTCGTATTCCTCCTTCAAGTCGCGGTCCCGTCAATGCAGTCAACAGGTTCATCGGTGGTGCATGATGGCGTCGGTCATATCGGCGACCCGCCGCATGGCTTTCACATCATGCACTCTGACGATCCGGCAGCCTTGGGCAATGCCGAGCGCAACGGTAGCCGCTGTCCCTTCCACCACGTCGTCCGTCGGCAAATTCAGCGCGCGGCGAATCATGCTCTTGCGCGACGTGCCGAGCAGCACCGGGTACCCTAAGGAGACGATCCGGTCCAGATAGTTCATCAGCTGCAAATTGTGCTCGTACGTTTTGGCAAATCCGATTCCCGGGTCCAAAATAATCTGCTCGTCGCGAATCCCTGCTTGGTGCGCCCGGCGAACCGTTTCCCGCAAATCCTCGATCACGTCTTGGATAAAGTTAGCATACACCGCTTCGGTGCGATTATGCATCAGAACGATCGGGCAGCCGTATTCCACAGCTACACGGGCCATGTCCGGCTCCTTCTGCAATCCCCATATATCGTTGAGCAGGCTTGCGCCCGCGGCCATCGCTTGTCTAGCCGTTTCGGCCTTATACGTGTCGATGGAGATCGGCGTCTCGATGCCTGCCTGCCGCAGCGCGCGAATGACAGGAATGACCCGTTCCAGCTCTTCCTCCAACGAAACGGCGGGAGCGCCGGGACGCGTCGATTCGCCGCCAACGTCAATCATATCGGCTCCCTGCGCGATCATCTCCAGCGCCCGGGCTACGGCAGCAATCGGGTCAATATACCGGCCCCCGTCCGAGAAGGAGTCCGGAGTCGCATTAAGAATCCCCATGACGACTGTCCTCGGCCCGCTCAACAGCTGCTTGAGCTTGTTCGAATCCGTCACGCTAGCGTTCATCATTTACCTCCTTAGCTTCAGCTGCCTTGTCCTCACCGGAACAAGCGTTCCTATACCAGGACAGCAATCTTCCCGTGATAGGACCTGCCAAGCCGTCGCCGACGGCATGCCCATTCCCTTCCCGGTCGAACAGTCTTGTAACCGGGATAATTTCTTGAATGGAATTCGTCAAAAAGACTTCGTCCGCCCCGGTAAGATCCTCCCACTTGTACAAGCCCTCCGAAACGGATAATCCGGTCTCTCGTGCCGCCGTCATCACATAGCGTCTCGTAATGCCGGGCAGCAGCCCCGTTTCCGCCGAAGGCGTATGCAGCTCTCCGCCGCGCACAAAAAATACATTGCTGACGATCCCTTCCGACAAGAAGCCTCGGGCATCCAGCAGGAGGCCTTCTGCCTGACCTGCCCAAGGATAGCGCCGGAGTTCTTGTTTTGCCAAAATATTATTCATATAATGCAGCGATTTATGTCGAATCTTGCCTTCCGGCGAATTTCGACGCGATTCGAGAAGCTGCAGCGGCTTGCCGCTAACATAAACCGACGAATCGACAGGCGGCAACGGTTTTACATAAAGCACCTCCGAAGGGTGCTTGTACGGTTCGGCCGGAAGACCAAGAATGTCCGTGCCCGCCGTAACCGTGAAACGAAAGTAGGCGTCTGTCAATTCGTTGGCCTCCAGCAGTCGGCGAATCCGGAACTGCAAGCGGTTCGGATCGGGAACGTAGCAAATGTCCAGTTCCCGGCAGCCTGCGGCCAGGCGCTCCAAATGCCATTCCAGCAAAAAGGGACGACCGCCGTAGGTGCGGAACGTCTCAAACAAGCCCATACCGTAAAGAAAACCGTGGTCGTATACGGAGACCACGGCCTTTTGTTCCTCTATGACGTTTCCGTTTAAATCGATTTTCACGCTTGGCTCACTGCCGTTTCGTTCAAGAAATTGCGCAGCATTTGATGCCCGTGATCGGTAATGATCGATTCGGGATGGAACTGCACGCCTTCGATCGGGTATTCTTTATGGCGCAGTCCCATAATTTCACCCTCGGCCGTTTCGGCGGTGACCACGAAACAATCAGGCAGCGTTTCTCTCTTTACGATCAAGGAATGGTACCTCGTTGCCGTAAATGGAGACGGCATATCCTTAAAGATCCCTTGACCGTCGTGGAATATTTCCGACGTTTTCCCGTGCATCAGCCGCTCCGCGCGGATCACTTCGCCGCCAAACGCCTGTCCGATCGATTGATGACCCAAGCAGACGCCGAGAATGGGAATCCGGCCTTTGAAGCGCTCGATCAGCGACAGGCTGATTCCGGCTTCGTTGGGCGTGCAAGGCCCCGGAGAGATCAGAATATGGTCCGGCTTTAACGCTTCGATCCCCTCCAGATCGATCTCATCGTTGCGGCGCACCTCGATCTTTTCGCCCAATTCTCCCAAATACTGCACCAAATTGTACGTAAACGAATCGTAGTTGTCGATGACCAAAATCATGATTTTCTACCTCCCGCAGGGCATGGATTTCGTTCGCTATATTGTATGGCTTTCCACATAGCTTTTGCTTTGTTAATCGATTCCGTATATTCCTTCTCCGGAATCGAGTCGATGACAATCCCCGCCCCGGCCTGCACATATCCCGTGCCGCCTGCTGCGATGAGCGTGCGTATGATTATATTAAATTCCATATCGCCATTATAGTCAATCCAACCGATAGACCCGGTATATGGTCCTCTTCTCACCGGCTCCAGTTCCTCAATAATCTCCATCGTGCGAATTTTCGGAGCACCGGTAATCGTGCCGCCCGGGAACGTCGCGGCAATGACATCGAAGGCATCACGGCCTTCGGCCAGCTTTCCTTCAACTTCCGACACGATGTGCATCACGTGGGAATAGTACTCGATGACCATAAAGTCTTTGACCTTCACGGTCCCGTATGTCGAAATTCGTCCAAGATCGTTGCGCTCCAAATCGACAAGCATAATATGCTCGGCCCGTTCTTTCTCGTGATGGATCAGTTCATCCGCAAGCTGCCTGTCTTCTTCCGGGCTCATGCCGCGCGGACGGGTGCCTGCAATCGGACGAGTGCGGACGGTTCCTCGTTCAAGCTGGACCAACAGCTCCGGGGAGCCCGATACAAGCTGAAAATCACGGAAACGCAGCAGTCCCATATAAGGGGAAGGGTTCACCAGCCGCAGCCATTCGTAAATGTCTTCAGGCGAAGCCTCAAGACGCTTGCTTTGGCGAACTGAAAGATTGACCTGAAACACGTCTCCGGCACCGATATAATCGCGAATTTTGCGCACCGCATCGATGTAGGCTTCTCTCGGAAAATCGGCAGCTATCCCTTCAATGGCATCAACGTCCACCTGCAGACGGTCTTCTTCCATCAGCCTCCGCTTCCGTTCCGCTTCCTCCTGCAAAAGCAGGTGTGCGGCCGCCTCTGCCAATCGGTCCCACAGCCCTTTCATCCGGGCCGCCGACCGCTCCGCTTCCTTATACCGGGCCTCGAGCCAACCCGGCTCTTGGACTTGTTGTGGCGAAAGCTCCGTATGGACCGCGCAAAACAGCTGATTGGTTTCATGATCGACAATCCAGAGCTCGTTCACCCGAACAAAAGCATAATCGGGCACGGGCAAATCGGCTTTCGCCCGGACTGGCAGTCGTTCAATAGTACGAATCACATCGTAGCCCCAGAACCCCACGCAGCCGCCTATCCATTTCGGGGCCCCTTCTACGACCGGCGACCGGAAAGGGGCGAGCCAGCTTTTCACCAGACCAAGCGGGGCTCCATGCCGCTTCTCTTCGCTGCCATCCTGTGCCGTAACGATCGCCTCGCAGCCGGTTCCTTGAATAGCCGAAACGGGCCGAATGCCAAAAAAACTGTAGCGGCCGCCCTTGCCGCTCTCCAGCACGAAGGAACCGGGAGCCGCTTCCTCCCAAATCGGCGCCCAGGAAAGCGGGCGGCTTTGCTCTAATGAAAACCGGATAACATATGGAAGCACGGTATAGTCCTGAGCCCACTGCTGCCATTGATGATAGGATGTCAGGAGCATGTTCCGTCCTCCTTTTGCGTTCGTCGTTTAATGTTGGGATTAGTATACTTGAAATTGCGGGCGAATAAAAGGGCGGAGATGAATCGGGAGGGCCCGGGCCCCTTGCGCAGTCTGCGGAAAATCGCGTTTCGCTTTAGCTCAGACACGTTTTGCCCCATCCCCCTAGAATATTATGGAAGTTGGTGGGAATGGAGCAAAAAACTCGCCGCGAAACGCGATTTCTCCTTCGACTAACCCACGAGCAAAAACAACTCCCTTCCCAATTTCATGAGGGAGGTAGAAAGATAAAAGCCCGCTCAACCTTTGCAGCAGGGTGAGCAGGCTTGATTGGCTTATTAGTCCTCGAATTGATACAGCGGTGTAGACAGATAACGCTCGCCGTTGCTTGGAACGACGGCGACGACGCGCTTGCCGGGGCCAAGTTCCTTGGCGACCTTCAGTGCGGCGAAGATGGCTGCGCCGGACGAAATGCCGCCCAGGATACCTTCTTCTTTCGCTACGCGGCGGGACGTTTCGAACGCTTCCTCGTTCTCTACCGCAATAATGCCGTCATAAATGCCGGTGTCGAGAATATCCGGTACAAAACCTGCACCGATCCCTTGAATGCGGTGCGGGCCCGGCTTGCCTCCGGACAATACCGGAGAAGCCGAAGGCTCGACGGCATAAATTTTAATGTTCGGGAAGTTCTCCTTAAGCACCGAACCGGCCCCTGTAATCGTTCCGCCCGTTCCGATCCCGGCAATAAAAGCATCCAGCTTGCCGTCATGCGCTTTGATCGCTTCAACGATTTCCGGACCGGTCGTTTCGCGGTGAACTTTGACGTTGGCTTGGTTCTTGAACTGTTGAGGCATGAAGTAACCCGGATTTTCGGCCAAGATTTCTTCCGCACGCTTGATCGCGCCCTTCATCCCTTCCGCTCCCGGCGTCAGCTCTAACTGTGCACCGTAAGCGCGAAGCAGATTGCGGCGTTCCATGGACATCGTCTCCGGCATGACCAAAATCGCCTTATAGCCTTTAGCCGCGGCAACCATCGCCAGACCGATCCCCGTATTTCCGCTCGTCGGCTCGACGATCGTATCGCCCGGTTTGATGCGGCCTTCCTGCTCGGCCACTTCAATCATGCTAATGGCAATCCGGTCTTTTACGCTGGCACCCGGGTTTTGGAATTCCAGCTTAACGTAGATTTCCGCGCTGCCCTCCGGCACGACACGGTTTAACTTGACCAATGGCGTGTCCCCAATCAATTGCGTAACGCTTTGCACTAATCTGGCCATTCGGTTCTCCTCCTCAAGTTCACATCGAAATATCCGAGTAATTCAGTGGGTATTATATTGTAATCTTATCAACCCCTACGATGGTTGTCAATACAATTCCCTGTCGCTTCCTAGAAATTTGCCTGAACGGATACTTTCCACTTGTCTCGGAGCGTACGCAGTATCTCCTTCATCGGAGGAGCTTCCCGAAGGGCGAGGTCTTTGCGGACCCGCTCCTGGATCGCCGCAGGCTCATCCTTCGACGTTTCCTTACGCTCTCTCAGCTTTACGATGACATATTTGCCGTCGACTTCCACGGGTTTTCCGATTTCCCCTTGCTTTAACTGCTTGGCAATCTTCATGACCGGAGCGGGAACGAACGGATCGCCCTCTTCCAGCCAGCCCAAGTCTCCCCCGCTATCGCGCGTCGCATCATCAAGGGAACGTTCCTTGGCTACCTGGGCAAAATCGGCGCCTTTGGCCAAATCGTTCAACGCCCGCTGGGCCTGATCCTTGCTGGACGTCACAATCTGCTGAAGGCGGAGCTCCACGCGCGTCTGGAATTCGTCTTGATGCGCCGAAATATAAGCCTGCACTTCTTCATCGGTGATCCGGATGTTGTGAATGGCAACTTTATCGGCCAACAGCTTGTGGTACACATCCTCTTTGAGCTTATCAGGGGTCAAGCCCAGCTGGTTTTTCATCGTTTCCAAAAATTCCTGCTCGCTTTCGTACCCCTGCTTCATCCGCTTTAGTTCCTGCTGCACCTCATTGTCGCCGATTTCAATGCCCAAGGCCTTCGCCTCCAAGCGCACCACTTCCCGGTCGATCATTCGGTCCAAGAGCTCGCGTCCGTGCGCCGCAAGCAGCTGCGTTTCCAATTCGGCAAACGTAATCTTTTTCTCTCCGATCGTGGCCAAAATTTGCGCCTCTCCGTCCTGCTTCTGGGGGTCCGGATGTTTATCGGTAGGGGATGGGTATAAGGAGTGGGCCATTAATACGGAGGATAGGATGACTACCGCGACCAGCAACACAGCGATCATGCCCCATAATACTTTAATGTTTCGCATACCCTATCTCCTCGTATAATCACTCTCTATATGGACCGGGCGGCTGCTCGCCATCCTGTCTTTTTATATGGACTTGAGAATCGCTTCAAGGTCTTCCCGGCTGAAACGATAGGCCTCGTTACAAAAATGGCACACGATTTCCGCTTTACCGTCTTCTTCCAGAATTTGCTGTAATTCATCCCGCCCCAGACTGATTAAAGTCTGCTCGACACGCTCGCGCGAGCATTTGCACTGAAACCGAATGTCGTCGCGTCTCTCCAGCACTTCGGCTCCGGGAAGCAGCGTAGCGAGTATGTCCTCCAGACGGTCCCCGCGGTCAAGCAAGGATGTAATCGGCGGAAGAGCCGCAAGCTCCTTTTCAATCTGTGCAATCTCGTCGTCCGTTAACCCCGGCAGCAACTGAATGATGAATCCGCCGGCGGTCTTCACGGTATAATCCACATCGACCAGCACGCCCAAAGCGACAGCCGAAGGCGTTTGTTCGGATTTCGCAAAATAATACGTAAAATCTTCGCCAAGCTCGCCGGAAACAATCGGGATGCTGCCGCGGTAAGGTTCTTTAAGCCCAAGGTCTTTAATGACATACAAAAAACCGTCGGTACCGACAGCGCCGGCCACGTCCAGCTTGCCGATCTGATTCAAAGGCAAATCGACGGCCGGATTGTCCACATAACCTCGTACTTCTCCATGAGCGTTGGAATCTGCGACGATCTGGCCGATCGGTCCGCCGCCCTTTACCTGAACGGTCAGCTTTTCCTCACCTTTAAGCATGATGCCCATCATCAGCGCAGCGGTAACCGTACGTCCCAAAGCAGCGGTCGCGGTAGGCGTAGTCTGATGACGACGGCGAAGCTCCTCAACAATTCCGGTGGTGCGGACGGCAAACGCGCGCACTTTTCCTTCATAGGCCGTGGCCCTGATTAAATAATCTTGCATGACAAAGCTCCTTCTGTTCGAATGACGCTACAGGCTCAGGTGAAAAGGCCCGTTAAGCCGCAATTAGGGTCCTGCTGCGATGTGCGGACCTCTAACCGATGTTGCGCTCGTATATAATTTGCAATCCCTGCAGCGTGAGAAGCGGATCGATCAAATCGATTGTACGCGATTCCCCTGCAATGAGCTCTGCCAGCCCGCCTGTTGCGATGACTTTCGGCTCAACTTGAAACTCCTGCTTAATCCGCTCCACGATTCCGTCCACTTGACCGGCGAAGCCGTAAATAATCCCGGCCTGCATCGACGCGATCGTATTGCGGCCGACGACGCTTTTCGGCTTCACCAGCTCGATGCGAGGCAGCTTGGCTGCCCGCTGGTATAAAGCTTCGGTTGAAATGCTGATTCCGGGCGCCACGGCCCCGCCGATGAATTGGCCCTTCTGGTCAATATAATCGAAGGTCGTAGCCGTTCCAAAATCAACCACGATACAGGGCGAGCCATACAGCTCGATGGCGGCAACTGCATTCACGATCCGGTCTGCGCCGACTTCCTTCGGGTTCTCGTAACGGATATTTAATCCCGTCTTGATCCCAGGTCCTACGATCAACGGCGCTTTCTTTAAATAATTTAAACACAATTGTTCCAGTACAAACATCAATGGCGGCACGACGGAAGAAAGAATGACGCCATCGACTTGATCCAGACCGATTCCCGCATGCCGGAACAGGTTGTACATGGTCATTCCGTACTCGTCCGAAGTGGCCGACCGGTTCGTACTAAGCCGCCAGTGGTGAAGCAGCTGCTTCCCTTCGTAGATGCCGAGCACGATATTAGTATTCCCTACGTCCACCACTAAGATCATGACCGGCCCACCTTTTCTCCCGCGGAACCTTTCTGTTCGTTCAGATCCAGGCTGATATCAAGCGCCTGCACGGAATAAGTCAGCCGGCCAACGGAAATGACGTCCACCCCGCTTAGGGCAATGCTGTGGACACTGTCCAGCGTAACGCTTCCCGATGCTTCTACCATGATATGCGGAGCCTGATTTTTCATGCGCTGTACCGCTTGCGACATTTGCTCCGGCGACATGTTGTCGAGCATGACGATGTCGGGACCGGCCGCTAACGCCTCTTCAAGCTGCTCGAAGGTTTCCACTTCGACTTCAATCTTCATCGTATGCGGAATTTGAGCCCGGGCCGCCGTAATAGCTTGACGGATTCCTCCCGCTCCCTTGATATGGTTGTCCTTGATCATGACGGCATCGTAGAGTCCGAACCGGTGGTTATGTCCTCCTCCGACACGAACCGCATATTTCTCCAGCATCCGGTGGCCCGGCGTTGTTTTGCGCGTATCCACAAGACGAACCGGCAGTCCTTCCAGCCGGTCCACGAACTGTCGCGTACGCGTAGCAATGCCGGACATGCGCTGAAGCAAATTCAGCGCAAGCCGCTCCCCGAGCAAAATGCTGCGCGTGCTGCCGAATACTTCCGCGATCACGGTGCCGTACCGGGCGGCAGCGCCGTCGTTGACCTTCGCCTCGAACCGAAGCTGCGGGTCAACCAATGCGAAGACCGCTTCGGCGACCGGGATTCCGGCGATGATGCCCTCATCTTTGACGTGAATAATACCTTTGGCTTGCGAATCCGCCGGAATCGTCGTCATCGTCGTGACGTCGCCCATCCCGATGTCTTCCTCAAGCCATGCCCGCAAGCTGCGGTCCAAATTCGACCGGTTCAACTCAAACATCATCAATCCGTCCTTCCGTAATGCCGTTGGCACGATTAAACACGGTATGCTTGCGCCAAACCACGTCATCCTTGTCCGGGAAGTCCTCCCGGTAGTGTCCCCCGCGGCTTTCCTGCCTAATCAAAGCGGCCTGTGTCGTGAGAAGCGCGCAGATGAGCAGGTTGGCAAATTCATATTCTTCCCGCTTGGCCAAGCAGCTGTCGAAGATCGGCACATGCCGCTTCAGCTCGTCGTATCCTTTTTCAAGTCCTTGAGCGTGCCGCTTGAGTCCCGCATACCGGAGCATCACCTTTTGCAGCTTGAGTTTTTTTTCGACAACGGGCTGAATGGCGTTATCCTTCGACCGCCGCTCCTCCCGGATGTGGGGAAGCTCTGCAATCGGCGGCAAGCTGTTGATTCGTTCGACAATCCTCCGCCCGAACACAATCGCTTCGGAAAGTGAGTTGCTGGCCAGTCGGTTGGCTCCGTGTACACCCGTAGAGGACACTTCCCCACAAGCAAACAGCCGTGTTACAGCCGTTTCTCCATGAAGGTCGGTCTCTACCCCGCCCATCATATAATGAGCAGCCGGGGCTACAGGAATCCAATCGGACGACAAATCGAGCCCGTAAGACAAGCAATATTCGTAAATGGTCGGAAACCGGTGCTTCACCGTTTCTTCCGATTCGTGCGTAAAATCAATGTAGACGAAGGTCGATTTGGTGTTCTCCATTTCACTGACGATCGCCCGGGCGACGATATCCCGTGGAGCAAGCTCCAGCTGCGGATGGTAACGCTCCATGAACCGCTCGCCGTTAATATTGCGCAGTACGGCCCCTTCCCCGCGTACCGCTTCGGAGATAAGAAACCTCGGGGCTCCAGGATAGCACAAGGCCGTCGGATGGAACTGAATAAATTCCACGTCCCGGATATTCGCGCCCGCCCGGTAGGCAATCGCAATGCCGTCCCCGGTGGCGATATCGGGATTGGTCGTATAGCGGAACAATTGCCCCGCCCCGCCGGTACACAGGATGGTTGCGGTCGCGTGAACGATCACCCGGCTGCCGTCCGGCCTTTGAACCAGCGCTCCGTAGCATTCGCCGTTATCCGTTATTAAATCGATTACAAAATGGTCATCCCAAATCTCGATATTCGGGTCCTGCTTCGTTTTCTCGGACAACGCACGCACGATTTCCGCGCCGGTAGCGTCCCCTTGCGCATGCAGGATACGCCTCTGACTATGCGCCCCTTCTTTTGTCAGGGCATATCGTCCGTCTTCCATATCGAATTCGGTTCCCATGCGGATCAAGTCTTTCACCCCGTCGGGTCCTTCATGCACAAGAACATCTACGGCCGCGGAAGAGCAAAGCCCGGCTCCCGCGATCAACGTATCCTGCCGATGGTATGCCGGCGAATCTTCGTCCGAGATGACGGCCGCGATCCCCCCCTGTGCATACCGGGTGTTGCTGTCGAGCAGCGATTTTTTCGTGACCATCAGCACTTTGTGGTTCTCGGCGGAACGCAGTGCCGTAAAAAGACCGGCGATTCCTGCGCCGATCACAATAACGTTGGTATGTACCTGCGGCAGCTGCCGCACATCGAAATTAACCAAATAACGAGGTATCATCAGCTCTCACCCGTTCAACAAGGAAGTAGCGCATGCTACTTGACCTGCAGCATGCGCTCCAAAGATGCTCTGGCTTTGTCGGCCACTTGCGGCGGAACATAAATTTGAGGTTGGTTTGTCTCCAGACATTTGACCACTTTTTTCAGGTTGTTTACCTTCATATTCGGGCAAACCAAATATTTGGTGGCAAAATGGAACTGTTTGTTCGGGCTGTCGAGCCGGAGCTGATACCCCGTACCGTCTTCCGTACCGACGATAAACTCCTGGCAATCGGATTCCCTGCAATATTTGATGATGGCAGTTGTACTGCCGACAAAATCGCCAAGCTTGACGACCTCCGGGCGGCATTCGGGATGAACGACGAATTGGGCATTCGGATATTGAGCTTTCATCTCTTCAACATCTTTGACGGTGAGCATGTCGTGAGTGTTGCAATATCCTTCCCAAATAATCATTTTCTTATCGGTAAATTTGGAAACGTAATCACCAAGGTTTTTATCCGGCACCCAGATGATTTCATCGGAGTCGACCGAATTGATGACTTTGATCGCGTTGGCCGACGTACAGCAAATGTCGGTTTCCGATTTCACTTCCGCCGACGTATTAATATAGGCCACGACTTTAGCATTGGGATGCTTTTTCTTTAACGCCCGCAGACCGTCGACATTGACCATGTCGGCCATCGGACAGCCCGCCCGCTCATCCGGGATGAGAACCGTTTTGTTCGGGGCCAATATTTTTGCGCTTTCGCCCATAAAATGCACGCCGCAGAAGACGATCACATCGGCGTCGGTGGAAGCGGCTTTTTGAGCCAGCAGGAACGAATCCCCGCGAAAATCGGCTACCTCTTGAATCTCGTCGCGCTGATAATAATGAGCAAGTATAATGGCATTCCGTTCTTTCTTCAGCTGGGCGATCCGCTCTTTCAGCTCTTTTTGCTGTTCCGCTTTACGCTCCAACGCTAATGCTTCCATGACGCACCATCCTTTTTTTCGTATGACCACCCTGATGTTTCCAAAACATATCTCTCTGGAACGCGATGCAACTACTGGTGAAAATGTTCACAAAGTGTTTAAAGATTTACACTTAATTTACACAACAGACCGTGCGGTGTCAATGCTGAAATAGGTACAAAAAGACCGGAAAATACCGGTCTCGTATTATGGGCCAATCCGCTCCCTTTCCTAAGGCTAGTTTCTCAATAAACGTCCTTTTTTAGCCTGCATAGATAAAGGAAAGCTTCTTATCGAAGCCGTTTCGTGAAAGATACATGCATGTTTTAGTGGAAGCTTTTCTGGCGATATAGAATTCAACTTATAAATTCTATATCTAAAAGGAAAAACCGGCGCTTCTGCGGCACCGGTTTTGTTTGCACCTTTATTTGTTTTCCTCTTTATCGCCATCCGGCTCGGTTTTCTCGAAATCAAGCTTGTTGGCTTCGGATTCTTGATGCTGCCCTTGGATGTTCACTTTCACATCTTCCGGCTTCGCTTCTCCGTCTTCTTTGACGGGTCCGAGCTTGCCGGTCTCGATCAGCTCGCGAATCTGGTCTTTCTCCAGTGTTTCTTTCTCGATCAACGTTTCGGCAACCAAGCGCACTTGGTCGCTGTACTTGGTCAAAATTTCTTTGGCCCGGTCATAGCAGGCGCGCATAATCGATTGCATCTCTTGGTCGATCTCGTAAGCGATGGCATCGCTATAGTTCTGCTCATGACCGATATCCCGGCCCAAGAAAACTTGACCCTGGGTCGTACCGAACTGCATCGGTCCGAGCTTGTCGCTCATCCCGAATTCGGTAATCATGCGGCGCACGATGCCCGTAGCGCGTTGGAAGTCACTGTAGGCTCCCGTCCCGATTTCGCCGATAAACAGCTCTTCGGATACGCGTCCGGCCAGAAGTCCGGTTACCTTATCGAGCAGCTCCGACTTCGTCTGCATCATCCGGTCTTCGCCTTCCTTCGGCAGCATCATGACATATCCGCCCGCGCGGCCGCGCGGAATGATGGTCACTTTATGCACCATCTCGGCGTTCTCCACATGGACACCGACGATCGTATGGCCCGCTTCATGAAAAGCGACCATGCGCTTCTCCCGCTCGCTGATGACACGGCTTTTCTTCTGCGTTCCCACGATCACGCGATCGAACGCCTCGTCGATCTCATCCATGGAAATGTCTTTCCGGTTGCGGCGGGCCGCAATGAGCGCCGCTTCATTCAGCAGGTTTTCAAGGTCCGCACCGGTAAATCCGGTTGTATAACGGGAAAGCTGATCCAGCTTCACATCTTTGGCGAGCGGTTTGTTGCGCGCATGCACCTTGAGCACCGCTTCGCGTCCCTTCACATCCGGACGGTCGACGGTAATTTGACGGTCGAAGCGTCCCGGACGCAGCAAGGCAGGGTCCAGAATGTCCGGACGGTTCGTCGCGGCCACGATGATAATGCCTTCGTTGGCGCCAAAGCCGTCCATCTCAACCAGAAGCTGATTGAGCGTCTGCTCGCGCTCGTCGTGCCCGCCGCCTAATCCGGCGCCGCGCTGACGGCCGACAGCATCGATTTCATCTATAAATATGATACAAGGGGCGTTTTTCTTGGCATTCTCGAACAAATCGCGTACGCGGGAAGCACCGACACCGACGAACATTTCCACGAAATCGGAACCGCTGATACTAAAGAACGGTACACCGGCTTCACCGGCTACGGCTCTGGCAAGCAGCGTTTTACCGGTACCCGGAGGACCGACCAACAGAACCCCTTTCGGGATGCGGGCGCCTACGGCTGCGAATTTGCGCGGGTCTTTCAAAAACTCGACAACTTCAACCAGCTCTTGCTTTTCCTCATCGGCTCCGGCAACGTCCTCGAACGTTACGCGCTTTTTCTCTTCGTTATAGAGCCTTGCCCGGCTTTTGCCGAAGTTCATGACTTTTCCGCCGCCACCCTGCGCCTGATTCAACAGGAAGAAAAACAGGATGAAGATGATCACAAACGGGATAATGGAGGTAAGGAAGCTGATCCAAACATTGTCCCCTTCCATTTTCTCGATGTAAACGTTCCCTTGGGGAATGTCGCTGTTTTCAATCAAACGGAAGATTTGCGGGTCATAAGGCGCACGAGATTCGAAATTTTTCTTATCCGCAGAAGCGTTCTTATATTTCCCCCGAACCAGATACGTTTGAGCATCGTATTTTACGATGATGGATTCGACATTCTTTTCGATTAAGGCCACGCGGAGCTTATCGTAGCTGATCGTGTCTTTCTGTTCATTCTGCGTGCTGATAAAATGAACGATTCCGACGGTGACCAAAAAAATGAGCAGATAAAAGCCTGTATTGCGAATAATGCGATTCATCCCCTACCTCCTCTCAACAACGGCAACTTTGTATATTGTACCACAGCAAGTCTTGGCATCTCAAGAAATGCTAT
Source organism: Paenibacillus ehimensis NBRC 15659 (assembly GCF_004000785.1). GTDB lineage: Bacteria > Bacillota > Bacilli > Paenibacillales > NBRC-103111 > Paenibacillus_G > Paenibacillus_G ehimensis. The sequence goes on along the minus strand of NZ_BILX01000073.1, from coordinate 12,937 downwards.
TGGGAGTAAACTTCGGGCTTCAGCACGCCGACATACGGCAGGTTCCGGTATTTCTCCGCATAGTCCAAGCCATATCCCACCACGAACGCGTCCGGGATCACGAAGCCTTTATAGTCTGCGTCCAACTCTACAGATCTACGCGCCGGTTTGTCGAATAAAGCGGCGACCGTAATGGAAAGGGCGTTGCGGCGTTCGAGCACGTCGATCAAATAGCTTAGCGTCAAGCCGCTGTCGATGATGTCCTCGACGATCAGAATGTGGCGTCCCTCCACGGAAATATCGAGGTCCTTGATAATTTTGACCACACCCGACGACTTGGTCGATGCGCCGTAGCTTGATACGGCCATAAAATCGAGCTCAAGCGGAATCGTAATCTGCTTGACCAAATCGGCCATAAAGATGAATGCGCCCTTCAGTACGCAGATGACCAACGGGTTGCGTCCTTCGAAATCGCGGCTGATCTGCTCGCCCATTTCTTTGATTTTGTCTTGAATTTGCTGCTCGCTGTACAGTACTTCTTGAATGTCGTTTTGCAAGAGAGGTCCTCCCACTTAATAAAAATCTTTGCCATGAATATCCACTTGAATATGTAGCATTCGCTTCGTCCGTCCGGTGATCGCAGCGGCCGATGACCGCCGAACGCCCGGTACCCAAAGCACGCTGCCGCCGGCGTCCGCAAGGATCGGAATCGTCTCGCGCAAGGTAGGAGGCACTTTCGCATCGATGAACATATCTTTTACCTTTTTCGTCCCGTTTAGTCCGAGCGGCTTCATCCGGTCTCCCGGAAGGCGGCTGCGGACCGTGAGAGGCATGGCAAGCTCCTCCGCATCGAAACAGGCGGTCCAGGCATCGGTACATTCGGGGCGCTCCTCTTCGCTGTCCAAGGAACGGAGCGTAAGGCGGACTCCCGTCTCGGGAATCGCAAGCTCCGTCTGGCCTTCGCGCAGCATGTACGCGTAAGGGAGAGGTCGTAACACCATAGTATGAACCGCGATACGATCATATTCCCTGCTGAGCGCGATGTTCTGCCCGATTTCCAATCGAAAATTGGACGGTCGTTCACGCAGAACAGCCGTCCGAAATTGTTCGACTTTCAGGAAATCCATGGAATCCGGGTCGGAAGCAAGATAACTTAATATTAGTTTAATCAACCGCCTTTGTAAAGCAACATGTACCCCCGTAAACCATTTTGCGGAAAAGCTGTAACAGGCGTTTTTTCGGGTCACGTGCCGCTCGAAGATCCGCCGGACTTCCCGGTTCATAAAATCGTCTTCTCCGGCCATTGTCTCCGCCAGCCGGTTCAACGCCGCAGGCAGCTGTTCGTTGTAACGGGCCAAAAAGGGAAGCACGTCCATCCGCACCTGATTGCGAACATACTTTCTCTCCAAATTGCTGCTGTCCGTACAAAACGGAAGCCCTTCCGCTTCACAGTGCCGGATAATGTCCGCTTTGTATATACGCAGCAAGGGGCGTATGAGTTCCAAACCATTTTCTGCCATTCTGCGCACCGGAATTCCTGATAATCCCGAAGGCCCTGTTCCACGCAGCAGCCGCATCAGCACCGTCTCCGCCTGATCGTCCGCATGGTGGGCGAGCGCGATCCGCCGGGAACCCGTTCGCCTCGCCACATCGAACAAAAATTCGTACCGCTTGTCCCGGGCGGCGGCTTGGGGGTTCCGCCCCGTTTCTTCTATAATACGGGGCATATCGATGAAGGTCGTTTCCACAGGGAGGCCCCATCGCTCGGCAAGCGACTTCACAAGCTCCGCCTCCCGGTCGGCTTCGGCACCCCGGAAGCCGTGATTGACGTGCGCGACGGTGAGCCGGAGACGATAACGGCCGGATAACGCAAAAAGGAGGTGCAGCAGCCCGACGGAGTCGGGTCCGCCCGATACCGCCACGACCACGCCGTCCCCCGGTTCGATCAACGCTTCGTCTAGTATGAACCGCTCCACTTGCACGGATAGTGTTTCCGCCGTCTCCATGAATGAACAACCTCTCGTCTAACGAACCTTCTCGTTTCACTATTACCCGATCCGGGCCGTCTTGAATTGCCTTTGTCTGCATTTTATTGCAACACGAAATAAATGGCCGCGCCGAACATCAACAAGGAAGCGGCGAAGCACAGCTTGATCCAGCCCCCTTTGACCGGCTTCTTGCGCACGGGACGGTAAGCCGAGCCGCGGGCGCGCCAGTCGGCCAGCGCTTGCTTGGAGCTCGTGTAGCGGCCCGTCAGCGCTTTGCGCAGCACGGGGGCCGACGGCGCGAGCAGCGCATTGCCCTTCAGCATATCGAGCAGCCACTCGACATTGCGGTTTTGCGGCAGCAGCGAATTCACGGAATGAAACCGGCGTTCCCGGTCCGTCACGTTAAGCACCAACACGGCGAAGGAGAACAAATCGTACGCATCGTCCGCCATCCGTGCACCTGCATTCCAGAAGCCGCGGTCATACACCTCGGTAAACTGCTTCACCGCGCGCCCTTTGGCCGTGACGCCGCCGAAATCGATCAAGGCCACGTCGCCGTAGCCCGATATGATCATATTCTCGGCCTTCAAGTCGCCGAAGACGAAGCCGCTCGCATGCAGCTCGGACAGCTTCCGCAGCAGGTTCAGGCCGATGAGATGAATCCAATCGCTGCCGTACTGCTTCATGTATTCCGTCAAGGACTTTCCTTTGATATACTTTGTGACGCAGAAAGGATAATCCGTGCCTTCCCATGAAAAATCGTCGACATCAATCAACGTCTGCTGAAACGATGTGGACGATTGGGACAACGCCTTCAGCGCATTGACCTCGGACTGATGATCCACGGCGTCGAAACCGACCTTAAGCGCGTAATACCGTTTCCCCCGAGAGACCAGGTACACTTTGCCGTTGGCTCCTTCGCCAAGCAGCCGCTCCACACGGTATGCGTTATGATTCCATTTGCCGTTTACGAGGGTTCCCGCCGGAAAAGCGGGCCTAAACGACGTAGTCACCGAATATCCCATCCTCGCTTGATCTCATGCGGCTGTCGGTCGTCTGCCGATCCCCCGCTGCATTATGCTTGCTTCTATATGTATCATCGGCCGCGACGTTCATAAATTCAACGACTTTGAGCAGCGCCGGTCCTGTCGGCGTCGTACCCTTCATGTTTAATTTATAAAACAACCGGTTCAAATTTGCAAGGTCGCGGGTCCAGCCGAAGTCCATCTCGACCTCCTGATCGCCCGATACGTTACCCGGAAAATGAAAGACGGACAACAGGCTCCCGCCCATCCGCGATTGCAGGCTGAGCTGAAGATCGTAGATTGCTTCCTTGACGGCGGGCAGCTTCGGCTTCATGCTGGCGCTGGCGTCAATCAGCAAAGCAACCTTCAAATCCGCCGATTCCGTCAAATCGTCAATGACCCGCACCACTTCGGACCGCTGCTCCGGCGGCAAAGCCTCCAGCTTCGTCGTCTGACCCAGAATGCTGCGCAGCTCTTGTCCGACTACCTGCTGGATCGTCTGGACAACCGTTTTGCGCGTCATCATCTGCATCGTTTGCGATAGCTGCGACGGCTGCACGGTCCGGCTCATGCCGCCGCCCGCTGCGGCAATCTCGTCAATCTCGGAAGCGCCCAGCTCGCCGATCTCGCCGGCGTCCAGCACTCCAATGACGTGAACGATAATCCCTTGCGCTTTCGCTTCGGCCGCCGCGACGACCGGGCTGATTCCGACATTGGAGCAGCCGTCGGTCATAAGTATGATCTGCTTCATCTGCTCATCCTCCCATCTATCTATTACCCAGTTTTTCCAGATGGGAGAATTCTAAACTTGCCCTCCAGTGTGACATTTCGAACAATCCAAAATAAAAAATCCGACCCCGCTTAAGCTATAAGCGGATCGGATTCATTTTTCGGGTTCAGACTGGCTCTTGTTCAGCAATCCTTGCTCAGCCATGCTGCAATACTTCCCATCGCCTGTAATGATATGGTCGAGCACTTCGATCAGCATCAGCTCGCCGGTTTCGACAATCCTCTGCGTGACTTCGATATCCTCCTCGCTTGGCGTCGGATCGCCCGACGGGTGGTTATGGAACAGCACGATGCTGGCTGCATTGTTTAAAATGGCCGCTTTGAAAACCTCCCTTGGATGCATCAGCACAGCATTCAACGTGCCGATAGCCAGGACATGAATGCCGCCACAACATTTCGAGAGTCCAGCGTCAGAATGCCGAATTTCTCAACCGCTTCGTTATTCAAATCGAGAGCGGTCTGAATAATCTGATTTGCATCCTCTGGAGAGCTTATTTTTTTACTTAATCGAATAGAAGTTTATTCTTTCCATCTTCAGGCTCCTTTCGGAATCCAACTTACCTTATTGTACTGGATTCCACAGCCTTCCAGCAAACTCCTGTCGGCTTATAAAAATCCCCCGCAACCACATTCCATTTGTTGCCAATATGAGATATAATATTCCGGATACAACCGCTTTCGGACAATACTCCTCCGATTAGTTACGGATCCACAATTCTAAGGAGGTAATAATCATTTTAACTGGAATGCCGCTTGGTGTATCGCTTGTAATTGCAGTAATTCTCACAGCCTTACATAATATTCGAACTAAAAAAAATATGGTCAGAAACGGTATACTATTGATTTTTTATTTGCATATCTTGGTTGTTATTTCAATAACACTCTTTCCAATCCCTGTGCAATCCAGCCTATTGTTAAGCCTCAAACGGGGCAGTATAGAAACTAATATGAATCTCGTGCCTTTTAAAAGTATTATTGATATCATGCAAAACTCTGTATCTCCTTTTGTTGCTGTGAAACAAATTGCTGGAAACATTCTTATGTGTGCTCCTTTTGGATTTTATGCACCATTGCTATTTCAACACATTCAATCTTTTATCAGAATCATAATCTCCGGTATTCTTTTCGGATTATGTATTGAATTATCCCAATTGATTATTGGCGCTGGAATTGGGTTCTTTTATCGAAGCTTGGATGTAGATGATATTATTTTAAATACTATAGGCGTTACACTTGGCTATGCCTTTTTAACGCTGTTAAAGCGCTTTGACATAAAAAACTCATTATATCAAAAAGTTTTTAAATCCTGATTTGTGTAGAACAATATTAGGTTTAACTAACTAAAAAACGTCCTGGAACATAGGACGTTTTTTAGTTTGGTTTATTTCAGCTGACCGTCTTCGGCCGGTCGACGCGCTGCATGCCGGGCCAACGGAACGTTGCCCACTCGGGCTGGAATTTCGAGATCCGCGCCACGACCACCGTCATGTCGTCATAAATATCCCCATGATGATACCGCACCACCCTCTCCAATAAAATGTCGGCAAAATCCTGCGGGCTGTCCGCCTCGATCTCGCTGATCATCCGTTTCATCCACAGCTCCTTATTCACTGCATGGCCCGGCGCGTCGTAAATGCCATCCGTCATCATGATCAAAATATCGTCATGCCGCAAAGGCACGCTGACCAGATCAACGTCGATATCGTGCACAATCCCTACGGGCAAATTGTTGGCCGTCACCGGGAATACCTCGTCCCCCCTTTTAATAAAACTCGGCGTCGAACCGATCTTCAGAAAGGTAGTCTGCGCGTTATACAGGTCGACAAGCGCCACATCGACCGTCGCGAACATCTCGTCCGACGAGCGCAGCATCAGCACCGAATTGACGGATTTGATCGCCAGCTTCTCGTCCATGCCGGATTGAAGCAGCTGCTGCAAAATCGACAGCGCCGTGCTGCTCTCCGCCCGGGCCCGCTCGCCATTTCCCATGCCGTCGCTCAGAGCGACCGCAAACTTGCCGTTGCCAAGCTCCACGGTGCTGAAGCTGTCTCCCGAAAGCAAATCCCCTCCTTTGGCCGCCCCGGCCACCCCGGTTTCCACCTCGTATTCCTTCGCCGAACCGAACAGCACCGTGCTGTAGCCTTCCTTCCGCTCCATCGCCTGCTCGTTCTTGACGGCAATGTTCTCCCCTACAACTTCGGAAAGCAGCGGCGCGATGATTTTGCGGCATTCGTCAAAGCCTCTCGTATATTGATGAACGATTTCGATCTCAACATTGCCTTCGTCCAAGCTGATCACGTCAATGCTATGTATGGAAAGCCCCAGCTCTTCAAGTGCGCTGCGAATCTGCTCTTCCTGCATGAAGAGCTCCTGTCCTTCCCGTTTGATCTCTTTCGCCAGGTCCTCCATTACCTGCGATACGCCGGACAATTGATCGGCTACGATCTGGCGGCTGTCGACAATCTGCTTCTTCCAATGCTGATCGTGCTTGTACAATTGATACTGCTGCTTCATCACCTCCAGCACTTGATCCGGCTTAATGCACTGCTTCTTCCACTGCGGCCGGATATCTTTGCGCGACATATTTTCCCGAAGCTCCACCTCCGTCATCATATCGGTCATAAATTTGTAAGTCTGATAAAACTTGCCGTCCCAGCACTGCTTCTTCTTCCAGCAGTTCGCGCACGACTTCTCCGCCACCGAATTCATGAAATGGCCGATCTCCTCCTCTTTGCGCGCCGGCTGTGCATCGACGGTCACCTGCTTGAAGCTGCGGGAGAGCTGCTTGAACACCTCGGAAAATTGCTCGACGCGGCTCGCGGTCACATCCCGCACCCGTTTGGCGTAGTCGTGCTGCGATTTCAAATTTTCCTGCGTTCCCGGCACGTATTTGGCCAGCATCTGAATGACTCCTTTCGGCGTCATCAGGAACAGCGCCACCGCGGCCACCGACTCCCACGTGGAATGAATCACCTCCGACGAATTGCCCAAATAAAAGGAAAGAATGGAAGAGCCGATCAGCATGCCGAGCGCTACCGCCATTTTATTGCCTTCGCGCAGCAGCCCGGCCAGCATCCCCGCAAACGCCAGCAAGCTCATCTGATAAATGGCGCTTGCATTCGCGAGGCTTAGAATGAGCCCGGAGATGACCCCCACGGAAGCTCCGAGCGGCGCCCCGCCTACGAGCGCAAACAACAGGATCAAGTACCGCGACATCACATGCTCCAGCGTAACCGGCCCGATCAGCCAGCCGACGGTCCCCGTCATCACCGAAGCAAGCAGAATGATCAGACAGATGACTTCTTCGTTTTTCAGACTGTAATTTTTGCGGGTTAAAGTGAACACGGGTATCGCCTGCAGGAAGATATGCGTCAGAATGAGACTAAGCGTCGATTCGATGCCCGTCATCATCAGCGTATACCAGCTTAACGCCGCAGAGGCCAAATGAGAGAACAGCTGAACGAAAAACGTGGCGGCGAACACGATCCCCGGAGCATACGAGATGTCGGACCGTTCGAACCGCTCCACGCCTTTTTGGATCAACAAGAAGACCAGCATCTGCGCAACCAGATATCCCGTATGCTTCGGATCGATGGAGAACAGACTGCCCGCGGCCAGGAATACGCCGGACCAATAGAGCAGCTCCCGCCGCAAAAAATACATGACCGCGAAGAAGGCGACCGCGAACGGTGCGAGCTGATCGAGAATCATCGCCCGGCCCAGCAAAAACGCCATCAGCAGCAGCAATATCGACCATTTCTTGGCGACGAACCACTGCACCAACCGGTTTTTCACGACCAACGCAATCATGCCTTGCTTGATCCGAACCACCCATCCCGACGCTGCCGTTCCCATTGCATTCATACTTTGACGTTTTTGCATATTTTCATAACACCACCCATAAACTATTAGTGGTCTTAGTATATAAGCTGTCCATCGGAAAGTTTGTCAGAATGCGGGGGCTGGTCCAAAGTTTTTTCCGACAAAATGAGTTGCCGCCGCGAATCGCCCTGTACCAGCGAAGTAACTGAAATTGAAAGCGTTATCACAAGAAGGCGTTTTCGTACACTTCACTTTATGTTCGGGACTTGTTCGCAGCGGACCTTTGTCCTTTACGTTACAACCTGTCGATTCACCGGGGCCGCCCGAAAGATACGACAAAAAAAGTCCCGCCCGCCCTCGCTTGTGACAAAGACATGGCTTTCCCGCCGATCCATCGGAAAACGGACAAACAAAAAACCTGACGGTCTGACGATTCTCACCGCCCGACTTCAGGTTTATTCGCTTTACCTCTTAGATTATAGCGGCAGAGGGGATCGAACCCCCGACCTTACGGGTATGAACCGTACGCTCTAGCCAGCTGAGCTATGCCGCCGCAACAAGCATGAGTATATAACAGCTGAGAAGGGCTTGTCAAGCGGCAAAAAAACCGAATGAGCCTCGGCCCATCCGGTTCCGGTATATTTATTAGTCACGACGCGCGCCGCGACCGCCTCTTTTGCCCTCGGTATTTTTCTTCAGGGAAGAGATACGATCCTCGCTGTCTTTCAGGAAGCGCGCCATTTTATCTTCGAAGCTGACATGTTTGTTGGCGGGAGGTCTACCACCACCACGGCCTCCACGGTCCCCTCGGCCGAAGCCGCCGCGGTCGCCTTGTCTGTCAAAACGAGCGGGCCTTGTCGGAGCGGCATCCACCGGGCGATCGACCGCTTGCTTGATCGATAATCCGATTTTGCCGTCTTTGTCGACATTAATCACTTTTACGGTCACGATATCGTTAAGCTTCAGATGATCATTGACATCCTTGACATAGTTGTCCGCAATCTCCGAGATGTGCACAAGGCCGGTAACCCCCTCAGATAGCTCAACGAACGCCCCAAAGTGAGTAATGCCTGTCACTTTTCCTTGCAGCTTGCTGCCCACTTCAATTGCCATAAAGTAAACTAATCCTCCCTTAAATAGTTAAGAAACAAAGAGAAATTGAAGCTATGCCGATTATAACTTACGGAGAAAATACGGTCAACACAAGGCTATGCCCATCTTTTGCCGCATTACTTCTGGGCCGGTTTCGGGGCATAAAACAACGTCTCCCCTTGCTTGACATAGTGCAGCTCTTTGCGAATTTTTTGCTCTACGTACTCGGGGTCGTTCAGACGCGCGATCTCACGCTGCAAGGTTTCGTTCAGTTGCTGCGCTTCCGCTTCTTTCTGCTTCACCGCGCTAAGCTTCTGGCTGCGCTCGCTGATTTTATCGACCTGATTCCAAAGGGTGACACCAGCCCAACTCAAAAAACAAGCCAGCATCAGCATGACCAAACGGCGTCGGCGAAAGGAGCCTTTGTTATGCGGTTGCATCGGATTGGTTTTCGAGACTGCCTGCATGTACCTGAAATCCTCCTACGTACGATCAAAAGAGTCGACGGAGCCATGCCGCGATGCTTTGACCGGTTTTCAGAACCCATGCGGGGACGGAAACGCGAAAACGGATCCACCGACCGAAAGGCTTAAGAAGCCATAACAGCAATTTCCACACAGGATAAAGCAATTGTAACACAATTTTGTACAGGAATATAGCCGTCGCCGCCAAAAATCCCAAAAAGATCACGACGATACGGTACATCACCCGGGCCGGCTTAATAATCAACAGCTGAACCGTCCGCTTGCCGAAGCGGATCGCAGCCAGCACGGCGCGGATCATAAACCGTATTACCCGAATCATCGTCCGGCTAAACACCAAAAAGTAAAATGTAATGCCGATCCCGAGACCCAGAAATATAAACGGGCGCACTTCGCCCCAATTGCTCTCGTACAGCAGTGCGAACACCAGGAGCGTACCGATGAGCCAATAGAGAAGATCCAGAACCGCCCGGAGCCATGCCCGTACTTTCAGCTGGCCGGAAAGCACCCGGTACACGTCATACAATCCCCCGAGCGCCAGACCTCCCGCGTACATCATCCCCAAGGTGACGAACTGGATGTGCAGCGTCACTTGAACAGCTTACTCAGGAATCCCTTGGTTTTCCCTTGGGAGTTTGCGTCAACATAGGCCAGCTCGTTCACGTACCCTTCGATGGCAACGAGACCTTGCTCCAAGCTCAAGTTTTTGATATGTAAATTTTGCCCCTTGATCATCAAATATCCGCATTCGGTTTCAAGCAAAAACTCCTCGCTGTCGAAGCTCTCCACATTCAACACGCCGGATACCTCAAGCAGCTTGCGGTTGAGCATCTTGATCTCCTGCCGTTTCACCTTCCCCGGCTGTTCTACCATGGCTTGGTTCATCCTCCTTGGACGCTTTGGCGAAAAAAACATTTGAATCTCGCAATCGCTACGAACGGTGCTGATGGCCTGCGGCCGCTCTTGAAAACGGGTTGTCTTCATACAAATTTTTCAAAAGGAAATAACCCGTTTTCAAAGGCGGCACGTAAACTCTCCGGCCATCACACCGTTCTTCGCTAACGCATGATCAAAAAATTTTTACGCACAAAGCTTGTTTACTTAAAAATATGGAGGTCGTCCGAGGTTTAGAACCATGACCCCGGGCGGGGAAGAGCAAAAAAAGCGGAGTTCTGGAAAAATCGGCTAAGCTTCGATCAAGTCGCGAAAGCTCATGTAAAGGGCCGTCGGAAATATAGCTGCCTTTCCGACTCCGGCGACGGCTCATCCTTGAAACATGCGCTAAACTACCGGCCAACAAAGCCGAATTTCGTGGGCTTGCTGTCTAAGCGTCCCTGAGCATGGGAGCCGACTAAAAAAGAGACCGGGCCAATGCCGGTCTCTTCGGGCGGGCCTTTAAAATAAAGGCTCGGGTTTATTCATTTCTTCTTTGAGCAGCGTATACATCTTGGCCGCGTCTTCCTTGCGGGTCGACTCGGACAGCAGCTCCACGCGCACAGTCACCAGCTTCTGCCCGAACTGAATGGTCAGCTCGTCGCCCACTTTCACCGCGCTGCTCGGTTTCGCTTCCCGGCCGTTGATCCAGACACGGCCCTGTTCGGACACGTCCTTCGCGACAGTGCGCCGCTTGATCAGGCGGGAAAGCTTAAGAAACTTGTCAAGCCGCATTACTTCACCGCTTCTTTAAGCTTGTTGCCTGCTTTGAATGCAGGAACCTTGGACTCAGGAATGGTGATTTCTTTGCCCGTTTGCGGGTTGCGACCCGTACGGCCCGAGCGTTTGCGGGTTTCGAACGTACCGAAGCCGATCAATTGTACTTTGTCACCGTTGGACAATGCTTCCGTAACTTCGCCAAGGAAGCTGTTCAATACGGATTCCACGTCTTTTTTAGTCAAGCCGCTTTTTTCTGCGATGTTGTTGATAAGATCGGTTTTGTTCATGAGTTTAATATCCTCCTCTTAAAAGTGACGCTGAACTAAAGTATTCTTTGTTCGTTAGGAAAATCCTGCAAAGCTTCTTACTTTTTCAGAACTTTTTTTGCTTCCTGCCACAAAGATTCCATCTCTTGCAAATCAGTTTGGTCAAATGATTTACCCTTTAAACGCAATTGCGCCTCGATGTACCCAAACCGTTCAAAAAATTTGCGGTTGGCGTCAGCCATCGCTTCTTCGGGGTCCACCTTGAGAAACCTCGCCAGATTCACGACGGCAAAAAGCAGGTCGCCGAGCTCTTCCTGCTGCTCCGCTTTGCCGAAGCGCTCGATCGCCTCTTTCACTTCGGCCAGCTCGGACTCGACGACGGGCAGCACTTCTTCCTTGGTGCCCCAATCGAAGCCGACCGAAGCGGCTTTCTTCTGCAGCTTGTACGCCTTCATCAGTCCCGGCAGCTCACGGGGGACGCCGGAAAGAAGCGGCAGTTCGTCCGGGTCGATCCCCTTCTTCCGCTTCTCCAATTCCTTGATCTGCTGCCAGTTGCCCAACGCCTCGTCGGCATTTTCCGCCTGCGCCGTCCCGAAGACGTGCGGATGACGACGGACCAGCTTCTCGTTGAGCTCGCGGATGACGTCGAAGACGGTAAACGTCCCGTCTTCCGCTTCGATCTGCGAATGCAGCATGATTTGCAGCAGCAGATCGCCGAGCTCCTCGCGCATATGGTCGGGATCGTCCTCGTCGATCGTTTCCAGCACTTCATATGCTTCCTCGATCAAGTTTTTGCGCAGCGATTGATGCGTCTGCTCGCGGTCCCACGGACAGCCCTCGGGACTGCGCAGAATCGCCACGATCTCATGCAGCCGTGTAAAAGTGCGGCTCCGCACGTCCTCGCGGTCGGTGCGCGGTACCCAGACCAAGGACAGATTGCCATAGCCCTCCACGCGGTCCAGCTCATAGAGCGGTACCTCGCGCACGCGCTCTTCTCCGGCCACGCCAAGCGCATGGCCGACGATAACGGGATAATCGTCCGGATACAGCTCCATCAGCGTCAGCTTCACGTCGGACGCGGTGTAAACGTCGTATACCTGTCCAATCAGCGTATGCAGCTGCGGATTGAGCCCGCCCGCCGTCAGCGAAGTGCCGTCCAAGAGCTGAAACCCTTCAATCGGATCGAAGCCGAGGCGGAGGAACGCTTGATCCAGGAAGCTCTCGCCGCCCATCAGGGTGAGCAGCACGCCCTCGGCCGGACAACGCTCGCGCAGCAGCTGTACGGTCCGCTCGGCCACCATCGGATGGCCGGGTACGGCGTAGAGCACCTCTCCGCTGTTCGCGGCTTTGGCCCGCTCGATCAGCTGCGAAGCGATCTGCTCGTAGACGGCGTCGAAGCCCTCGTGCGCTTCGTAGACCGCGTCGAACGTCTCGTAGCGAAGGCCGTGATGGTCCAGCATCGCGACCATCGGGTGCTCCCGGGTGCGCAGAAATATCGCCCCGCCTCGCGCGCCGGCAGCTTCGAGCTTGCGCCAGACGCCGAGGGTCAGTTGGTTTTCGTCGCCGGTACCGAGACCGACGACCGTTATTTGCGGTTGAGTGGACATAGCCCAGAGCCGCCTCCTTCAGTTTGGGGTACGGCGCTCCGTCAGCGGAGCAGCCGGAATCGGCGCAGCCAAGCGAGGGGCTTCCCCGCCAGCTGCGGCACGAGCGCCAGATCGGCGGCGGTGACAACGCCAAGGCGGAGCAGGGCCAGCGCGTAAGCGAGCGCCCCAACGGCGACGCCGCCGAGCGCGACGACCGCGGCCATGCCCCGCGGGGGCAGGGCGGCGAGCAGCGGC
>NZ_BILX01000072.1 GCF_004000785.1 Paenibacillus ehimensis NBRC 15659 | reverse complement strand
TGATATGCTCCCCTTATGGTAGACAGGCTAAATAATAAAACCTGTCTACCATAAGGGGAGATTTTTCATGGCTAAAAAAAATCAATATAATGCAATGGAGAAGCTAGCCATCATACAGGAGCTTGAAACAGGCCGAGCTTCACTTGCAGGTATTGCTCAGAGATATAGTATTAGTAGAACAACCTTGAAGAAATGGCGACATCAATATAAATTGAACGGTTATGATGGTCTAGAGTCCCGAATTGGTAATCAACACTATCCAGAGGAACTTAAACTACAAGCTGTTCTGGATTATCTCTCGGGCAAGGGCTCACAGTATGAAATCATCGATAAATATAAGATAGCCAGCCGAACACAACTCCGAGATTGGATTAACAAGTATAATAGTCATAGCAGCTTAAAGTCTCGTAAACATGGGGGAAGAACAGCGACTATGACTAAAGGACGGCCTACAGATTGGAAAGAACGGATTGATATTGTCTTATACTGCTTATCCCAAAATCGTAATTACCAAGCCGCATCGGAGAAGTATCAGGTTTCATACCAACAAGTTTACCAGTGGGTTAAAAAGTATGAAACGGGCGGAGAAGATGCTCTAAAGGATGGTCGAGGGCGGAAAAAGGCACCTGAAGAGTTTGACGAATCTGACCAGCAAAAGCTTGCTATGAAGAAATTGGAGTATGAAAATGAACGACTTAGAGCGGAGAATGCATTCTTAAAAAAGCTACAGGAACTCGAAAGGAGGCGACGTTAAGCGGGCTTCGACAGGAGAACGTTTACCTGGCTATTCAAGCCGTTCAAAAGGAAGAGCGTATGACTGTAGTGTTGCTGTGTCAAATCGCAGGAATTCCGCGTTCAAGCTACTACAAATGGTTAAACCGAAAACCCAGCTCCCGTGAGCAGGAAAACCAACGACTCGCTCATGTTATGATTTCGTTGTACCAAAAGGTTGACGGCATCTTCGGATACCGTCAGTTAACCCTTCATTTACGCAAACAGACCAAACAACGGATTAACCATAAACGCATATACCGCCTTATGAAGCTAAAGGGAATCCAATCAGTTATCCGCAGAAAAAGAAAGAAATATATGCGTTCAACCCCACAACAAGTTGCTGAGAATCTGTTAAACCGTGAGTTTTATGCGAAAGCTCCAAATGAGAGATGGCTAACCGATGTAACGGAATTCAAATACGGCAACGGTCAGAAAGCGTATTTAAGCGCCATTCTAGACCTTTACGATAATACCATTGTCTCGTATGTTTTAGGACACTCCAATAACAATAGTCTTGTATTCCAAACAGTAAAATCGGCCTTACAAGCTGCGCCAGGCAGTGTACCTATGCTTCATAGTGATCGGGGCTTTCAGTACACCTCTGTCATTTTCAAGGAGTTATTCGAAGGAAAAATAACCCAAAGTATGTCCCGTGTTGGCAGGTGTATTGATAACGGACCCATGGAAGCGTTCTGGGGAACCCTTAAATGTGAAAAGTATTATTTACGCAAGTACAACACCTTCGAAGATCTAAAGAAAGACATTGATGCTTACATCTACTTTTACAATAACGAAAGGTTACAAGCCAAATTAAACGGCCTCAGTCCGATGGAATTCAGGACTAAGGCCGCCTAAAACATTTTTATTTTTTGTACTGTCTACTTGACGGGGTGCAGTTCAGACCGGAGACAGGCTCTTTGATATGAAGAAAAAACGATATACGGCTTACCCGAATTGGCGCAGCGCCGAATGGCGGGTCGGGCCGACAAAGCCGTTCAGCGGAAAGCCGTGCCGGATGGCCGCGCTAATGAACCTTTTGGCGGTGCCGACTGCTTCTTTGACGTCGGCGCCTTTGGCCAGCTCGGCCGCAATCGCCGCGGAGTACGTGCATCCGGCCCCATGCGTATAGGTGGTGGAAATTTTGTCCGATTCGTACAGCTCGAAAGCTTTTCCGTCATAAAGCAGGTCGACCGCTTGCGGATGATTCAGCTTCGCGCCGCCTTTGATCAGGACGTACTTGACGCCTGTCGCATGGATGATCTGCGCCGCTTCTTTCATGTCCTCCAGCGTTTGAATCGGTGGACGGTTCGCAAGCTGCGCGGCTTCGAACAAGTTCGGAGTGACGACGTCCGCGATCGGGACAAGCAGCTCCCGCAGCGCGACGGTCGATTCGGGATGGAGCGCCTCGTCGTTGCCTTTGCAGACCATCACCGGGTCCACAACGATGCGCTGCAGCCCTTTGCCTTTGAGCGTATGCGTGATGAGCTCGATCAGCTCGACGGAGCCGAGCATGCCCGTCTTGAGCGCATCGACGCCAATGCCGTCAAGCACGGTCTGCAGCTGGGCTTCGACGGTAGGCAAAGCGACCGGATGGACGCCGTGGTGCCATTGGTTGTTCGGGTCCATTGTGACGATTGTCGTCAGAACCGTCATCCCGTAGACGTCGCGTTCCTGGAACGTTTTCAAATCGGCTTGAATTCCGGCGCCGCCGCTTGTATCGGAGCCGGCAATGGTTAACGCTTTAGCTATGCTCATTGTACTTCTCTCCCCGGATGAATGAAGTTGCATTTATGACCTATCCTATCACGTTGGCGTAAAATTTCAATCGAAATTTCGCGGATTTCCCTAAAAAATGCCAAAAAATGACTATCTCCGCTCGGCGCCCCGCAGCAGGCGCATCATCTGGGCTACCGTCTCGCTTGCCCACTCCGCGGCGCGTTCGACCGCTTCCTGCAAGTCGCAAGGCTTACGGACGATGGAAAAAGCGGCCGTCAGCCCGAGCTCGTCCAGCTGCTCCGCAGGCAGCTCCAGACTGCCGCATAGGGCGACCACGGGCACCCCTGCGTCCCGGGCCTTGCGGCAGATGCCCGCAATCGCTTTGCCGGACAGCGTCTGTGCGTCCAGCCGGCCTTCGCCGGTGATAATCCAGTCGGCGTCCCGAAGCTGCGCTTCGAACTTCGCCTTCTCCAGCACGATGTCGATGCCGGAACGAAGCTCCGCCCCGAGGAACGCATGCAGCCCGGCCCCCATGCCGCCGGCCGCGCCGCCGCCGGGCAGCGTAAGCACGTCGATGCCGGTCTGCCGGCGAACGACGTCGGCCCACTGCCGCAGCGCCTGGTCCAGCGCTTGCGTCATGTCCGGCGTCGCGCCCTTCTGCGGGCCGAAGACGGCGGAAGCGCCCTCCGGCCCGCAGAGCGGGTTGCGGACGTCCGTCGCCGCCACGAAGCGGCATTCCGCGAGGCGCGGGTCCATGCCGGAGGCGTCGAAGCCGGCGAGCCCGGCGAGCGCTCCGCCTCCCGGAGGCAACGGGACGGCGTCCGCTCCGTACCACCGGACGCCGAGCGCCTCCAGCATGCCCGCCCCGCCGTCGTTCGTCGCGCTGCCGCCGAGCCCGATGAAGAACTGCCGGCATCCGCGGTCCAAGGCGGCCCGAATCAGCTCGCCCGTCCCGTAGGAGGAGGCGGCAAGAGGGTTGCGCCGCGCTTCGGGAACGAGCGGCAGCCCGGACGCCTGGGCCATCTCGACGATGGCGGTGCCGTCCTTCAGGATGCCGTAGACGGCCGTGACCGGCTCTCCGAGCGGCCCGCGAACCTGCACTTCCACCCGGGTCCCGCCGCAAGCATGCACCAGGCTGTCCACCGTGCCTTCCCCGCCGTCCGCGACCGGAAGCTCGACGATGTCGGCGTCCGGGACGACGCTCCGAATGCCGGAGCTCACGGCTCCGCACAG
This sequence comes from Paenibacillus ehimensis NBRC 15659, assembly GCF_004000785.1. Lineage (GTDB taxonomy): Bacteria > Bacillota > Bacilli > Paenibacillales > NBRC-103111 > Paenibacillus_G > Paenibacillus_G ehimensis. Next base: position 29,639 of record NZ_BILX01000072.1, on the reverse strand, counting down.
CTGCAGAGCGGACAGCGAGCCTTTGAACGAATCCGGCGCAATCACGATTTTCATGTGCGATTCCTCCGTAAATCCATAGAATAAGACGATTATACCACCGCGCCAAAAGCCGCATCCAACATTTCCAGCCGGTTCCGGTCAGCGTTTCGTAAGGGAAATATCAGGAAGCTATCCGTTCTCCTTCCGCCTGCGCTTGGTTACAATGGAAACGAGTGGATAGAGAGAGAGAGGGAGTGCTGAGATTGACCCGTCGAACTGTTGTGAGGGGCGCCGGATGGGGCGTCCTGTTTGTCGCGCTGCTGCTGGCGCTCGCGGCCTGCAAGCCGGAGATGAAGCCGCCGGAAGAGGTGATGGACACGTTCGTCGCCGCTTGGCAGAAAAGAGATTACGCAGCTATGTATCCCAGCTTGACGAACCATGTGAAAGAATCCGTCACGCAAGAGGCGTTCGTCAGCAGGCATCAAAACATTTATGAAGGAATCGGATTAACGGAGCTGAATATCACGGCGGCGCCGACGGAGAAAGACCCGAATGCGAAGACGGATCAAATTCGGTATAAGCTGCATGTGGAAATGAAGACGTCGGCCGGACCGATCGAGTTCAACCAGACGGCGACGCTCCGCAAGGAAGAACGCGCCTGGGGAGTGGACTGGTCTTCGTCGTTTCTATTTCCGCAGCTCAAGGACACGGACAAGGTTCGCGTGCAGACGCTCCCGGCAAAGCGGGGAGAAATTCTCGACCGCCAAGGCCATGGGCTGGCCATCAACGAGGATCAATGGGAGGTCGGCCTCGTGCCCGAAAAAATGGCCGAGCCGTCCGACGAGTCCGTGAGCAAGCTGGCGACACTGCTAAGCTTGAAGCCGGAGGACATCCGGGCGAAGCTCGGCGCTTCGTGGGTGAAGCCGGAGCTTTTTGTCCCGATCGCGCTTATTCCCAAAGGCGATCCGCGGGAGAACGAGCTGCTTACGGTTCAAGGGACGGCTTACCGGACGAAGCGGGTACGCTCGTACCCGCTCGGCGCGGCGGCGGCTCATTTGACGGGCTACATCGGCAAGCTGAACGAGCGGGAGCTGGAGAAGCGCAAGGATCAAGGCTACCGGCCGGACGACTGGGTCGGTAAAACCGGGCTGGAGCTGACGCTGGAGGACCGGCTGCGCGGCCGGGACGGCCAGCGCATTTACATTACCGATGCGGAGGGCCGGGACAAGGCGACGCTCCTCAAGCGTGATCCGGTGGACGGCGAAGACGTGAAGCTGACGATCGATACCGGCATACAGCGGGCGATGTACCGGGAGCTGGAGAACGATGCGGGAGCAGGGGTGGCGATGCAGCCGCTGACCGGCGAGCTGCTCGCGCTGGTAAGTACCCCGTCTTACGATCCGAACCTCTGGATCTCGGGCATTTCGGCCGAGCAGTGGAAGCAGTGGACGGAGAATCCGGACAAGCCGCTGTTCAACCGATACGCCAGCGCTTACGCACCCGGGTCGGCGTTCAAGCCGATCACGGCGGCCATCGCTTTGGAGCAGGGGGCACTCGATCCGAATGAAGAGAAATCGATTACCGGGAAGCAGTGGAAAAAGGATACGTCGTGGGGGAACTACTACGTGACGAGGGTATCCGCGGCGGTGAGCGCAGTGAATCTGGCGAAGGCGCTGATGTATTCGGACAACATCTATTTCGCCCAGGTGGCGCTCGGTCTGGGAGCGGAGCGCTTCGAGAAGGCCGCCGGCAAGTTCGGATTCGGCGAGAAGCTGCCGCTGCCGCTGGCGGTCGACGTCTCGTCGCTGTCGAACGCAGGCATCAAAAAGGAGATTTTGTTGGCCGACTCCGGCTACGGTCAAGGGGAGGTCGTCATGTCGCCGCTGCATGTGGCGGATGCGTATACGGTCTTCGTGAACGGCGGCAATATGATCAAGCCGGTGCTCGAATATGACGGCCGGACGACCGGCGAAGTGTGGAAAAGCGGGCTGATCCGCCCCGAGGTGAGCCGCATGCTGACGGAGCAGATGAAGGAAGTCATTCAGAATCCCGCGGGCACCGGCCGTGCAGCGAGGATCGACGGGCTGACGCTGGCAGGCAAGACCGGTACGGCCGAGCTGAAGCAAAAGAAAGGCGAATCCGGGCAGGAGAACGGCTGGTTCGTCGCTTACGATACCGACAAGCCGAAGCTGCTCGTCGCTTTGATGGTGGAGAAGGTGGAGGCGAGGGGCGGCAGTCATCACCTTGCCGGGACAATCAAGGCCTTGTTCCGGGGCTTCGCGATGTAAGCAGCCGGTGCCGCCCTCTGTGGAGCCTTCGCATCCGTACGACCGGCGAAAATCCAATGCTTCCCAATTTCGGTTCTTGTGATAAGATGGGGAAGGGGCTTGCGGGCCCGCGCCTCAACCGAATCAAGGCGAATGTTCGAAACGAAGGAGCAGATTGGATGACCCGAGACCTCGATGACGTGTGCCTTCAGCGGCATACGCTGCTAAAAGGCGGTGCCTACCGGATCGAAGAACGGCTCGCTTCCAGCGAGCTGTCCATCGTTTACATCGGCAGTCCGGCCGAGGGAGAAGGGAAGCTGGCGATCAAGGAGTTTTATCCCGGAAGCCTGGCTTTAAGAGATATGGACGGGAAGACGGTTTTATGCCGCCGTCCTTCGAGCCGCCGGAAGTTTGACGGACTGAACGATGCCTTCCGGAGGGAAGCTTCGGTTCTAAGCCGGCTCCGGCATCGACATATCGTCGAATATATCGACCATTTCGAAGAAAACGGGACGAGCTATTTGGTAACCCGTTATTGTCCGGGCAAGCCGCTCGCGGACTTGATCCGGGAGGAGAAGCCTTCGGCGGCGTATTTGATCCGGAATGTGCTGCTGCCGCTTCTGGATACGGTGGACTTCATTCACCGGCAAGGTATCCTTCACCGGGATTTGAAGCCCGGGAATATGATGATTTCCGAAGAAGGCGAGCCGGTACTGCTGGATTTCGGTTCGGCCGTTTCGCTCGCCGAGCCGGACGTCCGTCCGATTTTTACAACGGCCGGCTTCTCCCCGCTGGAGCTGTATTCGGAGAAGGCCCGGCAAGGGAAAAAGGCCGATCTGTTCAGCGCCGCCGCCATTTTATATTACAGCTTCACCGGGCGCGTGCCGGCGGACGTATCCGAGCGGTTGATCGAGGACCGCATGGAAAGCGCAAGAACCGCGAACCCGGAGGTCGGCCTGCTGCTGTCGGGCATGATCCGATGGGGGCTTGCCGTTGAGCCGCGCAGAAGATGCCCGTCGCTGACGCTGCTTAAGGCCGCATTGCGGCTGGAGTACGTGCGCTTGAAAGCCGGGAAGCGGCGGAACCGCTTGGAGCCGCCCTCGGCCGTGTCCGAAAAATAGCGGAACTGAGAGGATCCTATTTGGTTCATTGGCCCGGTCTGCCTCCGCTTAGAGGAACCGAGGTGCCTTATCGCTGCTTCGCAGGCATTGTGCAATATTTTTCGACAAGGATAGGGTGTTCCGAGTTCCGCTATGTTCCGAGAGAAAGCGCAAGAATGTCGGATAGCGCATCGTGGTTCCTCTAAACTTTTGGGGTTCAACCGACCGCCTCGCAGCGCCGAAACGCGCGCTTGGGATTAACGCTTTGGAAGCGGCCAAAAGGGCATGCAAATTCCTCCCCGCAACATAGCGGCAGTTCTGGCCGAATGATCCGGGAAAAGAACGGCAGCTTCCGCCCGAATGTCGCGGAGCGCGAGGAAAGACATGCGGCTTCCGCCCGAATATCGTGGGCACGAGGATTGGCAGACAGCTTCTGCCCGAAATTCCCGAGGGTTAACCGGCCCGGCAGATGGCGCATGGGGGCTGACCAGCTGCGTGCAGCGCCTCAGCGCTCACCGAGAGAGCGTGCATTAGCCCGAATGCTCCGCGAAGAGAGAATAGCGACTCGACGCGTCTCCCGAATCATCCAGCCCTCCCCGCGATTTAACGGCAAAAACCCAACCCCCGTTACAGGGCGTTGGGTTTTACTTCTTTATACCGCAGCTCGATTTCCGTCAAACGGTCCTCGAACGTAATGTAGATTTTCTCGTTGTAGCCGATCGATTCCTTTTTGTTGCGGGGGATCGGCGTCCGGCCTTTTTCAATTGTACAGCGCGTGTTGTGCCGGAGCAGGATCGTGCCGTTCTTCCCGGCTTCGACGATGATGCGCTCCGCCTCCGGCAACGGCTCGTTGACGTCGAGGCTGGCGAACAGCTCGCGCAGACTGATCTGCCGCTTTTCGAACGAAGCGAGCGGCCAATACTTGACTGGAATGTCGCTGCCGCTCGCCGTATTGAGGAAGTAGCCTTCCAGCCTTCCGGCAAAGCGGGGCTTCGGACGAAGCAGCCAATAGACGGCCCAAGCGGCCAGCAGCACGGCGAGCACGATGCTCGCGATGACCAAATAGCGCTGCACGACGGAGTGCACGTTGATGACGAGGTCCGAGGTGACGGAGGCTCCTTCCGGGTCCGTTACCGTCATCGTCAGGACCGCTTTGCCGGCGTGCATGGAAGCGACGGTTAACGTATCGCCGTCCACCGCAAAGTCGGCCAGCTTGGCGTTGCTGTTAGAGGCGATCGTATAGTTCAGCTTGTCCTGATTTGCATCGCGAAAATAGTTCTTAAGATCTATTTTGGCGTCTCCGTCTTCCTTCGTCAGCTCGATGGCTCCGCTGCCGACCGCTTCGGGCGCCGTGTTCGCGATATCCAGCTCGCTGACCGCCGTTTCCCGGTAAAAATCCGCTCCGTTCAGAAACACGCGGGCTTGATATTTGCCGGAGTGAGGGAAGACGGTCTGCGCTTCGAAGCCGTTGCCGTTCAGCTTCATCGGCGTTCGTTCTTCTTTATTTGTCTGCAGGTCTTTCACGATCAGCTCGGCCTTCATCGATTGGTACACGTCGGCGTCGGCCAGCTTGGTTCCGTCCGCTTGGTGAAGCAGGAAGGCGGAGACGGCCGACGGCACGCCCTTGACCGGCTGGGCAAGCTCCATCCCCGCCTTGAGGCCGTAGTTGCCGAGCAGGCTGATTTTCACGAAATCCCCGGGCCTTGCTTTGAATTTCAGCAGAAAGGCGCCCTTTTGCGGTTGGGGAATTTTCAGCAGCGAGTATTTGTCCGATTTCACGAACCGGATATTTTTCGAATTGTAATACAGATGCGTTTCGGCGATCGGATGCTCCGACAGCAGCACGATATTGGCTTCGTTCATGCTGCCGTTCGGAATATTGACCGTCACTTCCTGCAGCTCCCCGGTGGCTGTAACAGCCGCGACGGGGACGAGCACGGAGCGGATTTGCTTGGCGAAAATGTTGTTGAAGATTTCCGGCAGATCGCCCGCGCTTTCCGTGATGAACGACGTGCCTCCCGTTTTGGCGGCAATCGCTTCGAGCTGCGGCGCGTTGACCGAGCCGTCGTGATTCAGCCCGACGGTGTAGATCGGGTAGCCCTTCGCCTGCGCCTCCCCGATTACGCGCTCCACGTCTTTGTTCGAATCCTCGACCGATCTTCCCGTAAAAATAGGTCCAAAGTCCGTGCCGCCATCCGACAGCAGAATCATAAACGGACGTCCGCCGCCTTTACCGCTCCCGACAAGCTCCGCCCCCTTGCCCAGCCCGAGGCCGAGATCCGTATAGCCGGAAAAACGCAGCTCCGCGATTTTCTTTTTGAGCAGATTTTTCTGCTCCTCCTGAGTCAGCGGGGCGAGCGGCTGGGCCTCGACGATTTTATGGTTGTAGGCGACAAACCCGACTTGGGTGCGGGCCGCCTCGCTCATGTCCATAAACATTTTGATGACTTCCGCAGCGATCCGGTCCCGGTCCGTCGCGTTCATCGAATAACTGACGTCCATCACGAACACCGCGTCGAATCCCGGATTCGAATCGCCTTCGGCAAACGCCGGTCCGAACGGGACGAACAGCAGCGCCAGCATGACAGCGATCGCCAAAATTGGCAGCCCGCCCGGGACGCGCTTTCTTGTATGCATTTCCCCAACCATCGAAAACTCACCCTTCATTTGTGAAATGTGTGAAAAAACACCAAAACTGCTATAAACTATCGGCGTGACTCGACCGAAAAATTAATACAGCGACAAATAGTAAAAAAATACAGATTTGTTAAGTTCGACACATTTTTGAAGGGGAGATGATGAAAAAGGGAATGAAAGGATGGGTTTATATGGTTAATTCAGCATATAACAGAAGGGCCAAAAAATAAATGTATTTGCACGAAAATGGGAAAAAAGTACTTGATTGTCTAGGATAAAATAACTATAAATATCCATAGTTGACAAAATAAAACATTAGACTCTATGATTAGACCTGTGTTTTCGGCCTTCATCCAAAAATGCTCGGAAAGGAGTAGGCTATAAGAATCATGCGCCGGTTCCGGCAAGTTTTTATAGCCGACAGCTCAATGGACATCATCAATCAAACGAACCGAACCATGCTCTTCGAAGAGATCAACCCGGAAAAGCTCGATCTCGTCACGATCGTCGGGGACGTCAGAGGCATCGACAGCTTAAGCGACGACAAGATCAAGGAGATCAACCAGCATCTGCTCGTGCGCAGCTTCGACGAGTTTTTGGACAAGTTTTCGCCGACCGTGTACTCGTTTTTCAATGCGGCCAACCAGAAGGTCATGTACACGCTCAAGAAGCCGGAAGGGATTTCCGAGGACAGCATTTCGGAGATCAAGATCGACCAAAGCAACGATTTTCTGAAAATGCTGTTCACGCTGATCGACACGAAGCGCAGCCAAGGCATCCCTAACGTGGACTTCAAGTTCGAGAACCTGCTCGACATGATTTCCCCGAAAAAAGTGATGGACGACATCCGCCAGGTGCGCAAGGAAATCCATTATTTGTACGGGCAATACGACAAGCTGGACGACGGCGATCCGAAAAAGCTGGACCTCGGGGACAAGCTCAACATCATGTTCGAGGACGCCAGCAAAAACTACAACAACGTCATGGCGATGCTTCCGCTGGCGATCGAAGACATCAAGACCCGTCTTCTGCTCGGAGGGGCGCAGGAAGAGAACGAATCCGAGGCGATCCAGATCGGGATGCTGATGATCGGCGATTCCGGCGAGCTGAAAATTATCGAAGCGCCGAAAGCGGATACGATGCAGCTGATGATCGCGGACGACAGCAGCACGAACGGTCTGATCAACGTATTCGAGGACGATTACGAGTCCGTGTCGGATACACCGTCCGCTTACGTCAAAGACCTGGTCGTGCGGACGTTCTGCCCGCTGCCTGCGGTGCAAAGCGAGATCGATGTCGAGAAGGAAGTGCAGAACTACAACACGTATCTGGAGTTCTACAAGAACGCCAAGGACGAGTTCGTGAAGACCGTCAAGCCTTTGGTGGAAAAGTTATTGGGCATCAAAATGTTCTTCGACCAATACTCCACCAAAAACAAAGGCATGCAGCCTTCGATGCTGATCACGAACACCAAGCTGGACATGATCGTGAAAAGCAGCAACATTCCGAGGCTGGAAACGTATCTGAACACGGTCAACTCGAAGAACGATTTCACCGACACGATCTGGTTCGGCATCGTTCCTTCGGTACAGCTCGATTCCTCCGGCGCTTCGAAGGTAACCCGGGAACGCTTCCGAGGCAACGAAAAGGTCGCCAAGCAGGACGGCAACACGATGGAATCGCTCACCATGCTGCTCCAGGTGATCAAGGACTTCAAAGTGCAGGTGTTCTTCAGCTTCGAGACCGGCGAAGAAACGACGTTCAACAGTATGGCGACCGCCGGCATCGACAAGTATATCGACAAATGCGCCTTGCTGGTCCGCAAGGAATACAGCGAGTTCGCGGTGCCGTGCGTGCCGAACTTCACGATTATTCCGAAGGACAAGTCCGGGGTCGTCATCGACAGCAAAATGCTGCAGACCGAGGACGGCGGCGTGAAGCTGTCGCAGGAGAAGGAAGACATTCTGAAGCTGTGGATTGAAGGCGTCTACGTCGGCGCAGCCTATGTGGCGGCGGGGATCGTGGCGGCTTACCAGTGCCCGGAATATTTGCGCGAATCGTTCAAGACGGTAAGCCGGGAGTTCCCGGGCGTGCGCTTCGATATCGAGGCCGGGGAGAACGGACTGCGGGCGGTTACGACGATGGCCAAGGAAATTTCCGGCTTCACGAACAACATCAAGGACTCGATCAACCGGAAAAACTTCGGCTTCGTGTTCTCTTCCGAGAACGCGCAGCTGCAGGGCAAGGATATCAAGCGCATTACCGTCTACAAGGCGAGAAGCCTTGCGTCGACCGATGACGGCTTCGATTCGATCTACAAGACGCTGGTCAGCACGTACATTGAGCGCATCCTGCGCTTCCAGACCGGCGACTTCAAACACGACAACATCGTTAAATTTTTCAGCAACAATCCGAGCAGCCAGAAGAGCAAATGGCTTAGCACGCGGGGATACGTCAACTCGATTATCCAAGACGGCGACGACATGAGCTACATTATCGACGATAAGAGCAACCTGTGCCATATCGACCTGGTGTTCAACGGCAACGTGAAGAACCTTGAGGTGATGATCACGAAAGGGACCACCCCGGTTAAAGCGTAACGATGCTGAACAAACTTATGCGGTTGCTAAGGGAGAGCATTCGCAAGCTCCCCTTTCAACATAAATCCCGTCAGCGCCAGACGCTGTCGGGGACCATACTTACCTTAAGGGAGGATTTATCAATGGGCTTCAGGCTGAAAGTAGAAGGCGCAGAAACAATCGAACTGGGCATGGACAACATTCAATCGGTGATTTACGACACGGATACGCCGAACGACTCCAACGCGAGATCGACCGACGTAGGCGCGTTCCTGAAAATCTCCGGCAAAATCATCACCGCAACGGACGGCGACAGCGCCGACGACACGATGAAGCTTGCTTTGTGGTCGCTCGTACCGGCCGAGAAGTCCGACTGCTACCGCAAAGTGACGCTGGAAGTCATCGCTGCGAGCCAAGTGGTGCGCAAAATTTACTTCCCGAACGCGTTCGTCGTGGATTACCAAGAGCGCTTCGGCGACACCGAAGGCGTAGGCACATTCACGCTCTTCATCAAGCAAAAGAAAGACAAAACGGAATTCGCCACAATCGAAGGCGGATACGCCGTATAATCGGCTTGACCGGTTATTGCAAGCCACAGGAGTTAAGGGGCCGCTTCGCCCCTTAACTTTCTCCATTTCCGGCGGTAAGGATGGATCCGATGAACAATTACTATGAGATTCTGGAGGTCGAACGCAGCGCCTCCCCCGAAGAAATCAAGAAGGCCTACAAGCGGCTCGCCAAGCTTCATCATCCCGACGCCAACGGCGGCAGCAAGCAGGCGGAGCTGAAGTTCAAGCAAGTGACCGAAGCGTATCAGACCTTGTCCGACGCGTCGGCGAGGCAAGCCTACGACGAACGTCTGGACCGCAAGAAGGAAGGAAAAGCCGGCTCGTCATCCGGCGCCGGCACCCAAGCGAAGGAGCGGCGCGCCGAAAGCGGCCAGCCCCATGTTGACCTGAAAGATATGGAAAAGCAGTTCGAGCGTTTTTTCGGCTATCATCCCAAAAGCGGGGAAGCCGGGATCAAGAACAAGAACGAGACGAAAAATCCGGTCGACACGACGGCCATGTTCGAAAAATATTTTGGCATCCGAAAAAAATAAGCACATCCTGTTCCAACGGGGGAACCAATGTTGAGCGAAAAAAAATCCGTATGGGTAACCGTAGTCAACGTGCTGATCGCGCTGGTCGCGGCTTTTACCCTGGTTTATACGTATATATGGAACGATAACGTCGCCCTGAGGCTGTTCGTTGCCGTCTTTTTCATCATCGGCTTGACGGGGTTGGCTTGGCGAAAGTACGGGAGGACGACTGCGTCGGCACCCGAAGCCAAGAAGGAACCGGCGATTACGAAGCTGGCGCTGCTTGGCGATGACGGCGAACGGATCAAGGAGTGGTACATTCACGGGGAGACGTCGCTCCTGATCGGGAGAAGCTCTTCCGATCTCGAGGTGCAGATCGACTTGTCGGGTACCGAGTATGCCGCTCTGGTCAGCAAGCAGCACGCGGTGCTGAATTATGCTTCCGGCAACTGGTATATCGAAGACCTCGACTCCAGCAACGGCGTCGGCATCAGGAAACGCGGCGAAAGCGGCAAGCGGCTGCTGAACGGCGACGCGCCCGAGCCAGTGCATTCGGGCGATACGCTTTACATTGCCAATACGAGGCTGTTGGTCAAGTAAGGCATTTCGGCTTTGAGCTTTGAGAAGAAGCAGACGGGGGAATGGATATCCATGAGTTTGACAAGATGCGCCAACGGACACATGTTCAGTACGAGAAAGCACGGCAGCGTATGCCCCTATTGCAGCATGGTCGTGGAGCCGGCTTCCAAAGCCGAGGGCAAGAAAGCGGCAAGAGTCCAAGAGGACGAAAAAACGATGCCTTATTTGGGAGAGTCCGAAGGCATCGAGCCGGTGACCGGGTGGCTGGTCTGTATCGAAGGGCCGCAGCAAGGGCAAGATTACCGGATCATGGCGGAAAAAAATTTCATCGGCCGGGCCGAGGACATGCATATCCGGATTATCGGGGACAACACGATCTCCCGCCGGAATCACGCGGTCGTCGTATACGACCCGAAGAAACGGAACTTTTTCCTGCTGCCGGGCGATGCGTCGGGGCTTGCATACCATAACAACGAAGCGGTCTACACGCCGGTCGAATTAACCGCGTACGACGTCGTGCAGCTCGGCCAAAGCAAGTTTCTGTTCATTCCGTTATGCGGAGTGCACTTCGAGTGGGACCAAGATCAATCGGGTAAGGAATGATGAGCATGCCGGAACAACACGAATGGTTGCCCTATGTCATTGTCTGGGCCTGTGCCTGCACCCTTGTGGTCTTGTTCCGCATCAGGAGAGGCCTGCTTCATCAGGACGGCGCCGCTCCGAAGCTTGAGATCGGCAACGGACAGACGATCGGGGCGCGCGAGGAGCAGGACGACTATTTCTCCACCTTCGTCAGCCCGCACGGGACGATCGCCGTTCTGGCCGACGGCATCAGCGGACTGTCGGGAGGCAGGGCGGCGAGTACGGCTGCCGTGACGACGTTCGTCAAGCAGTTTCTCAAGCTGGAGCATATTCGGGAGCTTCCCGAGTTTTTTGCGAATGCGGCGGCAGCGAGCAATGCGGAAATCATGCGCACCCTGAAAGGGGCGCAGGGAGGAACGACGCTGGTCGCCGTTGTCGTGGAAGGCGGCAACCTTCACTGGGGCGCGGTGGGGGACAGCGTCATCAAAATTTTCCGGAACGGGGACTTCATTGACGTCAATCAGAAGCATATTCTGGAATCGGTGCTGGAGGAACGCTACGTATCCGGGGAAATTACGAGGGATGAAGCGCTGGACAGTCCGATGAAGAATCAACTGGTCAACTACTTGGGCTATGAAGGCTTCAAAAATATCGAGATCGGCGCGGAGCCCGTCCGGCTGCAAAAGAGGGATAAAGTGATCCTGTGCAGCGACGGGGTGTACAATACGCTCACGGAAGTGGAGCTGGAGGACATACTGTCCAAGCCGATTCCCGCCTACGACGCCGCCCAGGAAATCATCGAAGCGATCGAGCGGAAGCAGCTCGCGCACCAAGACAATGCGACCGTCGTGATTTTGGAAAAAGGCTGGTAGAAACCCGATGCGTAAGGAAAACAGCGACTTCAAAACAAGCTTTCTATCCGAGGCGGGGACGTTTATCCGCAACAAGGATTATTTTGCGTTTACGGAGCAGGACGACAAAGCCTGCTATGTGATTGCCAGAGGGCTCGACTCCGATACGGAGAAGGAAAGCGCCGAGTTGGCCGTCAAGAGCGTGCTTGGCAGCTTTCTCGACAAGCCGACGCTCTCCCGCCGGAAGCTGAAACGGTATTTGTGGGAAGCGCACGAATTGCTGCAGGTCGAAAGCCGCCGGGTCCGGCGTAAGGTCAGTCTGACGCTGGTCGCTACGGACTACACCCGAATGGTGTGGGCGGTGGCCGGGAATACCCGGCTGTATCAATTTCGCAATGGAAGGCTGCATACGAAAAGCAAGGATCAGAGCTTGTCGCGGTCGATGGCCGAGGCGGGAGAGCTGTCGGAGGATCGGCTGGACAAGCACGAGGAACGGCACAATCTGCTGTGGTATATGGGGAAGCCGGGCGCTTTCGAGCCGTTCGTTTCCAAGAAGACGCCGCTGTCCGAGGGCGATGTTCTGCTGCTCTGCACGCCCGGCTTATGGGAGAACGTAGACGGCGCGGAGATGCTGGATGCGCTGGAAGAGGTCAAGGAGCCGGCGGAGCTTGTCGACACGCTGGAGGATGTGCTGCTCAGCCGGCAGAACAAGCAAGTGCCGAATTACACGGCTGCGGCGGTTTATGTCAACAAAGTGTTCAAGGAAGACCCGAAGAAGAAATGGAAAATCGTAAAAAAGATCGCATTGGTGCTGATTCCTCTCCTGCTGCTGGGAGGAGGAGCCTATTTATATACATACAAGACCGCCAAGGCTAAAGCGGAGGCGGCGGCCGCCATCTTCGAGCGTGAAAAAAGCGGCGACGAGGCGGTGCAGGAGAAGGATTATCCGAACGCGGTCAAGGAGTACAGCGAAGCGCGCAATGCGGCGATCAAGGTGAGCGACGTCGTCCATATGCGGCTCATCGGCAAAAAGCAAAAGACGGCGCAGCTCATCGTGGACGGGGACGGCTCCTTCAAAGACGGGAATTATGCCAAGGCGCTCGAGAGCTACGAGAAGGCGCAGAAGGAAGCCAAGCAGCAAAGCATATACGATGAGAAGGATCTGGAGGCCAAAATCGCCAAAGCCCGCACCTATCAGCAAATTACGGAGCTGATGAAGCAGGGGGATCAGAAGCTGCAGGCGCAGGATTACGAAGGCGCCAAGGAAACCTACGCGAAAGCGAAAAAGGAAGCGCAGCAGGCCGATTTCGCCAGCGGGGAAAAGGAGCTGGCGGCGAAGCTGGAAGCGGCGGATGCGAAGATCGCCGGCGTGTTTAAAGAGAAGAAGCTGCTGGACGCCGACAAGCTGGAGAAGAAGGGCGACCAGAGCTATACGGCGCAGTCTTACGAGCAGGCCGTAACCTCCTACGCGATGGCGCAGGAGATTTATCAGGAGATCGGCATGCTGGAGAAGGTGCTCGGCGTCGAGCGGAAAATCTCGAAGGCCGAGGAGAAGCTGAATCCGCCTCCGCAGCCGGCTGGAGCCGACGGAGCAGCGGGAGGCGGCGGGCGCGCCCCGGCAGGTCAAGGGGCGGGCGAAGCAGGCGCGGCAAGCCAAGGGGCTGCGGGCCAAGACGGAGCCAAAGCGGCGGCGGGAAGCGGCGGACAAGCCGAGAAGACCGAGGGAGGAGGCAAGTGAGTTCCCATGAAAGACATCTTGCTGGACAGGCTGAGCCGCATGGAGGATCTCGAGCAGCGCAAGCTGTTGAAGCAGATTGTGACGGGCGTCTTTTTGAACCTGGTGGAGTATCAGGAGGACTTGAACCGCAAGCTGGAGGAGCGCGTTTTCAACGAGGTGGAGGACCAGGAGGACCGGCATGACATCTATGTGACCTTAAGTGCCCGGGACGAAATCGATCCGATTCACGAGTTTCTGTATCCGATGCTTGCCGCCGACACCGAGCCGAAAACCTGCGACCTGCGAAGCGTGACGGAGCAAATGCAGCGCGGGGAAGAGGCGCTGCTGATGACGGTGTTTTTGCAGTGCGATTACGCCAAGCTGAAGGAGCTGCTCCGCGGAAAACGAACGTTCCGGGGAGAAATCGTCACCACGGGAGGCGTTCGGGCCATACAGGTACGTCTGCAGCAGAACCTGACGTATATCCGCGAGCTGGAAAAGCTCTATTTTATTTTCCAAAAAAACAACGTGCCGTGGAAGACGGTGAATCATCCGTATGCGGGGAAGTTTTTCGATGTGATCTGGACCGGCGGGGAACAGCCAAGTCTGGAGGAGGAACTGCTTGAGATCCGGATTTACCTCGAGGAATTTGACGCGTACAAAAAGCTGGACATGGTGCCGATGTGGAACATTGAGCGGCTGGAGCTCAAAAACGTAGGCTTTCCGGTGCCGGCCGCCGACCGGATTAATTTCGAGCACGTGCTGTCCTTGCGCAAAACGGGGACGCAGCACGGCTATTTGGTCGACGGGGACGAGACGCTGATCCGGTATATCAAGCGGATGCCCGAGGAGCTGACCATCGTGTCCCCGCAGGACAAATCCGGGACCTGGAACGTGCTGAAAATTACGCAGCCGACGCCGACGAAGCTTGGCCGGCTGGCTTATGAGCTCGTTTCGAACAAGCGGAAAAGCAGCTTCACCGGCCGCTTCTCCCGCAAGCACCCGGTCGTCGTCCGGGCGAAGGGCGAGATTGCGCGGATCGCGGGCTCCTTCGAGGCCTCGGACGACCTCGAGCTGGTGCAGGTCGAGATTAGGGACGAGGCGGACGGAAAGGAAGTCACCTACGGGATGAACCCGTTCATCAGCGACAACGTGAGGGTGGAGAACGACAAAAAACGGATGCGGCTCCGCTTTAGAGCCCGCCGGAGCGGGAGCTTTATTTTGCAGGATTTGATGAGCTTCGTCGTTTCCGAGATCCAAATGTATTTTCCAGAATACGTCTGCGAAGGGGAATGGGCTTGAATTACGTATGGGATCTGGTTATTCGGGCTGCGGACGCGGGCACGCCGAAGAACGACCTTTGTTTTGCCCCTGCCAAAGTGTACTCGCCTTATATGGAGCTGAGCGCCGAAACGCTGAATGCCCGCACCGTGGAAGAGCGAACGGTTGAAGTCAATCCGTACTACCGGTTCTACGATATTTTCCGCGATTTGTTCGATATTAACAACCTAGAGGATACGGAATTCCGGCGCACGCTGTTCGATCTTGCGATGCATTTCTTGACCGATATCGACCTTATGCAGGGCATGAACAAGCGGGAATTTTATATCCGGTTCGCGCTCCGGGATATGGAGGCGGGTCTGTTCGGGGACGGCGTCCGGGACCGGCTGAAGCTGCTGAACCGGGAGGAACGGGAAGTCGTGGCCTGCAATCTGCTGCGGCTGTACGAGACGGGGGAAGCGGTGTATCTGCTGAAGGATACGATGCGCAAATTGTTCAAGCACTCGACGATTTACGCGAACTGCGAGGAAAAGGACGAACTGTTGTTCTATGTGGGGCAGCGGGAAAATGAGATCACACGGGCGAAGCTGGAACTGATCAAGGACCTGTTTCTGCCCTTGCGTTTTCATACGGAGACGTATTGGGAGCATCATTTTGGCATTGTGGACGTCGAGGACACGATGCGCGTGGATCATATCGCGATGTATTAGGGTTTCTACGAAAGGAGCGGAGACATGAGATCCTATACCTATAAGCTGCATTCGCCGAAGAACGGCGGCACGGAAGAGACAAACAGGGTCAAGTACACGCGGGACGAGCTGTCGGAGATGACGACACTCCAATTGCGGAGCATCTGCCATAAGGAAAAGCTGGTCGAAGGGCTTTCGGGCCCGCTCGACCGCGAAGCGCTCATCCGCACGATTCTGAAATACCGCAGCGCGGAGCAAAGCCTGCTGATCCAAAGCTTCGACGAGCACGGATGGGAGCGCGTGGAGGCGGCGATCGCCCGGTATTTGAACACGCCGCTTCCGGATGACGGCAGCATTCAAATTCCGGCTAAAGTGACGCTGTACGACGGACTTCAAGTGGACAAACTCGACCAATACCGGGTCATAGCTCCGGGCACCGTCGCCGAGTCTAACGTGCTGCTCGTCAACGATCATATGGAGCTGTGCGGCATTATGAATCTGGTCAAGGATGGGCCGGCTCCGGGCATGTACTGCCTGACGGCTTCCAAGGAAATGACGTTTCGCCGAACCTCGAACAAAAATTACAGCTTCCTGCTGTTCCGCAAACAGGATTCGGAGTATCTGTACCAGACCTACGTCCGCAGCAGGCCGCTGCCGCCCACGAATCTGCATTACTGGCGGATTCCGATTCCCGAGCTGGAAATCCGGGACCTGGAAGAAACCGATGCGGTGCTGGCGATCGATTTCGGGACATCCAACACAACGGCCGGCGCTTATCTGGACGACAGCTACATCTCCCATCCCTCGCGCCATGATCTGTTGAACGGGACGCTTCGGCTGAACAGCATCAATCTGGTGAAATTTCCCGTTACGACCGGCAAGCAAGAGGAATGGATCGAGCTGCTGCCGACCATTGTTGCCGTAGCGGACTGCTCGGACACGCAGCAGGTGAAGTATTATTTTGGCCACGAGGCCATGAAACTGATGAAAAAGAACGGATATACGGGCCATGCCACCGTGTTTCACGGCATCAAGCGATGGGTCAACCGGTACAAGCTGCCCGAGGAAATCGTGGATGGGCAGGGGAATACGTCGGTCGTCCGCAGAAACGACATTCTGCGCGCCTATCTGCTTCACGTGATCGAAATGGCGGAGCATCAATTCAAGTGCCGCTTCCGCAAGCTGCACTTTTCCAGCCCGGTGAAGCTGAAGACGCAGTTCGGCGAAATGTTCGCGGAGCTTCTGCCGGATTACCGCATCGAATCGGACGATGCGCTGGACGAAGGAATGGCCGTGCTGTTCAATACGATCGCCGATCAGATCGAGAAAAATACGTTTGCGGACGGCGAGACGTACCATGCGCTCGTCATCGATTGCGGCGGAGGAACGACGGATTTGTCTTCGTGCCGGTTTCGGATCGAGGACGGTCACATCTCCTACAAGCTGGATATCCATACGGCTTACGAGAACGGCGACACCAACTTCGGCGGCAACAACATTACTTACCGGATTTTGCAGTTTATGAAAATCGTTTTTGCCGACTACTACACCAAGGGCGGCAGCGTGCCGGATATCGACAGCTTGATCGGCATTCCCGGCCCCGACTTGTTCCGGCACGTGGACGAATTCGGCGTCGAATCGGTCTACGAGCGGTTCGAAGCGCGCTACCGAGAGGCGGAGCGCATGATTCCGACGCGATTCAAGGATTACGAAAATCGGACGCGCGAGGAGTACCTGCGGGTAAAAAGCAATTATTACTTTTTATGGGAAATCGCGGACAGCATGAAAAAAGAATTTTTCCGCAAGACGGGCATTCTGCGCAACCGGTTCGACTCGCAGACCGGGGACCGGCAGGAGCAGGATCTGAAAATTACGGCGGTGGACCGCTGGTGCCTGTCCGCCTACGAGAACGGCCGCATGAAGGATATCTATGAATTCCCCCGCGTCGTGTTCAATATTAACGAGATCAACCAGTTAATTAAGGCGGATATTTACGATATCGTGCGCAAGTTTCTGGAAGATTTTTACCAGGACGGGCGGCTGCAGGAATATTCGATCATCAAGCTGACCGGCCAATCCTGCCGTATCGACAGCTTCCGGGAAGCGCTGAAGGAATTTGTTCCCGGCCGCAGCATCGAATTCCGGCAAAAGACCGAGGAGAGCGACAGCGTTCCGGAGCTGAAGCTGGCCTGCCTGCGGGGAGCGATCCGTTATCTCAGCGCGAGGAAGGCGGGCACGATCGAGGCCTATATTACCAACCACGCGCCGGTCGTCCCTTATACCGTCAGCGCCTTCACCCACAGCCGGCAGGAAAAGCTCTTGATCAGCAGCCTGGAAAGGCTGAATCAGGTGCAGGGTTCCATCTCCCGGCCGTTCGAGGTGAAGGAGATAGAGTTTTTCCTAAAAGGAAGCGACGGGGCGGTGCGCCATAAGTATGCGTATGCCAACGAGCCGGGCAGCTTCGAGCCGGTCCCCTACGAGGACATCGCCGGACGGTACGGGGCCAAGATTCCGCAGGACGACACGGACTCCATCCAGAACGGCGAGGTGAAGTTCTTCGTGTTCGCCGAGGACAATGAGTGGGGCTTCCATGTGGTGCCGGTTGCGCGGGAGGACGAGCAGCTGTACTTGGGACCCAAGCGTTTTTTTGCATTTGAAAACGATCTGTCGGAGCTTGATTTCTTTGACGGCTGGAAATAGGAGGTAGCGGATGTTCTCCAATGTATATCCGAATTTTCATAAAGGCCGGATTCTGAAGCGGGAGATGCTGGAGAGCCTGAGGGATTACCCGAGGCAGCTCGCGGACCTGTATTTTCAGTCCTATTCGGACGGTATCGTAGCGGGAGCCGATGTAAGAGTGGAGGCGGAACATCTTGTGGTTGGCTCCGGGATCTTCAAGCACGGCGGCCGCCTGTACACGCTGGAGGCGGAGCAGCAGGTGCCTTACGCGGCGACCGGCAAGGAGACCGTGCTCAAAATCCGCTTTCACGCAGCGGAGGAGCAAAGCGATTACACGGTGTACGGCGCGGAGCTCGTTCTGGACGAGGAGGCCGCCGGCGGCAGCGAGCTGGAGCTTGGGCGGTTCAAGCTGAAGGAGGGGGCGAAGCTGCGGTCGGAGTACCAAAGCTTCGCGGACTTTGCCACCGAGTTCAATACGTGGAACATGATCCACGCAGCGTATGCGGGCGTCAGGGAGCGCAGTGTGCACCCGGCGTTGCTGCGGTATTTTGCCGTCCAACTGCTCAGCCGGGGCAGCACGAACCCGTACGACATCGCCTTTGCGATGCAGTGCATGAGCCAGGAAGCCGTCGACCGCGGGCTGATCCTCCATTATATCGGGACCCGGCTGGGCATGGGCTATAAGCCGTACGACAACGGGCAAATTCATAAATATTTGGGGCGCATTCTGGATGACGTCCAAGGCGGAAACCGGAGAGGGCCGGATCTGAGACCGGGCGGCCCCCGGCGGATGATTGTGGAGTAGCGCGGCATGGTGATAAGAGTACAACCGGTAATTAATTCACAGAGAGAGGAATTTACAATCATGAATAAACGTTTAACGATCCTATCGCTTGGCGTGGCGGTCTGCGTATCCCTTAGCGGCTGCGGCTCCATCGGCCAAATCGCGGAGAAGGTAAAGGAACAAACCACCCAAGCGAAGCAAGAATCGAATCAAGCGCAGGACACGGCAAAATACAATACATATATCGGTTTAAGCAACTACTTGACCCAGTGGCTGGACAAGACGTTCGAAATGTATTTCAAAGAGTTCGGCGGGGAGGGAGAAATCCGCATCCGTAAAAACTTTACCGGCTTCAATACGATGCCCGTGCTGCCAGGGCATAAGGATGATGTGGATAAGGCGCTGGCGTTCGCCTCGAAGGAGCCTTCCTATCAGGCAGCGGACGAGTCGGTCAAGGCTCTGGCTCCCAAGCTGAAGGAGCTGATGGAAACGACGGGCGAAATGCAGACGTATTATCAGAACAAAGCTTATGCCGAAGACGAGTTCGCCAAAGGCAAGGAGCTGCACAAGAAATTGCTTGTGCAGTTTAACGAGGTGTCGGATTTAGCCGACAAGTTTTTTGCCGATTTTGCCGTCATCACGGAGCAAAGGAAGAAAGAAGACCTGGAGGAGCTCAAGAAAAGCGACATGCTCATCCGGTTCCATGCCATGAGTATCGTCAACCGGGCGCAGGATATCCAGAAGGCGTTTGATAAAGCCGGAGTGACCGACGACAATGTGCTGGATTTCGACGCGAACCAATATGCCGAGATGTACAAGCTGCTGACGGAAGATATCGATAAGTTTACGGAGCTTTCGAAGGATAAGGAAAGGCTGAAGAAAGAAAAGGTGCAGATCGTTCCCGTATTTACCGACAGCATCCAGCGGGTGAAGACGGCCGCCGCCGATTTGATGGAAATTTTGCGGACCAAGGACACGACGATCAACAGTGATACGAAGGGGAAAGTCACGACGGGCGGGAAGAACATGCCGCTGAAGAACTTCGACAAGCGCGTTTCCGCTGTGGTCGATTCGTATAATACGATGATCGGGTTGAGCCGGTGATTGAGGAGAACATTCATGACAGAAAAAATTTCGATAAACCGGGCACGAAAGGCAGGGCGAGGCTGGTGATCTCGGATTATTTCTATGTTTATTCGCAATAATGGTAATAGTAATGGAGCTGATGCTGCATATTGGGCAGGCAGTATAGTGACTTACAAGTATGAAATACCACACGATACTGATAAACAAGCTGAAATTCGAGCAAACAACGCAATAAAAGTATATAAAGTTATGATGGGGAGTAATTAATATTACTCAGTGAGAAGGAATATAAAATATGAAAAGAATAGCATCAGGTGTAATTATTTTAGCTGTACTGATATTAGTTAGTTGCAGTAATGTAGCAACAAATAGGCAACCAGATCCTGCCAGTAGTCCCGCCAGCAGTCCAACAAGCAGTCCAACAAACAGTCCAACAAACAGTCTAGCAAGTAATCCATCCAATTATGTTAAAACATATAAAGATGAAACCCATAAGCAAATACAATACGGTAAAATTTCGATTAATTTTGATGAATATCATATAGTCTCTGATACAAGCAGTGATCGTAATGAAACTTTTAAGCTTGAAATCGATAAAGGAAAAGTTCGGCCGGAAACTCACATGACCATTACAATTCGGGCAATAAAAAAACAAGATTTCCTCAATACGGAAAACATCATAACATATTTAAGTGATATGTCTCCTGATTATGAGAAAATAAGGATTTATAATAATGTAACCGATGATTCTGGAATAATCAGTTTATATAGTGTAACAGGAGGTGAGCTGACGAATTATGTAGTTTGCTATAGGGATGCTTGCTATTTAGTTGAATCTGATTATAGCATTTTAGAAGTTTATCTATTCAAAAATAATCCTACAGCGAATTATGTGGTGAATAAACTAAAAATAGAATGCGCGAACTCTTTTACAACCAATGTTAATCAAACTATTTATTATAATAAAAACAAATTCGAAAAGGCTAAATATGATATCACTCAAGGTAAGGGTGGAACAAAATACTCTGCTGAATTAAGTTTCGATAATAAAGAATATTTAAACCATTTTACGCTGAAAAATGAGAAAGGCGAAAACCTGCTGACATTATCCACAGAGGCATCAAGTTCTAATGAAGATATCGCTATTAAATTTTTAGATGTCAACATGGATGGTTATGCAGACATTCAATTTTTGGAAGAAGAAGGTACTATAAATAATCGTCATGCACTATATGTCTGGGATGATTCTGCAAAGAATTTTGTTAAAGTAAAATGTGATGAGATGCTTTCGCATTTTGAAGTGTATGATGGTTACTTGAAAAATTGGCAAAAAGGAAGTGCAAATTCCGGAGTTATACAAAAACTTGTCTGGAAGAATAAGGATACATTGATAAAAGAATCAGAAGAGCAGTATCAAGCTAACTAACCGAAGATGGACGACAAAGGTGTTTTGAGAATGCATAGCGGCGATTGTATATCGGATGTTTTGAACCTTGTAACCTTGTAAATGCAAGTGAAAGGGGACGCTTCTTAGCGCCACGAAGCGCGATGCTATGTAGCAGTTGATAATCCTGCATGGTAAAGAATGCGAGCACCTGAAACCACCTGACGGTGATTTCAGGTGCTTTTTATATCCGCAAGATCTTACAACAACAGCAGCTTTTTCAAATAATGGGTCAAACCATACAGAATCGGAAACCGGGATCATGATAAAATGGAAAGAACATACATTCTATGCTGCTTTTAGAGCAGCAGCGCCAAACTTGAAGCAGAAAGGTACTTATATGACCAGACAAGAGGCCTTGAAGCATTTTTTGGAAGCTTACGTCAAGGACAAGCAGAAGGAGTACATCGAAAAAGCGGAGGAAGAATACCGTTCCCGCAAAGACGAGTTGACGAAGGATTTTATCGAGTCTTTTCGCCGTATTTGTCTGAATATTAAAGAAATGCAATCTGCGGGGCAAAAAGAAAAGATCGGGTATATCAATTATTCCATGAGACGCACTTATCTATTGGAAAGAAAGCACGAGCATGTCGTAGAGGCGTTCGACAAGGACTGGTATTTCGATACATATCCATGCCGAGGAACGTACGATTCGGGATGGGCCTTTAAATATTTGGATGCATTGGAAGACGAACTGGAGCAGCTCGGAAAAAAGTACATGGGCAAAATTGTAAAGCCGGATATTGAACGAATCAAACTGGAGGCGGCCGCTGCCTTTAATCAATGGATTGTCGTATTGGTCAAACAGGCGATGGCTGATGCAATTCGACTGAAAGATTTCGATGAAATTGCCCGTGAACCGGATCTGGAAGTGCGGGTGGGGGAGCATAAGGGCATTAGTGAGGTTGTATACAAGGGCGATTCTGTACAGGAAGGAAGTCTCTTTTTATGAGCAGGGGCGAATTTTTACCATGGAATATTATATCTTAGCTCAGGATGAACGTATTACCGGGTTTGAAGAACCGGCCGGGATCGCCAAAAGCGTGGATTCGCGTTTGCTGCGGGACGAAGAAGGCCGCGCAGCGCTGGAGCAAACGGTGTTACAGTTTTATACCCAAGGGAAAGGCGAATATATCGATTTTATCGAAAGGCCGATTCCACTAGTGTCGGATGCTTTAAAGGCAATTTTCGACCGGTATCAGCCGCACGTCTATTATAAGCTGGTTGTTCTGGCCGACATCAAGGCGATGAAACAGACGTTCTATTGGATAACGGTGCCGGATACGCTTGCGTGTCTGTCGGAGGAGAGCGAATGGCATAAGAATGGTTCGTTCAAAACGCCTGTTCTTGATCCGAGGAAAGTCGGACATTACAAAATATTCAAAATCTCCGATAGCATGGCAGATTTCATCGTAGTCGATCTGGATGTGGCGGAAAGCATCCTCAGGTATAATCCGAAAGGAATACGGTTGAAAAAAATCGACGTGAGGAGGCTTTAAGTGTGAGTTCAAGTTATGTAGTGGAAGGCGCTTCCCTTAAATGCAGCTATGGCAGCACGAATGCGAATTTTAAAACGCCGGCCGGACGAAAAATAGCGATCAACGATAAGCTGCAGGGAAATGTGCAGGATTTCAAGCCTGAGATCAACATCCCTGCTTTTGGCTTGTGCAGCAGTCTGTCCAATCCCGAAGTCGCTTCCGCGACGGCCGCCAATCAAGGGCAGCTCAAAAAAATGCCGTGCAAACCGGTCATTACGATGCCTTGGCTGGATGGAAAAACGGATGTGTTGGTAGACCATTACCCTGCTCTTTTGAACTGTTCTACTAATCTGTGCATGTGGTGCGGAAAAATTACAATTGTGAACGATGGACAATAGGCTTTTGAGGAGATTCGAGAGGGGGCTTTCGCGTGGTCATGCAGATGAGCGCCGTGACGTACGGCGATTTGAAAATAACGGCGCCTTACGATATTGTGGCGCTGCTGGATTTTAAGCTTGTCAAAAAGGTCGGCGGCCACGGAGAAGTGTATCTTAAAGCTGTCGTATCGGACGACCATCAAAAGAAATATCCGGATCTGGCTCAATTCAGAGAACATATCGAAGTATTTCAGATGGACGGAGAGGAAGAAGTCCGCTGTCTGTTCAAAGGAACGGTAACCGAGCTTGAAATCCGTTTCAGCAGCGGCAACTATCATATGATTGTGAAAGGCTTGTCCCACTCTTATAAAATGGACAAGGTTGTCCGGAGCCGCTCTTTCCAAAACCAGGATATGACTTACACGGAAATGATTCGCGAAGTGATCGGGGAGTATGCGCAATCGGATTTTATCGACTTGGCCGCGGGCAGCCGGGCCTTGAACGAGTTTACGCTCCAGTATCGCGAAACGGATTGGCAGTTTTTGAGGAGACTGGCTTCCCGGTTTTATACAGGCTTGGTGGCGGACGTTACTTCGGACAAACCCAGGTTCTGGTTCGGCATTTCGCGTGGGGAAGTCAAGGGCACTTTAAAGGGAAGCAACTATTTAACGGGAAGACACGTCGCGGAATCGGGCAAAGCGATCGCGAACGCCCACTGGGGAGATGTAAACGAACGGGAGTTCCTGTATTACGAGGTGGAATCGGATCAATACTTCGAAATAGGGGATGTCGTTCTGTTCCGAAACAAGGCTTTGGTAATCGAGCGGGCTACTGCGAGCATCAAGCGTCAAGTGTTGAAGTACGACTATGTATTAGTCCCCGAATCCGGCCTGCAGCGAAGCCGTGCTTTCAACCCATACCTAACCGGAATCTCTCTGGAGGGAAAAGTGATCGAGGTGAAGGACGAAAATGTCCGGGTGCATCTGAATATCGATCCAAAACAGAATAAAGATACCGCCTGCTGGTTTCCTTATCCTACGTATTATACCAGCGACAACGGGGTCGGTTGGCACTGCATGCCCGAGCTTGGCGATGCGGTTCATCTGTATTTTCCATCCCGTGAAGAAAAAGACGCGGTCGTCAGTCATTCTCTGAGAAAACATATCCGCGCCGGCGATATGATCAGCGAACCTCATACGAAGCGGCTGCGCACCAGAGGAAGTAAGGAAGCGCGTTTTGCCGTGAAAGAGACGGCGCTGACCTCGAGGGGGGACAACTTCTTCGTCAAGCTGAACGAAGAGACGGGCGTCGAATTGTACAGCAAAGGCAGCATGGTTTTCACAGCGGGCGAAGATCTGGTCATGCGCGGCAAGCAGCTTGAAATTACGGCAGCGAAAGAAATCAGCGTGTCGTCGAAGACAAGCCATATCCGCCTGGACGGGGAAAATCATATCAAAGGCTCGCGTGTCCTGACGGCACCGCTTCCCGACGAAGAAGTCGCGGCTTATGCATCGCTGCAGCAGGAGATGAACGAAGGCAGCAACTACCCGGGCTGGGCGCAGCCGCTGCTGTTGAAGTATAAAGCCGATTACTACCGCGCTAAGGCGGCCGGCGACGAGAAGGGCATGAAGGCAGCGGCTGCGAACGCGAAGAAGATCCGCGACAAGATCGACGAGATCCATGCTATGCCGCCGTGGGCGCAGGAGCAGATGAACGAGAATACCGAGAAGTGGTATGAAGCGCATGCCGCGGGCAATAAAGCGGGTCAGGATTATTACCATGGCGCTGCGAATTCTCTCCGGGACAAAGTACAGATGATTGCGCTGATCCGAAACAGCTCTGCGGAGTCTTACAAGGACGCGAACCGGCTGGAGGAATTGACGCAGCGATATGCGGACGCGAAAAACAAGCTGACGACGGAGGACCCGGCGGCAATCTCCAAATCCGCCGACGAGTTAAGGGCCAAATATGGCGTCAGCCATCGCGCGGCGCGGGAGAGCTTGAACCTGTTGGCCAAGAAATTCCCGAACGACTTTAACTATAATCTGGATGTGAAGGATGAATGGGATTCCTCGTTGAATAATGCGCTGTATGATTTTTCAGTCAAGTACGGCCTCGCCGGGAAGGTCCATACGAGAGAGCTGCTGGAAGCTTATGCATATCAGGTGGCGCACGGGATTCTGCCTTGGCCGAAGCCTCATAGCAGCGCAGGCTCACCGCCTGCCAAGCCAGCACCGGGAAGTCCTGCGCAACCTCCGAAAGGACCTGAGCCTGCACCTGCCCCGGGGAATGTAAGTGATAACGGCAAATATATCGTGGCCAAAACAAAAATTGATGCCTATGTCAAGCAAAAGAATTATGGCGGAAATCAAGCAAGGGCAATGTATAGGATCAACGAGTATACGAATCATGGAGAGATTAAAAAAATGCTGGCGAAAAATAGCAACGCGCCGCTAGTATTTTTCTTTGAAGGCGATGGTTCATACAGCCGTCCGCAGGCAGTTCATCATAAAAACGGAAGATTCGGTGCCATTGTCATTGTAGTAATCCATGGTGAGATTAAATATACCAGCGTAAACGCAAGTACCTTGCCTGATGATGAGAATGATGCAGAAGTCGCAACCACTAAGGAAGGTGTGTATGAATTTATTGGCGGGTATCACGCAGGTCAATATCCAGCCTTACGTGTTCGAAATGGCGCTAAAGTGCCCGCGACCTATGGGAAAAATAAAAAAGAGGGTATGGCTACCGGGATTAACGTTCATAAGGGATACAACACCGATACTCCAGGCAAGCCAACATCCGTGGGCTGTTTAATTGTTCATAAAGATGAGTATGTCCAATTTTTAATAGCGGTCGGGGTAGTGAAAAGCTCGCTCAATGACAAACCTAAAGATTTAGTGGGATTAGTTATTTTAGATCGTTCAGATAGAAAATAGGGGCTTTTGTGTGCGAATTTGCTTAGAGGGAGTGAGAATGGTGAGGATTATTGCTATTGGTGTGGTTTTGTTATTGCTAACGGGATGTTTTAACCACGGAGATGTTAGCAAAAAATCAGACATGGAACCAACTCATGCCGATAGCACTTCAACGGAGCAGAAAAAGGAAGCTAAAGATGCTAATGCTCCTCAAGAGAAGTTATTTGATTGGCTCCTGTTCCGCGGGGAAAATGATAATGAAATGATACATTATGTAAAAAAAGCAGGTGATGAAGAAAGCTTCGTTTATATCGATGGTTTTACAAGTTTTTTCATGAAAGATAACAAGGATATGCCTCAAGATGGAATTTCTTATGTCGGCGGAATTTCGCAAGATGGAAAGAAAATATTGTTATTGAATTTATCGCATCAAAGACACAGCATTTCTGCGCAAATCTATAACTTTCTTTCGCATCAAATCGAGCTGCAATTTCAATTGCCTCATAAAGATTATGCGCTGTCACCTGATCTCAACCAATATCTGTTTGAGGAGAATGGGGACATTTATCTATTTCGAGCCAAGGAAAATGAAAAGACAAAACTGTCACTAGTTAAACGTGATATGTATTCTATAGCCGTATGGAAAATTTCCCCTGATGGCAGTAAACTGTGCTTTAGCGATGATGAGGCCAATCTTATCCTGTTTGACATCGCGAATAACAAGATCATCAAGAAGATAAACGTAGGCTCTAAGGAGGTCCACATTCACCAATGGTTTGCCGAGGACAAGCTGATTTATACGGCAGATCGGGATACGACCTACTTGTTGACAATTGAAAGCGAGGAACGGAAACCGCTTGGCCAATCGATGTTGTCTCCGGTCATTTCCCCGGATGGCCTAATGCTCGTCTATGCTGATCAGGATCGAAACATTTTTCAATTAAACATGCAAACCCAACAGAAAACGAAGCTCGAAGATGGATTTCAACGGATTGGATTTGAAAGTGCTCCGCTGCAATGGATTCGCTCGTCAACGCCGTTCATAGACGTGAAGAAGAGCATCCCTGTCAAAAGAGTTACTGCTTCTTCTACGCTACCGGACGAGAACAAAATATCGTACAATGCCAATCAACTTACGGATGGGAATACAAAGACCGGGTGGTGCGAGGGCACGAAGGGAGACGGGATCGGAGAAACAGTCACTCTGGATTTTGGAACGCTTCAAGAAGTCTCCGGCATTGATCTTATCAATGGCTTGGCGCAATCGCTACATACTTTCAAAGCTAACAACAGGGTTAAGAGTCTGAAGGCTGAGTTTTCAGACGGAAGCTCCGAGGTTCTTGACGCTTCTTTTATACAGATGAATTTTAGCAAGAAAATCAAAACATCATTTATAAAACTGACCATTCTCGAAGTGGAAAAGGGAGACAAGTATTCGGATACTTGCATGTCGGAAGTGCGAGTATTTTGATTTTCAAGAGCTTAACGAGATGAACCGAAAGTAACGATGAGGGGGATAGCGATGAAATGGAAAGAACCAACTTTCGGCCCGACGCCATTGTTGAGATCGCTTATGGCCGCCAATGCCCGAAGAAAAGCGCAGTCCTTTGACTTGGAGGCAGAGCAGAAGCAATTGAAGCTGGTCTATCCCGAATGGGCTAAGGAATGGCTCCAGAAGTATAAAGAAGCCTGGTACATTGCGGAAGCGAGCGGCGACAAGGAGGGCATGAGAAAGGCAAAGGAGCTGGCTGACGGGCTGAGAGACAAGCTGCGTGAAATGGAGAAGATGCCCCCGTGGGCGCAAGAGCAAATGCAAAAGCAGACAGTGCGCTGGATGGAAGCCAACGAAGACGGGAACGTGCGTGCGATGAAGGCTGCGGCTGAGGCGGGGAACGGGATTCGCGAAAAGCTGGAGATGATTGATAGAATCAAAAAAACGTCACCGCAAGATGCGGAGCGATTAAATGATTTAACGGCAAAATGGTATGCTGCGAACGATAAACGCATGGTGGATGGAAAAGATATGAGTCTTACCCCAGAGCTTGTTGAGGCTGCAAAAAACAATTACAGCAAGGAAGCTCAGACGATTATGGCGAAATATCCTTTGCCCATGCCAAAGCCGGTTGTTCCTCCGATTGCGCCGCCAGCGAATGCAGGCGTGAAGCAACCTCCTCAAACCGGAGATCGACAAGCCATCGGATCTATTGCTGAATTCAAAAGAAAATATGGAGGAATTATTCAGACGAATGCCCAAGAACTCGGGGTCGACGCAAACGTTCTAGCAGCTGTAATCCTCGTAGAATCAAGCGGCTCCGGCTTTGTGGATGGAAAGTTGAAGATACGTTTCGAAAACCATCAATTCGTTGATCGAGCCGGGTATAAGGAGTTGTTCACATGGAGTTCCGAAGCAAGATGGAAAGGGCATAAATTCAGGGAAAGTGTAAAGCATGAATGGAAAATGGTGCATACAGGCTCTCAAATGGGTGAATATGCAGCGTTTGAATTTGCCAAAAAGCTAAAAGAATCAGCGGCTTATGAAGCGATCAGTATGGGAATGGGGCAAATTATGGGCTTCAACTATAAGCAGGCAGGTTACCATTCGGCTAGGGAGATGTTTGACGACTTTAACCGAGGTCATGAGCAACAGATCAATGGCATGATCCATTTTATGAGAGGATATAATGGTGGAAAATTGCTGAAAGCTTTAAAAAATAACGATCTAAGAAGTTTTGTTACGCAATACAATGGAAGCGGTCAAGTAGACGCTTATACCGAAAAAATGGAAAAAGCAATGGAAACATATCGAAAGGCAGGTTAACCGCTTATGCCAGCCCCAATCCGCAAAACATTGAAGCGATTGAACAAAGTAATCATATTCCTGGTTCTGCTTTCCGCATGCTTTGGTTGTAATGCAAGTTCAAGGAGCGATAACGAGGCCCCAGTGCCTCGGCCGGCAGAAACCCGCAGCGAAAATAAGCCTGCTGCTACGGAGCCGGTAAGTAGCCTTGATTCGCCTGAAAGCCCTAAGGAAACGGTTAACAGCCTTGTAGCGAAGGGGTTGCAGGTAATTGAAAACCAGTCCTTTGAGGTTGAACTGAATCATTGGGGAAAAGCAAAGTTTATTTCCGGAAAACATCTAAAGGATGGCGTATTCAAGGCTTCTTTCTACTTGGCCAATGAACAAGGAAATATAATATATTCATTCCCTGAATTTAACGGAAATGAATGGCCGTCGTTTGAAAGGATTCGTGCCGTATCTTTCAAAGATTTGAATCAGGACGGTCTCAAGGATGTTATTATCATTGCCGAATATATCACGGGTGCTGGAGAGCAGGGAACCACTCCGTTCCCGGTCGCCAGCATCTATTTTCAAAAAGCAAAAAGCTTTGAAGCGCTGTCCGATCTGGACGAAAAAATCAATTCAGCCGGGAAAAATGAAACAGTCGAAGAGGTATTGAACTTTACTCGCGGCTGGAAATTCGAATAGGCGATTTACAGTTCGCGTCTTGCACTGGCTGTCCCCCCCCCCCC
>NZ_BILX01000071.1 GCF_004000785.1 Paenibacillus ehimensis NBRC 15659 | reverse complement strand
CCCCGCCATTACGGCGGCGTCGGCCCGCTGACACCGACCGAGATTCATACGATCGACGCGATTGGCCGGGAAGATGGCATTCTCATGAGCGAATTGGCCGCAAGACTCGGCATCACCAAGGGAGCGGCTACGCAAATTATCGGACGGCTGGAGGCGAAAGCGCTCGTTCGCCGCACCCCTCATCCGGGCGATTCGCGGAGCGTCATCGTCTCGCTCGCGGAGCAGGGCAAAGCCGCCCACAAAGCGCACGAGGAGCTGCATAGAAGCTTCTACAATCAGCTTCGCGCGGAGCTGGGCGCCGAAGGGATAAGTACGTTCGAGGAAGGGATAGAGAAATTCATTGCTTTTCTGAAAAAATAGTGCTTTCTCTTTTTTTGCTCTTTTAGTTTAGTTTCGAAACTAAACTATTGATAGGGACAATGCAAGCATAAGGACTGAGGTGACGATCAAATGGGTCTGAACGAGCATTCCAACGGGCATTCCAAATCTAACCGATGGATGAAGCTCTCGATTTACATGGGGGCCTTTATTTCGCATTTTACCGCCGGTATCGTGAACGTGGCGCTTCCCGGGCTGTCCGGAACGTTTCAAACCGATCTCGCAACTGTGCAGTGGATTACAACCGCCTATCTGTTGGTCATCAGTCTATGCCTTCCGTTGATGGGCCATTGGGGGGATCGGCTCGGGCATCGCACCGTCCATAATCTCGGCTACTTGTTATTCACGGTTGCCTCCGTGCTTGTCGCATTTGCGCCGCATGTTACCGCCTTAATCGTTTGTCGGGTCTTGCAAGCCGTTGGCGCTGCGATGTTTCAGTCCACGAACATGGCGCTGCTCACGGTTCACCTGCCCAAGGAACAGCGGGGACGCGCATTAGGGGTATTGAGCACGGCTGTTGCGCTGGGCGCTATGACAGGGCCGATTGCCGGGGGGCTCATCACGGAATGGCTGACGTGGCGTTGGCTGTTTGTCATCCATGTTCCGGCGGCCGTTCTGGCGACGTTCCTGGCTTACCGCTATATTCCGGACCGGCAGACGACGAACAAAGCGCGTTCGTTTGACGGCGTGGGAGCGCTTTGTTTTGCCGCTGCCATCGGCTTTCTGATCTTCGGGGTTTCCCGTGGCGGCCAGGCGGGCGGATGGAGCTCGGCGCAAACCTGGATGCCGTTCATCATCTCGGGCATCAGCTTGCTGGTTCTTCTGCGCTGGGAATCCCGGCATCCTGAGCCTTTTTTGCCGGTTCACTTGATGCGCAAGCCGATGCTTGGCGTCGGCCTGGCCGTCAGCTTGATTTCTTTCGCGCTTGCCAATGCCGTGCTGGTTGCAGCCCCATTTTATTTAATGACCTTTGCCCGGATCAATCATGCCGCTCTCGGTTATGTCATGACCGCATACCCCATTTTGTTGGCGGTGACAGGCCCTTTGGCCGGGAGCTTATCGGACCGCTGCGGCCCCAAGCGGCTGATCGTCTCGGGCCTGGGCGCCATGGGGGCGGGATCGCTGCTCATGGCTTTGTTCTTGGACAGCTTATCCCTGCCGGGAATAATCGTGGTGTTAGCTTTGTTCGGAACGGGCATGGGGCTGATCGCTTCCCCGAACAACAGCTTGATGATGAACCTCACGCCGGCCGCCTACAGCGGCGCCATGGGCAGTATAATCGCGTTGACCCGGAACGTGGGCATGGTGCTGGGGGCGGCCGTCGGGCTCGGGTTATTGAGCGGTCAGACCGAAGAGGGCTTGCGGCACGAAGCGGACGCTTTTTATACGATTTTCGTTCTTAACCTGATCTTAAGCCTCGCTGCGCTTGCCGTATTCGTGCTTGTAGCCTTAAAAAGCCGGCGGCTTGCGGCGTCCGGCATCGATTCTTAGGAGACGTGGATTAAGCAAAAGAAAAAATCCCTCCAGTGTTCGGCGCGCTCCGCAGGAAGGCGGACACCGGGTTCCGTTCCCTCTACAATAGGAAACGAAACGGAGGGAGGAATCGTGAAATGCGTGCAAAATCCATTATTTTTACTTCGGTCCTGATCGGTTATGTCGGTCTTGGCATTCTCAATCCGCTCGTCGCTCCGCTAATCCGCGAGCTCGGACTTTCGGAAACCGATGCCGGCTGGATTGTAGCGGCTTCCTCGTTCATGGTGCTGCTCACTTCGGCGTTCTGGGGAAGCTGGAGCGACCGCATCGGACGCAAGCCGGTTCTGCTGATCGGCCTGACGGGAATGGTCGCCAGCTTCGGCATGTTCGTCGCGGTGACCGAGCAAGGCCTGGACGGAAAGTTCCAGCCAGCCGTATTGTTTACGCTGCTGCTTATCTCGCGCCTGCTGCTGGGAGCCGCGTTTCCGGCCGTCCTGTCGTCCAGTCAAGCGTATATGGCGGATATTACGACGGAGAAGGACCGCGCCGCCGGCATGTCGTTGATCGGCGCTGCCAACGGCCTCGGTCTTGTCGTCGGTCCTGCGGTCGGCGCGCTGCTGACCGCCCTGAGTCTGCTGGCCCCGATCTATCTCGCGGCGGCTCTGCCTTTGCTCGTCATGCTCTGGGTCGCCTTCGGCATGGCGAATTCCAAGCCGCAGGCTCACGGCCGGCAGAAAAAAACGCTGCGCAAAGAAATACTTCCTTACCTTGCGGTCGCGATGATCGTCATGATGGCGTTGATCCAGACGCAGGTGACCGCCGGATTTTATTTTCAGGATAAGCTTGGCTTGTCGGCGACCGAAACGGCGCAAGCCGTCGGCGCAGCTCTGTTCTGCATCGGCTTCATGATGGCGCTGGTCCAGTTCACGGTTGTCCGCAAAAACCGGCTGACTCCCTTGAAATTACTGCAATTCGGCGTCCCGGTCTTCACGATCGGTCTTGTGCTGCTCGTAAGCTTCAGCCATATCGCCCCGTTCTTTGCCGCTTTCGCCCTGATGGGGATCGGTGTGGGGCTGGCGATTCCCGGCTTCACCTCGGGAGCTTCCTTGGCCGTAGCCAACCATGAACAGGGCGCTGCCGCAGGGTTGATCGCCGCAGCCATCGGGATCGGATCGCTTCTCGGCCCGTTGACCGGCACGTTCCTGTACCGGATTAGCCCGGAAACGCCGTTCTGGCTCTTGATCCTGGTGCTTGCACTGCTCACGGGCTACGTGTGGAGCGGCCGGGGAATTCAGGGGAAACGGCAGGCCGTGGTTGACTAATCAAATGAGAATTATTATCATTTGAGAGGAGGATGAACGACAACCGAGTGAGAGGATTAAGGTGCTGCCGATGATAGCTGCGGATTTTCATCAAATCTACAATGCGTTTTTCGACGGCTTTCAATTGTCACGCCGTTATGCGGACCGGACCGAGCAGCTGCCCGTGCCGCGGCATGCCGGAGAAGGTGCGCTGCGCCGGTTCGTGCCGCGACCGGATCTGGAGATCGTCATTTCGGATTATACGCTGTCGCGGAACCGTCAATTTCAGCTGCGCACGGATTCGGCGATGGTCGAGCTTAGCTTTTGCCTGCAAGGGAAGCGGGAGCTTCATATCTCCGGCAGGAGACACGAATTTCGCTCGAACCGCTGCACGCTGCAGCTGATGGACCGGTTTCACGCGCATTTTGACTTCGTCGGGAACCAGCCGATGCTTGCAGTAGGCATTGGGATTCCTGTCGTGACGTTCGACCGTTTTATGGAAGATTTTGAAGGAAAGCGCGCCGTCGATTTTGCCAAGCTGGTCGATCGAAGTCCGTTCCGTCTCTTCGAGCAGGCGATCGAGCCTGCGGCTTCCGTCATCCTGCAGCAGATGCTGGATGCCTCCTACTCGAACGGGACACGCAAAATTTATATGGAAAGCAAGGCGCTGGAGCTGCTTTCCCTGTCGTTTCATACGCTGCTGTGGGACCGCGAGCCCGACGATAAGCATATCCGGTCGAAGCTGAGCAAGAACGATCTGGAGAAAATTCGCCAGGCCCAAGAGGTGCTGCTGCACCGCATGGATAGTCCGCCTTCGCTGCTGGAGCTGTCCAGAACGGTCGGTCTTAACGATTTCAAGCTGAAAATCGGGTTTAAGGAAGTGTACGGACATACGGTATTCGGCTATTTGCGGGAGAAGAGGCTGGAGAAAGCGCTGCTGCTCTTGCAGAAGGGGCAGGTCAACGTGAATCAGGCCGCCTGCGTCGTCGGCTATTCGAATCCGAGCCATTTTGCCGAAGTGTTCCGCGAGAAATACGGGTTCAATCCCGGCGAGCTCGTCCGCAAATAACGGGCCTTCCGCGTCTGACCGCCAGAGGAAATTCCTTTGGCGGTTTTTGCTGCGCATTAAAAATCCCGGCAACCGCAGAAAAAATCCGTGCAGGGGTGGATGAGCGGACCATGATACGGTAGCATACCATTTGTTGATAATGAGTATCGTTATCAATTAATCAAGGGTACAAGCCCCGCAAGGACCGGCGGCAAAACACAAAGGAGGGCCAAAAACATGCACAGACGAGTCTGGTTATCGCTTCTGCTACTGATTGCGATCGCCGGAATGATGGCCGGATGCACGGCAAGCGACCCGGGAGCCGGCGCTTCAGGGGATCAGACTAAGCCCGAGGGGACGGCGGCGCAAGCTTCTTTTCCGAGGACGATCAAGCATATGAAAGGGGAAACGGTGATCAAGGAGCGGCCGGTAAAAATCGCGGCGCCTTATCTCACTTTTGTCGACGATTTGGTCGTCTTGGATGAAATTCCCGTCGCCGCACAAGGGATGGCGATGATGAGCAGCTTCCCGAATTTAAAGAAAAAGCTCGATGGGAAGCCCGTAATCGATCTCGGCAAAGAAGTGAGCATGGAGAGGCTGCTCGCGTCGCAGCCGGATTTAATTATTGCCTCCAACGATATGGCCGATCAATACGACCAGCTCAGCCAAATTGCGCCGACGGTTATTTTTCCGTACACCGAGGATTGGAAGGGGACGCTGCAGCTGATTGCCGGGGCCATCGGGAAGGAAGAGAAGGCTGCGGCCTTCCTGACCGAATTCGACCGCAAGGCGAAGGAGTATAAAGCGAAGCTGGCGGTCCGCAGCGGGGAGACGGTCTTGTTTGCAATGTACGGCGGGAAACAATTCATCACCTTCAATGAGCAGCGCGTCGCCGATTTTTATAAGGAGCTTGGACTAAAGCCGGTGCCGGGCAACGAAAAGGGCGGGTCCCTGTCCCTCGAAACGCTTGCGACGATGAACCCGGATCATATTTTTATCGTCAACAACTACGCTACGCCGATTGAAAAGGGCGTCAAAGAAACGCTGAAGGACAACGCGATCTGGAACGGAATGAAGGCTCCCAAAAGCAATCAAGTCTATTATATTGAGGACTCGTCCATCCTCGGACCGATGCCGCTTGGCAAAATGATTGCGATCGAAGAAGTGATGAAGGCGATGGGGAACCGGTAAGGGGCTACGGTTGCGGCGACCGGAAGCGGATCTCCCTCCTCTTCGTAACCTCTATGATCTTAGTTGACCACTTTCTCAACACTCTGGCCCTTGCGATACGCAAGGGTGTTTTTTTGTTAACTAACATGACACGAGGGTGTGGTCCATGAAAAATTGTACTCTATCGCTTCAACTATGATATTTTTCTTTCTTTTGCTTTTTGTCTAACCCGGTTTAAGGCCGTCATGCCGGACGAGCGCAAAGACGTCCGAAAATGAGGAGACGATTTGACAAGTAATGAGTACGATATTCCATGGTTTGCCGGAAACCGGGCTTATATAATTCACTTGTAACAATACATTACACCGAACAACCGGAGGGTGAGGCGGACAAAAAGGGGGGGGTAACCCTCTATCAATTGGTGTAAGAAAGACGGACGGTTGACTTTCCAGTATGATTCCAATGCGGATGAGGAGGAAAAGCATGCGTTATATAGTCGGAGTAGATGTCGGTGGAACCTTCACCGATGTAACATTGGTCGACACCCGCTCGGGAGAGATCTTAAACCACAAAGTTCCCTCCACGCCGGATGATCCGTCCCGGGCCATCATGAACGGCGTCGAGCAAATTCTTGAGCTGAACGGAGTTTCGGTGTCGGAGGTCCGGTACCTGGCCCACGGCACGACAGTGGCGACCAATTCGCTGATCGAGAGGAAGGGGGCGCTGACAGGACTGCTTGTCACCGAAGGGTTTCGCGATTTGCTCGAAATCGGACGTCAGACACGTCCCGGTCTGTATGATTTTTTCAAGGAAAAGCCCGAGCAGGTTATACCCGGTCATCTGCGCTTGGAAGTTGACGAGCGTCTGTATGCGGACGGCAGCGTTCGCAAGCCGCTGGACCCGGACAGGCTGCGGGAAGCAATTGAACGATTGAAGCAGGAAGGCGTGCAGGCGATCGCGGTATGCTTCCTGTTCTCCTATCTGAACCCGGAGCACGAGAAGCAGGCGGTTGAGGAGATTCGCCGTCAATTCCCGGAGGCCTACGTTTCGGCTTCCCATCAGGTGGTTCCCGAATTCAGGGAATACGCCCGGCTCAGCACGACGGCTTTGAACGCTTACCTTGGTCCGGTGATGCAGCGCTATATGGAAAATTTCCAGCAATCTGTCCGCAAGGCGGGAATTCCGGTCGATCCGTACATTACGCAGTCGAACGGAGGCATCATTTCGATCCAGGAATCGGTATCGAATCCGGTGCGCACGGCGGTTTCCGGACCGGCGGCCGGGGTCGTGGCGGCTTCTCATCTGGCCGAGCTGACCGGTTACAAAAATATGATTACGTTCGATATGGGGGGCACTTCGGCGGATTTTAGCCTGATCGAAAACGGCGAGCCGAAAATTTCGATGGAACGGGAAGTCGAAGGGTTCCCCGCCCGCATTCCGATGCTGGACATCCACGCATGCGGCGCCGGCGGCGGATCGATTGCCTGGCTGGATGCAGGCGGCGCGCTAAAGGTCGGACCGGAAAGCGCCGGATCGATGCCCGGGCCGGCGGCTTACGGGAGGGGAGGAACCCGTCCGACCGTAACCGACGCCAACGCTATTCTCGGGCGCTTGAATCCGGACGGCATTCTTGGCGGCAGAATGACGCTCGATGTGGAAGCGTCGAAGCGGGCCGTGCAGGAGCATCTTTGCGTCCGGACGGGCCTGTCGCTGCTGGAGGCGACCATGGGCATCCTCACTGTCGTGAATGCCAACATGACGCGGGCGATCCGCCTCATTTCCGTCGAGAAGGGCTACGATCCAAGGGAATTTACGCTCGTTTCCTTCGGGGGCGGAGGCGGTCTGCATTGCGGAGCCCTAGCCCGTGAGCTCGGCATCCCAAGGATACTGGTTCCGCCGTCCCCGGGCACCTTCTGCTCCCTCGGCCTCTTGGTGACCGACGTCCGTTCCGACTATGTACGTTCGATGCTGCTCGAATCCACCGGCGGCAGCATGGAGACGATTCGCGGATTGTTTTCCGCCATGATGCAAGAAGGGGCGGCCATGCTGGAGAAGGAAGGCATTCCGGAGCCGAAGCGCCGGTATGTGCTGGGGTTGGATTTGCGCTTCAAGGGGCAAAATTACGAATTGACCCTGCCTGTCGAATGGTCCGAGCTGACGGACGATGGGGTGCAGGGGATCCTGACGCGGTTCCATGAACAGCATGAGAAACACTACGGCTACTCCAACCGGTCGGGGGTTATCGAATTCGTGAACTATCGCGTCACGGCTCTCGGCGAGCTGCCCAAGGCGGCGCTGCGCCGGACGGAGGAGAGCGGCAGCCGGTCCGTACAGCCGACCTCGCGCCGGGAAGTTTACTTCGCGGAGACGGATCGTCCGGGGTATTACGATACGCCCATTTATCAACGCAGCGAGCTGGTTCCCGGCGACCGCCTTGCGGGTCCGGCCATTATCGAGCAGATGGACTCCACCATTCTGATTCTGCCGGGGCAAACCGCAGGTGTGGACCCGTACCGCAATCTGGTGATTCATACCTTTGGCGAGGAGGAACAACGATGAAACGGATAGATCCCATTACGCTGGAAATCGTCGGCAACCTGCTGCTTTCCGTTGCGGAGGAAATGGGCGTGACGTTGGTGAAAACCGCCTACTCCACCAATATTAAAGAGCGAAAAGACTGTTCGACGGCCCTGTTCGACGCCAAGGGGCGCATGATCGCACAAGCGGAATACGTGCCGATGCATCTGGGGTCGATGCTCGGCGTGGTCGGCGAGGTATTGAAAAAGTTTCCCGTCCAATCGCTTCGTCCGGGCGATATGTTTGTCACCAACGATCCGTATGCGGGGGGCGGGACACATCTGCCGGACATCACCATGGTATCGCCCGTCTTTCTCGGGGACCGGCTGGTGGCGTTCGTAGCGAACATCGCGCATCATTCCGACATTGGCGGAATGGTGCCGGGGAGCGTGTCGGCGCATTCGGATAACATTTACCAGGAAGGGCTGCGGATTCCGCTGGGGCGGATTTGCCGGGCGGGCGAGCTCGTTCAGGAGACGTACGATTACATTATTCTGAATACGCGGACCCCGGTGGAACGGAGCGGGGACCTGGATGCGCAGATCGCCTCGAACATTGCCGGGACCAAACGGATGGCGGAGGTCGTTCGGAAATACGGGCCGGATTATTTCGCGGAATGCACCGATGCGCTGCTCGATTATGCGGAGCAGCTGATGCGCGCGGGAATCCGTACGCTGCCGGAGGGAACCTATACGTTCGAAGACTATTTGGACGACGCGGGGGCGAATTCGGATACCCCGATCCCGATTCGGGCTGCGATCACGATCGAAGACGGTACGGCCAAGGTGGATTTTACGGGAACGAGCCCGCAGGTGCCCGGACCGCTGAACATGACGTATTCGGGGCTGCTGACCACGGCCTTCTACTGCTTCAAAGCCGTGGCCGGACAATCGATCTTTGCCAATCACGGGATATACCGGGCGCTTCAAGTGACGGCGCCGGAAGGGACGATCGTCAACTGCAAGCTGCCTGTTCCGGTAGGGCAGCGGATCGATACGGCCCAGAGGGTTGTGGACGTGATCCTGGGCGCGTTGGCTCAAGTAGCGCCCGACCGCGTCCTGGCGGCTTGCAACAGCGTCGTGACCTCGGCTATTTTCTCCGGCACGAACCCGAAAACCGGCAACTATTTCGTTTATCTGGAAACGATTGCCGGAGGCGCGGGGGCACACTCCCGGGGGGACGGGCTCAGCGGCGTTCAGGTGCATATGACCAATACGTCGAACCTGCCCGTAGAGGCATTGGAAAGGGAATACCCGGTCCTGGTGGAACGGTATCAGCTCAGGACCGATTCGGGCGGAGCCGGGCGGTTCAGGGGAGGCCTCGGTATTCAAAGAGACTTCCGTATCTTGAGCGACGGGATGAGCTATACGGGTCTGGGAGACCGTCACAAGTTCGCGCCATGGGGCTTGGAGGGCGGCAAGAGCGGGAGCCCGGGCAGCTTCTGGGTGTCTTTGAACGGAGGCGAGCCCGAGCGGCTGGGATCGAAAATCTCCGGCATATCGCTGAACAAAGAGGATTTGGTCCGTGTCTGCTCGCCGGGTTCGGGCGGTTACGGAAACCCGTATGATCGCCCGGCTGAGTCCGTACTCAAGGATGTGCGCGAGGGGAAGGTTTCTCGCCAGGCGGCGGAAGCCGATTACGGAGTTGTGCTGGTATCCGACTCAACCGGTCTGCGGATCGACGAGCAGGCGACGGCGGAGCGCAGAGCGGGGGCTAAGGCTTAGAGGGGGCGAGCAAGCACATGAAGCTGATTGGCATCGGTGACAACGTTGTCGATTATTACCAGGATCAGGGTCTGATGTACCCGGGAGGGAACGCCCTGAATGTGGCGGTCGCCGGCAGGCGGAACGGGGCCGAGGCCAGCGCTTATTTGGGCATCGTAGGAGACGATGCGGCTTCGGAGCATGTGGTGAGCTGCCTGAGGGAAGAAGGTATCGACCATGCCCGTCTCCGCAGAGCGTACGGTCCGAACGGCGAGGCGGTCGTCGCCTTGAGCGGGGACGGCGACCGGATTTTTATCGGAACGAATCGCGGAACCCGTGTACAGTCCCTGTTGACGCTCCGCCTGACGCAGGACGATCTGGACTATATTAACGAATTCGACGTCGTGCACACGAGTGTGAACAGCGATATGGAGCACGAGCTGCACCGGTTGGCGCACAAGGCGCTTTCGTTTGACTTTTCCACGCCCAAGCGCTGGGATGCGGCCTACTTGCGGCAGATTTGCCCTTATTTGACTTATGCTTTTTTCTCGGGCAGCGACATGTCGCCCGGTCAAATCCGTTACTTGTTCGAGGAGGTTCACCGGTTGGGCGTCCGGGTAGCGGGGGTGACGAGAGGAGCGGAGCCCGCGATGTTTTCGGTAAACGGCGTCGTCTACAAGCAGCCGCCGGCGGCCGGCGGCGTTATCGTCGATACGATGGGGGCGGGCGATTCTTTCATCGGCGCCTTCCTGGCATCTTATCACGAGCATCGGGATATGAACGAGGCGCTGCTTCGGGCTTCCCGGTCGGCGGCTCTCACCTGCGGGCATTATGGCGCGTTCGGTTATGGCAAGAAAAAATAACAACAATCCATTCAGGAGGCTATGGCCATGACAAATTCCATGCCTTATACCAAGGCCGATTCTCAACTGCATCAAATCTTCGAGGCTTACAAGCAAAGAACGATCAAACGCGTATTTTTCGTGGCATGCGGCGGCTCGTCCGCCCTGATGTATCCCAGCAAATATTTCCTGGACTGCGAGTCCAAACATATTACTGCCGAAGTGTTCAGCTCCAATGAATTCATTCACCGGAATCCGCAATCCCTGAACGAGCATTCGTTGGTCATTTTGTGCTCGCATAAAGGCAAAACGCCGGAAACGACGGAGGCCGCCAAATTTGCCAAAAGCAAAGGCGCTCTGACCGTTTCCCTGATGTATGTGGAGCATGCTCCGCTCGCAGACGAATCCGACTTTATCGTCAACTACAGCTGGATTTCGGCAGGCCATATGGAGCCTCACCCGGAAATCATGAACTATGCGATCCTGTATAAATTGTCCATGGGGCTGCTGTATATCAAAGAAGGCAATCGCAAGTACGAAAAGCTGCTGAGCAGCTTGGACAACCTGGGCGGCGTCTTTGAGAAGGTCATGAAGCAGCATGAGGAACAGGTGAAGGCTTATGCCGAGCAATATAAGGACGAAAAAATCATCTACACGATGGCCAGCGGAGCGAATTACGGGATGGCCTACTCCTTCGCGATCTGCATCTTGATGGAGATGCAGTGGATTCATTCCCATGCGATTCATGCCGGGGAATTTTTCCATGGGCCGTTCGAGATTCTGGATAAGGACGTTCCGTTCATTCTGTTGATGGGCTTGGACGAAACGCGTCCATTGGAGGAACGGGCGTTGGCGTTCTTGGAGCAGTACGGCGAGAAGCGAATTGTGATCGATGCGAAAACCTTCGATCTGACCGGGATTGACGAAGAGGTGAAAGGTTACTTGGCCCCGCTCGTCATCAACTTCGTTCTGCGCATGTTGGCCCTGGCGTTGTCCAAAGCCAGAAACCATCCGCTGGAAACGCGGCGTTACATGTTCAAGGTACCTTATTAAGGCCAACCGGCAACCGTTCAACGGTCACGGCTTAGCGCGGGCTTCCGCCGGGCTGTGACCATTATTTTTGTCATCGCGAATCAGACGATATTGCAACAAAAACGAAATATCGTCATAGAAAATAACGCCGAAGAAGCCGGCCCTATGCAAAGCGTGCTTTTTGTCCAAAAGACAGGATGAATTTACAACGAAAACATACACCGTTACATGGGATGAAAGGTGACACAATAATATAATAGGGCTAGAAAGAGAAACGATGCGTTTGACTAATGCCTTCTTGAAATAGGACATCGGTGCGGGGGATCCGGCGGCGGTTGAACGAAGCGGAGCGTTTGGATTGTTGATAGCGTTATCAAAGCGTTAAGGCTGGGAGAGATACTCATGAATCATATTCTGCTGAGAATCAGCAACCTGAGCACGGAATTCAAAACGGAAAAGGGCGTATTTCCGGCGGTTAGCGGCGTGGATTTAACGATCAACAAAGGGGAAATCCTGTGTATCGTCGGCGAAAGCGGCAGCGGAAAAACGGTGGCCTCGCTTTCGCTGATGCAGCTTCTTCCCGCATCGGGGAAAATTGCATCCGGCGAGATCTGGTTCGAAGGCCGGGATTTGCTGAAAGTCAAGAAAAAGGAAATGTCTCAAATCCGGGGAAAGGCCATTTCCATGATTTTTCAAGATCCGATGATGGCCCTGGACCCTGTCTATACTTGCGGCAGCCAATTGATCGAGGCGCTGCGCATCCATAACAAGATATCGCGATCCGGCGCGTTCGACAAGGCGTTGGAGCTGTTGAAGCACGTGGGCATCGCTCACCCCGAAAGAGTCATGCATGCCTATCCGCACGAGCTGTCCGGCGGGATGTGCCAGCGGATCATGATCGCCATGGCGCTCTCGTGCAGCCCCAGGCTGCTGATTGCCGACGAACCGACGACGGCGCTTGATGTAACCGTCCAGGCGCAAATCCTCGACCTGCTGAAGAAGCTCCGGGACGAAATGCACATGAGCATCATGCTGATTACCCACGATCTCGGCGTCGTTGCGGAGATGGCCGACCGGGTGGCGGTGATGTATGCCGGCAAGGTCATGGAAGAGGGGGACGTCAGGTCGATCTTCCGGAACCCGCAGCATCCGTATACCCAAGGCTTGATTCGCTCCATTCCCCACTTGGATCAGGCGAACGAAAAGCTGTACAGCATCAGCGGAGCCGTGCCGAGCATTAACTCGATGCCTGAAGGCTGCCGGTTCAGTCCGAGATGCCCGGATGCCGCCGAGATATGCAGCAGGCAGGAACCGCAAATGTTCCCGACCGGCGGCGGCTGCAGGGCCCGCTGCTGGAAATCGGATCCGGCCTTGAAGGAGGGCGAAGCGGGATGAACGACAAGCTTCTGGAAGTCAGCCATGTAAAAAAATATTTCCCGCTTAAAAAGGGCCTCTTTGCGAACCGGCACGGCTATGTGAAAGCGGTTGACGATGTCAGCTTCTCGATCTTCAAAGGAGAGACCTTCGGACTCGTCGGCGAATCCGGCTGCGGCAAAAGCACGCTGTCCCGCGTTCTGATGCGGCTGACCGATGCCGACAGCGGCGAAATCCGGTTTGACGGCAGCGATCTTTTGAAGCTGAAAGGCAAGGAATTGAGAAGACAGCGCCGGAAAATGCAGATGGTGTTCCAGAAACCGTTCGAATCGTTAAACCCGAGAAGGACCGTAGGCGAGATTATCGGGGCGCCGTTCGAGATTCACCGTGAGGCCGCCGGCCCGGACAAGGAACAAAGGGTGAAGCGCCTGCTGGAGCTGGTCGGATTGAGCCCTCACTATATAAACCGCTATCCGCACGAATTTTCCGGCGGTCAACGGCAGCGGATCGGCATCGCACGGGCGATTGCTTTAAATCCGAAGCTGGTAGTGTGCGACGAAGCCGTATCCGCTTTGGACGTGTCCATTCAATCGCAAATTCTTAATCTGCTGAACGAGCTGCAGAACGAATTCGGTCTGACCTACTTGTTCATTTCCCATAATTTATCGGTGGTCAGGCATATGAGCAGCCGGATCGCCGTCATGTACCTCGGAAAAATCGTGGAGATCGCGGATGCGGGGGAGCTGTATGCCAATGCCAAGCATCCGTACACGAAAGCGCTGCTGTCGGCGATTCCGATGCCTGACCCCGACTTTGCCAAGGAGCGCATTATTTTAAGCGGCGACGTTCCAAGCCCCGTCAATCCGCCGGCGGGCTGCCGATTTTGCACCCGGTGCGCGGAAGCGATGCCGATCTGCAGCGAAGTCGCGCCCGATTTTATGCAAATCAGCGACAAGCATGCCGTGGCATGCCATTTATATGAAAACGGCGGGAATCCAACCGGTTCTACAGATAGAGGGTGATCGAATTGATACGTTATTTGACTGGTAAAATGGCGCTCGTTATCGTTCAGGTGCTGATCGTAGGCACTTTGGTATTTTCGCTGATCCATCTTATGCCGGGCGATCCTGCCGTCCTCGTTCTTGGGACCGAACGCGGAGGAGACGCGGCCGCCGTCGCGGAAATGCGTCATACGCTCGGCTTGGACCAGCCTTTGATCAAGCAGTACGGGGAGTGGCTGGCCCGTTTTGCCCAATTGGATTTGGGCCAATCGCTTTTTGACAAAACCCCGGTCAAAACGTATATTTCGCAAAGGCTCCCGAATACGATCGAGCTGGCGCTTGTCTCCATCGTTCTCGCAACGTTAATCGGGGTTCCGCTCGGGATTGCCGCTGCCTTGAAGCGGCAGAGCGTCCTCGATCTGATCCTTTCGTCTCTGGCGGCTTTGGGCGTTTCGTTTCCCGTCTACGTTCTCGGCGCGTTTATGATTCTTCTCTTCAGCTTCAAGCTTCAATGGCTGCCTGCCAGCGGCTTTGTCGAATTTGCCGATAACCCCGGCAAGCATATGCTGCGTCTGGCGATGCCTTCCTTGACGCTGGCGTTGGGCCTGGCCGCTTCGATTGCCAGAATGACGCGCTCGTCCATGCTGGAGGTGCTGAACAAGGAGTTTGTTCAGACGCTTCGGGCCAAAGGGTTATCCGAGTGGTCCATCATTTCGCGCCATGCTTTCCGCAATGCGATCATTCCCGTCATCACCGTCATCGGCCTGCAGCTCGGCAACCTGATCGGAGGCACGGTGCTGATCGAATACCTGTTCAACTGGCCGGGCATGAGCACGCTATTGGTGAAGTCGATCGCGAACCGCGACTATCCTCTGATTCAAGGCTGTATCGTCGTGATGTCCGCATTTTTTATCGTCGTGAACATGCTGGTCGACCTGCTGTACGGCTTGATGGACCCAAGGGTGCGCTAAGACGCGACAGCAGCGAACGGTTGACGTGTTTAACGTAAGGAGTGGGAATATGCT
Source organism: Paenibacillus ehimensis NBRC 15659 (assembly GCF_004000785.1). Lineage (GTDB taxonomy): Bacteria > Bacillota > Bacilli > Paenibacillales > NBRC-103111 > Paenibacillus_G > Paenibacillus_G ehimensis. The sequence continues at coordinate 18,522 of NZ_BILX01000071.1, read as the reverse complement.
GAAAAAGTGTCTGAGGAACAGAACGTTTGTAGTCAGCGTTATCGTTCTGCTTCCGATTCTGGTTATTGCGGCGATCGGGCCGTGGATCGTTCCCCATGACCCGCTGGAAATCAACCCCAATCTGGTGCTGAAGCCGGCTTTGCCGGATCATCCGTTCGGCACCGACGAATTCGGCCGGGACATCTTAAGCCGGCTGATTTTGGGGATTCGCCCTTCGCTTACCGTGGCGCTGGGTTCTACGCTGCTGGCATTTGCCGTCGGGCTGCTGCTCGGCATTGTAGCGGGCTACTTTCGGGGAATCGCGGAGAAAACGGTGATGCGGGCCGTGGATATCGTCCTGTGCTTCCCGCCGATTTTGCTGGCCTTGATGGTGGTAGGCTTCTGGGGAGCGGGGATTAAAAACCTGATCATGATTATCGGAATTGTGTATGCGCCGCATTTTGCCCGCATTGCCTATTCATCGACCCTGCAGATCAAGAAACAGGAATATGTCGAGAGCGAGCTGTCGCTTGGAGCTTCCCATACGCGGGTGCTGTTCGGCTGTATTTTGCCCAATATCATGTCTCCGCTCATCATCCAGATCAGCCTGACCATCGCAGCGGCGATTCTTCTCGAATCGGGGCTCAGCTTCCTCGGCTTGGGCGTCGTTCCTCCCGAGCCTTCGTGGGGACAGATGATCGGCCAATCGCGGGGCTATATCAGCTTGAATCCGATGTATGCCGTCTGGCCTTCGCTCTGCCTGGGGATCACGATCCTGTCCGTCAATTTGCTTGGAGACAGCTTGAGAGATATCCTGGACCCGAAATTGAACCGTTCCTAGCTTTGGTGATAAGGATTGTCATTCCGAATGGCTGTCCCTATTATAAATATTAAAGGGAGGTTTTGCAGCATGTTAAAGCGTTTGTCAAGAGTGGCGGTTCTGATTCTGATCGTTGCGTTGATCGGCAGCGGCTGCGGAGGAGCGGGACAAAATGCCGCCGGGCCGGAAGGCTCGGATAAAGGAGCCGGCCAATCCGGCGGCAGCCTTATCTTCGGCCTGTCCGGCGAACCGACCGCCATGGACCCGCTTGTGCAGAACGGGACTCACGGCAGAACGATCAAGCTGAGTCTTTATCGGGGGTTGGTCAATTACGACAAGGACGGCAAGCTGAATCCCGAGCTGGCCGAGTCGTATACGGTGTCGGCGGACAAGAAAACGTACACGTTCAAGCTGCGCGACGCCAAGTTTCACAACGGCGATCCGGTTACGGCGGAAGATGTTAAATACACCTTCGAACGAGTCGCCAACCCGAAAAACAACGCAACGTTCCGCAACGAGCTGTCCGTCATAGACAAAATCGAGGCGGTGGATCCTAAGACCGCTGCGATCACGCTGAAAGAGCCTTCCGCTCCGTTCATCCATTATTTGGCGCTCCCGGAATCGGTCATCGTATCGAAAAAGTGGACGGAGGAAAAGAATGGCGATTTGAATGCGGCTCCAATGGGGGCAGGCCCGTATCAGTTTGTCAAGTGGACAAAGGGGCAGGAGTTCGTCGTGAAAAAATTCGAAGGCTATTATAAAAAAGACAAGCCGAAGCTGGACACGATACGTTTCGTCTTTTATCCCGACGAGAATACCAGGGTTAACGCGCTCAAGGCGGGGGACGTGGATTTGATCGATACCGTTCCGTGGAAGGATGCCGTCGCGCTGGAGCAGGACCCGAAGCTGAAGCTCGACAGCGTCAGCGGGCCGTTCATGCAATTGCAGTTCAATACGCAGTTTGCGCCGTTCAGCGATCCGCGGGTGAGAAAAGCGATCTCCTACGCGATCGACCGCAGCACGATTATCAACACGGCGTTTAACGGACGCGGAAAACCGATCTACGGCATGGCGATCCCGCAGGGCTACATGGGCTACGATGAAAAGTACGAGAATTATTTCGAGCATAATACCGAAAAAGCCAAAAAACTGCTTGCGGAAGCGGGCTATCCGAGCGGCTTTAAGGCCCGGCTGCTGGCTACCTCCCAATTTGCGTATCATCAACAGACGGCGGTCGCCGTACAGGCCGAGCTGAAGAAGGTCGGCATCGAGGTCGAGCTCGATCTGCCCGATTGGGCGACCCGGGTGAAGAAGAATACGGAAGGCAGCTACGACTTCGTTGTCGCAGGCACGGCCGGCGATATTACGGATGCGGATTGGCTCAGCAACTTCTACACCGGTGGCCCGGCGAGGCTTAACAATTCGGCATTTTTCGATGACGCCGAAATCAACAAGCTGCTGATCGACGGCAGGAAGGAACAGGACGAGACGAAGCGGAAAACGATTTACAACCAATTGATTAACCGCGCGCTGGATTTGTCGCCGTTCGTCTATTTAACCTGGCGCGAGCAAGGCTACGGCATGAAGAAGGAGGTCGGCGGCTTCAAGAACATGCCCGGTTTCTTGTCTTTCCAATCGGGGATTACGCTGGAAGACGCGTTTATGAATTAAGGTCTCGGTTATCAAGGCAGCTCCCGGCGCACCTTCTGGGGGCTGCTTGTTTACCCGAAAAATCTTGATGGGGAAGCGGGACTCAAGTACAATAGAACAAACACCGCCTCGGCAGCATGCATCCGGCTTATGAACCGGAACGGGCAAACGTCACCATGGATGAGGAGGGAAGCGGATTCTGTATAAGCTGAAGCAGTGGATTCGGGCGCTTTTTCGCAATCTCCAGATTCGGATCATCGTCTCTGTCGTTTTTCTCGTCTTCATCGCCGTATCTCTGTCGCTCCATATCAGCTTCAAGCATACGGAGACTTTGTTCGAAAAGGAAACCTCCGATCTGCTGCTGAGCAATTTGGAGCAAGTGGGCAATCAGATTGAGAACGTTACGCTGGATATGATGAGACTGTCGAATGTGCTGAGTCTGGATGATATCGTCACGGCAAATTTGAATGCGTTTCCAAGAAATCCGGCTTTCGAAGCGTTCGGTACAATGAAATCGCCTCAAGAGATGACGCCGAACGATTATTCCCGCATCTCGCGTATCGAAAATCATTTGAATTTCGCCAAAAACAACACGTTTTTCAATTACAATGCCCACGTGATCATCGTGAGCTCCGACGGAATTATCAGCAACGTCATGGGAAATGTCGTCAGCGATATCGACAGAAATCAAGAGTATTTGAATTTCAAACAGGAATTCGGCTTGCGGCTGAAGCAGGAAAAGTGGTTTGCTTCCCTCGTACGGCAGGAAAGCGGGACGGTCTGGACGGTTCCCTTCACTTACCAATCCTCGAAATTAAGCGAAGACAAGAAATACGTTTCCCTTGCCAAAACGATCAAAGACAGATTTACCGGCGAAACGCTCGGCATCGTCATCATCAATGTGGACCTCGACAATTTCGTTTCGCTGTTCACGGTCCGCTCCAAAGGATCGGTACTGCTGCTGGACCGGCAAAATCAAATTATCAAAAGCTCCGGCGAAGCGCCATTCAGCGATATCGAGCAGGTGAGCAAAGAACTGAAGCTGTACGGTACCCAAAAAGGGTATAACGTGATCGGGGCAGCCGGCGGCAAACGGTATATGGTCAACTATTACAATTTGAACCGGCTTGACTGGACGGTCGTTTCGGTGATCCCTTATGAAGACGTGATGAAAAGCACGTCAAGCTTGAAAAATAAAGTACTGACCATCAATTATATCGTGTTCGGCCTTCTCCTTTTATCGAGCGTCGCGCTGATCCTTTATATCACGAATCCGCTAAAGCTGCTCATCCGGGATTTAAAGAAGAAGAAGATCGGCATTTACAGTTTGGGAACGAAGGAGATCGAGTACTCTAACGATGTCAACGGCATCGTCAAAAGCTTCGACCATCTGTTTAAACGGATCGATGAGCTGGTTCAGAAAGTGATGAACGAGCAGAAAAGAGAGCAGGAATTGAAATACGAAGCGCTGAAGGCGCAGATCAATCCGCATTTTTTGTTCAATACGTTAAACAACATTAAATGGACGGCCATGATGAACGGGGCGGCCAATGCGTCCAACATGATTGCCGATCTGGGACGGCTGCTCGAGGTCAGCATGAAGAAAGGCGAAGAGGAAATTACGCTGAAGGAAGAAATGCAGCTGCTTCAGGCGTATATGAACATTCAGAACGCCCGTTACAACGACAGCTTCGAACTGGCCTTCGACATCGATCCGCGGCTTGAGCGGTACAAAATTATGAAGCTGCTGCTTCAGCCGGTTGTGGAAAACAGTATCCTGCACGGGCTGAAGAACAAAAGGTCCGGCGGCCGGATCGAGATTCGGGCCTGTTTGCAGGAGGGCTGCTTGCGAATCGATGTGGCCGACAACGGGGAAGGCATGACGCCGCTCCGGATCTCGGAAATATTCAACGAGGCCGGTGAAGAGCAGGGGCATCAGCATAAATTCAGCGGCATTGGGCTCCGAAATATTCATGACAGGCTGCGGCTCAAATACGGCGAGCCCTTCGGACTGCATATTGCGTCAACTCCCGGGCACGGAACGACCGTGTCCGTAACGGTCCCGGCGGTACCAGGAACGGAGGAGACTATATCTTGAGGCTTACTGGGAAAAGGAGGACGGCCTATGCTCAAGGTCATGATCGTGGATGACGAAGCTCTCGTCAGAATCGGGATCAAATCCTGTATCGAATGGGAGAAATACGGCTTGGAGTTTGTCGGGCAGGCGGAGGACGGCATGCAGGCGCTGGAACTGATCGAGACGACCCGCCCCGATATCGTGCTTACCGATATTTTAATGCCGAATATGGATGGTCTTGAGTTGATCGAACGGCTGTCGGCCCGGTTTCCGCAGATCAAGATCGTTGTTCTGAGCTGCCATCATGAGATGGACAGCGTGAAGAAGGCCATGCGCCTGGGGGCGGAGGATTACATTCTGAAGCTTTCGATGAAGCCGGACCAGCTTCTGGAAGTGCTGCTCAAAGCGAAGGCGCAGGTCGAAAAGGAACGGCTGCAAAACGAAGAGAAAATCACATTTGAATCGGTATGGAGAGCCAACAAGCAAGTCATCAAAAACGGCCTGTACAAAAAATTAATGAGCGGCTCGATTCCTTATGTTGAATTCCAGAAAGAATCGTCCATTATGCAGGTCCGGCCGGATTTTAACCAATTTCTCGTCATGTACTGCGCGATCGACGACTATGACGACGCTCCGGCGAAAAGCAGGATGAGAGACAGCCATCTGCTCAGCTCCTCGTTTCTCAACATTTTGCAGGAAGGGCTTGCCGACTTTGCCAAAGCCGAGTTTGCCGAGCTGGACGAGGGGGAATATTTGATCTTGCTGGACGCCACGGTCCTTCGAGCGCCCGAGCATCAAATCTTGCCGGAGCTTTTTCAGAAGATGAACCGGTCGTTGAAGCGTTACCTGAATATAACCGTATCCTTGGTCGTTTCGGGAAAAACCGGCAGCTTGAAGGAGGTTCCGGCGCTTTATGCCAAAGCGAAGCAGGCATCCGGTTACCGTTTTTACCGGGGGAAAGCGAGCCTGATTTTTACAGGCGACATGCCGGAGTTCACGGATAAGGAAATTATTTTCGGCTTGGAGGAAGAGAAGCGGCTGATCGATTATTTGAACGCCAACGATTACGACGGGGTGAAATCGGTGATCGACCGGTTTTTTCACAGCATTGCATCCCATGGGGCCTATCATCCGATGCGGGTGAAAACGTCGCTGCTCCACGTGCTGTATATTTTCATGAAAGTCCTTGAGCCTTATAAAGAGCACGTACGGGTGGTTGACGAAGAATCGAACACGAAGTGGTCGGAGATGATTTTGGACGCGGAAACGCTGCACGATCTCAAAGGCTCCGTCGACGAATTTATCGATGGGTTCATGCAGTCCATGGTTTCCGTCAAAGGCCAGACGGCGAGAGCCGAAATTATGAGCGTAAAGCGATATGTATGCGAAAATATCGGGCAAAACATATCGCTCGAGGAAGCAGCGAAATATTCCAATATGAGCCGGAGTTATTTTTCCTACCTCTTTAAGAAGGAAATCGGCGAAAGCTTTACCCATTTTGTGAACCGTACGAAGATGGAAACAGCAAGAGAGCTGATTATACAACGGAACCTCAAGGTTTACGAAGCGGCGGAGAAAGTCGGGATTAAGGATGAGGCCTACTTCAGCAAGCTGTTTAAAAAATACATTGGGGTAAGCCCCGGGAAAATAAAGGGAAAAGGAATGTGAAGCAGCAGGGCAGCCTGTGCCGATAAGGAGTGCTGCCCAAGGACGCCTGTTTACCACCGACGGTGAGCGCATAAGAAAAAGAACCCCGGGATTTTTACGGGGTTCCGTGCGATTTGAGGACAAGCCGCTTTACGAAAGTAATATCCGGCTCGAACCATGGTTTGGCGTAGGTTTCGACCCATGGCTGCGACAGCAGCCAGACGATGCCGAAGCCGGCGATAATCGTCAGCCCTTGGCTCCAAGGGGTTTGCAGGTAGACGTAAACCCCTGCCGCGAGCAGCGATTTCAGAATGAAGGCATGAAGCAGAAAGACATACCCCGTCCGTTTCCCCCAATCCGTAATCCGGCCGGCTGCCCAAGGCACCAAGCTCAAAAAAGCGATCGAGGCGGCCGCCTGTACCCCGTACATCCCCAAGCGATATATTCCGGCATACCACTCCGGATGACCGGCCTCCGCGTAGGTGAAGCTGCCGTACAGCCAGCGCGGATCGATTCGTCCGCCCAGCCAGAAGAAGCAAAGGACGGCTAGGCCGAGAAGGACCGCAGGCATCCGCAGCCGTTTGATCATCGTTTCCCAATGCTGCGACAGGAAGTATCCCGCAAGGAAGAACGGAAAGTAGACCAATGTCCGCGATACGCTGAGCCAAGCCCCGGACCAAGGGAGATAACCGACGGCGACGCCAAGCAGAAGCGAGACGAGCAGCGGGTGGCGCATATGGACGAACGCGCGCAGGAGCAGCCTCCAGCAAAAGTGGCTGAGCAGAAACCAGAGCAGCGAGTAGGGCATGAAGAACGAATGAATCACGCCTTTGGCTTGAAAGAAGACGATATCCGCCAAGCTGTACAGCGTCTGGAATAACACATATTGATACGCAATCGTGCAAAGCCCATCGATGCCGGGCCGGTCGAGACGGAAGCTTTTGGCAAAGTAACCCATCGCCAGCGCGAACATCGGAATATGGAACGAGTAGATCGTCTCGTAAAGGGCGAACAAGGGCGAGCTCCGGTCGATCATCGGCTCGATCGTATTGGCTGTGACGACGCAAGCGATAAGCAAAAACTTCATATTAAGCGCGTAAGTGTTAAGCGATGGTGCGGAAGCCATTCCCACGGAAAGTCACCTCTATATGTATACTGTGCTGTCTGCCGGCTCTCACGCCGCTTCGGAGCGGGCTCTCCCGGCCCCTTGTCTTGAGCATACCTCTTTCCGTTGGCCGGAGCAGTGAGAAGGATCACGGCCCGTTGGTGATCCAGGTCACAGACATTTCGCAGCCGCAGGAATTCAATCCGAATGCTGCCAAACTTCATCAAATCTTCATCCGATCCTCATTTTCTCTTCATGAAAGAAGGGGCGGACGGTGCTACAATCAGATTATGAATTTAGACCTAATCTAAATATAAACCCTAAGGAGGAAACATCCATGAATGAACAATTAACCGTGCTGTTGAACAACCAAATCGCTAACTGGTCCGTCCTGTACGTCAAGCTGCATAATTACCACTGGTACGTCAAAGGCCCTCAATTTTTCACGCTGCATACGAAATTCGAGGAGCTGTATACGGAAGCGGCGCTGCATGTGGATGCGCTGGCCGAACGGCTGCTGGCATTGGGCGGCAAGCCGGTCGCGACGATGAGCGGAAGCCTCCGGCTCGCCTCGGTTCGCGAAGCGGAGGGCGAGGAGTCGGCGGAGCGGATGGTGGCGGCGCTGGTGAACGATTTTACCCTGATCATCGGGGAGCTGAAGACCGGCATGAAATACGCCGAGTCCGTGCAGGACGAAACGACGGGCGATCTGCTGCTGGCTATCCATTCGAGTCTGGAAAAGCACGTCTGGATGCTGAATGCGTTTTTGGGCAACTAATCAGCAAACGACTCCTGCCGGTGCGCGGCTTGGACAAGCGGCCAGCTTCTATCGTATGATGAAGTCATAGATATGGAAGAAGCTGTATTGGAGGAGATCTGAACGATGAAGCCGCGTTCCAAAAAGATAGGGTACTTGCTCGCCGGAACGACTCTTGCCGCCGCTTGTGTGGTGCTGGTCGCATACGGCGGCGAGCCCCCTGCATGGCTGCTTGCGTCCGGGAAGGGCGCCGCGCCGGAGGCTGCCGAGAAGCAAGCCCCGGCCCGCCGCGAAATTCTCGATTTTCATATGACTGATCTGGATAAAGGCTGGATTCGTTATACGGACGGCACAAGCCGCGTGACGGAGGACGGAGGCGTCCATTGGACGGAGCAAGCCTCAGGAATCCCGGAAGCAGCAGCATCCGGTACGGACGGGCCTAACGCTTCCAACACCGATGTCAAAAAGCTCACAACGATTGCTTACCAGGCGAAAGACTACCCGGTAAAGCAGTCGCAATTTGTAACCGACCGCGTCGGCTGGGCGCTTCTCACGGCCGGAACGGATCTGGCCAATCCGCTGCTGGTGACGACGGACGGGGGACAAACCTGGCATGCCGAGGTGACGCCTGCGGTGAAGGATGCGCTCCAGGAGGAAAAGCAGCGTCAGCAGCGGATTAGCCGGGAGGCGGCTTTGTACGCTTCTCCCGGGCAAGCCAAGAAGGCGATGGATTCCGCTTGGACGCTCTTGCCGGATACGGCCAGTCCCGGTGACGTCGTGCTGGTGAGGCACGATAAGCCCGGCGAAGTCGCTTGGCAGGGGAAGACGTACGTGCTGCGGCCGTTCGAGGCCGGGTATTTCACCTACCTTCCGGTGCCGATGAAGACTAAGCCAGGATCGTATCCGATCGGCGATCAGACGCTGAAGATCAAGGATAAAAAGTTCGAGACGCAGCATCTCAAGGTATCGAAGCAGATGGAAAGCATGCGTCAGGATACGAAGCGAATCGAAGCCGACCAGAAAAAAATCGATGCCGCGCGAAGCAAGTCCGAACCCGTATTCCTGTTCTCCGAGCCCTTTATTCAGCCGATCGAGGGGATCTTGACGACGCCGTTCGGCCATACCCGCTATGTGAACGGCAAGTTTGCCAGCTCCCATACGGCCATCGACTTGGCGGCCAAGGAAGGCACCCCGATTAAAGCGGCGAATGACGGCATCGTAGCACTGGCGGACAACTTCTATTTGACGGGCAATACGATTTATATCGATCATGGCATGAATCTGTTTTCCCAGTACGCGCATTTGTCTAAGCTTCAGGTGAAGACGGGGGACCGGGTGAAACGGGGCGATATTATCGGGCTGGTGGGCTCGACCGGATTCTCGACCGGACCGCACCTGCATTTCACGTTCTGGGCGCACAACGTTCCGGTCAATCCGAATCTGTTCTTTAATGCGACTCCGTTTCAATGGCTGAAGCAGGAGCCTCAATCGCGTTAGGCAGGCAAGTCTGCTGCTTTCCGAGAAAGTCCGGTGAATAGACGCAGCTATCCGCCGGACTTGCGAAGCAGCTGTATGCATAAGGCCATGATGCTTCCGAAATAGGTCGGAGGACGTGTCCTTCCGTCACCTTCTTATATACCATAAGTTATGAATACATAGATCAACATATATTATTATTTATTGATTAACCATTGTAAAATAAACCTTATCAAAAAGCAGGAAGGGGGAGCCAGAGTGGAAACGGCAACCAAGCAGCAAACAGGAGAAAAATTAATTCGCATCCTCGTTTTCACCCTTGTGATCTCCGTCATGAGCGCGACGATGTTCAACATCGTGCTGCCGCAGATTGGAGCGGAATTCCGGCTAACGCTTGCGGAGGTCAGTTGGGTCTCTTCGGTCTATATGCTGATTTATGCGATCGGCTCGGTCACCTACGGGAAGCTGGCCGATAAGTATAAGCTCAAAAATTTGCTGACGTTCGGGTTGATTTTCTTCGCCTTGGGTTCCTTGATCGGTTTAGCTGCGCAAACGTATTGGATGGTGCTGCTCGGGCGGGTTTTGCAGGCTGCCGGAGCTTCGGTCGTGCCTGCAACGGGCATGATCATACCGATTCGCTACTTCCCGCCGGAGACGCGCGGCCGCGCAATGGGCATTGCGGCCGCCGGGCTGGCGCTCGGCGGAGCGCTCGGACCGACAACCGCCGCTTTGATCGTCAGTGTCGTTCATTGGCGCTGGCTGTTCCTGCTGCCTATCTTGGCACTGCTTACGCTCCCGTTCTATCGCAAGTATCTTGACGACGAACCGGGGCATGCCGGGAAAATCGATTGGCTGGGCGGCGGCCTGCTGGCGATAACGGTAGCGCTGGTGCTTCTCTCCGTGACGAACGAGGCTTGGCTTCTTGCAGGATGCGCGCTGCTTACGCTCGGCTTGTTTATTGCGCGCATTCGGACCGCGGCCGAACCGTTCGTTCAACCCCGGCTGTTCCGCAATAAAAGCTATTCTTACGGGCTTGCGATCGCTTTTGTGGTGAACGGGGTCGGGTACTCGCTCGCCTTTTTGAGCCCGCAGCTGCTATCCCTCGTCAACGGTCTGGCTCCGGGCTTGGTAGGCTTCAGCATGGTTCCGGCCGCCATCGCGTCGGCGCTTCTGGGCAGAACCGGCGGCAAGCTGGCGGACGACAAAGGCAATCCGTTTCTGTACTTCACGGCCTCCGCGCTGTTGATCGCCTGCTTCGTCCTGCTGTCGACCTTTGCGGGAATTTCGCCGATCGCCATTGCGATCTTCCTGATCTTGGGCAACGTCGGGCAGACGTTCATGGTCGTAGCATTGTCGAATACGATTTCCCGGACGCTGCCCAAGGACCAGACCGGCGTGGGGATGGGGCTGCTCTCGCTGCTGAACTTTATTTCCGGAGCCCTCTCCGCCGGACTGTACAGTAAAATGGTCGATCACGGTTCCGCTTTTCACTGGAATCCGGCAAACGTCTCCTTGAACCATAACGCGTTCGTATTCAGCAATATTTATACGGTGCTCGCCGTTCTGCATGTTGCGATGTTGGCCTTCTACTATGTTCAGTTCGGCAAGGCCGTACGGAAAAGCCGTGTCGTGGAAGGCTGAACGCACGGAGACTAAGGCCCGCGTTGATTCAAGCAATCGCGCACAAACTTTCAAGCGTCCCGCAGCAGGGACGCTTTGTTTTATTTACATCGGGATTAACCGGGTGGCGGATGATTTGCCGCTTGTGATACGATAAGAATACGAGAACGTCCTTCGCCTAAGAGAGCGGGCGTTCATGTCGGAATTCGAAGGAGCGGCTGGTATGGCACACGCAAAACCTCCCTGCTAATTTTTAACATTCCATCGTTCGCGGGCACCTCCATGGTTGGTTTGGGAATTGCGCCATCAACCCATGAGAGGAGCGGACTCGTGACTGTTTTGAACAACGTCTGGCTGCTTGGCGCCATTCGTTTTTTCCAAAGCCTCATCCCGGCCTATGTCATTGAAAGGCTGTTCTGGGAACAGAGAGGCATGACGATTCAGATGGTCGTTTATACGGAAATCATTTATGCGGTTACCGTCGTACTGCTTGAGGTCCCGACGGGGATCCTTGCCGACAAATTTAGCCGGAAGAGCATGATCGTGGCAGGCGCGGTGCTTGGGTGCGCCGAGTTTCTCATTCTGGTGTTTGCCACGCAGTTCTGGCATTTTGCCGCTGTTGTTGTATTGGCGGGCATCGGCCGCTGTGCGTGCAGCGGGTCGGAAAACGCGCTGCTGTACGATTCGCTGCTGGCAGGCGGTAAGGAACATCGGTTTGAAAAAGCGGTGGGCCGCTTGAACGTCTGCGATTTCATCTCGGGCATGATCGCGGCATTATGCGGAAGCTTTTTGGCGACCCGGTTCGGCTTTGAGCTGAACTATTGGCTGTCGTTTGCCGGGATGTCGGCCGCTTTGGCGCTGTCCTTGCTGCTGCATGAGCCGCAGGTGAACAGCAGGACCGAAGAGCCGCTTGAGCTTAAAACGTATATCAAGGCTTCTCTGCTTTTTTTTAAGGAGAATCCGGGCGTATCGCTTGTCGTGCTATCCGGTACGGTGACCGGGGCAGCCTTGCATTTCATCTACGAGTTTTGGCAAATCTATTTGAACCGGCTGGACATTCCGGTCATCTATTTCGGGTTGTTCTCCGCAGGCTTGATGCTGCTGATGCTCCCGGGAAATATGCTGGCTCATGCGCTGCTCCGCCGGTTCAGCAGCAGGACTCTGCTGCTTGCAGCGGTGGCCGTTTTTGCCGCAGGGTTTACGTATATCGCTGCTGCGAAAGATTATTCCGGCTTGGCGGCGCTGCTTGTGATTTGCTTGTTTTCGGGGATCGTCGAGCCGATTGCGGCCGGGTATCTGCATCACCGCACGGATTCTTCGATCCGGGCGACGATCGATTCGTTCCAGTCGCTAGGGCTGAATGCCGTCCATATCGTGATAGGTCTGGGCTTCGGGTTTGTCTCGGTCCGGTTTGACATTTTCGGGGGATACGGGTTCATTGCGCTGCTGTGCGGGTTGTTTTTCGGTTATTTTTATATCGCATCCCAAAAATCCGTCGAGTAATTTTAGACGAGGATCCGATCATTTTGTTCAAGAGCATGGATGCCGGAAGATGTTATACTATCCGGTACAACACGACGCCGGGAGGTAGGGGGACGAAGATGAAGCAGAAGCCTCAAGATTTCGGCGCCATCGGAGCGGCTCCGGTCCTGTCCAGCGACAAGCTGGAGCGGGCCGGCCTCCGGTTCTCGCAGTGGGAGAGATTGTCCCCGCGCCAAGCGTATGACGGCTCGACCGACGCCAGGCACGTCGTTGCGATCCACGGCTCCCCCGGCCCCGTCGAGCTGAGCGAATATGAGCCGGGGGGAATGAACAACGGGATCGCGAGACCGGGAGACATTCAAATTATCCCCTCGGGCGAGAGGGCTCATTGCGAGTGGCGGCAATCGCTGTCTTTTATGAAACTGGAGATTCTTCCTTCGAAGCTGGAGGAGATCGCGGCTGCATCCGGCTTCGGCAGGTCGGCGAATCTGAGATGGGAACGGCGGTTTCTCGTACAGGATCCGAAGCTGCTCCAACTGAGCCGGTGGATGCTGGAGGAGCTGCGCAGCGGCGGAGCAAGCGGCAGGCTGTATTGGGATTCCTTATCGAATCTGGCGGCGGTCCACCTGCTCCAGCACTATACGACAAGCTCGCAAGCGTGCTTGAAGCCGAAACCGCTGACGAGCGCCCAGGTTTCCCGCGCGATCGAATTTATGCACGAGCATCTGGAACAGGACATGACGCTCGAACAATTGGCCTCCGCTGCGAATGTCAGTCTGTCCCACCTGGTCCGGAAAGCGGATGGCCTCACGAGCCTGGGGCCTTCCCGGAAAAGAACCGTCACAGCTTATAAGAAGCCAAGAAGGAGCGCCTTCGTTCGGCTTCTTCTTTTTATGACTGGCCCTGGTCAGCGGGGATGCGTATTTTCTCCCAAAAGCAACGTGTTATGTTCAAGCCTCTTCGGCGCAGCGGGACTATACTGTGGTTAAGAGTTTCAACGTACGAAACTCTGCGGAACGACGGATGACGATAACGATGCGCTATAGGAGGAAGAGAACATAAGTCATGTGAAGCTGACGATATTGTACTACAGCTCTACGGGAACCAATTACAAGATGGCGGCGGTGGCCGGAGAGGCGGCTGGGGAAGCGGGGGCGGACGTCCGGATCGTGCGTGCGGCCGAGCTTGCCCCCGAGGCGGCGATTGCTTCGAATCCCGCCTGGAAGGCCCATTTGGAAGCCACGGCGGAGGTGCCTGACGCCTCCTTGGACGATATCGCCTGGGCCGATGCGGTCATCATCAGCACCCCGACCCGTTTCGGCAACGTGGCTTCCCAGCTTAAGCAGTTTCTGGATATGACAGGAGCGCTATGGGCCCAAGGGAAGCTGACGAACAAAGTCGTATTGGCCATGACCAGCGCAAGCAACGCGCACGGAGGCCAAGAGGCGACGGTCCTGTCCTTATACACGAGCATGTACCATTGGGGCGCGATCGTCGTGGCTCCCGGCTATACCGACCCGTCCGTCATGGAAGCAGGCGGGAATCCTTACGGGACCAGCCTTACGGTGGACCTGTCCGGCCATTTTGACGCCAAAAGACTGGAAGCCGTCAAGCATCAGACAAGACGGGTCGTCGCGGTAGCGGATGCGCTGAAAAGAGGCTGGAACGCTTAACCTCGCGAAACAAGCGGACAACTCCCGGTCCTTCCGGTCAAGGTCAGGACTTGGGGAGTTGCTTCATGCCTGCTGCCTCCTTGGGACATTGTCCGCTCAGCTCGAACAACCCAAGGAGGCGGCCTAAAAAAGCATCGTCGGGCGCCGGTCCGATGTTCAAAACCGTCCAGACCTGAAGATCGACAGCAGCAGCCAGAGAAACATCAGCGTGGCGACGCAGAAGCCGATTTCAATGACGGGAAAATTCCACAGCAAGGTCGACTGCCTGCCGAGCGACGAGCCGATGATGAGACCGACCATAATAATGCTAAAGGCGAGCAGGACGATGCTGAACGATAGCTGGTTGCTGATGCGGTCCATTTTTTTCATCAAGGCATCCAGCTCGGCGATCGATATTTCAAGGCGCAGCTTGCCTTTCTTCATCATCCCGAGCAGCTCGCGCAGCTTCATCGGCGTTTCCGTGAGCAGGGAGGCGGCTTCGCTTACCTGATGCCAGACGCTGTCGGCCACGTTGCGGGGACTGAATCGTTCGGCGAACAGCTTCCGTCCGAACGGCTCCGCGATGCTGATGACGCTGAACGTCGGGTCCAGCGAAGTGACGACGCCTTCGAGCGTCAGCAGCGCTTTGCCGAGCAGCGTCAGGTCGGCGGGTATGCGCACGCGGTGCTCGTAGGCGACGGCGAGCAGGTCGTTGACCGATTCGCCGAGCTTGACGCGGCTGAGCGGCACGTCGTAGTATTTCTCCCGCAGCTCGTCCACGTCTGCGCGCAGGGAGTCCATGTCGACATCGTCGGGAATGATGCCGATGCCTTCAATCGCTTTGATGACGCCATCGGTGCTGTTGCGCCGCAGGGCAATGACCAGTGAGCCGAAGTGATATTTCATCATCGGGGTCAGACGCCCGACCATGCCGAAGTCGATCAGTCCGATCACCCCGCCCGGGAGGACGATAAGGTTGCCCGGGTGCGGATCGGCATGAAAGAAGCCTTCCACAAAAATTTGCTGAAAGACGGTCCGGGCAATCGTCTCGGCCAGCTTTTTCGGTTCGTACCCCAGCTCTTGAAGCCGCTCCGTTTCGGTAGGCTTTATCCCTTCCAGATACTCCATAGTCAGCACGTTGCGGCTTGAATAATCCCAATAAATCGCCGGAATGCACACGTCCGAATCGCGCTCGAACGGCTTCGCCATCCGCTGCGCGCTGCGGCCTTCGTTCGTGTAATCCAGCTCGGCGCGCAGCGACTGGGACAGCTCGTACACCATGTCGCGCACCTGATATTTGGCCGCCCAGTCGAGCCGGTGCTCGGCCAGGCGGGCCAAATCGTCCAAAATTTCAAGATCCGTTTCAACAATGGAACGAATGTTCGGGCGCTGAATTTTGACGGCGACCGACTCGCCCGTATGGAGGCGGGCGAGGTGGACCTGTCCGATGGAGGCCGCGGCGATCGGCGTCTCTTGAAATTCCGCGAACAGCTTCTCGAAGGGCTCGCCGAACTCGCTTTCCAGAACCTCACGCACTTGCTCGAAAGGGAAGGGCGGCACCCGGTCCTGCAGCTTGACGAGCTCGTCGATAATATGAGCGGGCAGCAGATCGGGACGCGTGCTGGCGATTTGGCCGATTTTGACGAAGGTCGGGCCAAGCTCCTCCAGAAACGTCCGGATGCGCTCGCCGATGGTGCGCGACCGGGCCTCCCGCCGTTCATTCAAGCCGATGCGCGTCCCGGCAAGCAGATCGGGCAGTCCAAGCTCTTTGACGAGGAAGCCGAGCCCGTTGCGGGCGAACGCTTTGGCAATGTCGCGGTACCTCTGCAGGTGCCGGATTTTCCGTCCGAGACTCATGAGCTTGCGGGAGGTAAGGTTTGACCGGCTTCGGTCTGCTCGGGCTGCTTGCCTTCCAGTTCGGCCACGCGGCGTTCAAGCTCTCCGATACGCTGCGTCAGCCGGACGTAATCGTCCTTGGTCGTCAAATTCATCTCATGAAGCGCCTGACGCATGTAACCGCGCACCTTTTCCTCCAGCGTGGATTGGGCTTCCTGCCCTTTGCGCACCAAGTCGTCCACGTACTGCTGTGACTCGGCCTTGTTCAGCTCTCCTTTTTTGACCAGCTCGTCGACGAACTTCTCCGCCTGCTCCTTGCTGACCACGGCAAAGCCCAACCCCATCGAAACCGCTTTTCCCAACAAATCTCTAATCATCTCTGTCCCTCCTGTTCGTATCCGTATAGGGTGATTTTATCATAGCGGGCCGCAAACGCCAAAAGGGACGACGGACACGGCCCCCTAAATAAAATTTGCCAATCCGCACGGATTATCAAAAAAAACGTCAGATCTTGTTGTACAATAATGTCCATGACACGATGGCTGGAGGCATGGTGAACGAATGGATTATTACAAAAGGATTCAAGGGGCGATACAGTATATCGAAGACCATCTGCAGGAGGAGCTGGACATTACGGCCATAGCGTCGGCGGCTTGTTTTTCGGCGTTTCATTTTCAACGGCTGTTTCAAGCCATCTCGGGATTTTCCGTGCACCAATACATTCGGAGACGGAGACTGTCCGAAGCCGCGGTATTATTGAAGGAAACGGGCAGAAGCGTGCTTGACATCGCCGTTGCGCTTCAATACGGCTCTCAAGAAGCGTTCACAAGGGCGTTCGAGAGCCAGTTTGGCATCACGCCGGCGAAATACCGGAAGGAGTCCGTCCCGCTTCGGTTGCAGGGCAGGGTGAATTTTCTCGATTATCAACAACATGCGGAAGGGGAACTGAACATGAACCGGCCTGAAATTATCGATCTGGACGCGATCCGGATCATCGGCTACGAATACCTGACAACGCTGCAAGAGGAGCAATACTTCGAAGAAATTCCGCGCTTTTACGGCGAGTTTGGAAGCAACGGATTATATCTGAAAATTCCGGGCAGAGCCGCCCCGGAGCTGGCCTACGGGATTGCCTGCAAGTTTCAGGACGACGGCCGGTTTTCTTTTGTGATCGGAGAAGAGGTGCACGAGTTTACGGACGAGTTGGAGCCGGGATTCATCTGTTATGAGATCCCGAAGGGGAAATACGCGGCATTTCGGGTAGACGGGTCGGCGCAAGATACGAGAAAATACATATACGGCACATGGCTGCCGAATTCGAATTACGAGCGGCGGGAGGGACCGGATTTTGAAGTGACGGATGTGCTCAAGTCGTCGTATCCGGACCATATCAGCATGGTTATCTATATTCCTATCGAATAAATGGGTTAAGAAGCTGCAGGCTTTGGCAGCTTCTTTTTTTTATTGTCCGGAGCTCGATTCCTTAACGCTAACGGTCGATTTTTGACCAAAGATCAGATACAATAGTCAAGGCATCCCGAAACGAAGTCGCGAAGGAGAGTTACCGTTGACGTTATCCCATGAACGCGGCATGGAAGCCCCGTTCCAGCTCCGGCATTATCTTACGCTGATTACCGTAGTCATTATCGCCGGGATGAACCAGGGGCTTTTGCTGCCGCTGCTTACTCTGCTGCTTGACAAGACGGGGGTCTCGACCGGGGTGAACGGCTTGAATGCGGCCGCGCTGTACATCGGAACCTTTGCCACGATGTTTTGGATTGAGAAGCCCGTGCGCCGCTTCGGCTACAAGCCGGTTATCGTCGGCGGCATCCTGATCGTGCTTGTCACGCTGATCTTATTTCCATCATTTCCTAATTTCTGGGTATGGCTTGTGCTCCGGTTTATGGTAGGCGTAGGAGACAGCGGTCTGCATTATGCGACCCAGCTGTGGATCGTGTCCCGCTCCCCGGCGGATAAGCGCGGCCGGTACATCTCGCTCTACGGGATGGCTTATGGAGCGGGATTCAGCTTGGGACCGCTGGGCATCAACCTGCTGCCCTATGGGATGTGGGCGCCTTTTCTGGCGACGATGCTCTGCACGGTCGTATCGCTGCTGTTCGTGAGCCGGCTGCCCAATGCGCACCCGGAAACGGTAAGGAGGGAACAGGGGGAGCAGGCAGCAGCCACCTATCCCGCCGTGTTCCGGCTGGCCTGGTACGCTTTGCTGACCTCGTTCCTGTACGGTTACATGGAATCGTCCATGAACAGCAATTTTCCCGCTTACGGTCTGCGCACCGGCATTTCCGACGCTTGGATTTCCCTGCTGCTGCCGGCCATCGGGGTCGGCTCTCTGATCCTCCAGCTGCCGCTTGGCGTATGGAGCGACCGATGGGGCCGCAAGCCGGTCCTGATGACGGCAGG
>NZ_BILX01000070.1 GCF_004000785.1 Paenibacillus ehimensis NBRC 15659 | reverse complement strand
AACTTGCAAGGTGTTTTTGATCCCTGTCTCACAAACGGGGGTCAGTTCCCCTTGGTTCCGTCGCTTTTTTTGTAAGTGCTTGGCGAACGAATCATAAGTAATTCATATTCGTTCCACGAAATGATCAACTCCCGACAGGCATTTCCACTATATTCTTACACATGATATACTGTTGTATATAATACACCTGTATATCATATACTTGCCCGAAGGAGAGTGTAGTTTGTGCGCGAAACCTGCGTTCCGACTGGCGTGAACCTAAAAGACACCGGCTTTGGATATACGTTGTCCTTAATAGGCGGTAAATATAAAATGATTATTTTGTATTGGCTGGCTGAAAATAAAGTGATGCGGCATAATGAGCTGAAGCGAAGTATCGGCACGATTTCCTTTAAATCGCTAAGCACCATGTTAAAAGAGCTGGAGGCCGATGGCTTGATCATACGCAAGGAATTTCCCCAAGTCCCTCCAAAAGTCGAATATTCGTTATCCGAACGTGGTCTTTCTCTTATTCCCTTGTTAAATATGATGTGCGAGTGGGGAGAGAAGAACGGCTTGCCGGCTCAGGAGGCTGTACAGCGGTAAATCAAAAGAAGTATCTCCTAAACAAGGAAATACTTCTTTTTTCGCTTTAATAAAGCTGCCAATATTACAGGTTGTCAATAAATGTCACATAATCTTGTGCGCTTCTTTCCAATTTACTTACAGACGGCTCAGTTTCTTCACCAGGCACATTTTCACCAGGCTCAGTTTCCGTACCGTAAAATGCAAAGAACGAACGATAGTCTGCACTGCAGTATCGGAAGGTGGTTTCAAAAGGAGATAATATATGTTCAAGCGTATAGCGGTATCTTCCTTCTTCACGGTAATCTTCTTTTTTAATTCCGGCCGATACGGCTAAAGCCGCTTTGCGGTTCTTTAATTTATCGCCATTCGAACCATAAGCCCAGCCATAAGCAAAAACGTCATCAAGCCATTTTTTCAGGAGAGGCGGGCAATTAAACCAATAAATCGGGAACTGTAAAACAAGATTGCCATGCGATTCAATAAGCTGCTGTTCTTGTTCCGCATCAATGTTTCCGTCAGGGTAAACCTTATGCAGTTCGTGGACCGTATACTTTTCCGGATATTTTTGGAGTTCTTCAACCCATCGCTTATTGACGACGGAGGTTTCTATGCTTGGGTGGGTGACGATAACAAGAGTTTTCAAGGGGATGTCCTCCTTAAGGATGATTTACTACTTGAGTATAAATCGCGCACTGCCAATATGTAAGTATGCACTTTTAGTACAGGTACTTACCAAAAGGAGAGTGTCGGAGGGGAAGCATACTGCTGTGAAATTATGGAGAAAAGCACTAAACTCCATTTGTAAATCTAAAAGTGAATACGAAGCCTTATTATCGAGGTTGTCTCCAATAAAGGCTGCAGCAAGATCATGACTATGATAAGTTTTTTGGTGAAAGCAATCATTATTATTTTGTTTATGAAAGGGGTACTTCCGTTTGTTGAATTCGATAAAAAGTTTGTTTGATGATCCGGATCGATTTGCACAATTCATTGCCAAAACGGATTTAGTCAAACTAACCTTCGAACATTATGAGCTTTTAAGAAATCACATGGCCATCGATCTAATTCTCTCCCCGAAAAATCAATATCAAGATATTCAAGAGGCGTTTGCGTCTCTCTTCTGCAAAGAACTTCACAATATGCATGAATGGGATATAACCAATCAATATGCTAATGATGATAAAGAGTGGCTTATGGCTTTGAAGGACATATGGATACCGGAAAATTTTTTGAAGTATCCGGGGTTACAGGTAGAGATGGAGAATGCTTCGAGTTTCATTAAAAGTGTGGAATTGGATTTTCAAAATGTTCATGTCCCTTCAGAAACAGCAAACGATGTTCTAAAGAAAATATCAAAAAATCCAACCGTAATCAGACTACAAAAACGGAACGTATATGATCAATACTTTGGTGAAAGTGAAGCGTACTACTTCTTATACGAGTGGGGAATTTATAGTTGATTAAATTCATTGCATCAATGTGCTCGAACAAATCCGATCAAGAAAATTTGTTTACATCCAATAATTATACGGATAATTGCGACATCGTACGCTATTATGGAATTTACTAGCTTATCATGAAATGGAATGATGCAAAGTGAATTACATCGTGTTTGATTTGGAAGCTACTTGCTGGGAACATGACCGAACAAAACAAAACGAAATTATTGAAATCGGCGCCGTTAAAATCAATGATAAACTTGAAATCGTCGATGAATTTCAAACATTTATTAAGCCTGTATTAAATCCTTTGTTGTCTGATTTTTGCAAAAAACTAACCTCCATTACACAAGAGGATGTGAATCAAGCACAATATTTTCCGGAAGCCATTCAACAATTTCAAGATTGGATTGGCAAAGAAGATTACTTCTTGTGCTCTTGGGGATTTTACGATAAGAATCAACTAATCAAGGATTGTGAACTTCATACAATAAGTACCGAATGGCTTGCCAGTCATATCAGTATGAAACATCAACATGGCAAGATGATCGGCAAAGAGCGGGGAGTAGGTATGGCAAGGGCGCTGGAAATGCTTAAGCTGCCGCTAGAGGGCACACACCATCGGGGAATTGATGATGCCCGGAATATTGCCAAGATATTTGTAAGGATTTTTGACAAGCTGGACTTTTGATCGAGAAAAACATGATTTGAGATTCATACAGGAGCGTGGGGCTTGATGAAATGGAAGCTGGATATAAACCATAAAAAGCTATGCGGGATGGTTTTTTCTTTTGATTCAAGGATAGGCTAAGCTTTATACAAGACAAAGTTAACCGGCGAAAAGACCGGTTATTTTTATTTGCACATAATTTTATTTTATATTGCATTTTTAATACATATGCGATATATTGAATATAACAATAAGTTGATGAGGGATGATTCTATTGCCAATACCCAAAAATTTTTCTGCACCTGTGCGCATGTCTGCCAAGGAAAGAGCCTTTTCGCAAATTCAACGCTGGATTATTGATGGCACGCTTCAACCAGGGGAGAAATTGCTTGACGCAGAACTAGCCGAAACCTTGTCAGTAAGTCGTACCCCAATACGGGAAGCGTTTCAGTTGTTAGAAGTCCAGGGATTAGTATCCATGCACCCAGGAAAGGAAACGAGAGTAACTCTGATCGAAAAAGAAGATATATTGAAAATGTATCCCACGCTTGCCGCACTTCACGGTTTAGCTGCCGAGCAGGCAGTAAAATGGATGAATTCTGAACAAGTAGAGACATTAAAACAATTGAATTCTGATTTCCGAAACGCAATCGAGACCGGACAGCCCTATAAGGCAATGGAGTTGGATGAGCAATTTCACAATCTAATTGTTGAAATGTCGGAAAACCCGTACATTGCGTCCTTCGGCGCATCCTTACAAATTCATATCCGCCGCTTTAAGTACGTGTTTCTAAAGCAAGCGATAACAACAACGTTGGCTTCAGCGGATGAACACGACCTCATCATTAAAGCTCTAATGGAAGGCAATGCTGATCTGGCTTTAAAGATGATGAAACAAAATATTATTCGACCGATGAACGAATTGTACGAGACTTTAAGCGAGGGAGTTCAATGATAATGAACGACAATAAGGACTTAAGAATTCGAAGCAAAGTCATAAGTGAAGGTGCCAATCGATCTCCCAATCGTGCCATGCTGCGTGCCGTAGGTTTTAAGGATGAGGATTTCAAGAAGCCCATGGTTGGGGTAGCGAGCACTTGGAGTGAGGTTACTCCATGCAATATGCATATAAACGATCTTGCCGTGCATGCAAAAAAAGGACTTCAGATACATGGCGGAGCCCCTCTTATCTTTAACACCATCACCGTTTCCGATGGGATCTCGATGGGGCACGAGGGAATGACCTTTTCTCTGCCAAGTCGAGAAGCGATAGCCGATTCCATTGAAATTGTAATGGGAGCCGAACGCTTCGATGGATTGGTAGCGATCGGAGGCTGCGATAAAAATACTCCTGCCTGTCTAATGGCAATCGGGAGAATGAATTTACCGGCAGTATACGTATACGGCGGCACGATTCAGCCGGGTAGTTTGGATGGCAAACAGGTGGATATCGTCAGTGCGTTTGAGGCTGTGGGACAGTACCACGATGGCAGGATGACGGAGGAGGAATTGCATAAAGTTGAATGCAGCGCTTGTCCCGGCCCCGGTTCATGCGGGGGGATGTATACAGCGAATACGATGGCAACGGCTGCAGAAGCGATGGGAATGAGCTTGCCGGGCTCCGCTTCGACGGCAGCGATTTCTCCGGATAAAGCCGGGGAGTGCGAGAAAGCCGGCAAATACGTACTTGAGCTTCTAAGAAAGGGGATCTATCCTCGCGATATTATGACGAAGCAGGCTTTTGAGAACGCGATTACCGTGGTGATGGCGCTTGGAGGCTCGACGAATGCCTTTCTTCATCTCATCGCCATTGCGCATTCCGCCGGAGTGGAATTGACATATGACGATTTTGAACGGATTCGCAAAAGAGTGCCTCACCTTGCCGACCTCAAACCTAGCGGAAAACATGCCATGCAAGATCTGAACGATATCGGAGGCGTTCAAGGCGTGATGAAGCTGCTATTGGACAAAGGGTTGCTTCATGGAGATTGCATGACGGTTACAGGCAAGACGTTGGCGGAGAATTTGGCGGAGGTTCCGGGGTTGATCGAGGGGCAGAGGATCATACGTCCATTTGAAAATCCGCTGAAACCCGACGGTCCTCTTGTTGTGCTTCGCGGGAATCTTGCGCCAGAAGGCGCCATCGCGAAAATGTCAGGCTTGAGTAAACACCGGTTTACGGGCCCTGCGAAAGTGTACGACAGCGAAGAGGCTGCAACCGAAGCGATCGTGAATAATGAGATTCGTAAAGGCGATGTTCTTATCATTAGATATTGCGGTCCGAAGGGTGGGCCAGGAATGCCTGAGATGCTCTCTGTCACAGCCTTAATTGTCGGGAAAGGGTTAGGCGGAGAAGTCGCGCTTATAACGGACGGGCGATTCTCTGGGGGATCTCACGGTTTTGTCATTGGACATGTTGCCCCGGAAGCGCAAGTCGGGGGGCCAATTGCATTACTTCAAACTGGCGATCTTGTCACGATTGACAGTAAGACTCAAGAAATAAATTTTGACGTGTCGGAACATGAATTGAAGCAGCGTGCGGAAGCATGGGTGCAGCCCCCTTTCAAAAAATCGTCAGGAGTACTTGGCAAATATGCAAGACAAGTTTCATCTGCTTCAAAAGGGGCTGTCACAGATTTATTCGAATAACTTCATGTATATCGCCCAATAAAGTAAAAACCAATAGATTAACTTGGAAAAAGTCGTCGTATTCTTACACCATTAGCATAACAACAAATGATAAGCAACGTTTATTCGACATTTACTACCACTCACCACGAATGGATATTGTTCTCTGAGCGATTGTTAATACCTACATCCATGAGAGCTGCGGCTCTCTTTTTTCATGAGAATACCTTAAGAAGAGATGAGGTGGTAAAATAGGGGTAACTGATAAAAAGGACTGACTCTCATGCAAGACCTGAAAAGGATCGTACACAAGCTGAGCCAAGCGGTGGAACAAAACAAACATATTATAGGTGCGGCCGTCGGCTGCGGCCTTTTTGCCAAATATGCCGAAACCGGCGGCGCGGACTTTATTCTGGTACTGAATGCGGGGCGGTTTCGCTTAATGGGGTACAGCTCGACGGCCAGCCTGCTTCCTTTCGGCAATAGCAACCAGATGGTCATGGAGACAGGCATCCAAGAGGTGCTTCGCAATGTAAGCTCCATTCCATGTATTTTTGGCTTATGCGCCACCGATCCGGGGATCGTGCTGGAGAATTATTTGGACGACATTCGCAATGCCGGCTTTGCAGGGATCACCAATTACCCGACCGTCGGACTAATCGACGGTGTGTTTGGCGAAGCGCTCCAGGAAGCAGGGATATCCTTCGATAGGGAAGTCGCCGCCATACAGAAAGCCCGCGAGAAGGGCCTGTTTACGATTGCGTTCGTTTTTAATGAGGAACAGGCTGCCCAGATGGCTGCCGCCGGGGCACATATCATTTGCGCTCATCTCGGATTTACCAAAGGCGGAAGCTCGGGGGTCAAGCTGACCATCAGCTTGGAGGAGAGCGCAGCTCGATCCGATAAAATCTTTAAAGCGGCCGTAACGGTCAATCCGGATGTTTTCAAGCTGGTTTACGGAGGGCCTGTCAATTCCCCGGAAAATGCGGAGTACATTTACAACCATACGGAAGCGATGGGCTACATCGGCGGGTCCAGCTTTGAACGAATTCCGACGGAAGCAAGCATCGTCCGGGTGACGGAGCTGTTCAAAAAATACCAGGAAGTCAAGTCGGAAAACAAACAGCTCAGACAGCAGCTGGATTTGCACACGGCGATCAAGCAAGCCGACTATGTCCGATATATCACCTCGTATGTGACCATGCATCTTCATGAGCCGATCACGTTCGATCATTTGTCCAAAGAGCTTCATCTGAACCGGAACTATTTGAGCCAGCTCTTCCGAAAGAAAATGGGGATCAGCTTCTCCGAATGGCTGATTCAGACGCGGATCGGGACCGCTAAAGATTTGCTGAAGAAGGAACACAGCAGCATTCAAGACATAGCCCGGCAGGTCGGCTATGAGGACGCGTCTTATTTTAGCAGGCTGTTCAAAAAGGAAACCGGCATGACGCCAAGCGAGTGGAAAGAAATCTCCCACAAAAATAACAAAATCCCAAGGAATTGATCCTTGGGATATGCCGCTTCTTAATTTCTGCGCAAGCTGACAAATCGCTGCGTTTGCTCGCGAATCGCACGCTCGGTGGGCAAACGTTCCATAGAGCTTGCCCCGTAGAACCCGTGAATTTCCGGGCATCTTTCCAATACGTAGGCGGCATCCTCCGGCTCGGCAATCGGACCGCCATGACACAGAATAAGAATGTCCGGTCTTACTTGGGTAGCCGCGGCCGCAATGGAGCGAATCTCTTCGACACATTGGTCCAAAGTCTTAGCGGTTTGGGCCCCGATCGTTCCCGAGGTCGTCAAGCCTAAGTGAATGACAAGAATATCCGCGCCGGCATTCGTCATTTTGATCGCATCCTGCTCGGTAAACACATAAGGCGTCGTCAGCAAATCCTCTTCATGCGCCAGACGGATCATTTCGACTTCTTTATCGTAGCCCATATTCGTTTCTTCCAGATTCATGCGGAAGTTCCCGTCGATCAGTCCGACCGTAGGGAAGTTTTGGACGCCGACGAAGCCTTCGTCTTTGATCTGTTTCAAGAAACGGCTCACGACCCGCATCGGGTCCGTCCCGCATACCCCCGCAATAACCGGCGTTTTCTTCACAACCGGCAGAACTTCGCTTGCCATTTCCAATACGATCGAGTTGGCATCCCCATACGGCATAAGTCCGGCCAAAGAACCGTGCCCGGCCATCCGAAACCTTCCCGAGTTATAAATGACGATCAGATCGATTCCGCCGTCTTCTTCGAACTTCGCGCTAATTCCTGTTCCGGCCCCGCCGCCGATAATGTAGCCGCCTTGCTTAACCTTTTCCTGCAGAGCCGCCAAAATACGTTGTCTTGTCGAAACCATGACATCGTCTCCATTTCTCAGTAGAAGTATGAGTCCATACCGTCAGTATGGCCGAATCCGCGGCGTGAAACCATAGATTATTGTAATTTCAATTAGTATTATGGTAGGGTCTAACCGAAAACCCTATCATAATCCTACTTGATGTTACCTAAATCTATTCTTTTGTCCGTCCGATTCTGCGATAGTAGAGATATGAAAGCGCCGCCAATCACACAAAAAACATGGAGGAGGCACAACGATGAAGGGGAAAATTGTCATTATCGGTACCCTCGATACGAAGGGAAAAGAAATTTTATTCATTAAAAATATCATCGAAGGCACGGGTGTATCGACGATTGTCATGAATACGGGAGTCATCGGCGGCGCAAGCTGGGATGCCGACATCTCGAACGAGACGGTCGCTCATGCGGGAGGGGCGTCGCTTCAGGAGCTGGTTGCGAAGGATGACCGGGGTTATGCCATGGATGTCATGATGAGAGGCGCTGCGGCGATCATGACAGAGCTGTACCGGAACAAGGAAGTTGCCGGCGTGATCAGTCTGGGAGGATCCGCGGGTACGACGATCGGCACGTATGCGATGCAAGCGCTCCCGGTCGGCGTCCCGAAGCTCATGGTATCCACGGTTGCGTCCGGAAACACGAGACCCTATGTTGGGGAAAAAGATATTACCATGATGTATTCGGTCGTCGATATTTCGGGCATCAACCGGTTGTCCGCCAACATCCTTGCCAACGCCGCTTATGCTATTGCCGGAATGGCAAAAGGCGTTCCGCCGCAATTGGAAAATAAGCCATTGATCGCGGCGACCATGTTCGGGGTGACCACGCCTTGCGTCAATAAAGCAAGAGAATACCTGGAGCAGCAAGGGTATGAAGTGCTCGTTTTCCATGCGACCGGCAGCGGCGGCATGGCAATGGAAGCGTTGATTGAAAGCGGGTTTATCGAAGGGGCATTGGACGTCACCACGACGGAGTGGTGCGACGAGCTGGCCGGCGGCGTGCTTTCGGCCGGAGCGAGCCGTTTGGAGGCCGCCGCTAAGGCAGGCATTCCGCAGGTCGTATCGACCGGCGCTCTGGATATGGTGAATTTCGGAGCCATGGATACGGTTCCTGAGAAGTACGCAGGCCGGAATCTATATAAACATAATGCGACCATCACGTTAATGAGAACAAATGTGGAAGAAAACCGGCAATTGGGCCAAATCATCTCCTCCAAACTGAACCGCTCGACCGGCCCTTGCGCGTTATTCCTGCCTCTAAAAGGGGTTTCGCTGATCGATAACGAAGGCCAGCCCTTTTATGGACCGGAAGAAGACGCTGCGCTGTTTGATG
Organism: Paenibacillus ehimensis NBRC 15659; assembly: GCF_004000785.1. Classification (GTDB taxonomy): domain Bacteria; phylum Bacillota; class Bacilli; order Paenibacillales; family NBRC-103111; genus Paenibacillus_G; species Paenibacillus_G ehimensis. The sequence goes on along the minus strand of NZ_BILX01000070.1, from coordinate 27,289 downwards.
CCCTAAGAACGAATCTAGACCGGGAACGCGTCGAGTTGGTTGAGATGGAGCATAACGTCAATGACGAAGCCTTTGCTCTGGCCATGGCGAAAAAACTAATTGAATTGATGAAAAAATAAAGTCGGACAACAAAAAAGATCAGAAGCGGCGTTTTCCACAGGCTCTCGGCCAGGGAAGGCCGCTTTTTATTTTGGAGTCAAGCAAAGGCGTTCGTTCCCTTAGAACATGCAACAGTTATGCGGTTTCTTAGTTGGCTGTCATACTTATCCAAAACTTGCTTGAAAGTATGGACGGAAATGGATAATGGATGTATAATCATTTACTGATAATGATTATCAGTATCACGATACACAAGGCAAAGTGCCTTTCATTCCAGCAAAGACAAGGATGGTTCTCATGAGCGTACGTACGGAGGCAGTGCCCCAATCCACACCGAAGCTGCGGTCCCGGCCGGTTACGGCAACGATTGTTTTGTTTGCGGGACTTGCTGTCTTGCTGTTGGGGCTTGCCTTGTCAGTTTCCGTCGGCGCGGCGGATATCCGGCTTTCCACCGTATGGGAAGCCGTGTTTCGGTTTAATCCGGACATTACCCAGCACCAGATCATTCAGGAGCTGCGCCTCCCGCGGGCGCTTGCCGGAGCGCTGGTCGGCGCTTGCTTCGCCGTTGCCGGAGCGATTATGCAGGGGATGACGCGCAATCCGCTTGCCGATTCGGGGCTGCTCGGCTTGAATGCGGGAGCGGGGTTCGTGCTTGCTCTCTGCTTCGCCTTTTTTCCGGGCATGCCGTTCATGCAGTTGATTCTGTACTCGTTCCTCGGCGCTGCCGTCGGGGCGTTTATGGTGTATGGGGTCGGTTCCATGTCCAAGAACGGTCTGACGCCGGTCCGGCTTGCCCTGGCTGGCGCCGCGGTCACTGCGCTTCTTGTTGCGGTCAGCGAGGGCATCGCGATTTATTTCAACATCGGACAGGATCTCGCTTTCTGGTATGCCGGCGGGGTAGCCGGGACGAAGTGGGTCCAGCTTAAAATCATGACGCCGTGGGTCATTGCCGCCTTGATCGCCGCCTTGCTGCTTTCCCGGTCCATTACGCTGCTGAGTCTTGGCGACGAAGTGGCGACGGGGCTGGGCCAGCGCACGGGCTGGGTGAAGCTGGCTTGCGCCGTTGTCGTGCTCGTGCTGGCAGGTACGGCCGTCTCCGCGGTAGGCGCGATCGGCTTTGTCGGGCTCGTCATTCCGCATATTGCCCGGTCGCTGGTCGGCGTCGATTACCGCTGGATCATTCCCTGCTCGGCGGTGCTCGGCAGCTTGCTCATGGTCATTGCCGACATCGGGGCGAGAATGATCAATCCGCCCTATGAGACGCCGATCGGCACATTGATCGCCTTGATCGGGGTTCCGTTCTTCCTTTACTTGGCACGCAAGCAGAGGAGGGAACTGTAGATGGAAGCAGTGAAAATGGGGGCGACGGAACGCCGCAAAAAAATTCAAGCCGTGACGGTTTTATCCGTTCTGGGCGTGTTGATTTTACTCGCTTTTCTCGTCAGTATGAACACGGGATATACCCGGCTGTCGCCGCTTGATGTCATTCGAACGCTGTTCGGTGCAGGGACGGCCAAGCAGGAGCTCATTTTGTTCGATTTCCGGCTGCCCCGCATCGTCATCTCGGTGCTGATCGGGGCGGGCCTGGCTGTTTCGGGATGTATTTTACAGGGGCTTTCCCGCAATGCGCTGGCCGATCCGGGCATTCTGGGGATTAATGCCGGTGCAGGCTTGATGGTCGTGCTCTTTATCTCATTTTTTCCGTCGAAGACAGCGGCGCCGGTCTTGTTTCTGCCGATCCTGGCTTTCGTCGGGGCAGGGGTCACCGCGGCCATCATCTACGGACTGGCTTACAAGAAGCACGAAGGGCTTTCGCCGACAAGTCTGGTTCTGACCGGGATCGCCGTCGCAGCAGGCATCAGCGCCTTAATGGTGGTGCTGACGCTGCGGTTGAACCCGCAAAATTACCAGTTCGTGGCCGTCTGGCTGGCGGGAAGCATCTGGGGCTCGAACTGGAAGTTTGTCGTCGCTCTGCTGCCGTGGCTGATCGTGCTCCTGCCTTATGTGTTTTACAAAGCCAGAGTGCTCAATGTGATCAATCTCGGGGAACAGATGGCGACCGGCTTGGGCGCTCCCGTCGAGAAGGAACGGCTCGGCCTGCTTGCCGCCTCCGTCGGGATTGCGGGCGCTTGCGTCGCGGTAGGGGGAGGCATCGGCTTTGTAGGCTTGATCGGTCCCCATCTGGCCCGCCGCCTGATCGGACCGAAGCACGAAATGCTGCTTCCGGCCTCGGCTTTGGTCGGCGGCCTGCTGATGATCGTCGCCGATACGATTGCACGAGTCGTTATCCAGCCCGCGGAGATTCCTACCGGCATTGTCGTCGCGATCATCGGCGCGCCGTATTTTCTTTACTTGCTGGCTAGAGCGAGATGATTCGAACGCAGCGAAGTATTCGTTCGGAGGAGAGTCGTTAAGATGAGAAGATCGAAGTTTGCCTGCATCGGGGCGCTTGTGCTGATCCTGATGACCGCTGGCTGCGGGTCCAATTCGCCCGTTTCCAAACAGGCCGCTTCCGCCGACAGCTCCGGCGCGAAGCCGGCATCGGAGCGCATCTATAAGCACGCGATGGGAGAGGTGAAAATTCCCGTCAAGCCGGAAAAGGTCGTTACGCTCCAATATGTGAGTCAGCTCTTGTCCATTGGCGTCAAGCCTCTCGGCGCTCCAGCTAATCTTCTTGAGGATCTCGGAGAGAAAGCGGCAGGGATTGAAAGCATCGGCGATGTCGGAAAATATAATTTCGAAAAAATATTGGAGCTTCAGCCGGAGCTGATCATCGCCGGGGACGTCGAACAGGAGACCTACGACCAATTATCCAAAATCGCCCCGACGGTCGTTGTTCCGTGGATGGATTACGACGTATTCGGTCATGTGAAGGCCATGGGCGACATCATGAACCGCCAGAGCGAAGCCGAAGCCTGGAGCACGGCGTTCCGGGCAAAATTCCAAGCGGTGAGGGAACAGCTTCAGAATATCATCGAACCGGGAAAAACGGCGGCGATCTATAACATTCGCCCGAAGGAAATTTACGTGTACGGCGTACGGAATTTCGGCTTTACCCTCTACAAAGCGCTGGAGCTGACGCCTCCGCCGCCGGTGAAGAAAGAAATCGAGAAGAATCCGAACTTCTGGGCGGTTCCGGTGTCTCTGGAGCTGCTTCCGGAGTACGCCTCCGATTATTTGTTCGTTTCGGTGTTCGGCGATGACGATTCCAAGAAGCGGTTGGACGAAATTTCAAAAACTGCGCTATGGGCGAACCTGCCTGCCGTCAAAAACAACCGGGTGTACATGCTGAATCTCGATACATGGTTCGGCTACACGCCGCATGATATCGAGAAGCAATTGCAAGAAATAGTATCCTTGCTTAAAAAGTCTTAACTCTTATCTCATAGGAAAGACCGCCGAACAATTTGCGTCCGGCGGTCTTTTTGCATATGACCTGTTATTTCTGTTGGATCATCATATTCCATAGTTCCTTCGAATCGTAGCCGAGGCGCCAAGCGGCCACGCCGGCCAACTCGTACTTTTTGGCGATGTCGATCCGCGCTTTGACGGTCTCCTCGTTTTCCAGCCAGAAGACGTTCTTGAAGCCGTCCTGTTCGTACTCGACCTTGTACTGATTGAAGCGGCTGTCCCAACTGAGCTTCGCTTGCTTGGAAGAGATGAGGCCGGTCAAGTCCTTCATCAGCAGCGCACGGTTGCTGTCCAGCTTGCCCGATTTGTCGACCTTCCACTCCCGCACATAGAACGGAATTCCCATAATCAGCTTGTCGCGCGGAATGCCGTAGGCCAGAAATTCCTGCACGCCCTGTTCAACCCAAGGCAGACCGGCCACGGAACCCGGTTCGGTGCTGCCTTTCCAATATTGGTCGTAGGTCATTGTAATGACGTAGTCGACGATCTGGCCAAGCTTCTCGTGGTCGAACGCGGTTTTCGCATTCCATGCGGCGCTGCCTCTCGGCAGGTCGACCGAGATGACAAGTCCTTTTTGATGGGCCGCATCCGCGATTTCCTTCATGAACGCCGTGAAGGCGGAGCGGTCCGTGCCTGCGACACTCTCGAAGTCGATGTTCAGTCCGTCCGCTCCGATGGCCGCGGCTTTATCAACCAGAGCGGAAATGAACTTGCCGCGGGCTTGCGGTGAGGCGAGGAATTGCGTCGTCATCGCCGTGTCGAACTGGTTGTTGACAAGCGGATGGACGGAGTACCCCTGCTTCTTCAGCCAAGCGACGGTTTCTTTGTTCGAGCTGTCGGTCAAATTGCCCGAGCCGTCGGCGAGCTGAAAGTAGGTGGGGGAGACGACATCCAGCCCCGACGTGTTGCTCACCTGACTGCGGATCGTGGCGTCGCTGGAGCTTCCGTTCCACCCCCAAAACTGCAGATTGCGAAGGTTGCTCCAAATGCTGGACCCGTCGTCGTACAGCCGAACGGAGGCGTTGGAATAGCCCATAGCGTAAGATAATGCGGCGCCGATCGTAGAGAAGTCCGCGATCCATTTGTCTTTTTGGAACACTTGATAATAAGGATAATTATTCCATATGACGCGTGCGGTGCCGTCAAGTCCTGCCGCTTCATCGTCGGTAATCCGGGTATGATCGAACTGCTTGGCGTACGCTATCGCCTCGTCAATGCTCAGGAACGAATTCAGCAGCGTCTCGAACTGGTACACTTTATACGGTTTGACGTTGGAGTAAACGACCTTGCCCGTTTCGGTGTTCACAATCTTCGAATTGCCCCAGTTGAGCGATTCGTTCACGGCGTCTTCTAAGTAAGCGAACTTCCAATTGTCAGCGGAGTATGTACCTTGATAGATTTGATAAATTTTGCTGCCGCTGCGCAGCTCGGCCTTGCGGCTGGCCGGAATGTTGTCCCATACCCAACGGTGCGTGCTGAGCTCGACGATATGGGCGTTGCCCCATTTTTTCGCCTCGGCGATCGCTTGGTTCAACGTTTCAAAGTTCCAGGAATCCATCGTAATGTCGTCGCCTTGGTAGAGGCGGTACTTCGGGTAATTGTTCCATACCCAACCGCCGGATTGCAGGTCGCGTACGCTGGCATGTCCCCAATTGGACGCTTCGCGGATCGCCTGATCCAAAGTGGCGTACTCCCATTTGGACGAGCTGAGGCCGTTCTGGTATACCTTGTAGCGGGGATAGTTATGCCATACCCATTTACGGGTGCCGATCTCTTCGACGTGGCTATCCGCGAACTGCCTGGCATAATTTTCGGCGGACTTGTAATCGGACGTCTCCAGCAGCATCGTGGTGTCCTGATAGACGCGGAACTTGGATGTCTTGTCGGCGGCCATAACGGAGCCCGCGGAGGAGAGGAAGAGCGTCATGACGGACAACGTCAGCAGGGTGTTGCGCTTCAACATGCATCAGCCTCTTTCTGGTCAGTGTATTCTATTAAACGTTAGAAGAGGCCTCGAAGTTGCGAGGAAAATAATAGAATCCCGAAAAGGGGGGATGGGGACAAAAAAACAACCCTCCAAGCCATCGCTTGAAGGGTCGTTCGGTAGGTCAGCCGATATCGGCGACGATTTCGTCTTCCAGCACGAGCCGGATCTGATCCCGGAACACGCGGATATTTTGCTCCTTGAGCAGGTAACGCTCGATCGCTTCCAGCATGTTGGCGGCGATCAGGATCTGGCTGCGGCCTTCGGCGTGCACCTCGGCGGAGAAGCCGAGGTCCTCGTCCCACATGAGCTCCACTTCGACTTGCGTCGGGTGAATCTGCTTTCGTTCGGCGATATTCAGGCATATCGCATTGATAATATCTTGCTCCGATAGTCGCATATTTTGATAACCTCTTTACCCTAAATTAAAACTGCTTCGGTTCTTCCTTCAGCTTCTTGCGGTCGCGGAAGTAAACGAAAATTTTGCGGATAACGACGAACAGCACGACGAGCGCAAGCACGTTCACCATCAGGCCCAGCAAGTCGCCGAGGAAGCCCATGCCGCCGAACAGGCTTCCGAAGAGAAGACCCGCCAGACCGCCGATCATCAAGCCTTTCATCAGACCGCCGCTGAAAAAGCCCGGTTTCTTAGCCGGAGTCGCCGCCGTGCTGGCCGGTGTTTTGGAAGCGGCCGGTTCCGTTTTATTGATGCCGTTGTTCGGCGTTTGCGTGGTGTTGGAACTGCTCGGCGTGTAGCTTTTTTTCGAGGACTTGTACCCTTTGGCATCGACCATACCGGGTGCGGTGAACGAGAACACCAGCATACAAGCCATCAGAATGAGAGACAACTTTTTCAACATCTTTTTGCATCCTCCATTAAAATAGATTAGACTCCTTGCAATAGGTTACTACGTATAATGTGGGCGATGGTTTCAGAATTTAAACGAACTTGTTACAATAGAAGATAAAAAGATCATTTCTATGAACAGAGGGACGGTTGCGATGCCGAACTATACCGAAGCGTATATTCAATATTTGGTGCACTTCCATGCGGAGCGCGATTATTTCGAATGCCACGAGGTGATGGAAGAGTATTGGAAGGAGCATCCGGAAGATCCTTGCAGCGAAGCCTGCGTCGGGCTGATTCAAGTGGCCGTATCGCTCTACCATCAGCGGCGGGGCAATCGGGCCGGGGCGGTCAAAATGCTTGCGGGCTCGCTCCAACGGTTCAAAGACGATCAGCTGGAGAAGCTTGGCATCGACGCGGCTGAATTCCGGCGGCGCCTTCAGGCCCGTCTGCGCGAGCTGGATCACGCCGATTTCGTCTACACCGATCTGGATATTCCGCTGCAGGATCAGGCGCTTATCGCCTTATGCCGGGAGGCCGCCGCTCAAGCGCAAGCCGAATGGGGACAGCCGAGCAACTTGAACGATACGTACCTCATTCATAAGCATACGCTGCGCGACCGCAGCGGCGTCGTAGCGGAGCGGGAGCTGCAGAAGCAGCGCAGGATCGAGCGCAGGACGACGGGGGACGGTGTATGAGCCGGATGCCTGGAAGCGGCGAGCCGCAGAAAATTATGGTTGTGGACGACGAGCCGCATATTGTCGAGGTCATTCGGCTTTACCTGGAGCATGCGGGCTACGTCCCCCTCCTGCACTTCCGGGGCGGAGAGGTGTTGGACCGGGTGAAGACCGAGACGCCCGATCTTGTGCTGCTTGATGTCATGCTGCCTGACGTGTCGGGCTTCGAGCTGTGCAGCCAGATCCGCAAGCTGCCGGGAGCGGAAGGCGCTACGCCGATTATTTTCCTGACCGCCAAGGGCGAGTCGATCGATAAGCTGCGAGGCTTTAACCTTGGGGTGGACGATTATATCGTCAAGCCGTTCGACCCGAACGAAATGGTTGCGCGGATCAAGGCCGTCCTGCGGCGGGCGGGAAAGCAGGGAGCCGCTCCGCCGGTACCCGCAGAGCATGCTTCGAAGCCGCTGGAGGTCGGGAATTTAAGCATCGACTTGGATCAGTACAAGGTATGCTTGAGCGGGAGCAGAGTCGACCTGACGCCTAAGGAAATCGAGCTGCTGCATTTTCTGGCGGCCAGCCCCGGCAGGGTATTCACCCGCGAGGATTTGCTCGGGTACGTGTGGAACTTCGATTTCAGCGGCGGCACCCGAACGGTGGACGCCCACGTGAAAAATTTGCGCAAGAAGCTCGGCTCCCATGAGGCATGGACGATTCAAACACTGTGGGGCATCGGATACTCGTTCGAGGTGCGCGGCACATGATCAAGCGGTGGCTGCGCAGCCTGTATATTCAAATCTTTCTTTCCTTTCTCGCCACCTGTGTGCTCGTATTCGTAGGCCTGGCCGTATTTTGGAACTACTATTTCACGGATTTTTTCTATAAGGACAAAAAAGAGCTGCTGTGCTCGCGTTCCGCCGAAGTCGTCAAGCTGCTGCCCACGGTTCAGGAGGGGACGCTTTCCACAAGAGAACTGCGGTTTGGCAGCCGCATCATCGGCCGCAGCATCAACGGCTCCGTGTGGCTGGTCGATGCGAGAGGTACGGTTTTGAACGGCTCGTCGGACCGGGAGGGGACGGTGATTCCGAAGCCGCTTGAGCCGCTGCTGGCCGAAGGGCTTAAAGGCGGAAGCGGGTACTCGGCAGGGCCGTACAAGGTCGATCCGCACGGTGGGGAAGGGCTGCTGGCCTATTACACCCCCGCAGAGCTGTACGGTCAGCGGATTGTTATCATGATGCTCGTCCCTGCGCTGGAAAGCAGCGAAGCGCTAAAGGCCATCCGCTGGAATATTTTCGTTCCGCTGCTGTTCTCTTTGGTTGCCGTCGGGGTTATCCTTTTCATTTTGTCGCGCAAGCTGGCCGGTCCTCTTCAGCAAATGAACTGCGCGGCGCTTGAAGTGGCAAATGGCGACTTTTCCACAAGGGTGCCGGTTTCGTCCAACGACGAGGTCGGAGAGCTGGCGCGCAGCTTTAACTTTATGGTCGATCAGTTGGAGCAGTGGGACGACAACCGCCAGGAGTTTCTGGCCAACGTATCGCATGAGCTGCGGTCGCCGCTGACGTCGCTGCGCGGACTGATCGTTGCGATGAACGACCGGGTGATTCCGCCCGAGAAATTCTCGCACTATTTGAAAATATGCGACCATGAGGTACAGCGGCTGCAGCGGCTCGTAGACGACCTGCTCGACCTCGCACGCATTCAGAACGGAACGGACGTCTTCCGGTCGCGTCCTGTTATGCTCCCGGCCAAGGTGAACGAGGTGCTGGAGCTGGTGCAGAGCGCCGCTTCCGACAAAGGGCTGCATGTGCGCACGACCGGCCCGGTGCCGGGAACGCCGCCGCTGCGGTGCGAGCTTGATCCGGACCGGTTTGCGCAAATTTTGCTCAACCTGCTGTATAACGCGATCCGATTCACGCCTTCCGGGGGAACCATTACTGTCGAGCTTGCGGCCGAAGGGAAGGAGGCCGTCGTCTTCGTGCGCGATACGGGGATTGGCATGAGTGAAAGCGAGCTGCTGCGAATCTGGGACCGGTTCTACAAGGCGGAGCCGTCGCGCTCCGGCGGTTCGGACGGCACCGGGCTCGGTTTGACCATCGTCAAGCATCTTGTGACGGGGATGAAAGGGTCGATTGCCGCGGCAAGCGAGCTCGGGAAAGGGACCGAATTCCGGATCGCGTTCCCGCTCCTGCCCTCGGACCGCGGCAGCAGCTGACCGAGGTGCTGGAAACGATGTGCCTTGTGAAATCGCGAAAAACAAGATAAGATTAATAAAACGTTAGCCTAACCAACACGGAAACGGCTAAATCCAAATAAGATGTAGAACAGGAAGGATGAAGTGCGAATGCCGAATTTACTATCCCAGATCATGGAGTACAACCGCTCGTTTGTCGAGCAGCAAATGTACGAGCCCTACTTAACCTCAAAATTTCCGGATCGGAAATTCGTCATTCTTACTTGCATGGATACCCGTCTTATCGAGCTGCTCCCGGCCAGCATGAATATTAAGAACGGCGACGTCAAGATGATTAAAGCGGCCGGAGGCGTCGTATCGACTCCGTTCGGCGGCATCATGCGCAGTATTATCGTCGCGATCTATGAGCTGGGCGCGGACGAAGTGCTGGTCATCGGCCATCACGATTGCGGGATGAGCCACTTGAACCCGGAGCGTGTGAAGGAGAAGTTTGTCGCGCGGGGGATTAAGGAGGAGACGCTCAAAACGTTGGAATATTCGGGCTTGAACCTTGAACGGTGGCTGCGGGGCTTCGAAGATGTGAAGGAGAGCGTCAAAAGCAGCGTGAATATAATCAAGAACCATCCGCTTGTGCCGGACATTCCGGTTCACGGGCTTGTCATTGATCCTTCGACCGGAAAGCTGGATGTCATCGTCAACGGCTACTAAGCAGTTCCGGAACGAAAAAGATGAGAAGGCCGTAAAAGCCTTCTCATCGATTCGCGACGGCGTTCCGCTTATCAATCAGCCGCATGTTCGCATTGTAGATTTGTCCGCTGCTTTTCAAGACAAAGCAGTAGCCGCTCGCTTGATAGTCGATCGTCATATTTTCCTCGAAAAATACCTCGTGCTTCCGGTCCATCAGCACTTCGAACGGGTCTCCCGCCACGCTAAAATCGTTCCGGTCCGGTTCGTCCGTGATCCACAGCGTCGGCACGCCGCTGACCGCGCACCCGCACCCCTCCGCATCGTAGACAAGCTTCAGCCGTCCGCCCGTTTGGCGGTCCAGTATGCGCCGGATTTCGGCTACCGCACTTTCCGTAAATATAATTCGCATCGTCACGTCACGCTCCTTTCCTATTTATCATACCTCATTTCGGCGATATTTGCTTCTGTACCGCGAACGAAGTATGATCAATGTATATCTTTGGAAAGGGGAATGCCCGTTGTCGACAGGAAATCTGGAAGCCAAATTGACGGAATTCAAGCAGTATCTGAAAAAGATGAAAAGCTATGAGGAAGCCGTCGGACTCATTTATTGGGACATGCGCACAGGCGCGCCGAAGAAAGGAATTGCGGCGAGGTCCGAAGTCGTCGGCGAGCTGTCCGGCGAGCTGTTCAAAATGTCGGTGTCGGACGAGATGGGCTCGTTTTTGGACTATTTCACTTCGTCCGGGGTACAGTCCGAGCTGTCGGCTATCGACCGCAGAATTGTAAGCGAATGCAAAAAGGAGTACGACCGCAGCAAAAAAATTCCGCCGAAGCTGTATCAGGAATATGTGGTGCTGACCTCGCAGGCGGAATCGGCTTGGGAAGATGCGAAGCATCAGGCCGATTTTCCGGGCTTCCAGCCGTATCTGGAGAAAATCGTCGATATGAGTATGCAGTTCATCGACCTGTGGGGCTACGAAGGACACAAGTACAACACGCTGCTTGATGCTTATGAGCCCGGCATGACCGTGGAGAAGCTCGATCAAGTGTTCGGCGCGCTGCGCGAGCAGGTCGTTCCGTTGCTGTCGGCCATTCAGGAGTCGGCTCATAAGCCGGAAACCGGCTTCTTGAAGCAGACGTTCGACAAGGACAAGCAAAAGAAGTTCAGCTTATACATATTGGATCAGATGGGCTACGATTTCGAAGCGGGACGCTTGGACGAAACCGTCCATCCGTTTGCGACCGGCCTGAACCCGGGCGATGTGCGGATTACGACGCGCTACCTGCTGAACGATGTGAACAGCGCGCTGTTCGGAACGATCCACGAAGGCGGTCATGCGCTCTACGAGCAGAACATTTCGATGGATCTGCTCGGCACGCCGCTGTGCACGGGAACGTCGATGGGCATCCACGAATCGCAGTCGCGCTTCTGGGAAAATATGATCGGACGAAGCCGTCCGTTCTGGAACCGTTATTTCCCCGAGCTGCAAAAAAATTACGCCGGCCAGTTCGACAACGTGAGCGTGGAAGATTTTTACCGCGCCACGAACGAGGTGAAGCCGTCCCTCATCCGCATCGAAGCCGACGAGCTGACGTACAACCTGCATATTATGGTGCGTTATGAGATCGAGAAGGCGCTGTTCAGCGGGTCCGTGAAAGTTGCCGACCTGCCAGAGGTGTGGAACGAGAAATACCGGGAGTACCTTGGCATCGTGCCTGCCCATAACGGCGAAGGGGTGCTGCAGGACGTGCACTGGTCGGGAGGCATGTTCGGCTACTTCCCATCGTACGCACTGGGCAACATGTACGCCGCGCAAATTAAACGGACGCTGGAGCAGGAGCTCGGCAACGTGGACGAGCTGGTTCGCGAGGGCAATCTGATTCCGATCAAGGCTTGGCTGGCGGATAAAATTTATCAATACGGCAAAAGTCAGACGCCGACGGAAATCATCACCCGGGTGACGGGCGAGGAGCTGAACCCGTCTTACCTGGTCGACTATTTGCGCGTCAAATATTCCGACATTTATAAGCTTTAATCGACGGCGGGGACACGTTCCCCGCTTTTTTTATTGTCTCGTATGTAACCTTTTGGGTCTTTTTCCAGTCTATTCTTATGTAAGGCGTTTTTTTGATTCATCCGATGGGAACAGACGACAAGGAGGCGACAGTGTATGCACAAGGAACTTCAAGCGGACATTGCCATTATCGGCGGAGGTGTCGGAGGCTGCGCGGCCGCGTTGGCGGCAGCCCGAATGGGGAGACAGGTCATTATGACCGAGGAGACGGATTGGATCGGCGGGCAGTTGACCAGTCAGGCCGTCCCGCCCGACGAGCACCGCTGGATCGAACAATTCGGCTGCACCCGCAGCTATCGCGAATTTCGCGACGGGGTGCGCGCCTATTATAAGACGAAGTTTCCGCTCACCGCAGAGGCGCGCGCGGTCTATTACTTAAACCCCGGCAACGGCGGCGTGAGCCGGCTTGGGGCGGAGCCGAGAGCCTATTTGGCCGTTCTGCAAGACATGCTGGCCCCCTACGTGCACAGCGGCAAGCTCATTATCATGACCCGGCACCGGCCCGTTGCGGCCGAGATGGACGGCGACCGTGTCCGGTCGGTTACCGTAATCGGAGAGACGGGTCACCGGCATACGATTCGCGCCGCGTATATTTTGGATGCGACCGAGACGGGCGAGCTGCTTCCGCTGACCTGCGCGGAATATGTGACGGGCGCCGAATCGAAGCGGCAGACGGGCGAGCCTCATGCGCTGGACGGCGCGCCCGATCCGCGGGACATTCAGGCGTTTACCCACTGCTTCGCTATGGATTACAAGGAAGGCGAGAACCACGTAATCGACAAGCCGAAGGATTACAACTTCTGGCGAAACTACCGAGCGGATTTTTGGCCGGACAAGCAGCTTAGCTGGGTATCCCCTGATCCGGTCACCTTGAAGCCTGTGGAGGACACGTTGTTTTGGGGTACGGATAAATATTCGCTTTTTTACTACCGGCGTATCGTCGACAAAGCAAATTTCGCGCCCGGCACGTTTCCGAGCGACATCACGATTGTCAATTGGTCGCAGAACGATTATTGGCTCGGCAACGTGTACGACGTGAAGCCGGAGGAAGCGCAGAAGCATGCCCGGCAGGCGAAGCAGCTCAGCTTGTCGCTCCTGTACTGGCTGCAAACGGAAGCTCCCCGCCCGGACGGAGGAGCAGGTTATCCCGGTCTGCGGCTGCGGCCGGATGTGGTCGGTACGGAGGACGGCTTGGCGAAATATCCGTATATCCGGGAGTCCAGACGTATCCGCGCGGAGTTCACCGTACTGGAGCAGCATGTGAGCGCAGCCGTGCGCGGCGAGCAGGGGGCGGTGCCGTTTCCGGATTCCGTAGGAGTCGGCTGCTACCGGATCGACCTGCATCCCAGCATGACGGGCCGAAATTATCTGGACATCTCTTCGCTGCCGTTTCAAATCCCGCTTGGCAGCCTGATCCCGGTCCGGCTCGAAAACCTGCTGCCGGCCTGCAAAAATCTCGGCACGACGCATATTACGAACGGCTGCTTCCGGCTGCATCCCGTGGAGTGGAATATCGGGGAGGCTGCGGGGGCGCTTGCCGCTTTTTGCCTGCAAAACGGCTATCAGCCCCGCGAGGTGCGGAATACGCCGGCCAAGCTCGAAGCGTTCCAAAATGCGCTTATCAACCAAGGCTTTGAACTGGCATGGCCGAAAATAACGGCCGTTTAACGAACTTCATAGGAATAGATTCAGCTTCCAGGCTGTTTCCGCGGATTGTCCGTGGAAACGGCCTTTTTTTGTCTTCTACAGACATACGCTCTCACCAATTTCTAGGCGCGTTCATATGCTGTCATATCTAAAGTTCGTCATGCGTTTCAGACGCTGACAGGGAGGGACTGGCCTATGAAAACAAGGCGTCTGGGAAGAGCGGCGGCGCTAATGCTTGTGCTGGTGCTTACGGCGTGCGCGACGCTCGCAGGCTGCGGTCCGAAGAAGAGCGGAGAACTGGTAAAGGTACGGATCGGCGAGGTGACCCGGTCGATCTTTTATGCGCCGCAATATGTGGCGGTGGAGAAAGGATTTTTCAAAGAGCAGGGGCTCGATATCGAACTGACGACGACATTCGGCGGGGATAAAACGATGACGACGCTGCTGTCGGGCGGAATCGACGTCGCGCTGGTCGGCTCGGAGACGTCGATATACGTGCATCAGCAAGGTGCGGGCGACCCGGTCGTCAATTTCTCGCAATTGACCCAAACCGACGGCACGTTTCTCGTGTCGCGTAAGCCGCCCGAAGGAGCGTTTGACTGGAACAAGCTGAAGGGGTCGATTTTTCTGGGCCAGCGAAAAGGCGGAATGCCGCAGATGGCCGGCGAATTTACGTTGAAGAAGCACGGCATCCATCCGCAGAACGATTTGAACCTGCTTCAGAACATAGAGTTCGCCAACATCCCGACCGCTTTCGCTTCGGGCACGGGGGACTACGTTCAACTATTTGAGCCGCAGGCATCGATGTTCGAGAAGCAGGGCAAAGGCTATGTCGTCGCTTCCTTCGGGGTAGAGAGCGGCAAGCTGCCTTATACGGTGTTTATGGCCAAAAAGAGCTACATCGACAAGAACGCGGATACGGTCCAGAAATTCGCGAATGCCGTGCAAAAGGCGCAAAACTGGGTGCGGCAAAGCGGCGTGGACGATATTGCGACGGCCATCGCCCCTTACTTTCAGGATACGGATAAAGACATCGTACGCAGCGTAATCAAGCGCTATAAGGACCAGGACTCGTTCGCCATCGACGGAATTGTTGGCGAGCAGGAGTGGAACAACCTGCAGGATGTGATGGAAGCGGCCGGGGAGCTCAAGAAGCGCGTCGATTTCAACACGCTCGTCAACAATCAATTTGCCGAGAAAGCGAAGCAAAACGTGAAGTAGGGCCGGCAGTCGTTAGGGTCAACGAGGGCGCGGCGGCGCTTCGGGGATTGCCGTTACAGGGGCTCGGGTAAAAGCCTCGGGACGATGCTCCGTTGAGCTGTCAGGCGTCCTTCCGCTGTCTCATAGGCTATGCGCACAGGGAGGGATGGCTGTATGTATGCCGTAGAGCTGGACGGCGTTTCACAGGTATATGTCAACCGCAAAGGGGCGTTCGTCGCGCTTCAGGATGTGCAGTTCGGGATCGCACCGGGCGAATTCGTCAGTCTCATCGGCCCGAGCGGCTGCGGGAAGACGACCGTGCTATCGCTAATCAGCGGTTTGCTGTCGCCGACTTCGGGGACGGTGCGGGTGTTCGGCGAACCGATTCGAAAACCGACTCCGAAAGTCGGATATATGCTGCAGCAGGATTATTTATTTCCATGGCGGACGATCTTCGAGAACGCCTCGATCGGTCTCGAATTGCTCGGACGTTTGAATGCCGGCTCCCGCAAATATGTGCTGGATTTGCTGGACGAAATGGGGCTCGGCGGGTTTGAAGACCGCTATCCGCACCAACTGTCCGGCGGCATGCGCCAGCGGGTCGCGCTGGTGCGGACGCTCGCGGCGGAACCGGACATCCTGCTGCTGGATGAGCCGTTCTCGGCTCTGGACTATCAGACCAAGCTCCAGCTGGAGGATTTGATCTCTGCAACTTTGAAGGCTCGCGGCAAGACGGCGGTGCTTGTCACCCACGACATCACCGAAGCGATTGCCATGAGCGACCGGATTGTCGTGCTCCAGCCGAACCCCGGACGCGTGCTGACCGAGTCCGTGGTGCCGGAGGCTATCCGGGAAGCGCAGCCGCTGCATGCCCGCGAGATAGGGGGCTTTCACGAGTTGTTCCGCCAGCTATGGGGGTGGTTCGAGCAGATGGACGGGAAAGGAGGCGGGGGACATGGACCAGCTGAAATTTGAAGAGACGACGCCGGGGCCGGCTCGATCCGAAAGCTTGGCCGGGCAAGTGTACGCGCAATTTCGCCGGAGCGAGCGCAAGCTCGCGACCTCCGTGCGTCTGACCCAACTGGCGCTGCTGATTTTGTTTTTCGCGGGCTGGGAAGCGGCCAGCCGACTGCAATGGATTGACGGGCTTCTCTTCAGCTCCCCTACACGCGTGTGGAGCTTGCTGGTTGAGAAAACGGCGGACGGTACGCTGCTTGTGCATACGTGGACTACCGTATGGGAGACGATCGTCGGGTTCGTGCTCGGTACGCTGCTCGGCACCGCAATCGCTGCGCTTATCTGGTATTCGCCGTTTCTCTCCCGCGTGCTTGATCCGTATATCGTCGTCCTGAACAGCCTGCCCAAGGTGGCGCTCGGACCGTTGTTTATCGTCGCGCTCGGCCCGGGCATGCTCTCGATTATCGCAACAACGCTATCGATTACCGTAATCATCACAATTCTGGTCGTGTATAACAGCTTCCGCGAGGTGGACCCGAATCTGCTCAAGGTGGTACGGATTTTCGGGGGGAACCGGAGCACGGTTTTCCGGAAGGTGATTCTGCCCGCTTCGTATCCGACCATCGTATCCACGCTCAAAGTAAACGTGGGACTCTCCTGGGTCGGCGTCATCGTCGGCGAGTTTCTCGTTTCAAAGGAAGGGCTCGGCTATTTGATCATCTATGGCTTTCAGGTGTTTAACTTCACGCTTGTCATCGGAAGCGTTCTTCTCATTGCCGTTGTCGCGACCTTAATGTATCAAGCCGTTGTCTATTTGGAAGGGAAGCTGACGGGCAGAAATTAGAAGGAATAGGAAGACGGAGGGCAATTCCAGTTTCGGAAGGCCCTCCGTCGTTTGAGATGTTATATTAAGACGTGATGGGAACGGTAATAGCCAGCTCCGGCAGGTAGGACTTCTTTAATGGCTCCTGCTCGCTCATCGTAAAGGTTAATTTCTGGACGGGATCCAGGGCAGGGAATTGTGCGACAAACGTATCGGTTTCCGGATCGACCAGCGTTTGCTCCCAGCCGGTGAACGGGTACACTTTGAGACCGAAATCGTCTTGTCTTTTCAAGCTGTTCCTGTCGTTTAAGTAAATCGCTTCCCCTTTTTCGTCCTCCAGGATCAACGGATAGAAACCTTTGCCTTCGGTTTGGTAGTGAACCAGGGTCCGGTCCTTCAAATATTCCACATCGTTAATTTTGATACGCTGCGAATTGCCGACTTCCAGTACGATGGGCTTCTCGGCAGTCGGCTTGCGGTCCATCGGCACTTTCACCATTGGTTTGACGACATCTTCCTCGGTTTCGTGGAGCTTTATTGTCCTGTAGGCTGGCGCGAGCTTGATCGACTGCGGCGGCGTTTGGAAAGGCGCGAACAACATGACGTAGTCTCTTACGTACATACCATCTTCTTGCCCTATCATGCCTGTTCGATCTCCATTATATCCGTAATATTCGGCGGCGATGCCTTGTTCGTTGGTTAATTCGAACGAAGGGAATTTTGCCTCGGGATATTTTTCGTCCAACGGACGTTTGACCTCGACCTGCACCGCCGTTTGAAGAGGCGACATCACAATTTGCTTGACCGTTACGGTCGTATCGCCGAACGTTTTGGTTGCGTTGGGCGTAATCGTTTTGCTCTGGACAGCGGATTTCGTTAGCTTAAGATCGAATTCCACTTCTTCAGCGGGATTTGCGCCCCAGTTTTTCCTGTCGGCGATAAGCTGGAGTCTCAGCTTCACATCGCATTGATCCGGGAGCTGGCCAAGGTTGGCCCATTGGAACGTCTGCGAAGCGGTTTGTTCGTCGATTTCGTTTTCAAGCATATTCAAGCTTTCGGTAATCTCTTTTCCGTTCAAAAACAGATCGGCAATCATGAATTTTTTGTTTCCGTCGGGAGCGTGCTGCATGACACCTATGGCCAACTGGGCTTCGTCAAGCATGACTTCCGTAACGGTGATCTTCACCCCGTTTTTCGTCACGCTTTGATTGACAGGGGTTACCATTCCGCTATCGGCAGCCTTGCGCAAAGCCTTGGAATTGGACAGCTTGAATACCGACGTTTTCGCAGAAGCTTGCTCGGCCGATTGCGCATAAGCGTTTGTGGGGGGAATCAAGCCCGTGGCCGTCATCGAAAGGGCAATCATCGCCGCGGCAACAGGGACTCCGGCCATGCGCAATTTACGGGACTGTTTTTGCTTTACGGTTTTCATTTGTCAGCAGTTCCTTTCTTCATTTGGAAGTGTGGGCTGTGCCGGCCATGGTCCGACAGGGCAAGGAATTCCTGGAATTTCTTTATTATCCATTCCTTGTACTTTTCAGCCTTCGTGAAGCTGACGGTCCAATCGTGAAAAGGTTCCCTGAAAAATAAAAGATTCTCGACAAACGAGCTTCACGCGTTGAGGATTTTGTCGAAAAACGGTAAGATGTGGGTACATTATATGCATACGAAATTTAACGACCAGTTGTCGAAGCGAGGAACGCAGCTATGGGATTTCGAGTCATCAAAACCGCACTGGCGGTTATCGCATCCATTTTCTTGGCGCAGACGCTCGCATTGCAGTCTCCCCTTTCGGCGGGGCTGCTCGCGGTGTTAGGCGTAGACGTAACGAAAAAGAGAGGACTTCAGACGTCGTTTCAGCGCATTGCGGCCTCGATTGTCGGTTTGTTTTTCGGCGCGGGGCTGTTTTGGGCGCTTGGCTTTCACGTGTGGGTGATCGGCGTATTTATTTTGGTGCTGTACCCGATTTTGAGCAGGTTGAAGCTTAAGGAAGGCATTGTTACCGGCTCGGTCGTCATGTTCCATGTGTTCGCCTCCGGCCAGATCAGCGCGGAGCTGCTGTTGAACGAAATCGCCCTGCTCCTTGTCGGGCTCGGTACGGCGACGCTGATCAATATAGGCTATATGCCCAGAGAGGACAAGCTGCTGCAGGAATACAAGCAGCGGGTGGAGCAGCTTTTCTCGCAAATATTTTTGGAACTCTCGCGCCATCTGCGAGACAACGGATACATATGGAGCGGCGTAGAGCTGCTGGAGGCGGACGATACGATCCGCAAGGCGATCCAGGTGGCCCAGCGCGCGAACGAGAACAATTTGTTCGCCGGAGGACCGAATTGGTCGGTTTACTTTTATATGCGGGAAAGGCAGTTGGACGCGATCCAGCGAATGCTGCAGCTTGTCGCCCGCATCTATCAGACGCTGCCGCACGGCGAGCTGTTGGCCCTAGTGTTTGACGGACTGACGGAGGACGTCAAGGTCCCTTACTATACGGGGCGGAGCGAGAAAAAGCTGAACGAGCTGGAGCAGCAATTCCGGTACATGCCGCTGCCGGCCACGCGGGAGGAATTCGAGGTTCGCGCCGCGCTGCTCCAGTTGGTAGAAGAGCTGAAAGTGTACTTGTCCGTCGCCAAAAAAGAAAAGCGGCCTATGGAGGAGCCGCTGGGGAGAGCCTGATTCTGTTAACCTTCCGACAAACGTAAAATATGATAAAAAAGTTATCACACTAGACGAATGTCCTGCATACAAATGTAATGAATGATTGTATGGAGGAGGTTAGAAGGATGTCATTAGATAAAGATTTGCAGTGCAGAGAGATCTATACGAAGGCTGTCTGTGGCAAAGGACGCAAATTTTCGCAAGTAACTAACACGGTCACTCCGCCTCACGCTCCGACCAGTATTCTGGGTGCTTGGATTATCAACAACCAATACGATGCGGTTAAGTCGGGGGAAAATGTGGAAGTGATAGGTACTTACGACATCAACATTTGGTATTCGTACGACCGGAACACCAAAACGGATGTCGCCAAAGAAACCGTTTCTTATGTGGAAGTGGTGCCGCTCCACTACCTCGATAAGAACCATAAACCGTCGACGGCCGAAGTGGCGGCGGTCGCAACGCAAGAACCGAACTGCGTGGAAGCCAGCATCTCCTCGCACGGAGATAACGTGTTGATCCGCGTCGAGCGGGAGTTCAAGGTAGAAATGTTCGCCGAAACGAAGGTGTGCGTCGTTGTGTGCCCGAACGGCTGCGACGAATATGACGACAAGCATGTGGACTTCGGCGGCGTGGACGACGGCGATTTTGAGGATCTCGATCCCGATCTGCTTGATGAGGAATTGAACTGATTTGTTGTTAATATATGCCGAACGGTTGCAGGTTGGAGAGGGCGTTTGCCCTCTTTTTTGTTGATTGAACCCAATTATTTTCGCCCCAAGAACGGGCGACATAAGCCAGGGATGGCGCTTAAACTTTGAAGGGAGGAATCAGACATGCGCGCATTTTTGCTGCACTCCGGCGAGCCGACGCTCGGTCTGCTGCTGGAGCGGCTTCGCATTCCGCACGGAACGAAAGCGCCGGAAGGAGGCGAAGGGCCGGTCGTTACGATTCATTGGGGCACCTATCATCCGGACCGCGGAGACAGGGAAGTGCTGCAGCCGGTGAAAAGCATGCTGCTGGCGGCGAACGAGCGCCGCGCGGCGGAGTTGTTGGAGCTGCACGGGATCGATTGCCCCCTGGAGAAGCAAGAGGCCGGCGGCGATAGACAAGCGGGACGTGCAGGCAGCGGCATGCGCCGTCAAGACAACCGCTGGTCGCACCGGTTCGTCGTACCGGTGTTTCATCTGCAGGCGCTCTCCCTATTCCATAAGACGCAGACCGTGTTTTACGGGAGTCAAGCAGGAGAAAGTCTTGCGGCATGCAAAGGGGAGGAAGCCGATTATACGGAAATCGGGCGGGAGCAGCCGAGCTATTACGGCGCCAGAGCGATGCGTGAAGCGGTAAAAGCGATCTATGCGCTCGGGCTCGATTACGGCGTCGTACGGATCGGGGTCAGGACGGACGGCAGCCTCGCGGTGCGAGGCGTGGAGGCGGTGCCGCTCTTGACTCCGCGGCTGGCCGAATTGTTCGCGGAAGCAATGAACCGATACGGCGAGATGCCCGAAGAAGAGAAGGCTGCGAAACGCGGGGATGTGATGCTGGGCGCGGACCCGGAGTTTCTGCTGCTTAACCGGCAGGGGAAGGTGGCTTTCGCCTCCCGGTTCGCGGAGAAGGACGGGCCGTTCGGCTGCGATTCGATCGTCCTGCCCGGCCGAAGAAAAATATTCGCGCTCGCCGAGCTGCGTCCGCAGCCGAGCACGGATGTGCGCGAGCTGGTCATTCATTTGCACCGGACGATGCAGCTTGCGGCCAAACGCATCTCTGATACCGAATTGATCTGGGTGGCGGGCGGCATGCCGGTCCGCGGTTTTCCGCTGGGCGGCCATATTCACTTCAGCGGCGTGGAGCTGAGCAGCCGGCTCCTGCGCGCTTTGGACAACTATGTGGCGCTGCCGCTGACACTGCTCGAAGGGGAGACGACGGGAGCGCGCAAGCCGCGGTACGGATTTCTCGGCGACTTTCGCCGTCAGAAGCACGGCGGCTTCGAATACCGCGTGCTGCCGAGCTGGATGGTCTCGCCTACGGTAACGAAGGGCGTGCTGGCGCTGGCGAAGCTGGTGGCCGGAAGCGACCGCGCGCTGAAGCAGCGGCCTTTGTCCGACCCGGAGGTCGTGAAGGCGTATTACCGAGGCGACAAGGAGCGTATCCGGCTGCTCCTGCCCTCGCTCTGGAGAGATTTGGAGAGAATACCGGAGTACGGGCGGCACGAGGGGTACTTGCTGCCGCTTCGGCGCATGATGCTCCGGATGAAATCATGGAACGAGCAAGACGATATCCGGCCCAAATGGAAAATCTCGCCCTTCCGATAGAGGATGGGAGTTCTCTAGCAATTCGTGCTATAATGATGAAATGATAGAATAGCATGATACATATGGCAGCGAAACGTGTCGGCCTCTCGGGACCGGCATGTCGTAACTTCCGTTTTCCGGCCGGTCCGCTCAGGGGCCGGATTCGGCGAAGCGGACGTGAAGACGCAAGCAGGCAGTTGGAGGATGAAGCATGGCCAAATATACGCCAATGATTGAACAATATCTTTCCGTAAAGGCGGAGGTGCCGGACGCCTTTTTGTTTTTCCGTTTGGGCGATTTCTATGAAATGTTTTTCGATGACGCGGTTCTGGCCGCGCGGGAGCTCGAAATTACGCTGACCGGACGCGACGGCGGCGGGGAAGAGCGCATCCCGATGTGCGGGGTGCCTTACCATTCGGCGGAAAATTATATTGCGCGCTTGATTGAAAAAGGGTACAAGGTCGCCATTTGCGAGCAGGTCGAGGACCCTGCGGAAGCGAAAGGCGTAGTGCGCCGGGAAATTGTCCGGATCGTGACGCCGGGGACGGTGATGGATGCCCGCTCGCTCAGCGAGACGGTGAACAACTATATCGTCGCGGTCGTCTTTTCCGGGGGCGGGTACGGTTTTGCCGCTTGCGACATCTCCACCGGCGAGCTTTATGTGACGCGGCTTTCGGGTTCGTTCGAGCTGCTGCTCGACGAGCTTAACGCCTATAACCCATCGGAGCTGCTTGGCAGCGAGGCGGTGCTGGAGCAAATCCGGGGCAGCTCGTCCGCTTGGCTGAAATCTGCGGTTATGACGCCGCGGGAGCCCGCAGCCGGAGGCGGATTGCCGCCGGAAGGAATGTTCTCGGAGAAGCAGCTGGCATCCTTGCCGGAAGGCGCCCGGGAAACGCTCGCGCTGTTGATGGGCTACTTGCAGGAAACGCAAAAGCGCTCGTTGTCGCATATCAAGCATATCCGGGTGTACGAGCCGAATCAGTATATGGTGATGGACCCGTTCACCCGCCGCAATCTGGAACTGGTAGAGACGGTCCGCGACCGCTCCAAGAAGGGAACGCTGCTCTGGCTGCTGGACAACACCGTTACGGCGATGGGCGGGCGGCTGCTGCGCCGCTGGATCGAGAAGCCGCTGATGAACGCGGCGCACATCAACGACCGCCTGGAAGCGGTGGACCGGCTGTACAACCAGCTGATCGTGCGCGACGAGCTGAAGCAGGCGCTCAAGGAAGTATACGACCTGGAGCGTCTTACGGCGCGCATCGCCTACGGCAGCGCCAACGCGCGCGATCTGGTCGCGCTCAAGGTGTCGCTGCAGCAGGTGCCCGCGCTCCAGCAGCATTGCGAAGCGAGCGGTTCCCGTACGCTTGCGGCATTGGCGGCGCGGATCGACCCGTGCCAGGATTTGATGACGTGGATTGCCGAAGCGATCGTGGACGAGCCGCCCGTCTCTATCCGGGACGGAGGCATGATCCGGACCGGGCTCAGCGCCCGTCTCGACCAGCTGCGCGAAGCGAGCGCGAACGGCAAGCAGTGGCTCGCCGAGCTGGAGAAGCAGGAGCGCGAACGGACGGGCATCAAATCGCTGAAGATCGGCTTCAACAAAGTGTTCGGCTATTATATCGAAGTGACCAAGTCCAATTTGTCCCAGCTCGAAGAAGGCCGGTACGAGCGGAAGCAGACGCTGGCCAACGCCGAGCGGTTCGTGACGCCGGAGCTGAAAGAGAAGGAAGCGTTGATCCTCGAAGCGCAGGAAAGCATGGTCGATCTCGAGTACGAGCTGTTCGTGGGACTGCGGGACCAGATCGCTTCATATATCCCGCGTTTGCAGCAGCTGGCCGAGCTGATCGCGACGGTGGACGTGTACCAGTCGCTCGCTCACGTGAGCGCCTCGAACCGGTTTACCCGCCCTGAAATCGGCGATTTTTACGAGCTGGAAATCGAGGAGGGGCGGCACCCGGTTGTGGAAGCCGTCCTGGAGGACGGCGTGTTTATCGCCAACGAGACGAAGCTGACCCGCGAAGACGGCAACATGCTGCTGATCACCGGTCCGAACATGGCCGGGAAAAGCACGTACATGCGTCAGGTGGCGATGATCTGCCTGATGGCGCAGATCGGCTGCTTCGTTCCGGCGAAGCGGGCGAAAGTGCCGGTGATCGACCGGATTTTCACGCGCATCGGGGCGGCGGACGATCTCATCGGCGGCCAGAGTACGTTCATGGTCGAGATGATGGACATTCAAGTGATGACCGAAAAGGCGACGGAGCGAAGCTTGGTCATTATCGACGAGCTGGGCCGGGGCACCTCGACCGGGGAAGGCATGTCGATCGCGCAGGCGGTGATCGAATTTCTGCACGACAAGATCGGCTGCAAAACGCTCGTCTCGACGCATTTTCACGAGCTGGCGCATTTGGAGGAAAGTCTCGGCGGCCTGCGCAATTACTGCATGGCGGTCAAGGAGAGCGGCAAGCAGGTCACGTTCCTGCGCCGTCTGATCCGCGGGGCCGCAAGCACGAGCTACGGCATCTACTGCGCGCAGATCGCCGGTCTGCCCGCCAGCATCATCGAGCGCTCTTATGAACTGCTGCACACGTTCGAGGCGCGGACGGAGCTGCTGCAAGGACGGCTCCAGCCTGCGGCCGGCAGCGCGAAAGAACAGGCGGTATGGAACGCAAACGGGCAGGATGCCGTTCAGCCCGAGACGTCGGCTCCGAATGGAGCGGAGACGATCGCGGAGGCTTCCGCGCCGGATGCGCAAGCGAACGTCCGTTATGCTGCGGAAGCCGTCGGCCCGGCCGTGCAGCTTCAAGCGGAGCGGCTGGACGCGGCAACGAAGGAGCCTGAAGTAGGGGACATCGTGCAGCTCAGCTTGTTCGCCGTCCACGAGGCGAAGCCGGAAAAGCCGTCCAAACGAGACGCCAAGGCGGACAAAGTGCTGGAGCAGCTTCGCTCGGCCGATTTAATGAACATGACGCCGATGGCGGCGATGAATTTTTTGTACGAGCTGAAGAAACAGCTGCCTAATTAATCCTATCCATTACTTCGAGAAGAGGAACTATAGATGAATACTTCCAAAAAGTTTCCAAAGTGGCGCCGGCAAACCGTTTCGACGATGCTCGCCTTAACCCTGCTGATTCCTGCCGCTTCGCCGGTGCTTGCCGCAGATGCGAAGTCGGCGGCAGCCGAACGAATTGTCGAAGTGCTGGACGCGCTGGAGAAAAATCATGTAAGCGGGCCGAAGGCGGACAAGCTCTCCGAAACGGGCATCCGGGCGATGGTAGAGTCGCTGGGGGACCCTTATACGCAATATTTCACGGCGGAGCAGCTGCAATCGTTCGAGGATGCCGTTGAAAATCAATATGTCGGCATCGGCGTACGGGTAGGCATGGAGGAGGAAGGCGTGTACGTGGCGGACGTATTCGCCGGTTCTCCGGCGAAGGAAGCCGGGATGCTCCGGGGCGACATCATCGTGAAGGTCGGCGACGAACCGGCGGCCGGCAAAAAGATCGACGAAGTGACGGCCAAAATTTTGGGACCGGTCGATACGGAGGTACGCCTGCAGGTATTGCGTGACGGGCAAACCAAAGAGCTGACCGTCAAACGGAAAAAGGTGCAGATTCCGACGGTCGTCGCCAAGCGGTTCCAGAACGTCGGCTATATCGAAGTGGCGAGCTTCTCCAGCGATGCCGACGAGCTGGTCAGCAAGGAGCTGAGCGCGCTTAAAGCGCAAGGCATTCAAAGTCTGATCGTCGATCTTCGCGACAATCCGGGCGGGCTGCTCGAAACCGCGCAGCAGCTTGCGCGATTGTTCGTCAAGCAGGGGACGCTCATTCATACGCGGGACCGCAACGGAGTCGACCAGCCGGTCGAGTTCGCGAACGGGACGACGCAGCCGTTTCCGGTCTTTTTCCTGGTGAACGGCAACAGCGCAAGCGCCTCGGAGGTGCTGACGGGAGCGTTGCAGGATTACGGCGCAATTACGGCGATCGGCACGAAAACGTACGGCAAAGGAAGCGTGCAAAACGTCATTCCGCTGAAATCGGGCGGCGCGATCAAAGTGACGATCGAGGAGTACTTGACGCCCAAGCTGCGCAAGGTGAACCAAGTCGGCCTTGAACCGGACAAAAAGGTCGAAGGCGCGATGGCGCAGCTGTTGACGGCGATACGGGCCGCAGGGGCCAGCCGGATCGACTTGACGCTCGACCGGCACAGCGCGACGGTGAACGGCACGGAAGTGCAGGACACGTTCGACGTCATCCGCGAGAATGGGCAAACGTATGTTCCGGCCCGTGTGCTGGGGGCTCTTCTGGGCGCGAGCGTCGAGTGGAACGAAGCCGCAAGAACGGTTCAGCTCGTAGCGGCGGATGCCCAAACTTCGTACACGCCGGCTGCAGCCGACTTTGTGCTCAAGAGCGGCACGGGTTACCTCAACGTAGCGCAGACGGCCGCGGCTTTTAACGGGCTGAGCTGGAAGGACGACGGCAAAACGTTGACGCTTGGCGCCAACTGATTTCGGGGCGGGCCTTGTTCAAGCCCCCGGATTCCGCTTCTTTTGACCGGACTTTTAAGGAGACCTGTTTATGGGTAAAATAAACATTTTAGACGAACATATTGCGAACCAGATCGCGGCGGGCGAGGTGGTCGAGCGTCCGTCCTCCGTCGTTAAGGAACTGGTGGAAAACGCGATTGACGCCGGAAGCACGAGAGTCGACGTCGCGATCGAGGAAGGCGGGCTGGAGCTGATCCGCGTGACCGATAACGGCTCCGGCATGGACCCGGACGATTGCGAGACGGCTTTCTTCCGTCATGCGACAAGCAAAATTGCGAGCACGCAGGATTTGTTCGCGATCCGCACGCTCGGGTTCCGGGGCGAGGCGCTGCCAAGTATCGCCGCCGTGTCGAAGGTGGAGTGCCTGACCGCGCCGGATACGAGCGGGCTTGGCTGCCGTTTTGTCATCGAGGGCGGCACCGTCCGCGCGAAGACGGAAGCGACGGCCCCCCGGGGGACCGACATTGCGGTGAGGGAGCTGTTTTACAATACGCCTGCGCGTCTAAAATATATGAAGACGATCCAAACGGAGCTCGGACACGTCACCGATTATATTTACCGGCTCGCGCTCGCGCATCCCGGGATCGCTTTTACGCTGAAGCATAACGGACATACGCTGGTGCAAACGCTCGGCAACGGCGATTTGCTGCAGGCGATTGCGGCGATTTACGGCACGACCGTTGCGAAAAGCATGCTTCCGATCCGGGGGGAAACGCTGGACTACCGGCTCGACGGCTACATTGCCAAGCCGGAGCTGACCCGGGCCAACCGCGGCGGCATCTCGACGGTGATCAACGGCCGCTACATCCGGAACTATCCGATGGTGCAGGCGCTGCTGCAGGGCTACCATACGCTGCTGCCGATCAACCGTTTCCCGGTTGCGGTGCTGCATGTGCAAATGGACCCGACGCTGATCGACGTCAACGTCCATCCGGCGAAGCTGGAGGTGCGCTTCAGCAAGGAACCGGAGCTGATGCAGCTCGTCGAGCGCGAGGTGCGCGAGACGCTCGGGAAGCAGCGGCTGATCCCGGCCGCGGGCATGCCGGCAGCCAAGCGACCGCAGGAGGCGGTGGTGCAGGAGCAGCTGGAGCTGTACCGGCCGCAGGCACCGCAAGCGCAGGCGTCGGCAGCGGCGCAGCCCGCCGGGGCGCGGATGCCGGGCGCAGCCGCTCCAGCGGAGCGCTGGAGCGCATCGG
>NZ_BILX01000069.1 GCF_004000785.1 Paenibacillus ehimensis NBRC 15659 | reverse complement strand
CCGTGAGTCAAGAACGGCCCGAGGGGTTTTCTATTTCCAATTCCAAATTAATAAATCGGCTTCACCAGATTCGTCTGCTCGCGGTTGCGGCCAACCGAGAAGATGGCGATCGGAATGCCCGTCAGCTCGGACACGCGCTCGACGTAACGTCTGGCGTTCTC
Source organism: Paenibacillus ehimensis NBRC 15659 (assembly GCF_004000785.1). Lineage (GTDB taxonomy): Bacteria > Bacillota > Bacilli > Paenibacillales > NBRC-103111 > Paenibacillus_G > Paenibacillus_G ehimensis. Next base: position 37,021 of record NZ_BILX01000069.1, on the reverse strand, counting down.
TGGCAGATCCTCAAGCTTGCGGACGCCCGACAAGTCTTCGCTCCAGCCAGGAAGCTCCTCGTATACCGGCTTGCACTCGGCCAGCATTTTCAGGCTTGCCGGGTAATGGCTGATCGTTTCGCCGCGGTACGTGTACGCGGTGCAGATTTTGACCGTTTCCAGGCCGGCGAGCACGTCGAGCGAGTTCAAGGACAACCCCGTGATGCCGCTGACCCGGCGGGCGTGGCGGACGACGACACTGTCGAACCAGCCGACGCGGCGCGGTCTGCCGGTCACCGTGCCGTACTCGTTGCCCCGCTCGCGAATCCAGTCGCCGGTTTCGTTCATCAGCTCGGTTGGGAACGGACCGTCGCCTACGCGCGTCGTATACGATTTGGCCACGCCGATGATTTGCTGAATTTTCGAAGGACCGACACCCGAGCCGATGCAAACGCCACCCGCCGAAGGGTTCGACGAAGTAACGAACGGGTACGTGCCTTGGTCGATGTCGAGCATGACGCCCTGCGCCCCTTCGAACAGCACCTTCTTGCCGGCGTCGATCAGGTCGTTCAAGACCACCGACGTATCGGTGACGTAAGGACGAAGCTGCTCGGCGTATCCGAGGTACTCCTGAATGATCGAGTCAGCGTCGATTCCTTTGGAGCCGTACACTTGCTCGATCAGCGTGTTCTTCTCGGCGACGAGCCGGCGCACTTTGCTCTCGAATTCTTCCGCATCCATCAGATCGGCGATCCGGATGCCGTTCCGTGCCGCTTTGTCCATGTAGCAAGGGCCGATCCCTTTGCGGGTCGTGCCGATTTTATTTTCGCCTTTGCGCTCTTCTTCCAGACCGTCGAGCAGCAGATGATAAGGCATGATGACATGCGCGCGGTCGCTGATGCGCAGGTTTTTCGTCGAAAAGCCGTTCTCGTGAATATAGCGGATTTCTTCAAGCAACGCACCCGGATTAATGACCATCCCGTTGCCGATGACGCATACTTTATCTTCATAAAAAATGCCGGAAGGAATCATCGTCAGCTTATACTTTTTATCGTTAATGAGAATGGTGTGTCCGGCGTTGTTCCCGCCCTGATAGCGAGCGACAACCTCTGCGGACTCTGCCAGAAAGTCGGTAATCTTTCCTTTTCCTTCGTCTCCCCATTGGGTTCCGACAACCACTACCGTTGACATCTTCACTACCCCCGTGAGGTGGGAAACCACCTAATATTAGCCTTTACGGTGCAACGCACCATGACTAGTTTAGCAGTAGACTAAAGCAAAGTCAATAAAAACGAACAATTATAATCCATCGCCCAGCATTGTTCGGAAAACATTCACCACACCCATCCTAACGCAAAAAAAACGGCACCTGCGGGTATTCTACCGCAGGTTGCCGTCCTTTATGCTATCTTAAACCAATTTCCGCAAAAAAATGTTCCCCGTGCAACAAATCGTACCGGGGCTACGGTTAACGCGCCATCGCCATCTCCTGATGCGACCGGTCGAGATTGACGAATTTGTTGTAGTTTTTAAGAAACGCCAGCTCCACCGTCCCCACCGGACCGTTCCGCTGCTTGGCGATAATGATCTCGATGATGTTCTTTTTCTCCGATTCCTTGTCGTAGTAGTCGTCACGGTACAGGAACGCCACGATATCGGCGTCCTGCTCGATCGAACCGGATTCCCGAAGGTCGGACATCATCGGCCGCTTGTCCTGCCGCTGCTCTACGCCCCGGCTGAGCTGCGACAGCGCAATGACCGGCACGTCCAGCTCACGCGCGATTTGCTTCAGCGTACGCGAAATTTCCGAAACTTCCTGCTGCCGGTTATCGCCCTTGCCGCGGCCGTGAATCAGCTGCAGGTAGTCGATCAGAATCATACCGAGGCCTTTCTCCTTCTTCAGCCTCCGGCACTTCGCGCGAATGTCCGCCACCGTGACGGACGGCGAATCGTCGATGTAGATATTCGCCTCCGACAGCGATCCGATCGCCATCGTCAGCTTTTCCCAATCGTCCGGCTCCAGAAAGCCCGTCCGCATCCGGCCGGCGTCCACATTCGCCTCGGCGCAGATCATCCGCTGCACGAGCTGGGCCGCGCCCATCTCGAGACTGAAGATGGCTACGGTTTCCTTTTCCCGTACCCCGACGTTCTGCGCGATATTCAGGGCGAAGGCCGTTTTCCCTACCGAGGGACGCGCCGCTACAATAATGAGGTCTGAACGTTGGAACCCGGACGTCATCTTGTCGAGATCGGCAAAGCCGGAGCGGACTCCCGTCGTACTCCCCTTCTGGTTGAAAAGGAACTCGACCTTGTCGAAAACCTCCATCAGCACGTCTTTGATGGCAATGAACCCGGAGCCCGAACGCGCTTGCGAAATCTCCATAATCCGCTGCTCGGCGTCGCTGAGCAGCGTTCCCACTTCGTCCTCGCCGGAATAGCCGTTCGTGACGATCTGGGTCGCGGCGCGGATCAGGCGGCGGAGCATCGACTTCTCTTCCACGATCTGCGCGTAGTAATCGACGTTGGCCGCCGTCGGCACCGCATTGGCCAGCTCCGACAAATAGCTGATGCCGCCGACTTCCTCCAGCTGCTTCTTATCCTGCAGCCGGGCCGTCAGCGTGATCAAATCGACCGGCTCGTTCGCCTCCGCAATTTCGATCATCGCTTCGAAGATGCGCTGGTGCGAGCCGCGGTAGAAGTCGTCGCTCGTGACCCGCTCCATCGCCGTGACCAGCGCGTCGCCGTCAAGCAAAATAGCGCCGAGCACCGCCTGCTCGGCTTCCAAATTTTGCGGAGGGATGCGATCCATAAACAAACTCTCGTTCATCCGTTATCCTCCCCACTGGATATTGCCCTATAACGACGCAGGAGCCGGCTGCCTTTCACCGCCCGCTCCTGCACTGTCATTTCCCCAAAAAAACGTATCATCATCGGACCAGCCGATCTATTCTTCCACCACGTGAACCTTCAGCTTGCTGGTTACTTCCGGATGCAGCTTGACGACCACCTCGGTCACCCCGAGCGTGCGGATCGGCTCGTCCATCACGATTTTGCGTTTATCCAGCTTAATCCCCTGCTTCTCCAGCGCTTCCGCTACCTGCTTGTTCGATACGGCCCCGAACAAGCGGCCGTCCGCTCCGGATTTTGCTTTCAGCTGAACCGTCAGCTCGCCGAGCTTCTTGCCGAGCTCCTGCGCGTCCGCTTTCTCCTGCGCTTTTTTACGATCCTCGGCCTTCTTCTGCTGCTCCAGTGTCTTCATCGCCGAATCGCTGGCCGGCGCGGCCAGCTGCTGTTTAAATAAGAAATTCGTCGCGTAGCCTTCGGAAACCTCTTTCACTTCGCCTTTCTTTCCTTGGCCTTTGACGTCCTTCAAGAAAATGACTTTCATTCGAACAACCCCTCCTCCGCATGAATCTCGCTAAGTATTTGCTTTAACCGCTGCGTAGCCTCCGCAAGCGTACCTTCCAATTGCGTAGCCGCATTGGTCAAATGGCCGCCGCCGCCCATCCGTTCCATCACGACCTGGACGTTCATCTGGCCAAGCGACCGTGCGCTGATGCCGATCAGACCGTCCGGCCGTTCGCTGATGACGAACGACGCCATAATTCCTGTCATAGTTAACAATGTATCAGCAACTTGGGCAATGAGCAACTGTGAATATTTACGTCCCGGCTCGTTCACCGCAAGCGCAATATGGTCGAAGATCACGACGGCGTTCTTGATTACGTCCGCCTTCTGAATGTAATGCTCCAGATCTTCCTTGAGCAGCCGCTGGATCAATGAGGAATCGGCCCCGCTCCGCCTCAGGAATGACGCGGCTTCGAACGTCCGCGCGCCCGTACGCAGGCTAAAGCTTCTCGTATCGACCACGATGCCGGCCAGCAGCGCCGTCGCCTCCAGCACGCCCATCGTCAGCCGCTCGTGGAAATATTGCAGCAGCTCCGTCACCAGCTCACAGGTGGACGAAGCGTAAGGCTCCATATAGACGAGCGTGGCATCGTGGATGAAGTCCTCGCTGCGTCGGTGATGGTCAACCACCACTTTGCGCGGCGTGAGCTGCAGCAGCCGCGGCTCCGGCGTCATCGAGGCCCGATGCGTATCGACAATGACCGCTAGCGTGCGCGAATTCGTAATCTGCATCGCCTGATCCGGCGTAATAAACCACCGGTTCAGCTTCTCGTCCTCGTAGACCGTCTCCATCAGCTTCTGGATGGACGGATTGACCCCTTCCAGCACGATGTAGCCTTCCTTGTTGCTGATATGCGCCATCTTGAGCACCCCGATGGCCGCGCCGATCGCATCCATATCCGGTATCCGGTGCCCCATGATGACGACCTTATCGCAATCCTTGATCAAGTCCCGCAGCGCATGGGAAATGACCCGGGCCCGCACCCGCGTGCGCTTCTCGATCGCGTTTGTCCGGCCACCGTAGAACGATAGCCGCTCCCCGACCTTCACCGCCGCCTGATCGCCGCCGCGCCCGAGCGCCATATCCAAGCTCGTCTGCGCCCAGTGACCGAGCTCGGTGAGCGACGACGTGCCGGAGGCGATACCGATACTGAGCGTCATCGGCAGCTTGTTCTCGATCGTGATGTCCCGCACCTCGTCGAGAATTTCAAAGCGCGACTGCTCGAGCGCCTTCAGCCCTTTTTGGTCCATCATGACTAAATAACGGTCCGACGCCGTCCGGCGCAGATACATTTGATGCTTCTGCGCCCATTCGGTGATCTCGCCCGTCACTTTAGCCATCATGATGCTGCGCGTCTGGTCGTCCAGCCCCTGCGTCGCCTCGTCAAGATTGTCCATCATGACGAGGCCGACCGCCAGCTTCTCTTCCTCATAGCGGAGCTGCAGCGATTTCAGCGCAGTGATATCGGTAAAATAAAGCAGCCGCTCATCCGGGCGGACCTGCACTTCATAAATCTGCTTGTCAATCGTCATCTCGAGCTTAAGCTCTTTGTCCTTGCGGGTTTTGAGCACGGGAAACATCTCGTTGACCGACTCGCCGATCAGCGAATCTTTCCCCAGCATTTTCGCGACAAACGGGTTATGCCATTCGATGATCTTATCCTCGTTATACAGGAGAATCCCCAGCGGAAGCTCGTGGATGACTTCGCTCCCCGCCCGCTTGACCCGATGGGACAGCGTGCTGACGTATTCGTTCAATTCCTTACGGAACGCCTGTTCCGCCTGCAAGGTATAGTACCCCAGAATGCCGCACAGAACCAGCGCGATCACGCTGATGATCCACGAGTACAAGAACAGAATCAGGATCAGCACCGTGAGCAGCGCAAACATCCATACGATATGCATTCCGTGCCAACGCTTCAACAGGAACTTCGGCATTTCATTCGCTCCTAATCCCTAATATAAGTCATTTGCTGGTCATACGGTCGCGGATCGGAAAAGCTACGTCGAAAACGCCCAGCAAGCTGAACATAAAGTAAGCCGGCGGGAAGAACAGCAGAAGAAGAATGCCCACAATCGGCAGCGTTTTGTTCCATCGTTTCACATGTGCCACGTAAAATAAAAAAGCTATCGCCTGAACCGCAAACGCCGCCATCAGCAGCGGAAGCAGGTTGAGAAGCACGGTGAAGATCATCGATCTCGAGTCCTTCACGAACATCTCCAGGATAAGTGCAAGCAGATACAGCCACACGAACGATTTGGGCAGCATCCAATCCTTAATCGGTTTAAACGCCGGAATCGACTCGCCCGAGCGTACCAGCACCTTGCGCGCCAGCCAGTGCGAGATGACGACGTAGAACAGCGAAAAGCCGATCATATACAGCGGCAGCATCTGTACCATGAGCTGCACAAAAGTGTCCATATCGATGGCCATGATGCTCTGCACCTGGGGCGGCAGCGTCTGCACGCTTTCCATCATAAACCGCTTCATGCTGCCGACCGGATTCAGGCCGAACATGGAGCAGACGACGAGAGTGAGCAGCAGCTCGCCAAGCAAGGTAAGCGTCCCTGCTGTAATCACCGTTCGCGCCGCGGCACGCTTTTTGTACAGATTGCCCATCTGAATGACCGGCGGCAGGAAAAAGACCGACACCGAAACGAGCAGCGCCCCGAGCCATCCGGCCAGCAGCGAGGCGACGAAATACACGACAGCCAAGCTAACGATGTAATGAACCAAAAACCGGCGGGTTCCGAGCTTCACATACATGATCAGCACCGGCACTATCAGCAGAGCGGCCGTAATCAAGCTCAGCAGCGGCAAAAAGATCGATAAAAGCAAAAAGATATACGCAATGCTCCACCCGAGCATACGCGGTTTTTGGGTTCCTTCCAAGCAGTTCACCTCTTACGCAAATGATCTTCCACAGCGGATATGTCGCCATACCACTCTTCCAGTTGATGTCCTTCTTCGCGGTGCTTTTTCATTTTATCCAATACCGCCTCATCCAAACTGCGCGAAGAGATGCCAAGCCGTCGTCCCAGGATATAGCAGCAGGCGATAAGGCTGGACAGCCCGTCAACGATTTTGGCATGGCTGCCTTCCCACATGCCCTTCAGCAGATGAGCCAGCTGATCGACCAGTTCGGTTTTTAGCCATTCGATAATTTTGGCCCGCTTAGCCAAATCGACATCACGATCCAGATTGGACATGGCTGCTTCTCCCCTTACCAAGACGCTTTCGTTAATTATAACACATTTTTACACCTTTTGTTCCGACTGCCACAGCTTGAAGCAATAATCGATGATTTCGCGGCGGCGGATAATGCCGATGAACACCTCGTTGTCGTCGAGCACCGGCACGAAGTTCTGGTTGGTGGCCAGCGTGATCAGATCCTGCATCTGCTGGTTAATTCGCACCGGATTGATCGTCATATGCTGAGGCACGTCCTTGAGCTGCACCTTATGCGCATTCTCGAAGCCGATCTCCGGCGAATGCTTCAGCTTCCAGAGCAAGTCCCCTTCCGTAATCGTCCCGACATACTTGCCGTGATCGTCCACGAGCGGAACGGCCGAATACCGGTGATATTCCATGCGCTCCAGCGCTTGACGCATCGTATGATGAGGGGATAAATAAATGACATCGTCCTTCGGGACAAGGAAAAATGCAATATTCAACGGATCTCCCTACTTTCCTCTTACTAGACCCCCGAGGCCGGGTGGCCCTCCCTTCCATCATATCATGATACGAGCCCCGAAGAAAAATCATACCGGACGCGCCGGGATAAGCAAAAACCACAAGCCTTAAGCCTGTGGTTGGAGCCGTTTACATGTGGAGCCGGTCGTAATCCTGCGGATTGAAGCTGTATAATTGCTCTGCCGTTTTTCCCGAACCGGGGCATAATTCCGCCGGATGATCGAACTTGAAAACGCGCTCCAGCGCCTGTTCCACGAGCCCCTCAAGCCCGCTTCGCTTGAGCAGCTGCATGTATTCGAAATCCCGGATTCCCCGCTGCAGCCATTTGTAGCGAAGCGACAGCAGCGGCCGGCCCATTTTGCCCGGATAGACGAAGTTCGTGTCCCCCGCCTTCCACAGCGAAGGCCGGTAAGACAGTTTTTCGAGCGGATCGTCCGGCCACACCGTATAATTCCACCGCAAAAAGCCGTCCATCCGCAGCCTTTCCGCCAACCAAGGAATAACCCTCGATTCGATCGCCGGCGAGCTGATAAACGTATTCGGCTTGTCCGGCACGCAGCAGACGTAATACAGCATCCGCCCTTTCGCCTCCGACCGCACCTGCATCAGCTGCTCGAACTCGCCCGCCGCGCAGTCCAGAATCGGCACATAATCGACGATGCCTTGAATCCCTTTGCGAATAAATTCGCTTTGATGAATCGCCGCCTTGTATTGGAACGAAGGAGCCATCTCCCGAAGACACGCCATCCGTTTAGCGAACAACTCGAAATCCTCCGGCTCGTCGGCCACGACCCGAACCCGATCGATCCAACCCTTATCGATAAAATGCCGTTCCAGCGCCTGCACATAAGCCGCAAGATCATTTTTATCGCGGATGAACTTGTAGCTTCCCGCAGCTTCGTCGTAATATCGAACACGGATGGCATCGGGATAGTCTTGCACAATACTTCCGAAGCCTTCCTCCTCATGCTCCCAGACGTTGATCAGGCCGAAAATCTCCAGTTCCTCGCGAATGCCGTGCTTCTCTCCAAGCTCGACATACCGGTCCAGCCGGGAAAAATCATACGCGAACTCGCCGGAGCGGCGCTTCACGACGGGCACGATGCTGTATTCGTTCAAATCCGACGGTTCCGCGTCGATGAACGTGCGCTGGCCGCACCACGGCTCCTCGGATACGATCAGCGTCAGCGCTTTTTGCCCGAGCTGGCCTAAGCTGTGCAGATAGGAGTCCAGGATCGCAAAATGCTCCTCGGACCAGTACGCGACGTTATACTTCCGGGCAATATTGCAGTTATGCTGCCACAGGTCCAAGTAAAACGAATAATCCTGCGGCTTCGGCAGCACGCGGTCACCGATCGTCAAGCTGAACGTCAGCTCCTGCTCCAGCAACTCGTCCTCGAACATCGCATGCGCATAAAATTTCACCTTCCCGCCGTACGTTCCGGCCGCGGCCGACTCACCCGCATGCAGCTCGATCCAAATCGGTTGAATTTTCCGCTTCTGCACATAGACATGCCGGTCCTCCAGCAGCACATCGGACTTGAGCGTCCGGTCGTCGTCTTCGATTAAGCCGATCAACTTGACCTCTACCTCACATGGCGCGTCGGTCTCCACCTCGCAGCGTACGATCTTGATCGGGCCGCTTTTGCCTAATAGGGCATCTCCGCCTACGGTCAGCAGGAAGTCGTCACGGTCTGAGCTGACCAGCGCCTGAAACGCAGCGCTATCGCGCTTCTGACAGCGAAGATCGATATGGGAAGCCGCCGCATCCTTCGCCCCTTGGCTCCACCAATTTGCCGACCATACGTATTTGTAGAACATGTTTTGCAGGCCATAATGCATCAAGATTTATCGCCCTCCGGATCAGATTAGGCATGCAGGATGAGTAGAACGATATAGAAAAAGACAGTCGGCATGATGCCAGCTGTCTTTTTCCAATCTTTCTATTCCGTTGTATAAGGCAGCAGTGCTACTTGACGCGCGCGTTTGATCGCAACGGTCAGCATACGCTGATATTTAGCGGAAGTACCTGTCACACGACGAGGAAGAATCTTGCCGCGCTCGCTGATGAACTTCTTGAGCGTCTCGATATCTTTGTAGTCGATGTGCGTAATTTTGTTAACCGTGAAGTAGCACACTTTCCGGCGCTTGCCGCCTTTTTTGCCGCGACCGCCGAACTTTCTTTCGCCGCGCTCTTCCGGATTACGTCTCTCTCTTTGTTCCACTTGTTTTCAGTCCTTTCTACGTAGATTGTTCTTCCGCTCTATCGCTAGAACGGCAAATCATCATCGGAAATGTCGATCGGTCTGCCGTCATCCTGGAAAGGATCCTGTTGTTCGCGTCCTCCGCCGTAGCTTCCGCGGTTCCCGCCGCCACTGTTGCCACCGCCGCCGCTCATGCCCATACCGCTGTCGTCGCGGTTTGCGCTGTTTGCAGATTCCAAGAAACGCACATTGTCCGCAATGACCTCCGTCACATAGACGCGACGGCCTTCATTGTTGTCATAGTTACGCACTTGAATACGGCCTTCGACTGCAGCCAAACGCCCTTTGCGAAGGTAGTTTGCGCAAGTCTCCGCAAGCTGGCGCCAAGTTACGACCGGAATAAAATCCGCTTCCCGCTGCCCTTGGTTGCTTGTGAAGGGGCGGTCTACCGCAAGCGTAAACTGGGTTACAGCTACACCCGCCGGCGTATAACGTAATTCGGGATCACGTGTCAGCCTTCCGATCAGAATTACACGATTCAACATCCGCATTCCCTCCCGGATCGTTGCAACGGCCGCATCGTCTGACGATGCTCGTTGTCAACAAACTCAATTACGGCACGAAGCCTTAAGCTACGTCTCTAACGATCAGGTAACGAATGATTTCGTCGGAAATCTTCATTACGCGGTCAAGCTCGCTAACGACTTCATTATTTGCGTTGAATTGTACCAACACATAATGACCGTCACGCAGCTTGTTGATCTCATACGCAAGACGGCGCTTACCCATCAGGTCGTGTTTCGTAATTTCGCCACCGTTGTTGATGATGTTTTGGAACTTCTCCACCGTAGCCTGAACAGCTTCCTGTTCCAGGTCAGGACGGATGATGTACATCACTTCGTATTTGCGCATGTTGCCACCTCCTTTTGGACTAACGGCCCCCGAGTCGGCTTGTACCGTCAGGAGCAAGGAGCGAGAATCGATAATATCCAAACTCGCACCATAATACTATAGCAAAATCGAGCACTCAACGCAAGCAAAATCCGTGCACGGTGCCCTTTTTATGCGGTGTTCTGGCAATTATTAGCCCGCATGCTTCCAAAGCCTTATGGAAAATCTAACATTACATTTAAGCACAGGAGGTGGCTTGGTGTGGGTGAATGGACTGAATTCCGTCCGGGAGACAAAGCACCGAACGACGGAGAATATAGGGAAGTCGGCGAGAATGACTTTCACATGGGCATTAACAACCCGAAGATCGTCAGATTAAACAAGGGAGATATTTTCCCGGAAACAACGAATCATAACCGCAAGTGGAAGCTGTTTCGGGGCTGACCCCTGCTCGCTCCCTTCCAAGCCATCGGCAGGGAGCCTGCTTCCTTGGAACATGGACAAAGGAGGCGCCAAAGATGCGCTATAAATATACGAAAATATTGACCGTAGTGGGCATTGTGCTGTGCTTTATCCATTATATCGGACACGAATACGATCCGGTGTATCTTCTCTTCTATTCGCTTAGCGTGCCCGCCTGGTTTTACCCGATCTTCACCTACACCGATATCAATCCTTGGCCGCTTTATTTGCTTACCGTTCTTTCGTGGACGATCATCGGTTACGCCGTTGACCGCTTCTCCGTCTACCGACGGACGAAGGATGGGAAATGAATCCCTAAGCCAGCCAGAAGATTAAGTATCCTAACAATATACGATATAAAAGATTAAAGGAACCCTTTTGAGTTGGTTCCTTTTATTATGCGCCTAATGTCTTTTTTCATCTTCTTTTATCGACGTTTTCTATCTTGTTCCTTTAGCCACTCATATGGGCAAATCGCTTCCCTTATATTCCTTATTTAACGTTAATTTTCATAGTATCAAATTTGAGATCATCCATATGGTGAATGACATGAAAATTTAAAAGCCGGTATGCACTCATACCGATCAGCCTCTCATGCAAATCATAAATGGTTACCTCGCCGCGGGTCGTTTCCCCTAATTGCATGGATACCTGACTTTCAACATAAACCCGTTCGTTTTGCGTCCGGACAGCTATCGTGTAGTGAATGGTGCCTTCATGAATATAAAACGCGTGCGATCCATCCGGAGTTAAATAAGCGTCAACTAATTCAAATTCGTTTTCCCCTTGCTCAATCACCATTTTAATCCGTTTGAACAATGATCCCTATTCCTCCTCTACTAAAAAGCCGTTGCTTTACAACTTGTGACCATCGGTTTATGCGTAGTATATGGAGTAACAACATTTGGAGTTATTAAGCTGAAATGATAATAAATTGGTAATAACGTCAAGCGTTATGTTTATGCTAGACTTAACTATTAGGAGCGTTCAAGCTTGCAGATTTATTGGATCAACGTCAAATGACAATGTACCAACTCAGTAAGAAAACAGGGATTCGTCCCAATACACTTAGTCAATGGGTTAACAATGGCAAACTACGAGCAGAGGATAGGCACGTTAAAGCTATAAGCGTTGAGGTACTTAATTTAATGTGCGAAGCATTGGGTTGCACACCCGGAGACCTGCTTGAATATATACCCGATGATGAATACGCAAAATCCCCGTAACAGTGACATAAAGTCCTGAATACGGGGATTACTCTTATGTACTAGAAAGTTGTTATAGCCTTATCACTTTCGCAGAAACAAAAAAACGACCCTGCGGTCGTCTCGCTTTTATATGTTATGGCGGAAAGAGTGGGATTCGAACCCACGCACGGCTTGCGCCGCCTAGCTGATTTCGAGTCAGCCCCCTTGGGCCTCTTGGGTACCTTTCCGCATTAAAGGGACAAGAAATATAATAGCATATACACCTGCATCTATGCAAGTGCTTTTTAATATTTACCAGCCGTCAAGCTTCTCCCTGTTCGGTTGCCGCAGAATCTTCCGTTGGCTCGGCGGAACGGAGCACTTTTTTCAGCTTGCTCTCGAATTTGGATCGGGGAACGAGCACGCTGTGCTTGCACCCGACACACTTGATGCGAATGTCCATCCCCATCCGGATGATCTCCATCTCGTTCGTCCCGCAGGGATGGGGCTTCTTCATCTGTACGACATCGCCCAACTGATACTGCTTCTTTTCCATCACGATTCCGCCTTTTCCGTTCTATGATAAGTGATCATCCGTGGATAAGGAATTTGAATCCCGTTGGCCTCGAAGGCTTTCTTGATCTCCGCATTCAGCTTCCTTGCTACCCCGAACTGCTGGTTCGGCTTACACTCCGCCGTAATCCGCAGCGTAATTTCCGTTGCTCCCATCATATGAATCCCGAGCACTTCAGGCTCTTTGACCATATCTACACTTGTATCATAAAATGTTTTGACGGTATCCTCAAGAATTTTCATCGCAAAATCAATATCCGTTTCATACGTTACCGAGACATCAATGACGGCAAGCGAGTTATTAATGGAAAAGTTGGTAACCTGCGCGATTGTCCCGTTCGGAATGATGTGCACTTCCCCTGTCCAGCTCTTCACCCGGGTTACCCGCAGGCCGATTTCTTCGACTGTTCCTTTGTAATTGCCTACTTGAATAACGTCACCTACTGCAAACTGGTCTTCAAAAATAATGAAAAATCCGGTAATGACGTCCTTTACCAAGCTTTGAGCCCCGAAACCGATCGCCAGCCCAACGACCCCGGCGCCAGCCAAGACCGGTCCGAGATTCACTTGAAACTGGCTCAAAATCATCAAAATCATAATAAAGTTAACAACGTAAGTAATAATATTTCCCACGAGCTTGCCTATCGTTTTCGAACGCCTTGCGTCGAACTTGATCGGTCCTTTGTCCCGCGCCATGATCATATGCTGCAGCGCTTTCTCCGCAACCTTAATGATCACTCTTCCCGCGATATAAATCAATACGATTTTAATGACAGTGAACAACAATCCTGTCCACAATTCCGGATTGGATACATAGTTGATCAGCTTTTCTTGAAATTGTCCCCATGTGGATAACCCGTTTTTCTCCAGCATTTCATTCATTTATGATCTCCCACCTTACAACTCTATGTTAACATAATGCCCGTCCTCTTTCATATAGAGCCCGTGGATATCTACCCGTTCTTCTTTGATAATACGCTTAACCTCCAGAAGATCGGCCTCCTGAAATTCCAGGGATAACGCGCATCCTGCCGTAATTTCTTTGGGGGTAGGACACATATCGTTTTCGATATCCGCATAATCGAGGAGCATCTCCGCCCTCAAAGCTTGCTGTGTTGAATCGAAAGCCATGAGCAGCACCCTTCCCACCCCCTTTCTATTTTTTTCTTTCCCGCGTATATTTCGTTCCTAGCAACCGTATACTAGTAACAACCCATTTTCTGGCGTTTCCGATTGTCACTCTACCCTTTTCCGCAGGAGGCGTTCCTATGAAACTGCCCTTTCAGAGAGATGTTCACAAACCTAAAGCCAGCGAAACCTTGAAAATTATGCACTCCGAAGCGAACAGCATCGACCTGCTTTCGGATAAGCTAAGCGCTGTTTTGCGAACGATTCCTGTCCATCAACCCATCGTTATCATTTGCGTAGGCACGGACCGATCGACAGGCGACGCACTCGGGCCGCTGGTCGGGAGTCAGCTTCAGAAGCAAGGCATTAAGGGCCTCCATTTATATGGTACATTGGAGCATCCGGTTCACGCCATGAATTTAAACGAAACCTTATTAACAATTCAACAGCATTTCAACGATCCTTTCGTCATCGCGATCGATGCTTGTTTAGGCCAGTTGACCAGCGTTGGCTACATTCAAGTAGGCGATGGTCCGGTCAAACCGGGTGCGGGCGTTAACAAAGAGCTGCCTCCCGTCGGTCATATGCACGTTACCGGTATTGTAAACGTAGGCGGGTTTATGGAGTATTTTGTCCTGCAAAACACCCGGTTGAGCTTGGTTATGAGCATGGCCGAAGTCATTGCCAAGTCGTTTCAAACCGCCTTCAGCGGCAAGCACCAATGGTCTTCTACCTCTTTGGTACGGATCGACTAATCGCTTCCTTCTCTTCAGGGGATAAAGCATACTTGGACTGCCCATGCTCAACTGGTTTCGCATACACATACGTTTCATCGCGACCATGAATGCCCGAAAGAACCACGCCTGTCAGCTGTTCGTCCAAGATTGCTACGGAAAAGCTCAGATCGCTTCCCGTTTCCGAAAAAGCATTGTACCGGTGTATGCCGATATGCGATTTCATCGTAGACATGTCCTTGCGTATCGCTTGAATTTCCTGTTCGTTTCGATTGTCGTTTTCCAGTAAAAGGTTCCCCTTCTCCTGCAGTTCGATTAGGATCTGTTCAACATTCAAGCTCCCGGTCCCGTTCAGCATGCTTTTATAATTTCGGCGGAGCTTATTTAATTTCACCCATAATACGATAACAAGAATTAAAAACAATAAAGAGATAGCCGCTGTAACGAGCAACAGCACCTCCACGGGCATTTCCAGTACAACATCCCCCACGCTAAAAGCCTCCTGCTCTCCTATTTAAAATGCTTGGCTATTTCTCGAACCGCATAGAGCAGTTGATCCGTCTCCTCTTCCGTAGTAAAGCAGCCGACACTCGCTCTTACGGCTCCGCGTTCCAATGTGCCGACCATCTCGTGAGCAAGCGGCGTACAATGGAAGCCGGCCCGAACGGCAATATGAAACGATTGATCCAGGATGAAAGCGACTTCGGACGAATCGGCGCCGGCGATGGTAAAGGCAACAATTCCTGTTTTATTTTGCCCGATTTGCGGTCCTAAAATGGTCACCCCATCAATTTCCATCAACCCATTCATGATCCTCTGGGTAAGCTTCCATTCTCTCTCATGAATTTGCTCTACCGTTTGCTTGTGTATGTATCTCACGCCTTCCACAAGTCCGGCAACGCCTACCGTATTTTGCGTTCCGGCTTCATACCGGTCCGGACGAACGTCAGGCTGTTCCGCAGCTTCGGATTGACTTCCGGTACCTCCGTGCAGCAGCGGCTCCAGATCGATCTCAGGATCGATATACAACCCGCCCGTCCCTTGCGGCCCGAGTAAGCCCTTGTGTCCTGGAAAAGCAAGCATGTGAATACCCAGCTTCTGCACATCGACCTCCATCGTCCCGGCCGTTTGTGCCGCATCGACCAGCAGCTTAATCTGATGGTCTCTGCACAGCTGTCCCAATTCCTCAACCGGCATAATACTGCCCAGCAGATTGGAGCTGTGCGTACTAACGATCAAGCTTGTTTTCGATATGATTTCGCGACGCACATCGTCCAGACTTAACCGGCCCTGCTCATCGGTTTTCACATACGTAACTTGGACATTTTTCGTTCTCTTCAAATATTCCAAGGGTCTTCTTACGGAATTGTGCTCAACGGCCGTACAAAGAATGTGATCCCCTTCTTTGACGAACCCTTTAATGGCCAGATTTAAGGCAAATGTCGTATTCGGAGCATACGCGATATCGTTAGGGTTTTTGATATTGAAAAGCTTCGCCAGTTGCTTCCGTCCTTCAAACAATACACGACTCGCTTTGACGGCCAGTTCATGACTGCCTCTCCCCGGATTGGCAGCATACTGCTCCATGCAATCATGCATTGCTTTCAACACTTCGGGCGGCTTCGGCCAGGAGGATGCCGCATGATCCAAGTAGATGACTGACATTTTTTTCACCTCTACTGTCAATTCAGATCCGTTACATAAATATAGCATACCTAGTTTAACCTGTACTTATCAGGCATGACCCGGGTATGCTATACCATCATCATTAGGAAGTTTTCCCTTGGAGCAGCTCCAACAGACGATCCAAATCATCTTTTGAATAATACAATAACTCGATTTTTCCTTTGTTATTGCTGTGTTTGATTTTCACCGTCGTCCGGTACATTTCTCTCAAGCTTTCTTCCAATTGATTAATGTACGGGTCTTTACGCTTCGGTTTAAGCTTCATCTTTTTCGAATCCGCTTTTTCTTCCAGCTTCTTTACTTCCTCTTCAAGCTCGCGAACACTCCACTGCTCTTTAATCGCGGTATCGGCTAAAGCTTTAATCACCTTTTTATCCTTCAAGCCTACGATTGCTTTAGCATGTCCCATCGACAATGTTCCACGTGAAACATATTGTTTAACTTCTTCCGGAAGCTGCAGGAGGCGAAGAAAGTTTGCAATGTGCGAACGGCTCTTCCCTACCTTTAAGGACAGCTCTTCCTGTGTCAGCTTGAATTGGTCGATCAGTGCTTGATAAGCTATCGCAATTTCCAAGGCATTCAAATCTTCGCGCTGGACATTTTCGATTAACGCAATTTCCATAACCTGTTGATCACTGAACTTTTTTACGACTGCAGGTATCGTCGCTTTTCCGCAAACTTGCGAAGCGCGGAACCTCCGTTCACCGGCAATAATTTCAAATCCTTTAAGCACACTGCGCACGATGATCGGTTGAATAACACCATGCTCTTTAATCGAATCGGCCAGTTCCTGAATCGTCTCGTCGTTGAAATTGCGTCTAGGCTGATATGGGTTTGGCCGAAGCTGCGCCAATGGAATTTCTACTACTTTGTCGTCTTCGTTAATGCTCAATGCAGGCAACAGTGCATCCAGTCCTTTACCTAATCCGATTTTTTTGCTCAAAGTGCGATCACTTCCTTTGCCAACTCCAAATATACCTCTGCCCCTTTCGATCTTGGATCATACGTAATGATCGGTTGACCGTGGCTGGGCGCCTCGCTTAATCTAATGTTTCTTGGTATAATTGTCTGATATACCTTCTGTTGGAAGTACTTTTTCACTTCCTCAATCACCTGCATGCCCAGGTTCGTTCTCGCATCGAACATGGTCAACAGCACGCCTTCAATTTGCAGCGTCGTATTAAGATGCTTTTGGACCAACCGAACCGTGTTAAGCAATTGGCTGAGTCCTTCCAAAGCATAATATTCGCATTGAATGGGAATAATTACAGAATCGGCAGCCGTTAACGAATTGACGGTCAATATTCCCAGGGATGGCGGGCAATCGATTAAAATATAATCGAACATATGTTTGACAAGCTGTAGTGATTTTTTCAAACGCACTTCCCTGGAAATGGTCGGCACAAGCTCAATTTCCGCACCTGCCAATTGAATCGTAGCCGGTATGATTTTCAAATTTTCCAAGGCCGTGTCGACCATAGCTTCATTCGGATGGACATCGTTAATAAGAACGTCGTAAATACAATGAACGACATCTGCTTTATTAATACCGAGCCCGCTTGTCGTATTTCCTTGCGGATCGATATCGACAAGAAGCACTTTTTTTCCCAAAGATGCCAATGATGCGCCTAAGTTGACGGATGTCGTTGTTTTGCCAACCCCACCCTTCTGGTTGGTTATGGCGATGATTTTAGCCAAAATCTTTTCACCTCAAATAATAAAAACTAGAGTAGATACGATACTTTCGAGGAGTCGAATAAAAGACATAGCAATAGCGACAGTAGCGAAAAAAAAGAATCATTGGAGAGCTTCATTCCCTCCCCAATGATCGGTTGGTAAGAAAAGCTTCAAAAACAGAAGCCTTTTCGAGGAAAATACGTTCGTGCCTCAGTCAAAGCTTTTCTAGTGAAGAGAGAATGCCGTATCAAACCCAAACATTCCCATCCCGACAGAAAAACTCAAATTGAAGTCATGTCAAAGATGCCTGTACCCATACACCCATCAAAATCAACTACGGACCATAAAAGGGGATTGTCTAGTATCAGAAATTCACAGATGCAATAGCTAGAATATGTATTCTGATAGCTAAACAAAAGCCTCATTTGAGGCTCGATAAATCTCTACTCTCTATTTTACCGCTTTGGAATCCGAATTACAATCTCATAGTGATCTTCATGATCTTGTTCCGTCGTGTTGATCGGAAGACCGGATGAAGTTACCATATCGACCGACTGACGAATCGTATTCAGAGCTAACCGTACATCCTTGGAGAATGAAACTCGTTTGGTTTTACTCTTAACCTTCGCCGCTTCCTTTAAAAAGGCTATTCTCGCTTCGGTTTGTTTTACGTTCAACTCTTTACTTACAATATCCTCCAGAACACGCAACTGCTGCTCCTCTTGATCCAAAGCCAACAATGCCCTGGCATGCCGTTCCGTAATTTTCCGTTCCATTAATGCATTTTTCACCGGCTCACTCAGCTGAAGAAGCCGGATCTTGTTCGCAATCGTCGATTGACTTTTCCCAAGGCGTTGAGCCAAGCTTTCCTGCGTCAAGCTGTGCAGATCGATCAGCTGCTGGTAAGCAATCGCTTCTTCGATCGCAGTCAAACCTTCCCGCTGCAGGTTCTCGATAAGAGCGATAGATGCCGCTTGCGAATCATTAAAATCGCGAATAATAGCCGGGATCGTTGCATTCCCCAGCTTTTTGACAGCGCGCCATCTGCGTTCCCCGGCAATTAACTCGTAACGGTTATTCCGAAGACGCACAACAATCGGCTGAATTACACCATGTGTCTTAATCGTTTGACACAGTTCATCAATCCGCTCATCGTCAAAAATCGTTCGAGGTTGGTAGGGACTTGGAACGATGTCATTGACAGGAACATTTTTCACTTCGTCAGTCGACGCTTTTTCAGCAAAACCAAACAATTTTGAGATTTGTTCCTTCATTACGATAACCACCCGATCTTTTTCACCGATAATGAATCTCCACTCTATAAACAATTCTCCAAATATGCCCAAAATCCTGCAAAGGTCTCCCAAGAAGTTTATTGTAGACATTCACGAAAAAGCAGCCGCCTGCTCCAAAATGTTCCACGTGGAACACCATCAAACTAGCGGCGTTTTCAAAGGAGTTCCCGCTTTTCGGGGATACTTTTTGGGAGTTGGAGCTGTTTTTTCTATGTCGATAATGTGTCTGGTCGATTCCTCCAAAGGAAGCTGAAAACGATATGTATGGCTCCATTTGCCTCTTAACTCTTTAAGGCTGAGTGTCGCTTCCTCCAATTCCGTTTGAACGTCCTGCCCTTTCATGGCAGAAAACCTTCCACCTGGCTTCACGAAGGGAAGACAAAATTCGTTAAGTACAGCTAACCGGGCAACAGCCCTCGCGGTAACAAGATCGTAACGGTCCCGATGTTCAGGCATACGCGCAACATCTTCCGCACGTCCATGAATGAATTGCACGTCCCTCAATCCAAGCGTATTTCCCAAATGCGTTAAAAACTGTATGCGCTTGTTAAGCGAATCGACAATAGTGATATGCACATGGGGATAAACAATCTTCAAAGGAATACTCGGAAATCCGGCTCCCGATCCGATATCCGCAACGGAACGAATTTGTTCCATCGGAATAAAAAAAGAAACAGAGAGAGAATCATAAAAATGTTTTACGTACACTTGTTCTCTCTCTGTTATCCCCGTCAAATTCATTCGCTCGTTCCATTCGACGAGCTCCCGGTAATAGAGCTCGAACTGATGAAGCTGCGCTTCCGTCAGTTCGATGCCCTTCTCTTTTAACAGTTCGGTAAATTGTTGTTGTACGGCGTCCATAATTATCCTCTGGCTGCAACGACTTTATTGTAATGCTCCAAGTGAACAAGCAGAATGGAGATGTCCGCAGGCGTAACGCCGCCAATACGGGACGCTTGACCGATCGAGATCGGGCGGATTTTCGCCAGCTTCTGCTTCGCTTCGGTGGCGATTCCGTGAATTTCATCGTAAATGATATCGTCCGGAATCCGCTTTTTCTCCATCTTCCGAAGCCGTTCCACTTGTGCGAGCTGCTTCTCAATATAGCCGCTGTATTTCACTTGAATTTCGACTTGCTCTTTCATGTCCTCCGTCAGCTCATAAGGAGCCGGAGAAATGCCATGAATGTGCTCGTAAGTCACTTCCGGCCGGCGGAGCAAGGACAACAGATCGACGGAGTTGTTCAGTTCGGCGCTGCCGAGCGAAGCAAGCATCGCTTGTACCTCCGGCGTCGGTTTCGTCTTCGTCGTTTTAAGCCGTTCAAGCTCTGCTTCGACAAGACGCACTTTCTCCTGGTACCGTGCATACCGTTCTTCCGGAACCAGCCCGATATCGTAACCGATTTGGGTCAACCGCAGATCCGCATTGTCGTGGCGGAGCAGCAAACGGTATTCGGCACGCGAGGTCAACAGGCGGTAAGGCTCGTTTGTGCCTTTTGTCACCAAGTCGTCGATCATGACTCCGATATACGCTTCGGAACGATCCAGTACAACCGGTTCCTTCCCTTGTACTTTGCGGGCCGCATTGATTCCAGCCATAATCCCTTGTCCTGCCGCCTCTTCGTAACCGGAGGTACCGTTAATTTGACCGGCGGTAAACAGCCCGTCGATCAGCTTCGTTTCAAGCGACGGCTTCAGCTGCGTCGGAATCACGGCATCATACTCGATGGCATACCCGGTCCGCATCATCTCGACCTTCTCCAGACCCGGAATCGAGCGGAGAATTTGCAACTGCACATCTTCAGGCATGCTCGTGGAGAGCCCTTGTACGTAGTACTCCTTCGTATTGCGCCCTTCCGGCTCCAAGAAAATTTGGTGCTTCGGCTTGTCGCTGAAGCGCACAATCTTATCTTCGATAGACGGGCAATATCTCGGTCCCGTTCCTTCAATTGCCCCGGAGAACATCGGAGCCCGGTGCAAATTATCGTTGATGATTTGGTGCGTTTTCTCCGATGTATATGTCAGCCAGCACGGCAGCTGATTCGGTACTTCCTCCGTCGTATCGTAGGAGAAAAATTTCGGCTTCTCGTCCCCGGGCTGAATCGTCGTTTTGCTAAAATCGATCGTATCCTCATGCACCCGCGGCGGCGTCCCCGTCTTAAAGCGCACCAGCTCCAGGCCGTGCTTACGCAGATTTTCCGACAGCTTGACGGCCGGCTGCTGGTTGTTCGGTCCGCTCTCGTACATCAGCTCGCCCATAATGATCTTGCCGCGCAGATATGTGCCGGTCGTCAGTACGACGGTTTTCCCCATATAGACGGCGCCGCTTTTCGTAACGACACCTTTGCACACGCCGTCCTCGACAATCAGCTCTTCCACCATGCCTTGACGAAGCGTCAGACGGTCCTGCTTCTCAATGGTTTCCTTCATCGCGTGTTGGTACAAAAATTTATCGGCTTGCGCCCGCAATGCATGCACGGCCGGCCCTTTCCCCGTATTCAGCATGCGCATTTGAATATACGTTTTATCGATGTTGCGGCCCATTTCACCGCCGAGCGCATCAATTTCGCGCACAACGTGCCCTTTCGCCGGTCCGCCGACGGAAGGGTTACACGGCATAAATGCGATCATATCCAGATTGATCGTAAGCAGCAGCGTCTCGCAGCCCATCCGGGCCGCCGCCAAAGCCGCTTCGCTGCCGGCATGACCGGCCCCGATCACAATGACATCATATTGACCTGCAGTGTAAGTCATTCTTCCAACCTCCTAACCCTTTACGAAAAGTTATTTTCCTAAGCAAAATTGTGAAAAAATCTGATCTATTAACGATTCGCTTACCGAGTCCCCGATAATTTCCCCGAGATGCTCCCAAGCGTTACGAATGTCGATTTGAATCATATCAATCGGCACGAAAGCCTCTGCGGCTTCATGTGCCTCCATAAGAGCCGCTCTCGCCTGCTTTAGCAGATGAATATGACGAGCGTTGCTCACATAAGTCAGGTCACTTGATTCTACCTGACCGCTGAAAAAAATACTAGCGATAGCTTTTTCCAAGTCAGTGATGCCCTGCTGTACAAGCAGCGACATCCGCACAACCCGGTCTTCGCCAAACGCTTCCTTCAAAACCTCTTCCTCAATAAGCTGCGGAAGATCCTGCTTGTTGATAATCGCGATCACCTGACGGTCCTTCAGTTGGTCGATCAGCACGTACTCATCCGGCTGCAGCGGCTCCGCTCCATTGCAGACGAACAGGATCAAATCGGCGTCCGACAACGCCTGGCGCGACTTTTCCACACCGATCTGCTCGACCAGATCCGACGTCTCCCGTATTCCGGCCGTATCAAGCAGCTTCAGCGGAATGCCGTTCACATGCACATATTCCTCCACCACATCGCGGGTCGTCCCGGCAATATCAGTGACAATGGCCCGCTCCTCCTGCGCCAGCGTATTCAGCAGCGACGACTTGCCGACATTCGGCCGGCCGACGATCGCCGTAACCAAGCCTTCCCGCAAAATTTTTCCCTGTTGGGCCGTCGTCAGCATGCGTTCGATATCCGACAGCGCGTCCGCACATTTCTCTTTGATAAAAGCGTTCGTCATCTCTTCCACATCATGCTCGGGGTAGTCGATATTGACCTCGATGTGCGCCATCAGCTCGACCAACCGGTGACGAAGCCCCTTGATCGTTTTCGATAGGCTGCCCTCCGATTGCTTGAGCGCAATGCGAAACGCCCGGTCGGACTTAGCGCGGATCAGGTCGATAACCGCCTCGGCCTGAGACAAGTCGATGCGGCCGTTCAAAAAGGCGCGCTTCGTGAACTCGCCCGGTTCGGCGAGCCGCGCTCCGTGCTCCAGCAGCAGATCCAGCACCTTCCGCACAGAGACAAAGCCCCCGTGACAGCTGATTTCGACTACATCTTCCTTCGTAAACGACCGTGGTGCCCGCATCACCGTCACGAGCGATTCCTCCACCCGGGCCCCGGTCTCCGGATCGCGAATATAGCCGTAATTCACCGTATGCGTCGGCACATCCGCAAGCTTCGATTTCCCTGTAAAAATTTTATCGCACACGGGTACCGCTTCATCGCCGCTAACGCGAATGACCGCGATCCCTCCTTCGCCCATCGGGGTGGCAATCGCCGCAATGGTGTCTTGATTCATGATAGCACCTCAATCCGACTTTCTTCATAATTAAAGAAAAAGCAATGAGGTCATTACGGACATGACATCATTGCAATGTGGCAATCAACGTAAAACGATAACGATTCGGCGGTTCGGCTCGTCTCCGCGGCTGAACGTGCGAACCCTGTCGTGCTGCTGCAGCCAGGAGTGAATCACCTTGCGCTCCGCAGGCGACATCGGCTCCAGCACCACTTCCTTGCGCGTCCGGACGACCCGTTCCGCCAGCCGGTCGGCAAGCTCCTGCAGCGTCTTGGTCCGGCGCTCGCGAAACTGCTCGGCGTCCAGAACGATGCGCACATGACGATCCGAAAACCGGTTGGCGACAATATTGACCAAGTACTGCAGCGCATCGAGCGTCTGACCGCGGCGCCCGATCAGCATGCCGAGCTCCGAGCCGTGCAGATGAAGCTGCGTACCGTCCTTGTCCTGCTTTTGTTCGATTCGCACATCAAGCTTCATGCTGCGAAGAACCTCCTGCAGGAACGCGATCGCTTCTTCGATCGCATCGGGCAGCACTTCAAGCTCCACTCGGGCGTCTTTCGCCCCGATGAGGCCGAACAACCCCTTGGAGGGCTGCTCCAGCACGCTGATTTTCACCCGTTCCTCCGGCACGCCCAACTGCCCGAGTCCGTTTTTGACGGCTTCGTCAATCGTTTTACCCGTAACCACGATTTTCTTCATATCATCGCACCCTTACTTTTTAGATCCGCCCTTTTTATTAGGTACACCATAAATAAAGTAAGATTGAACAATGGTGAACAGGTTGCTGTATACCCAGTAAAGCGGCAACGCCGAAGCGAAATTCATCGCCATCACGAAAATAAGAATCGGGAAAATAAACATCAGGCTTTGCATTTGCGGGTTCATTTGCGACGACATCATTTTTTGCTGCAAGTACGTCGTTAACGCAGCAAGGAGAGGCAGAATATAATAAGGATCCTTCGTGCCGAGCTGCATCCACAGGAAGGAATGCTCGCCGATGTGATGGTTGCGCATAATCGCGTTGTAAAGCGCAATCAAAATCGGCATCTGCACAAGCACCGGAAGACAACCGGCAAGCGGGTTGACGCCTTCCTTCTGGAACAGCTTCATCGTCTCTTCCTGCTGCTTCTTCACGTCGTCTTTATATTTTTCCTTCAGCTTCTGCAGTTCCGGCTGCAGCTCCTGCATCCGCTTCGAGCTTTTGTATTGTTTCAACGTCAACGGCAATATAATGAGCCGGATAATAATCGTTACGACAAGAATCGATAATCCGTACTGCCCTCCGAGCAGGTTCGCGAACCAGTCGAGCGTATTGGCCAACGGCCCTACGGCATACTTGTCCCAAGTGCTATTGGCCGGATCGATGGGGGCGTTGGCGGGACTGCATCCGGCCAGCAGCAGCAATACCGACACGAGCGGTATATATTTCAGTAATCGGCGCGTCAAAAGAGTATCCTCCCAGTATCATCTTTTCCAATAATCAACTATATCATATCTTTGGACACAAAGAAACTGATCCCCGCGAATAGCCGGCGCCGAAGGCAGCGTACCATCGCGAAGCTCAGCCTGATCCCGGACTATTTTCTTTGCGCAGCAGCAGCGACGCGCGCTTGAACACGTGCAGCACGCTCTTTTCCATCTCGTGATAGGACATTTCGGCCGCCGGCTTCCGGGCAATCAGGATCAGATCGTACCCTCCCGGGATCCGGGCGGCGTTCAATCGCACAATCTCCTTTAACAGGCGCCGGATCCGGTTGCGCACAACGGCGTTGCCGAGCTTCTTGCTGACCGAAACCCCGAGCCGAAACGAAGCCTGCTGCGGCTGCGCTTTATAATACAGAACGAACTGGTGATTCGCAGCGGATTTGCCGTGACGATACACCTTATCGAAATATTCTCTTTTGGTCAGTCGGTTTTTCTTTTCCACGCGGCATCGCTCCATATGGTCAATCCTTAGCGGCATAGGCTTTCCTAGCGTTCGCGAATTCGACCCGATTTAAACGAATGCAACAAAAAAGACCACCTGACAGTGGTCTCTCGTCTTATGCGCTCAGTACTTTTCTTCCTTTTTGACGGCGAGCAGCCAATACTTTACGGCCGTTCTTCGTGCTCATTCTTTTACGGAAGCCATGAACTTTTTTGCGCTTTCTAACGTTCGGTTTGAAAGTCGGTCTCATCTATCGTGCACCTCCTCGAAGGATTTCGTTCCCAATCCCCAAAAATACCTTTTAACATTAAACCACTTTACGTGTCAAAAGTCAACTTCCAGTATACAAAAAGTTATGCACAGGCGTCGGCCAAATTCGACCATTTCTCCCCTGTGAATAAAAAAATCGCGTTTTCCACCGCTCTTGTCGAATTGTAAACAGATTATAAACAATATCTAGTGCTGTTGATAACTTATATACACAAGGTCTTGGGTATGTGGATAATTCCAAACATTCCATTGCGAACGCGGGTCTTTTTTGATATCATGAATATGTTTTCCTTTGTGGATACGGAATTTTTTCAACAATGTTATCAACAGCCTGTGGATATCTCTGTGAACAATTTTCAGTGCCTCTGTATAATGAAAAGTTCGTAAACCTGCACATTGTGGATAGTTTCGACAGCATCTGATTTTTTTCTACAGGGTCGCGGCTTATGCCATACCGGTTATTTTTTTGAAGGAGTGAATAGATTGTGGAAAGCCATCCCAACGACCAGTGGCAGCAAGTTCTTTCCATATTGCAAAAAAGGGTGAGCAAGCCAAGCTACGAGACGTGGCTGACTTCCACAAGAGCCGTGGCATTCAACGATTCCACGGTCGTCATCTGTACCCCCAACAATTTTTCCCGGGAATGGCTTGAAAACCGGTACACCAAACATATAAAGGAAGCCGTATTCGATTACTGCGGCAAGCAGGTCGAATTAAAGTTCATCATCGAGTCCGAAGACGAAGACGATTCGTTCAGCCGCTCTTCCTCCCCGTCAACCATTCCTGCAAGCGCGCCGCAAACTGCCGTTTCCGAGGAAACGTTCAGCCACATGCTTAATCCCAAGTATTTGTTCGATACGTTCGTCATCGGATCGGGCAATCGCTTCGCTCATGCCGCTTCGCTCGCCGTTGCCGAAGCGCCGGCCAAAGCATACAACCCGCTGTTTTTGTACGGCGGCGTGGGACTGGGAAAAACGCACTTGATGCACGCAATCGGCCATTACGTGCTGGAGCATAATCCGAGCGCCAAGGTCGTCTACATCTCGTCCGAGAAATTTACGAACGAGTTCATCAATGCGATTCGGGACAACCGGGGGGAAAGCTTCCGCAACAAATACCGCAATATCGACGTGCTTCTTATAGATGATATTCAGTTTATTGCGGGAAAAGAATCGACGCAGGAAGAATTTTTCCACACGTTTAACGCGCTGCACGAAGAGCGAAAGCAGATCATCATCTCCAGCGACCGGCCGCCGAAGGAAATTCCGACGCTCGAAGAACGGCTGCGCTCCCGGTTCGAATGGGGACTCATCACGGATATTCAGCCGCCGGATCTGGAGACGCGGATCGCCATTTTGCGCAAAAAAGCGAAGGCCGAGAACCTCGATATTCCGAATGAAGCCATGGTCTACATAGCGAACCAGATCGATTCGAACATCCGGGAGCTGGAAGGCGCCTTGATTCGGGTGGTCGCTTATTCTTCGCTTATTAACGAAGACATTACGTCGCATTTGGCGGCCGAGGCGCTCAAGGATATTATCCCGAGCAGCCGTCCGCGGGTAATCACGATTCACGACATCCAGCAGAAGGTCGGCGAATTTTACGGCTTGAAGCTGGAGGATTTCAAAGCGAGGAAACGAACCAAGACCGTGGCTTTCCCGCGGCAAATCGCTATGTATCTGGCCCGCGAGATGACTGACTTTTCGCTGCCGAAGATCGGCGAAGCATTCGGCGGACGCGATCATACGACCGTCATTCATGCGCACGAAAAAATATCCGAAGCGCTCAAGTCTGACCAGGAATTATATAAAATCATCCAGAACATTACCGAAAAAGTGAAAAATGTGACGATGTAACGATTGGCGTCTAATTCACAGCCCTCAATCCACAACTGAATAAAGGGGAGCCTATGCACACGCTTATTCACATGTGGATAGGCTCTCTTTTTGCCTTATTCACGCAGTTATCCACATATCCCGAAGCCCTACTACTATTACTATAAAAAAACATGTAATATAGAGGTATATGCGCGACTCTCCCATTTTAGAACCCGTAGGAGTGAAATTATGAAGTTAACCGTACTGAAAGAATTTTTGAACGAGTCGATTCAGCACGTTTCCAAAGCCATTTCCAGCAAAACGACGATTCCCATTTTAAGCGGAATTAAAATAGACGCCGATTCCACCGGTATCACGCTGACGGCCAGCGATACCGATATTTCGATTCAGAGCTTCATTCCCAAAGAGAAAAATGAGCTGCTGGTCATCGACCTGAAGCAATCCGGCAGCGTCGTGCTCCCTTCCAAGTTTTTTGTGGAAATTATCCGCAAGCTTCCAGCGCAACAGGTCGAGATCGAGGTCAAAGACCATTTCCAAACGACGATCCGTTCCGGTTCTTCGGAAATTCAGCTGGTCGGACTCGATCCGGAGGAATATCCGATCATGCCGAGCATTGAAGAAAACAAACGGATTCAAATCCCGAGCGATCTGCTTAAAACGATGATCAAGCAAACGTCGTTTGCCGTGTCCACGAATGAAGCGACGCCGATTTTGACCGGAATTCTGTGGACCATTTCGAACGGGAAGCTGAAATTTACCGCCTGTGACCGGCACCGTCTGGCTTCCAGGGAAACGACCATCGATACGGACGTTGACTTCTCTCTTAATAATGTTTCCATATCTGGGAAAACCTTGAATGAGTTGTCCAAAATTCTTCCCGATCAAAACACGCTGATCGATGTCGTGTTCGCCGAAAATCAGGTGCTCTTCAAAATGAGCTCGATTCTTTTCTATACCCGGATCTTGGACGGAACGTATCCGGATACGTCGAAGCTCATTCCGCAGGCATATCAGACCGAGCTGGTTGTCAACACGGACAACCTGGCGGACGCGATCGACCGCGCCTACTTGCTTTCGCGGGAAGAAAAAACGAATATCGTGAAGCTCGTCATGCACGAGGACCAAACTATTGAAATTTCGTCGAGCTCGTCCGAGCTGGGGAAAGTAACCGAGGAGCTGACAACGGCTAGCCTTAAAGGGGAGCTGCTGCGCATTTCGTTTAACTCCAAATATATGCTCGATGCGCTCAAAGTTATGGACAGCGAGCAGATTCATATTGGTTTTACCGGTGCGATGCAGCCGATCATCATTCGGCCCGACGAAAATTCGAGCCTGCTGCAGCTTATTTTGCCGTACCGGACTACAGGCTAAAGGAGCACCTTTAACGGATGAAAAACATCGGTATTCGCACCGAGTATATTACGCTCGGGCAATTTTTGAAGCTCGCCGACTGCATCTCCACCGGAGGGCAAGCCAAGAGCTTCCTGCAGGAGGCCACCGTCATCATCAACGGCGAGCCGGATAACCGCCGCGGCCGCAAGCTTGTGGCCGGCGACATCGTCAACGTTGCGGGCTGCGGCGAATTCCAAGTCGTACAGGAATAAAGCCCGGCATATGCTTTCGAAGAAGGCTTTGCTGCGCAAAGCCCTTAGGAGGAACTCTTTTGCAGTTAAAACGGCTTTCATTGCAGCATTACCGTAACTACGACCAGATGGAATTCCAAACCGACAACATGGTCAACATCATTGTCGGGCCGAACGCGCAAGGCAAAACGAACCTGCTCGAATCGATCTTCGTGCTGGCGTTAACCAAATCCCACCGGACGCATCAGGACAAAGAGCTGATCCGGTGGAACGCTTCATCCACGCTGCTGCACGCCGAAGTCGAAAAGCGCTACGGCACGGTGCAGCTCGATTTATCCATATCGCAGCAAGGAAAGAAGGCCAAGGTGAACGGGCTGGAGCAAAAAAAGCTCAGCAATTTCATCGGGGCCTTAAACGTCGTTATGTTCGCGCCGGAAGATTTGGAGATCGTCAAGGGCTCCCCCGGCGTGCGCAGGCGCTTTCTCGATATGGAAATCGGGCAGGTTTACCCGTCCTATTTGTACGACCTGTCGCAGTACAACAAAATATTGCAGCAGCGCAACAATTACTTGAAGCAGCTGTTTTCCTCGCTGGGCAAAGCTTCCATGCTGGACGTATGGAATGAGCAATTAATGCAGTTCGGTGTTAAAATTATGAAAAAACGTCAAAGCTTTATAAAGAAGCTGCAAGCATGGGCGGAAAAGATCCATGCCGGCATCACCAACGGCTCCGAGCAGCTTCGCATCGAGTACGACTGCGCCTTGTCCCACGCGCTGGAACAAGAAGACGCTGTTTTATTTGACCATTTTATGATAAAGTTATCACAGGTGAAGGATCAGGAGCTTCGCCGGGGCGTGTCGTTGGTCGGGCCACACCGCGACGACCTGCGTTTTTATATCAACGACAAGGAAGTGCAGACGTTCGGCTCCCAAGGGCAGCAGCGGACGACGGCTTTGTCGCTTAAGCTGGCCGAGATCGAGCTGATCCGCGAGGAGGTCGGCGAATATCCCCTGCTCTTGCTCGACGATGTGCTCTCCGAGCTTGACCGCTACCGCCAAACCCAGCTTATCGAGACGTTTCAACGCAAGGTCCAAACCTTCATAACAACCACTGGCATTGAAAGCATAGATTTGTCAAAACTGGAAAGCGCTTCTGTGATTCACGTTCGGGACGGAAGCTTGACATAGATAGTTTTGCCGATAAGGAGTGGGCCAGCGTGTTTATCCATTTGGGCGGAGAAAAAATTATTCGCGCCGCAGAGCTTGTCGCCATTTTTGACCTTTCCATTGAGAAATCATCGAAAATATCGAAACAATTTATAACGTATGCCAATAAAGACAAGAAGGTGGAAGTCATCGGCGAGGAGGAAAGCAAGTCGCTCGTGGTGACTCAGACGAAAGTATACTATTCTCCGATTTCGTCCATGACCTTGAAGAAACGGGCTCATCATCTGTTAACGAACTAGATTTTTTGAAACGCTTCGTAAGGAAGCTTTTCTTAATTACGGAAAAGTGGGTGTCTGCATGTCTGTGAATCCAGGTACAACTTATGATGAAAGTCAAATCCAGGTGCTTGAAGGTCTGGAGGCCGTTCGCAAGCGTCCGGGAATGTACATCGGCTCAACGAGCAGCCGCGGCCTTCATCATCTGGTATGGGAAGTCGTCGACAATAGTATAGACGAAGCTTTGGCGGGATACTGCACCAGAATCCAAGTCATCGTTCACCAGGATAACAGCATTACCGTTATCGACAATGGGCGCGGCATTCCGGTCGGCGAGAATCCGAAGCTGAAGAAATCGACGGTAGAGGTCGTTCTTACCGTGCTCCATGCCGGCGGCAAATTCGGCGGCGAAGGGTACAAGGTATCCGGCGGCCTGCACGGGGTAGGCGTCTCCGTCGTTAACGCTTTGTCCAAGAAGCTGATCGTAGAAGTCAAGCTGAAAGGCAAGGTGCACCAGCAGGAATACCGTTACGGCGTTCCGCAGCATGAATTGCAAGTGATCGGCGAGACCGATGAAACGGGGACGAAAGTAACGTTTTGGCCCGATGAGCAGATCTTCACGGAAACGACGGAGTACTCTTACGAGACGCTCCAATCGCGGCTTCGGGAACTGGCGTTCTTAAATAAAGGCATCGAAATTACACTGACCGACGAGCGTACGGACGTATCCCAATCGTTTTTCTACGAAGGCGGGATTGTTTCCTTCGTCGAGTTTTTGAATCAGAACCGGGAAGCGCTGCATCAGCCGATCTATGTCGAAGGGCAAAAAGATAATATCCAGGTGGAAATCGCACTGCAATACAACGACAGCTACACGGAGAACATTTATTCGTTCGCCAATAATATCAACACCCATGAAGGCGGCACGCACGAGTCCGGCTTCAAAAGCGCATTGACCCGCATTTTGAACGATTTTGCGCGGAAATTCAATGCGATTAAAGACAACGATGCCAATTTAACCGGTGACGACGTGCGCGAGGGAATCACAGCGATTATTTCCGTCAAAATTCCGGAACCGCAGTTCGAAGGTCAGACGAAGACGAAGCTCGGCAACAGCGAAGTTCGCGGGATTGTTGAGTCCCTTTTTGCCGAGAAGCTGCAGGAGTTTATGGATGAAAATCCGACAATAGCACGCAAAATCATCGAAAAAGGCGTTCAGGCGCAAAGAGCCCGGGAAGCCGCGCGGAAAGCCCGTGAGCTGACGCGCCGTAAGAGCGCGCTCGAAGTCAGCTCCCTGCCGGGTAAGCTGGCCGACTGCTCCTCCAAGGACGCTTCGATCAGCGAAGTGTATATCGTCGAAGGGGACTCCGCCGGCGGCTCCGCGAAGCAAGGACGCGACCGGCATTTCCAAGCTATTTTGCCGCTGCGCGGTAAAATTCTCAACGTGGAAAAAGCGCGCATGGACAAAATTTTGTCCGACAACGAAATCCGTGCCATTATTACGGCGCTCGGTACGGGAATCGGGGAAGATTTCGATATTACCAAAGCACGTTACCATAAAATCATTATCATGACGGACGCCGATGTCGACGGCGCCCATATCCGGACGCTGCTCCTGACGTTCTTCTACCGTTACATGCGCAAGCTGATCGAAGCCGGCTATGTCTATATCGCCCAGCCGCCGCTTTACAAGCTCGAACGGAACAAAACCGTGCGTTACGCGTACAACGACAAGCAGCGGGAAGCGATCTTGGCCGAATTCGGCGAAGGCGCCAAAGTGAATATTCAGCGCTATAAAGGTTTGGGCGAGATGAATCCGGAGCAGCTGTGGGAGACGACCATGGATCCGGAAAGCCGTACGATGCTCCAGGTCAGCATTCAAGACGCGATCGAAGCCGACACGATGTTCGATACGCTGATGGGCAGCAATGTCGAGCCTCGGCGCGATTTTATCCAGCTGCATGCCAAATTCGTCCAAAACTTGGATATTTAATGGCTTGGCGATGAGAAACTTGAAGAAATACGGCTTGCTGTGGCTGCTTTCGGCAGTCGCTCTGCTGCTGCTCGTCCCGGGCATGTTTCATGAACGTGGAACGGACGTCTGGTACACGGACCGGGTAGCGGTTATCGCCTATCACCATATCGACGATTACACGCAGGGCGACGTTACGATAACGACGACGCGCTTTCGCGGCCAACTGACCGATCTGCTGCAGCGGGGATACCATTTCATATCGCTGCAGCAGTTTCGCGATTTTATGGCCGGTGGGCAGGTCCCGCCCAATGCTGTCTTGGTCACATTTGACGACGGGTACCGGAGCTTTTATACGAATGCTTACCCGATCTTGAAAGAACTGAATATTCCTGCCGTTAACTTTGTTATCACGAAAGATCTTGAGCATCCCGATCAGAGCCTTATTCCTTCGCTTTCCAGGGACCAGATTCGTTTTATGACCCGGGAAATGAAAGACATCGACGCCCAGTGCCACTCGGACAGCCTGCATGACCGGGCCCCTGACGGAGGGCCGCTGCTGACGACCCGGCTTCCTAAGGATGGCGGCACCGAAGACCTGCCGCAATTCGAACAGCGGATTACGGATGATACGAAAGCATGCGTCAACAAGCTGAAGGAGCTTTATGATCGTCCGGTGGATGCCTATGCGTATCCATTTGGTTACTATGACGAGCAATCGATCGCTTTGCTTCGCAAAGCAGGTATTCGGTACGCTTTTACAACGGCAAGCGGCTTGGCCGTACGGGATGCGGACCCGATGCAAATTCCGCGAATTAATGCAGGCAGTCCATTTGTTAAAGAGAACTCATTGAATAATTTAATTATTAAATCGATTTCCCGTAAGTCTTCATAGCACAGTCTTATACCTTTATAGCAGTAGTTCTTAAGAGCAGATAGCATGTAGGAGGGGTACACATGTCGGAAGAATCTCGTTCGCAGATTAGAGAAATCGATATCGGCTCGGAAATGCGCACCTCCTTTATGGATTACGCAATGAGCATCATTGTCAGCCGCGCTCTGCCGGATGTGCGGGACGGACTTAAGCCGGTGCATCGCCGTATTTTATATGCGATGTCGGAGCTGGGAATGGCGCCGGACAAGCCTTATAAAAAATCCGCCAGGATCGTCGGCGAAGTCATCGGTAAATACCATCCGCACGGCGACTCGGCCGTTTATGAAACGATGGTCCGGATGGCGCAGGATTTCTCCTTGCGCTACATGCTTGTCGATGGCCACGGGAACTTCGGCTCCATCGATGGCGACATGGCCGCAGCGATGCGTTACACCGAAGCGCGCTTGTCCAAGATTGCGATGGAGCTGCTTCGCGACATCAACAAAGAAACGATCGACTTTGTGCCTAACTACGACGGCGAAGAACAAGAACCTGCTGTTCTGCCGGCGCGTTTTCCGAACCTGCTGGTAAACGGTTCGTCCGGGATCGCGGTCGGTATGGCGACCAATATTCCGCCGCACAATATGATTGAGGTCATCAACGGCGTCCAACAGTTGATCGAGAATCCCGATGCGACGCCGCTTGATTTGATGCAGTCGATCAAAGGCCCCGATTTCCCTACCGGCGGCTATATTATGGGGCGCGAGGGAATCAAGCAAGCGTATGCGACCGGGCGCGGTTCCGTAACCATGCGCTCGAAAGCGACGATCGAAGAAAACGGCAATAAAGCGCGGATTATCGTGCACGAGTTGCCGTATCAAGTGAACAAAGCGCGGTTGATCGAAAAAATCGCCGAGCTGGTCCGCGATAAAAAAATCGACGGCATTACCGATTTGCGCGATGAATCCGACCGCAACGGGATGCGCATCGTCATTGAGCTGCGCCGCGACGTGAATCCGAATGTTGTGCTGAACAACTTGTACAAGCAGACGGCGATGCAGTCGAACTTCGGCATCATCATGCTTGCGCTTGTCAACGGCGAGCCGAAAGTGCTCAACCTGCGCGATATGCTGTTCTATTATTTGGAGCACCAGAAAGATGTTATTCGCCGCAGAACCGAATACGATCTTCGCAAGGCGGAAGCACGAGCCCACATCCTGGAAGGTCTCCGTATCGCGCTTGATCATTTGGACGAAGTCATTGCGCTGATTCGCAGCTCCCGTACGGCCGAACAAGCCCGTGACGGCTTAATGGAGCGCTTCGGACTGAGCTTCGATCAAGCACAGGCGATTCTGGACATGCGCCTGCAGCGCCTGACCGGGTTGGAACGCGAGAAAATCGAAGAAGAATACGCCGAGCTGCTGAAAAAAATTGCGGAATTCAAGGCGATTCTGGCCGACGAAAAGCTTGTACTGAATATCATCAGCGAAGAACTGAACGAAATCAAAGAGAAATTCGGTGACGACCGACGTTCCGAAATTACGATCGGCGGAGACAGCATTGAGGATGAGGATTTGATTCCTCAAACCGACGTTGTCATTACCATTTCGCATACCGGTTATATTAAGCGACTGCCGGTATCGACGTATCGCAGCCAGCGCCGCGGAGGCAAAGGCGTGATCGGGATGGATACGAAAGACGACGACTTCGTGGAACATCTGTTCGTAACGAACTCCCACCACTATTTGATGTTCTTTACAAATAAAGGGAAAGCGTACCGTCTCAAGGCTTACGAAATTCCGGATCTAAGCCGTACCGCTCGGGGAACGCCGATCATTAACCTGATTCAGATCGAACAAGGCGAGACGATCAATGCCGTGATCCCGGTGGAAAGCTTCGATTCCGATAAATATTTGTTCTTTGCCACCAAGAACGGCCTGGTGAAGAAGACGCCGCTTGACGATTATTCCAATATCCGCAAGGGCGGACTCATTGCCGTTACTCTTCGCGAAGACGACGATCTGATCGGCGTCAGGCTGACGGACGGCAACCAGTCGATCATCATGGGCACGAAGCAGGGCATGTCCATCCATTTCCCTGAACAGGAAGTCAGAGCGATGGGCCGGGCCGCCACCGGCGTCAAAGGGATTCAGCTCGACGAGGGCGATGCGGTTATCGATATGGATGTCGTGCATGAGGATAACAGCGTGCTGATCGTAACCTCCAAAGGGTTCGGCAAACGTACGCCGGTTTCCGAGTACCGTCTCCAATCGCGCGGCGGCAAAGGCATCAAGACGCTTAATGTGACGTCGAAGAACGGTCCGGTCGTCGGTCTCAAGATTGTCCGGGAAGAAGAAGACCTCATGATCATTACCGCTCTGGGTACGATCATCCGGACCAGCATGTCCGGCATTTCACTCATGGGCCGTAACACGCAAGGGGTCAAGCTCATTAACATTCGGGAAGAAGACGAGGTATCTACCTTGGCCCGCGTCGATAAGAGCGAGGAGCAGCCGGAGCTCGAAGAGGGCGAGGAATCTTCGGAAGGACAAGAAACGCAAGAGTAACAAAACCTTAAATATTTTGATCGAAGATGAGAGGAATGGGGCTTACATCCCCATTCTTTTTCGTTTATAATAACAACATATGGGTCTAAAGTATTATTTTTTGAGAATCATTGATCCACGGAAAGCTGACAAGAGGTAAGGTGAGGGAATCCTATGGTAACTGTTCCTGTTTCCCAATTGAAGCCCGGCGAAAGAATTATTGAGAACGTGCTCACCAAATTTAATAATATTTTGTTCATGAAAGGAAAAATCGTATCAGAGCGCGATCTGGATATTTTGCGGGCATTCCTTATTCCATCCGTCCAAATCGAATCTAACGACGGGGAAGCGGAGCCTGCCGCGCAGGAAGCGGCGTCGGAGGAACAAGCCGACAATGTCCTGCCTTTTCATGAGCACTATCATAAAATGCTGCATCTGCTTCGCCGTGTATTCAATACTGCCGCATCGGGCGGACATAACCCGCCGATTCTGGAAATTCGTACGACGCTTGAAGCGCTTATTAAAAACATTGACCAGTATAACGTGCTGACGTTCAATCCGCGTCACTTTCAATTGAACGATTTTATCTTCCATAACAGCATAATGGTCGGGTTGACTTCCTATCTTTTGGCCAAATGGCACGGGCTGTCTTCCAAGGATTTAATGCAGGTTGCGCTGGCCGGTTTGCTGCATGATATCGGCAATGCCAAAGTGGACCCCGCCATTTTGTTCAAGCCAAGCAAGCTTACCCCCGAGGAAGCCGAAGATATGAAGCGGCATACCATTATCGGCTATAACATGTTAAAGCCTGTTCCGGCGATCAACGAAGGGGTCAAGCTGTGCGCCCTCCAGCACCATGAGCGGGAGGACGGTTCAGGGTATCCGCTTGGGATACAGGGCGATAAAATTCATACGTATTCCAAAATCGTAGCCGTTACCGACATGTTCCACGCCATGACGACCGACCGTTTTCACAAAAAAGCCGCCTCGCCGTACCTTGTTTTGGAGCAGCTGCAAAAAGAGTCGTTCGGCAAAATGGAGCCGGCCATCGTGCAGACGTTTATAAGCAAAGTAACCGCATTTCACAACGGCATGCTTGTCCGGTTAAGCGATAACCGGATCGGCGAAATTGTATTTTCCGACCGTACACATCCGACGAGACCATGGGTTAACGTGAACGGTAAAATCGTTAATCTCACGGTAGAACGCCACTTGCATATTCAAGAGGTAATTCAGAAATAAAATATTTCGGATCAAGGCTTGACTTTCGGTTCGATTATATGTTACATTAGTCTTCGCCCTTCGAAGGGCGAGGGCTTTTTTCTCTCCTGCATCATCTTGGTAGAAAAAAAGTACTTGCAATCGAATAGGCGAATGTGATATATTAATTGAGTCGCCGCTAAACAAGGCGACAAGGAAATTGCCCTTTGAAAACTGAACATCGAGTGAGTGTCATATAAGAGAATGTAATTCTCGTCAGTAGTAACTT
>NZ_BILX01000068.1 GCF_004000785.1 Paenibacillus ehimensis NBRC 15659 | reverse complement strand
TTATCGGCTTCTTTGTCGCGCCTCTCCTATCCGGACGCGTGTTATGGCACTCTCGGAGCATAGTGCTACATAGAAACTGGACAGCAAAAAAGGAGTTTCTTAGTTGTATGACGACCAGTGGAAGAATGTTTACACCTGGAGAAAAGCTCCAATCGTACTCGAGCGTTTCTGGCGCAGTCTGAAGTACAATGAAGTCTGCATGAACGATTACGAGAGTCCACAGGAGACCAGGCATGGCATGGAACGTTACATCCATTTGCACAATCACTATTGCCGCATCAGTCGCTGCAGCCAATGATTAAAAGAAAACTAATTGCCGGGCAGTTGGATGCCACGCCAACCGCTTACATCGCCTTGGCCATATTCATTATCACCCACAGCCACCACCGTGCCGTCCGATTTAAGGCCGAGAGTATGAGCGCAACCCGCCGCAACCGCCACAATATCGCGCCAGCCGCTTACATTGCATTGGCCATGCTCATTCCAACCCACAGCCGGCACCGTGCCGTCCGATTTAAGGCCGACGGTATGATTGCTACCCGCCGCTATCGCCACAATACCGCGCCAGCCGCTTACATCGCATTGGTCACGCTTATTCCAACCCACAGCCGCCACCGTGCCGTCCGATTTAAGGCCGACGGTATGAAGGTAACCCGCCGCTGCCGCCACTATGTCGCGCCAGCCGCTTACATTGCATTGGTCATGCTTATTCCAACCCACAGCCGTCACCGTGCCGTCCGATTTAAGCCCGACGGTATGACGATAACCCGCGGCTATGGTAGCTTTAGGCCACCGTTTCACCTTTAACGCCGCTTCTTTCGGTGAAATGCAATCCATGTTTTACCTCCTTGAAAACAAGACCTACTTTATTATAAAACGGCTCCACTCCGAGCGGATGCCGCGAAATTCGGGGTTCTGGGCGATTCACGCCTCCACCGCGGGCAAACAGCCGGCGCGGGTCGGTGAAGTCGTAGGGCACGGCCCGAACCCGCCACTCGGGGTGCCACGTAGAATCGCGGTCGTGCGCCTTGCTAGGTCCAAGTACCACCCGTCGTTTTCCAGTAAGTGCCCCCAATCGCGACGGGAGCGGTCTTGGTATAGAGGCAAGACCGGCAGGGCCTTCCCGGCGGTCCAAATCATGAGGCATGGCACTCCTTTCCCTGATCATAGCGATTCGGAAACGGGATTTCAACACGGTACTACGAATACCCAAAAGAAAAAGCTTTCTCCCGCGCTTCGCTTGGGCTACGTCCTCCATCTGAGACACCAACATGCTGGAAATATATATCATTATTTCCGCTGCAGTTTTATTGACAACCGATCCCTTAGGGGTAACAAAAAAGGTCGATGTGCAGCATTTCACACCTTAATATTTGAAAAACTGTCTTGACATCTTGTAGCGCTATAGAGGATGGTCCGACCGTAGATTACGCGTTCAAGGTGACAGACTCCGGCTGCTTCATTTAAAACTCTAAAGTGCATGTCGAATGTTCGATCGAAGAATAGCTTATTTACTGGGCTATAGTTTCTTGAACCTTCGCATTTGCATCAATGTAGTATGATAGGGGTGGTGTCGAATGAGGAAAGGAGTCGAACGATCATGAATTGTTTAGAGAGGATGCTAAGAGAGGCCGACCGCAGCTTGTGTAGACGGTAAAGTCCCGCATGGAATCCGGAAACCGGGTTTCCGTCGGCACCGGGTTTCCGTCGGCAAGAGCTGCATGGAGCGGCGTATCTGTAAAAAATGATATTCTTTTGTTAAAGGAGGAGTATGGTTGAAAGAAGCTATTCTTATCCGGGGCGCCCGTGAAAACAACCTGAAAAACATCTCGCTGTCGATTCCAAGAAATCGGTTGGTCGTCTTGACCGGACCATCGGGGTCCGGGAAATCGACGCTCGCGATGGATACGCTGCAGAAGGAATGCCAGCGGCAGTATATGGAATCCATGGGAATGGTCACGGACTCGATCAGCAAGCCGAAGGTGGATTCCATCGCCGGACTGTCTCCGTCAATCAGCGTAGGACAGCACGTCACGAACCGCAATCCGAGGTCGACGGTTGGCACGGTGACGGACATCTATTCGTATTTGCGGCTATTATACGCCAAGCTCGGGGAGCGGCCGTGCCCGTCCTGCGGCGCGACTGTTCCGCCTTCGTTCGAAGAGACGGGCGGCTTGAGCGAGGAGGACGAAGCGTCCGGTCAACCGCAATACGTGCGCTGCCCAAGCTGCGCGGCCGAGCTTCCCAAGCTGACGATGGGCCATTTCTCGTTCAACAAGCCGGAGGGCGCCTGCGGAACGTGCGACGGGCTCGGCAGCGTAGCCAGCCCGAATCTGGAGGCCGTCTTCGACGAAGAGCTGAGCCTGCGCGGGGGATGCGTGACCTTTTGGTACGAGTCGCTCATCGATTACCATAATAGCATACTGCAGGCTGCCGCCAAGCATTACGGATTCGTCTTCGATCCGGATCAGCCATTGAAGGAATACGGCCAGATTCAGCGCGATCTGTTGTTCTACGGCGTGGAAAGCGAAGCCTTTCTGCGGCACTTCCCGAACGTCCAGCCGCCCAAGACGGTCAGCAGAGGGAAGTTCGAAGGCGTCGTGACGAGCTTGTGGCGGCGCTACTTGGAAAAGGACGGCGACCCGAACGGCTCGGCATCCGTAGGAGCGTTTTTCCGCCAGCAAATGTGCACCGGCTGCCAAGGAACGAAATTGAACAAGGAAAGCCGCCAGGTGACGGTACGCGGTGCGTCGATTGCCGAGGTATCTTCCTGGTCGTTGGATGACGTGCTGGCGTGGCTGAACGGTTTGCCGGGGAGCTTGCCGCCGGCCGGGCGAGAGCTGCTGGAGCCGGTGCTGAACGATTTGCCGGAGCGGCTGAGACGGGTGATCGATGTCGGTTTAGGGTACTTGTCGCTTCACCGGCAGACGGTGACGCTATCCGGAGGAGAGGCGCAGCGAATCCGGCTCGCTTCCTTGCTCGGTTCCGGTCTCACCGGGGTGCTGTATATTTTGGACGAGCCTTCGGCAGGACTGCATCCGCGGGATACGGAAGGGCTAATCCATGTCCTGAAGCAGCTTCGCGATCTGGGAAATACGGTGCTAGTCATCGAGCATGACGTCGAGGTGATGCGTGCGGCGGACCATGTCATCGACATGGGGCCCGGGGCGGGCGCTATGGGAGGCACCGTTGTCGGCGAGGGTCCATTGGAAGCTCTGAAGTTATGTGAGAGCTCGGTCACGGGCGCTTATTTGCGGGACGAGAGCCGTCTTGTTCCGGGGCGGGTCAGAAGACGGGGCAACGGGAGCTTCCTGACAATCCGGGATGCCCATGCGCGGAATTTAAAGCACATTACCGTTTCGTTTCCTCTCGGCTGCCTGATTTCGGTGACCGGCGTATCCGGTTCGGGGAAGTCTACGCTTCTGTTTGATCTGCTCGCCCCGGACGGGCAGTCCGGGAAGCGTGAAGGCTGCGGAGAGATTACCGGTCTGGAGCATATCGGGAACTGGATAACCGTAGACCAGTCGCCGCTCGGACGGATGCAGCGTTCGAACATTGCGACGTATACCGAAGTGTTTACCTTGATTCGGAACCTGTTCGCCAGCTTGCCGGAGGCGAAGCGGAGCAAGCTGACATCAAAGCACTTCTCGTTCAACACGCCCGGCGGCCGCTGCGAGAACTGCCAGGGACTCGGCGTTTTGTCGCTTCACATGCATTTTCTTCCGAATCTGGAAGTAAAATGTCCCGCTTGCCGAGGCAGAAGGTTCCAGGACGATGTGCTGCGTATTACCTACAAAGGTTATACGATTTCCGATCTGCTGGATATGACTGTTCAAGAAAGCCTGTCCGTCCTCAAGGATCAGGACAAAATGTCAAGAACGATTGAATTACTCTGCGAGGTAGGGCTCGGCTACTTGCAGTGGGGCCAGTCCGTCACGACGCTGTCGGGCGGAGAGGGTCAGCGGATCAAGCTGGCCAAGGAGCTAAGCAAAAAAACGAAGACGCACACGCTCTATCTGCTGGACGAACCGACCACCGGCCTGCATCCCGGAGATGTGCGGCAGCTGCTCGTTTTGTTGAACAAACTGGTCGATGCGGGCCATACCGTGATGGTGGTCGAGCATAACGTGGACGTCATCCGCGAGTCCGATTGGGTTGTCGATCTCGGTCCCGAAGGGGGAGAAGCGGGCGGCTCGCTTGTCGCATCGGGAACCCCGGAGGAAGTGGCGGCATGCGAGGCTTCTCATACCGGGCGCTTTTTGAGACAAGCGCTGCGCTTATAAAGTCGGCATGCAGGGCGTTCCGTCATAAGCCGTCTGTAGGAGGAGGTGCCGTTCGGGCATCTCCTTTTTTATTCGCTGTTTGGGGCGCTGATTTCACAATAGTCGCATAACCCGCTATAATTAGGAGATACTTTTGCATCGCAGGGAAGGGAAGCGAGTACATGTTTGCGCGTAGGGAAAGCTTGGGTCAGTACATTCGGCTTTATCCTGTGACAACGGCCATCATCTTGATTCAATTGCTGGTGATGGCGGCCATGGAGTGGTACGGATCGTCCAAAGACAGCGAAACGCTGCTCCGGTTCGGCGCCATGTTCGGCATTCCGGGCTTCGAGCCGGAACCGTGGCGCTATGTGACGTCCATCTTCGTGCATATCGGGTTCCAGCATCTGCTTTTTAACAGCTTTGCCTTGTACGTGTTTGCTGCGCCGCTTGAGCGCATGCTCGGCGTCTGGCGCTACGCGGCGTTCTATCTTGCCAGCGGAATCGCCGGGAATGTGGCGAGCGCCTGGTTGAACTCGGACTACTATATCGGAGCGGGGGCATCGGGAGCGATCTACGGCGTGTATGCCGCTTACCTGTACTTATCCGTATTCCGCCGCGATCTGATCGACTACCAGACGAAACAAACGGTATGGACCATTGTGATCATCGGCTTCGTTTATTCCTTCATTATCCCGAATGTCGACATTTACGCCCATGCCGGCGGCTTCGTCGGCGGGTTGGCCGTATCGGCGCTGATGACCTTGTTCGTCAAACGGAGACGGCGCAGGGAAGGCTGGGACGAGCCCGGAACGGAGT
This sequence comes from Paenibacillus ehimensis NBRC 15659, assembly GCF_004000785.1. Lineage (GTDB taxonomy): Bacteria > Bacillota > Bacilli > Paenibacillales > NBRC-103111 > Paenibacillus_G > Paenibacillus_G ehimensis. The sequence goes on along the minus strand of NZ_BILX01000068.1, from coordinate 32,702 downwards.
AGTATAACGGGCTTGTTAACCTCGACCCGTCTGGGCTGGTTAGAAAATAGAGGAACGCAGGTGCTTTAAGCGGAGTCTTGAAGATGGTGGTGGGGGCATAGCGGAACTGGGGAGCATCTAAGTGTGTCGAAAAATGTTCATGCTCCCCGCAATCGGCTCGATATCACACCGCAGGTTCTCTATATTAGGCGATTCGACCAATTCGGCCGGTATAGCGCATCGCACTTCCTCTAGTTTGAGCATCTCACATCAAGGACGAAGCTGCATATACACAAAATTGTTTGCCTCGAAGCATAACCCCGCCGGTTTCAACGATAGAGTAACCTCCTCTCGAAGAACAGGCCATGAGCACCGGACGAATTGTTGTTGCCAAAAAAAGGATCGGGTGATTTCGGGCATCACAAAGCCGGCTCTTGAGCCTATATTTTGAACGCGCTTACAATTATTCCGCAGCATCGTCGTATCCTTGTCTACATCCCGGCCACAAAACGCGGTGCCGTACCCCTTCCTCGAAATCTGCTTAACAACAACTGCGATTATCCGTACAACCGCATAAATAATCCGTCCTCCGGGAGACAAAGAAAAGTCGCGGTGATAATCTTTATCAATGAGCAGGTCCAACGAAGAGGAGGGATAGATGTGAACCGAAAAAACGGAATCGCAAGATTGCTCGAGATTGCGGGCGAGAAGCGCGGCCTGCTGATCGTTTCCGGCATTTTGTCGGCACTGAGCGCGGTCTGCCTTCTGATTCCTTACGTATCGGTATATTTTGTGATCCGCGAGCTGTTGGAGCATGCGACCAATCCGGCTTCGGCCGACGGACCGGGGATGATCCGCTGGGGGATCGTTGCGCTATTGGGCTTACTTGGAAGCCTGCTGCTGATGTATGGGGGAGGGATGTTCTCCCATATGGCGGCGTTCCGGATCTTGTACGGTCTGCGCGTCAAGCTGTCCAACCATATCGGACGGCTGCCGCTTGGCTGGCTGAACGGCACCTCGACGGGCGTCGTCAAGAAGACGCTGGAGCAAAACGTGGAAAAGGTGGAAACCTTCGTCGCGCATCAGCTCCCGGATCTTATTCATGTGGCGGTGACGACCCTGGTGATGATCGTCGCGATGTTCGCGTTGAACGGATGGCTGGCGTTGGCCTGCCTCATTCCCATTGCGGCAGGTTTCACCGTGCAGATTGTGCTCTCGACGGGAGAAAAGTCCAAGAAGAACGTTAAGCTGTACTACGATTCTTTGGAGCGGATGAGCGGCTCGGCGGTTCAATATGTGCGGGGGATGCCGGCGGTGAAGGTGTTCGGGCAGACGGTCCATTCGTTTCGCAAGTTTTACGACGACATGATCCGCTACCGGGATTATTGCGTCAACTATACGGACCAATTTCAGAACGGGTACCTGATCTTTAAAGTCATACTCAGCTCGTTTGCGGCGTTTATACTGCCGGTCGGCGTCTTTCTGCTGGCCCGGGACCCGGGCAGCGTGGCGTTTGCCTCGGTTCTGCTGTTTTTTCTGATCATGGCTCCAGGCATCTCCGCCCCGATGTTCAAAATTATGAATATCAGCTCCTCGCTCCGCGATATTCACGAGGGGGTCGAACGGATCGACCGCATTTTGGCGGAGGAGCCGGTACGGGAGCCGGAGACTCCGAGAAAGCCGACTGCGTACGACTTGACTTTCCACAATGTCTCCTTCTCCTACGGGGCGGAAGGCAGATCATCCCGGAGCGAAGCGCTGTCCGATCTTTCGTTCAACGCCCGGCAGGGCAAGGTAACGGCATTGGTCGGTCCGTCAGGCTCCGGCAAGTCCACGGCCGCCAATCTCATTCCCCGGTTCTGGGATGTAAGTGAAGGAAGCATCCGCATCGGCGGCATAGACATCCGCGAGATGGCCTCGGCCGATCTGATGAACACCGTCGCTTTCGTTTTTCAGGAAACGTTCTTGTTCTACGATACGCTTTACAACAATATCGCCGTCGGGCGGCCCGGAGCGTCGGCGGAGGAAGTGTACGCCGCAGCGCAGGCGGCTCAATGTCATGAGTTTATCGGCAGGCTCCCCCAAGGGTACGACACCTTGATCGGGGAAGGGGGCGTATACTTGTCGGGCGGCGAGGAGCAGCGGATCGCGGTGGCCCGGGCGATCTTGAAGGATGCCCCCATTCTGGTGCTGGATGAGGCGACCGCCTTCGCCGATCCCGAGAACGAGTATGAGATGCAGCAGGCGCTGAAGCAGCTGATGCAGGGAAAAACGGTCATCGTGATCGCGCACCGGCTTTCCTCGATCCGGGATGCCGATCAGATTATCGTGCTGAACGCCGGCCGGCTCGAAGAGCGGGGAACGCATGACGGACTCGTTGCCGCGAACGGCTTGTATGCCAGAATGTGGCGGGCGTACACGGATGCAGGGCAATGGCAGATTGAAACGGGAGGGGTGAAGGCATGAGTCTGCTTCATAACATCACCGCGGGCCAGCCGAAGAAGCTGATCAAGCCCGTATTGTATACGACGCTCGCCAACCTGATGGCGATCGCGCCTTTTGCCCTGCTGGTCGGAGGCGCGAGACTGATCTTCGAGCCGTTCGTTCATCCGGGCGCGCCATTGGATGTAGCGGGGCTTTGGTGGGTCTGCGGGGGCATGGCGGCCGCGCTGGTTGTTTTGTTCTTTTGCGAAGTGCCGGCCTACCGCGCCCAGTTCCGGGGGGCCTACGAGACCGCTGCAGAAGGACGCGCTCAGTTGGCCGAGCATTTGCGTAAGCTTTCCCTCGGCTACTTGAACCGTCGTGACCCCGGCGATTTGGCGAATATGATGATGGGGGATTTTACGCTGGTGGAGCACGGCATCTCGCATCTCGTGCCGCAGATGCTCGGCGCCTTGGTCATGCCGGTGCTGGCCCTTGCCGGGCTTTCCGTTTTGGACTGGCGCATGGCGGCTGCCATGTTTGCCGCTTTTCCGGTGGCGGTGGCTCTGGTGCTTCTCACCTCCCGCATTCAGCGGAAGCTGGGGGCCAGCCATATGCGGGCCAAACTTGACGCCGCGAACCGTCTTCAGGAGTATTTGAACGGCATCCGGGTCATTAAAGCTTACAATATTACGGGCGAGCGCTTCGTCCGGCTGGAAAAATCGTTCAAGGAGCTGATGCGGCACAGTATCCGGATCGAAGGGCTGCTTGGACCGATCGTGCTGAGTGCCATCGCCCTCATCCGCGCCGGGCTGACCCTGATGGTGATCGTAGGGGTTCATCTGCTGCTGGGCGGCAAGCTCGACGTGATGACGCTGGTTGCGTTTTTGCTCATCGGAACGCGGATTTTCGATCCTCTCACGACCGCGCTCGTGAACTACGCGGAGTTCCGCTATCACGAGCAGGCCGGCGAGCGCATCGTACAATTGCTGAAAGAACCGGGCATGGCGGGCGGCGAGCTTCCTCCCGGGGAGCACGATGTCGAGCTGCGGCAGGTCACCTTCGGCTACAACGAGCAATCCACGCTCAAAAACATCAGCGTCCGGATGCCTGCCGGTTCGTTCACCGCGCTGGTCGGTCCGTCGGGAAGCGGAAAAAGTACGATTCTTCGGCTGGCCGCCCGCTTCTACGATCCCGTCGAAGGAAAGGTGCTGCTCGGAGGGCAGGATATGCGGAGCATGGACCCGGAAGCGCTGCTGCGCAAGGTGTCGATGGTGTTCCAGGATGTCTATCTATTCCAGGACACGATCGGCAACAATATCCGCTTCGGACGGAGCGGCGCCACGCAGCAGCAGGTGGAGGAAGCGGCCCGGCTGGCCTGCTGCCACGAGTTTATCATGAAGCTGCCGCAAGGCTACGATACAATGGTAGGCGAGGGAGGCAGCACGTTATCGGGCGGGGAAAAGCAGCGGATATCCATCGCGCGGGCAATTCTGAAGAATGCCCCGATCGTCCTGCTCGACGAGGCGACGGCTTCCCTGGACCCGGAAAACGAGGTGGAGATTCAGCGCGCGATCGACCATCTGGTCCAAGGGCGGACGGTCATCGTTATCGCGCATCGTCTGAAAACGATAAAGAACGCCGACAACATCATCGTGTTGGATAGCGGCCGCGTGGTCGAGCAGGGGCGGCATAACGACCTGCTGAAGCGCGGAGGCTTGTACGCCCGGCTCTGGAATTTGCAGCAGCAAACCGGAGGCTGGAGCATCTCTTCTTGAGCGGACCTGCTACAGCAGATGTCATAGACCGCTTGTTACAACCTCTAATCCAGCCTGGCGCTGGATTTTTTGTTGAATCGAAAAGGGGATATGATATACTATAACTTATTGAAAATGATTATCAATATCATACATACGAGGTGCGATTTTACATCATGGAAGAGATTTGCCAGGGGGGAACGATGAACATTCGGGCAGAGTTTGCCGGGCTTAACGAGATGACGACGAACGTGTGCAGCTATTTGAACGCTGCTCCGCAGACGGAGCCTTATGAACAAGCGGGAACGATCTTGCCGGAATACGGCGAAGGGCAATTTTCCTTCATCCGGCTTCAGGACGGTATGGAGCTGCAGTTGAGCGATATGATCTGGCGGGAGGATGTAACCTTTGACATCGGCGTCCGGTATCCGCATCTTGAGCTTGCGCTGAATATCGAGGGGAACGGCTGCTGGTCCGCGGAAGGCCAGCGGAGGGAAGTATCGAGCGAGTCCGGCTCCGCGCAGCTCGTTTACTTTAACGATATTCGTGTCCATGCGGAGCATAGGAAAAATAAACGGATCGTGCATGCGGAGCTGCGCCTGGACGCCCGGCTCTGGCGGCCTCTTTTTCAAGAGCTGGATGTCCGGATGGAACAGTCCTTCTTCTGCTATGAAGACTTGATCGGTCCCAAGCTTCAGGTTCTGGTGCAGCAGCTGCAGAGCTGCCCGTACGGCGGCTCGGCCAAGCGGCTTTTTCTGGAGGGGAAGTGCCTCGAGCTGCTGGCGTCGTTTATTTACGAAGCGGACGAGAGCCGGGCGAGGAAAAGCTCCAGCTTGAGAACGGAAGATATCGATAAAATCTACAGTGCCAGAGATATTTTGCTGCAGACGCTGGCGCAGCCGCCAAGCCTGCTTGCCTTATCGCGTAAAATCAGCCTCAACGACTATAAATTAAAGGTTGGCTTTAAGGAGGTATTCGGGATGACCGTCTTCGAATTCGTCCGCCAGCAGCGGATGGAGAAAGCCAGGATGCTGTTGGAGAACGGCTCGCTGAACGTCAGTCAAGCCGCGTCTCTGGTAGGCTATAATAACTTCAGTCATTTTGCGGCTTTATTCAAGAAGACGTATGGCGTGAATCCGAGCGACTATGCCAGAGATGCCGCACAATAACGCACCTTTACAGCGTCGAGTTCACATAGCATTTAAGTAAACAAGAAACATATCGTTGCGATGAACCGAATGCTGTGTTAAGATAGGATAAATTTAACAGAGCGGAGGGTTACGTGTGTTAGACATTTCCAATTCCGGTGTATTTGGGACTACGAATTAAATAGTGCTCAAAGGCTCTGTCTGTGTACAGAGTGATCGGGATTGGTCTGCCTGCATATACGGGTAACCCTGTTTAGTTATACGCGAAATATAGCTATAAGAGGGAGGGACGAATCGGCCCTCTTTTTGTCATGCCCGCAAACCGTAATACCGCGGCCGGTAATCCATCCGCTGAAGACTGCCCTGATTTTGACGTAGGTCGGAACAGGGAAGGTTCTTCCTAAGGGGATACGTACGTCCTTTTCCGATGACTCCAGGCACAGGCAGCAGCCAGTGTTTTTATTTTTAATCTTGGGAGGAATCAGACTATGAACGAACAGATACTGCGAGTAGACGGAATCGAATTATGTACCGAAAGCTTCGGAAATCCAAACGATCCGGCCGTTTTACTGATCATGGGAGCCACCGCATCGATGATTTGGTGGGAGGACGAGTTTTGCCAACGTCTGGCGGATCGGGGGAGGTACGTGATCCGATACGATAACCGCGATGTCGGGCGGTCAACGACATATGAACCGGGGCAGCCGGGCTATACTTTGGAGGATATGGCGGACGATGCGGTTCGCGTGCTTGACGGGTACGGGATTCCGCAGGCTCATTTTGTCGGCATGTCGCTTGGCGGGCTGCTTACGATGCTTGTGGCGCTGCGGCACCCGCAAAACGTGCTGACCGCTACGCTGGTGATGACGTCGGCTTTCTCGCCGGGTCTGCCGCCGATGGAGGAGAAGGTGGAAGCTTTCTTTGCCGATACGGCCAAGGTGGATTTGACGAACGATCAGGCAGCTATCGATTTGACTGTAGAAAAATGGAAGATTTTGAGGGGCTCCAAGCATCCGTTTGATGAGAAAAGAATCAGACGTCTGGCTATCCAAGAAATAAGGAGGGCGAACCGCTTAGCCAGCATGTTCAACCACGGTCTGTTAACGGGCGGGGAATCGTATATCGCGAGGGTTCGCGAGATCGAAGCTCCCGCGCTGATCATTCACGGAACGGAGGATCCCATTTTGCCTTATGAGCATGGGGTGGCGCTTGCGAACCAAATTCCGGGAGCCGTTCTGCTCACATTGGAAGGGATCGGGCACGAGCTGCACCATAACGATTGGGATCGTATGATCGACGCGATCATGAAGCACACAGGGGAACAATAATAGGAAGCGGCAGTTTGGAGCTTGATTTGCGGCTCCGGACCGCCGCTTTTTTTGTTTCGGATGCCCGGCATCGACAGTCTCGAAAGAGCCGAGATGTACTGCGAAATTTTACAGCACTTGACATTTGATGGGGAAGTAAGGTACAGTAAAGATAATTATTGCCTAAGGAGAGATTTTGATGTCGGTGGTCGTTCTTAACTAATCAATTCCATAATGAGGTTTCTGGAAATTCGTGGGTAAATTTTGCTATTAAGCAAGGTTTATTTTGTCATGGATTTACGGTCACCTTGGAATTAGTTAAGAACAACGGATATCATACAATGCCATAGGTATATGCCTATTCATTGCGCCTATCATCCGTGCTGAGTTCAGCGCGGATTTTCTATTTTCGGGCGCTCTTAATTAGGCATGACATCAAAAGGCAGAGAATGACGTACGTTCATTCTCTGCCTTTTTTTTATTTTCGTACAAGGAGAGATCACCCATGAATGAAAAAGCACTGCAACGTCTGGAATACGGCAAAATCAAAGAAGCTCTGGCAGACTATGCCGTATCGTACCTCGGGAAGCGGCAGATCGCCGAACTGCTTCCTTTAACGGCAATGTCCGTCGTACGGGCGAAGCTGGACGAGACGGCGGAAGCGAAATCTCTGCTCCAGCACGGCGCCAGCGTTCCGATTCCTTCGCTGGAAGGCATGGAAACTATTTTGGAGCTGCTGGGAACGGGCTACGTGTTCAGTGAAAAGGACTTTATGCACATTCACCAATTTCTGACCAGCTGCGCGCAGCTCATGAGGTATATGGCCGCGAAAAGCGGGGCGGCGCCTCAGATCAGCTCTTACGCGGCTTCCATGTATTCGATGGATGCGCTGAAATCGGAGATCGAACGGTGCATCCGTCACGGACAAATCGTTGACTCCGCCAGCAAGGAGCTCATGAAAGTCCGCAAGCGGCTGGCCGTATTCGAGGAACGTCTGAAGAGCAAGCTGGACTCCTTGATGAGCCGCCACCGGTCCATCCTGCAGGAGCATGTCCTCAGCACGCGCAACGGACGGTATGTGCTGCCGGTCAAGAAAGAGCACCGCAAGCTGGTGAAGGGGACGGTGCTCGACGAGTCGGCCAGCGGCCAAACGGTCTATATCGAGCCGGCCGAGGTCATGACAATTCAATTCGAGCTTACGGGGCTGAAAGCGGAGGAAGCGCGGGAGGAGCTGAAAGTGCTGAGCGATTTGACCGCGCTGGCGGAAAGCTGCGATCAACAGTTTCTGATGAACGTCGAGACGGTCGGCACCTACGATTTCATATTTGCCAAGGCGAAATATGCTTTGGCCGTCGGAGGTTCCAACGTGGAGCTGAACGACCAAGGGATTATCGATCTGCGCGAAGCGAAGCATCCGCTGCTGAACCGGCCGATGGTTCCCTTGAACTTCGTCATCGGACGACGGTACCAATCGCTGATTATTACGGGACCGAATACCGGAGGCAAGACCCTTACCCTTAAAACGGTCGGTCTGCTGACCGTCATGGCGCAGTCGGGCTTATTGATACCGGCAAAAGAAGGAAGCTTGCTTTCCGTATTCAATCATATCGCCGTCGATATCGGGGACGGGCAAAGCATCGAGCATGCGCTCAGCACCTTCTCCGCGCATATTCGGAACGTCAACGAAATGCTGCAGTTTGCCGACCGCTCGACGCTCATCCTGATCGACGAGATGGCTTCGGGAACCGATCCGGGGGAAGGTGTCGGCTTGTCGGTGGCCATTCTGGAGGAGCTGCACCGCAGAGGAGCGACGGTGGTGGCGACGACCCATTTTACGGAAATCAAAAATTTCGCCGACGTGACGCCGGGGTTCGAGAATGCCCGGATGGAGTTCGATACGGACACGCTTCAGCCGCTGTACCGGCTGCGGATCGGGGAAGCGGGCCAGAGCTACGCTTTCCTCATCGCATTGAAGCTGGGCCTGCCGGCCGGCCTTATTGAGCGGTCCCGCGAAATTACCGCGCGCGGCTTGCCGCAAAGCTTGCCGCAGGGGGCACAGACCGCCGGGCCCCAACCCGAGCCGAGCGAAGCCTCCGCGGCGGACACGGACGATCGGGAGGAAGAAACGGCAGCGGAGCCTGTGTCTCTGCCCCAAGCAGATAAGGAATCGGAGGAAGCCGGGGAGTCGGCCGCTGAGGCCCCCAGAAGCTTCCAGCTCGGCGATTGCGTGTATATCGCTTATTTGGGCCGTACCGGGATTGTGTTTGAAACCGAGGATTCCCGGGGCAACGTCGGGGTGATGATCCAGAACCAGAAGTTCAAAATCAACCATAAGCGGCTGAAGCTGCATATCGAGAGCAAGGAGCTCTATCCTGACAATTACGATCTGGACATCGTATTCGAGACGAAAGAAAACCGCAAAAAACGCAAGCTGATGGGTCGCAAGCACGCACCGGGCGTTACCATCGAAACCCAATCGGAGGAGTGATCGAAATGAAAAATGATTTGGATGAAATCAGCGCGAAGGTCCGTCTGGAAGAAGGTTCCGTCGTCATCGAGCAGCTTTTGCTGGAATGCTATTTCAGCCCGGGCATCTCGACTAAGGAGCTGGCGCGCAGGACGCTGCTCCCCGTTCCCGTGGCTGCGGCCATCAAGAAGGAGCTTGTCAAAGCAGGCGCGCTGACGCAAGAGAACGGGACGCGCTGCAGCAGGGCGGGAACGGCATGGATTGAACAAGAGCTGGGATACGGCGGAGTAAACAGGGGCTTGTACCTGAAGCTGACGGCGGGCGATGCGGATTGGAAAGCCGAGCTGGCCGACGTGCTAAGCGAGCTTCAGGACATATTCCGCTTGCGGCCGCAAGTGGACGTCCGGATCGATCAATCGAAATGCACAGCGGAGACGAGTCTGCGCCGCGCCGTCCTGTGCTTGAAGCAGCATGCGCTGATCGGAAAGCGCGTGCTCTGCATCGGCGATGACGATCTGGTCAGCGTATCGCTCGGCTTGCTGCTCCGGAAGCTCTTCCCCAAAGGGACGCCTTCGAAAACGAGAATCGACGTTGTCGATATCGACGAGCGGTTTCTGAGCTATATCGCCGAGACCGCAGCCGGGGCAGGACTGCCCATTCAATGCCGCCGCTGGGATTTGCGACAGCCATTGGCCGAGGAATGGCAGGGACAATACGACTGCTTCTTCACCGATCCGCCATATACGCTGCAGGGCATGACGCTGTTCCTTTCCCGCGGCATCAGCGGCTTGAAGAAGAGGAAGGGAGCGCTGATCTTCTTATCCTTTGCCCATAAATCTCCGGAGTTCATGCTGGCGATGCAGCGGGAGTTCGTGCGGATGGGGCTTATGGTCAGCGCCACGTTCCCGCGCTTTAACGAGTACGAAGGGGCGGAAATGATCGCGAACCGGAGCCAAATGATCGTGCTGAAGACGACGGAGCAGACGCGTCCCGAATTCGCCGGCGTATTCGAAGATGCTTTGTACACGGGCGAAGTCAAGCGGACGCTGCGTATTTACCGCTGCCAGCTGTGCGGGGAGGCGGTCTATGTCGGCTTCCAAGGCGACGTGCCCACGATCGAGCAGCTCAAAAACCAAGGGTGTCCCCGCTGCAAGAACGATACGTTTCAATTGATCGAGAAGAAGAGCGTTTAAGGGTACAACGAATTTATGGCGCAAAAGGAGAAGAAAACCAGATGAAGATCCGGCCGATTAAGCAAGAGGATTTGGCCCAGGTGGCCGACTTTGAGAAGGAAATTTCCGTCATATCGTTTGGCAGCGAGGCGGTAACGGATTTGGGGTTCCACCGGCGCAAGCTGGAAAAAGCGATGCCTCATGAAAGGGAAGGCATGCTCGTCTTGGAGCTGGAAGGCCGGGTGGCCGGCTGGCTCTGGATGACGCTCAAAGAGAATTTCGTGACGAAAGAAAACTATATCCAGTTCAAAAGCTTCTACGCTGCCGAATCGTGCCGCGGCTCGGAGGCGGTAACGGCTTTGTTCGAGGCAGGAATGGATTTTGCCGGCAGACAGAAGGCCCGGCGCATCGTCGGGCACGTGCACGTCAGCAACTTGCCCATGCGCGTACTGTATAAAAATTACGGCTTCGCGCCGACCCATCTGACGATGGAGTACAAGGCGCACGATCAGGAAGCTTAGGCTGCGGGGGATAGGTAGCATGATCAAGTGTCTGATTTGGGATCTGGACGAAACGTTATGGCATGGAACGCTGGACGACAACGAAGAGGTGGCGCTGCGCCCCGGCATTCGCGGGGTGCTGGAGCAGTTGGACGGGCGCGGCATTTTGCAGAGCGTAGCGAGCCGGAACGACCATGATCTGGCGATGGCGAAATTGGAGGAACTGGGCATCGTGCGTTATTTTCTGTGTCCCCAGATCGGTTGGGGGACGAAGGCGGAGAGCATCCGACGGGTCGCGAGCGAGCTGAATATCGGGTTGGATGCGGTCGCGTTCATCGACGACAATCCGTTCGAACGCTACGAGGCGGGAACGTATCTGCCGGAGTTGAAGATCTACGGCGCACATGAGGCGCTGGAGCTCGCCCGGTACCCCGAGTTTCAAGCCGGGAAGCTCACGAGGGAGGCGGGGAGACGCCGCGAGATGATGCTTTCCCGGCTGGAGCGGAACACGGCGGAGCAGCGGTTCGCCGGGTCGCGGGAGGACTTTTTGCGCTCCTGCTTCATGGAGCTAAAGGTACGCGCTGCACGTCAGGAGGATCTCGGCCGAGCCTTCGAGCTGACCGCAAGAACGAATCAATTCAATAATTTCACGGAGCGGGTATCGGAGGACGTTGTCCGTTCTTATCTGGAATCGCCTGCGAGAGGGCTTTATGTCGCGGAGCTGAAGGACCGGTTCGGCGACCACGGCATTGTCGGAGCCGCCATGCTGGATTACGGGGAGGAACGGCTGGACATCCGGTTGTTTTGCATCTCTTGCCGCATCGAAGGGCGCGGCATTGGCACCGCGTTTCTCGGGACGGTGCTGAAGCTGGCGCAGCAGGAGCGTCCGGCGATGCTTGAAGCGGTTTGCAGCTACCGAGCCACAGGCCGTAACCGGCCGGCTCTGGTGCTTTTGCAGCTGCTGGGGTTTGCCCGGAAGGAGAAGCGGGAGCACGATTCGATCTATGCTGTGCCGTTTCCGTTCTCGTATGGCGCACCGGATTGGATTCGCGTAAACGTAAAGACGGGTCATTTTAAGCAAGCAGAAGGGAGAATCTTAGGGTGAATCGTGAAGAGATTGAACGGAAGGTGACGGCGATCGTCGCGCAATTGCTCGGCCAGCCGGACGTGGAGCGGTCTGCGCGGCTGCTGGGCCCTCAGGGCGTGTTGGATTCCGTTACGGTCGTTCGGCTGATCGCCTGGCTGGAGCAGGAGTTTCAAGCGACCTTTGACGAGGAGGACCTGATGATCGAATCGTTATCGAGCGTAGACCATATCGTCCGGTTTATCGAAGAAAGCGTGAGCTTGCGGCGTGGAGCCAATTCCGGCTGAAACGTTGAAACCTCGAAGAGTCGACGTCCCATACGGATAGTCGGCTCTTTTTTGTAGGACTGCGCTTGTTCCGATTCTCAAACGGTCTTTAGGCCAGTTTTCCTTCGTTCCTTTGATATAAAAACGGATTATATAGTGGAGAACAGAAAAGAAGTTGAATGTAGTAACACTTTTTTTTATAATGACTTAAAAGTCATAAAATGAATTCAAATTCTAAATTGAGAGGATACTTCGAAATATGACTTCAAAAATTTCTTTAAAGGAAAAACAGCGTAGGGATCGAGAACAGCTTATTTTAGACTACGCTGAAAAGATGTTGTTGGAAAAGGGCTACCATGATGTCAGTATGGATGAAATTGCCGCTGGGGTTGGTGTTGCTAAAGGCACATTATACTTGCACTTCCCAAAAAAAGAAGATCTTGCGTACGCGTTGGTGAAGCCCAAGATGCTGTCCTTTTTTAGTTCCGTCGAAGAAGCGAAAGCTTTTTCGGGCGGTCCCATCGAAAAGCTCGAATATCTCCTTCAACGTGAATTGACTGGGGCCTTTTTTCAATTTTTGCTGAAGAGCAGTTCTGACATAACCACGATCTTTAAATCGTACGAAACGGAGATCCATGAAGTTCTTTCCCAAATCTTTAGCGGCATACATGAGATTTTGAACGAAGGAAAAAGAGAAGGGGTATTTGATCCCGAATTACCGGTCGAGTTTATGTCTTCTGCTTTCATTAACATGTTTGAACCACATTTGTATAAGGAAATGGTTGTGGTAAGAAGGATGCCGTTAGAGGTATACATTCGACATACCGCAATCCTGTTTTTCCGAGGCATTATGAAATCAAAGGAGATGAAATAACATGAGAAATTATCAAGAATTGATGAATCGGAGGTTTGGGGAAGTAGTAACGGAAGAACAATTCAAATGGCTTCACGAAATCGTATTTCTTTCCGCATTGGAAGAGGTTTTGAGCTCAAGCGAGTTGGCGCGCCGTAAAGAAGGAGAAGGGCCTTACCCGGAGCAGTTCGAGCTATTGAATAAGGTTTTTGGAATGAGTCCCGAAGAATTTGAAGAACGGCTTGAGTCCTTTGCTCAGCACATCCAAAGAAAAGGGAAGTTAGGGAAATGAACCGAAACGCCGCTTTAACAACCGGTCCGATCGGAAAAATGTTGTGCACTTGAACGTCGGCATAGAGAACTTCTTGGTGTCGATATGTCCACCTTGATTCAAAACTTGGAGAAGGGTGAATGAAAAGCCCTTTTCGACCATAAAATCCGAATACCCGGAATTATTAACTGTGACGCGAAGCCACGACGATAGGAGTGTTCGATGATGCCAACCTCAAGCCGCGAGACGACGCCTAACCGTGTACAGTCTGCCCGACGCGGGCTTACGGTCTTTTTTGCTTTCCTCGTCCCTCTTTCATGTATGGGTCATTGGCTGACTCTTCATGACGGGAAATGGGTACTTTTTCTGATGTGGACGCCCGCCTTGGCCTCTTTGCTTTCGCGTTTGCTGTTGCGCGAGGGGTTTGCCGACATCTCGCTCCGCCTGGGGGGAAGACGCACTCTTCGATTTCTGCCGATCGTGTTTCTCTTACCGTTAGCGGTCGATTTACCGGCCTATGGATTAGCATGGCTGACCGGACTCGCGCAATTTGCCGCGCCTGCCGCTTATTTAAACGCTCCTCCTGTCGTTTTATTCCTTGTCTTGCTGCTCGCAAATGCCACCCTTGGAACGATTCGAGGCTTGATTGGATGCTTTGGCGAGGAAGTGGGGTGGCGCGGCTACATGCTTACACGTCTGATCGACGCCCGGGTTCCCCGGCCTGTTCTCGTAAGCGGCCTGGTATGGGGCGCGTGGCATCTGCCGCTCCTGATAGCAGGAGCGTATTACACCGGTCCGTTTGTTCTTTTATCCGTCTTGTTGTTTATGGTCACGGTCACGTCCTTCGGGTATGTGATGGCGTATCTCCGTTTGACATCGGGAAGTATTTGGCCGGCGGTCTTCCTGCACGCCTCATGGAATGCCATCACTCAGAACGTCTTTGACCTGTTTACTCAAGGCGATTCGGCCTTGCTGTGGACGGGAGAGTCTGGGGTTTTCGTGGCGCTTGCTTTGCTGGCCTCGGCGTTCGTGATTTCGAGAAAGCAATGGACGATGATTCGAATCCTTCCCGGAAAAGGCGAAAGGCCGGTTCAGGAATCGCTGCCCTTGTAGTTATTTTTTGAAACCGGAGACGGCCTGGAGCAGTATTACCTTGTAAAAAAACTGGAGGTCCGGAAGATGAAGCTGAAAATCATGCTTTTGCTTGTGCTTGCGGTCGGCCTGTTGTCAGGCTGCGGAATCGTCGACAAGGTCAACAATTCGTTAAACTATGTGGAAGAAGCAACCAACTTTATCAACGACACTACGCGGCTTGCGGAGCAATTGCCGACGCTGGCCGGGCAGGCGGTCACCGATCCCGAAGCCAGAACGACTTTGAAGAACGAATTGACCGGTATGAAGGAACGGATCGCAAAATTCAACGCGCTTCAAGCCCCCGATTTTGCCAAGGACGTTCATAAGCAGCTGGTCGGCTATAATGAGACGTTGACGAAGGAGATTAACGGCTATCTGGAGCAGATCAACAACGGCGCCATCGACTGGAAGGCGATTGAAAATTCCCAGTTCATCGACACGCTGAATCAGGTCACTCAAATCCTGGACAAAGTCCAGCGCTTAACTCCTTAAAGAAAATAAAGGATGCGGTTCCCATGAAGGGAACGCATCCTTTTTGTATATGGCGGGACAGGAATACGGTGTTGTTCTTGCCACAGACATGCGTTTTTTATTATACTAGCCATAAGTAAGCAAGAGGGAGTTGGTACGGATGGCAATACGCGATTGCCGGATTGGCCAGTCTCATGCAAAGCCTTATTTTTAGGGCGATACTTTGCATGGGCGTAAAAGGGAGCAACATGAAATCGCCCGATTGAGAGCTATCGTTTCTAATAATATGGCTTTGCACCTTATTTTCAATCTTATAAAATAAGGGGCTGACCTCCATGTGCGGACCATTTATTAGAAACCATCAGTATAACGAGATCAAGAAGCAAGCAGGGAACCTGCAGCACGCTCTCCGAACGATTGCCGATCGTAAGGTATTGGAATCGGTCAGGTTGGGTGCGGCAGCCAAAATCGAAGAGCTGTTCCCGGACGCTTCCAGTCATCAGAAACAGCTGCTGGAGCACATTGTCACATTAGAAACGTCAGAGGATTTCCATAAGTATTTGAGAGCGTTAGAGCCGTATATCCTGGAATTTCCGCCTGTTACGGAAAAGCAGATTCAGAAGCTGTTTCCCAAGAATAAGAAGCTAAAGATTCCTAATTTGTCCGAGATCGACCGTCGTTACATTACCTATCTCAGTTGGGTCGACATCTCTACGAACAAATTGTTCATGGTTTATCCTTTAAACGGGCAATTCGTAGGTGTGGAAGGCCGATATACTCCCACCAATAAGAGAAGCTTTTGCTTCATCTGCCATCGCTATGAAGACCTTGCTTTATTTTCGGCGATATCCAAAAAAAGGCCGGCGAAAGCTTCAGCTGATTATTATAAATCGGTTGGCAATTATTTGTGCATGCATGGTCACGAATGCAATAAGAACATTACAGATATTTCTTCCTTGGAGAGCTTTATTAACACGGTTATAGGCTAGACCAAAAAACCATTGAATCTGCGGCTTTTTGCGGACTCAATGGTTTTTTGCATAAGACTGAGGTTAGCGCTCAAGGGGTCTGGGCTAATCTTTCAAATAAAACGCCCCATTCGGAAGAACGGTTTCTTTATTGACTACGACGAGCCCGACGCCTTCGGGAATATAGGCCACTCTGGAATCGCCGGTGATCACATAATCCCCCGGAACCAGTACCCCGTCTACATTCGTTACCTTTACAGTAGTGGTCAGGTTCAAATTAGGAAAGGTGACGGTAGTCGTCGGCGGGTTTGCCGCCGGTTCGTCCGGCGTCCGGGCGAAAGCTGCGGCCGGCAGCAGGAAAGCCGAGCATAAGGCGAGCACCGTTATTTTGGTTTTCAGCATGCTTCTCATACATGAACACTCCTTTTCTGTGCAGGATTATGTACCTTCATCTTTCTGGTATCGGAACCAGTTAACCATAGTTACCCGTATGGATAATTTTTGAAGCAGGAGAAGCGCCATTTATTTTGGCGAACGGTTGTTCTATGGTATAATCGCTCTAACGACCTTAACCCATTTTGCACCCTGGAAGCTTGTTTCACGTAATTATCTTACACGAGTTCACGTGCCGCCGGGCATTTCGCACGTATCTCGAATGCTGCGGCGGCGCAGGCTGCAAGTAGACGTTACAAGGGGGACTCCAGGATGAATGTAGATTGGACTATAGCGGACGAGGCGCTGCGCAGCATCATCGTAACCGGCAGCGAACGAAATGAGCCTGTGATCGTATCCGGCTTTGCGGAAGGACTTCGCTGCATCGGCATCGGGACGGATGCGGCCGTGTTTACGTATGATCGGACGCCGGGCTATGCGTTTAAAATCTACTCGGATCTTGCGCTTGCGCTCGGGAAAAAGGATATGGAGAAGCAAGTGTATGAACGGCTGGAAGGAATTCCTTATTTTCCCGTATACTACGGGTGCGGGGAGCGCTATCTGGTGATGAGCCACGAATCCGGAGTCACGCTGCTCGATTGCCTGCTGCAGGGCATTCCCGTACCGGAGCGAGTGATCCTCGACGTCGAGGAAGCGCGCGCGCTGGTGCGCGGCCGCGGCTTGAATCCGCGTGACATTCATCTGAAAAATGTCATTCTGCAATCGGGCCGGGGCAAGGTGCTGGACGTATCCGAATATGCACTGGAGGGAGACGACAACCGGTGGGAGCATTTGGTCTGGGCGTACCGCTTCGTCTATCCCGGCATCGAAGGGATCAAAATTCCCGCCTGGGTACTGGATGCGATCAAGAACGGCTACGCCAGACTGGATCAAGCGAATTTAAGCCTTGATGATTTCGCCCAGAGAGTCAGCCAATTATTTTCCAAATTTTTGAAATAGATGAAGTAAGGAAGGTTTCAGGCGATGAACGCACCGTTGACACCACGGGTCATTAAATCGTTGTGCGGCGAGCTCTCCTACAAAAAGGGAGAAGCCTACTGCCGCGCCGGGAAAGTGGCCTTCACGCATTGCGATCCCGAAGCAGCGAGCTACGAAGCGACGGTCGGCGGCGCCGACAACTGCCGGGTGACCGTCGAAATCGGGCTTGAAGGAGAGGTGAACGCGGCCTGCACCTGTCCCACCTTAGGCTCCTACGACAAATACTGTCAGCACGTCGCTGCCGTGCTTCTGTATATTCACGATATGGAGCAGGCCGGCAGCCTGCCTGTTGGGCGGCCTCGTCCGGAGAACGGATTATCCGCGACGGCTGGCAGGGTCGGACCTCCGTCAGACGGGGCGGCAGCAAGCGTCTCCGCGATTCCGGCGGGAGATCTCCGGCTGACGAACAGCGTGTTAGGGCTTTTCGTCGGCAAGCCGGTGATTCCGACCGGCTCCCGGCCGCGCTTCGATACAAGAACGCAGCTTGAGGTGGAGTTTACCTGTATGCCCTTCGCTTACGGCTACCGGAAATACATGTTCGGGATCGAGCTTAAGGTAGGGCCTAAACGGCTGTACATCGTACAGAATATAAGAGAGTTTCTGGAGCGGGTGGAACGGAGACAACCCTACGTGTTTACCAAGCATTTTACCTACGATCCGGAGCTTCACAGCTTTAAAATCGAGGACGATGCCATCCTTCGCCAGTTTATCCAAATCTGCCGCAATGAGAGGCTGTACCGCGAAACGTCGAACGCGTCTTCCGTCCAACCCGGCCGGATGAGCGGCGAGCGGATGCTTCTGATTCCTCCGCTCTCGTGGGCGGCACTATTTCCGTTGTTGACGGCGGCTCCTTCCGCACAGCTTGCGCTGGATGGCCGCATCTACGAGGGCGTACGTATCTCCGACGAGCCGATCCCGCTTCATTTTGAGTTCGATGAAGCGCCGGGAGAAGGCTATCGGCTGGATGTCCAAGGGCTGGACGAGATCATCGTTATGGAAGCGTACGGGCTGGTGCTTGCCGAAGGGAAGATACTGAAGCTGCCGCTCGAGAGCAGCCAGCGCCTCTCGGAGCTGAAGCAAATGCTGGATTCGGCCCGTACGCGCCAGCTTCGGATTTCGGCGGATCAGATCGAGCCATTCATCGACAAGGTGATTCCCGGTTTGATGAAGCTGGGGACCGTCCGTGTCGCTCAAGCCGTATCCGATCGGATCATGCGCATATCGCTCAAGGCAAAGCTTTATTTGGACCGGGTGAGGGACCGGCTGCTTGCCGGGTTAGAGTTTCATTACGGGGACATCGTCCTTAATCCGTTGGAGGAGAGAAGAACCCAGCGCGGCGAAGGACGAATCCTGATGCGGGACGGGGAGAAGGAGCGGGCGATTCTGGAGCTTATGGAGCAAAGCCCCTTCGTCCGGACCGAAAGCGGCTATTTCTTGGATGGCGAAGACGAGGAATACGAGTTTATGTACCGTGTCCTTCCCGAGCTGGAAAAGCTGGCCGAGGTCTATGCCACCTCCGCCGTGAAAGTCAGGCTTCATACCGGCCATGTTCCGCCGAAGATCCGGGTGGACGTGGACGAGCGGACCGACTGGCTGGACATTAAGTTCGATATCGACGGAATCCCGGAAGCGGAAATTCACAAAGTGCTGAAATCTTTGGAAGAGAAGCGCAGATACCACCGGCTGCCGAACGGCGCGCTCCTGCCGCTGGAAAGCGAGGAGTTTCAGGAAATCGTCCGTTTTATGAACGAGATGGGCATCCGCCAAACGGATGTGAAAGGAACGGAAATGCGCCTGCCGGCTGTCCGCGGGCTGCACCTGATCGATTCGCGGGAGCAGGGCCGGGCTGTCAGTCTGGGCAAGTCGCTTCGCAGACTCCTGGAAAACATGCGGAATCCGGACAATCTGGATTTCCCGCCGCCGGAGAGTCTGGCTCCTGTGCTGCGGGATTACCAGAAATATGGGTACGGCTGGCTGAAGACGTTGGCCCACTACCGCTTCGGCGGCATTCTTGCCGACGATATGGGGCTTGGCAAGACGCTTCAAAGCATCGCCTTTCTCGTATCCGTTCTGCCGGAGCTTCGAAATCTGGGCCAGCCTGCGCTGGTCGTCGCTCCCGCGTCTCTCCTGTACAATTGGCGAAACGAGCTGAGCCGGTTCGCGCCGGAGATTCGGGCCGTTATTGCGGACGGCAGCAGCGCGGCACGCGCTCGCATACTGAAAGAGCTGTCGCATGCTGACGTCGTCATCACCTCGTACCCGCTGCTGCGCAGGGATATTCTGCGCTATGCCGGGCATGCGTTTCATACGCTTATTTTGGACGAGGCCCAAGCGTTCAAAAACTACGCGACGCAAACGGCGCAAGCGGTGAAAGCCATCCGGGCCAGGTACCGGTTCGCGTTGACCGGAACGCCGGTCGAGAACTCGCTGGAGGAACTATGGTCCATCTTTGACGCGGTATTCCCCGAGCTGTTCCCGGATCGAAAAGCCTTTGGCGAGCTGTCCCGCGAAACCGTGGCCAGGCGCGCCCGTCCGTTTCTGCTGCGGCGGGTCAAGAGCGATGTGCTGAAGGAGCTGCCGGAGAAGATCGAATCGCTGCAAGCCTCGGAGCTGCTGCCGGAGCAGAAGAAGCTGTACGTAGCCTACCTGGCCAAGCTGCAAAAGGAAGCGCTGAAGCATCTGGACGCGGATACGTTTCAGCAAAACCGGATCAAAATTTTGGCCGGCATCACCCGGCTGCGCCAGCTGTGCTGCCATCCTGCGTTATTCGTCGAAGGGTATACCGGAAGCTCGGCGAAATTCGAGCAGCTGATGGAGCTGGTGGAGGAATGCCGGAGCGCCGGACGGCGGATGCTGGTTTTCTCGCAATTTACCGAGATGCTGGGGCTGATCGGGCGGGAGCTCGGCTATCGGGGCGTGCCGTATTTTTATTTGGACGGCAAAACGCCGTCCGCCGAACGCGTCGAGCGCTGCCGCCGGTTCAACGAAGGTGAGCGGGACATGTTCCTGATCTCCTTAAAGGCCGGGGGGACCGGGCTGAATCTGACCGGGGCGGATACCGTTATTCTGTACGATTTGTGGTGGAATCCCGCCGTGGAGCAGCAGGCCATGGACCGCGCCCACCGGATCGGGCAGAAGAAGGTGGTCCAAGTGATCCGGCTCGTCACCCAAGGCTCGGTCGAAGACAAAATGTACGAGCTTCAGCAGCGAAAGAAAAACTTGATCGACGAAGTCATTCAGCCGGGCGAGGAGGGGCTGTCCTCTCTGACGGAACGGGACGTCCGGGAGCTGCTGATGCTGGAATGAGCAGGCTCCTGCGCCTGTGTTGGATGGAAGGCACAAGAAAGGGACCCAACGCCGCTGAGGCGCAGGGTCCTGTTTTGTTCCGGCTTCCTGAAGCGGAAGAACGTTTAATGCGGCAAGCGGTACCGGCTTTGTTGTAACTTTTTGACAAGAACCGCGTCTAAGTGAATGTTTGCATCAGATGAGCAGGGGTGAGGGGACGACAATGTTGAAACGAATGATCCTTACATGGTTGAGCGCGGTACTGATGTTGTCCATGCTGACAAGTACGGCGAAGGCGGAGGGAGGCACAGTTCAGGTCCGCATTGCGGGTTTTCCGGTGAAGGTCAACGGCCAAATCATCAACAATAAGCAGGCTGCATATCCGTTCGTGGTGTACAAGGATATCACTTATGTACCTTTGAACTGGGACTTAATTCAAGAGCTTGAGCTGGATGTCGATTGGAGTGAGGAAGAAGGTTTGAAGGTTTATAAGACGTGCTGCATTTCGCGCCACTGGAAGTATCCGGCGCTGGAAAAGAGCAAGTTCACGCAAAATCCGACGACCACAAACTCGTTGACCCGCACGTATTCGGCGAAGGTGACTTCTTATCCTATTCAATTATGGGGCCAACAGATCGATAACGGACAAGAGCCATATCCTTTTCTGGAATTCCGCAGTGTAACGTATATGCCGCTGACCTGGCAATTTGCCCATATGGCGCTCATGATGGATTTGCAGTGGAGCAGCGAGGAAGGCCTTGCCATTTGGAGCGGGCAGGATGCGGTGATGAGGCAAATCGTTTATGACGACGCCGAGGCGCTGTATGTCGATGCCGACCGGGGAGAAGGCGGAATGTCCGGGATGTTGAAGGTGGACAAAGCGTTTCAAGCGCATCCGGAATGGCTTGACCCGCCGCAGGCCGATGCGATTCGCGATAAAGCCAAGCAGGCCGCAGAGAAGCAGGTCAGTGAAGGGAAAAGCGTAGTGATCCAGCGGGATGGCGATCAGTTGTCGTACGAAGGGCTGCCGCTCGGCCAGGTGCATGAAGACGATAAAATCAATCTGGGCGGAACCGAGCTTCAAATCCAGGGTACGCTGTACGACATCGACAACAGGCGGAAGCTGCTTGCCGTGTATTCCTATTTCCCACTGCCCGTGATGGGACCGGCACCGCACAGCCGGTATCAGTTGTTCGCGATCATTGGCGGAAGCGTACGTAAAGTCTCGAACTATCCCTATATGCCGCAGCGCGTCCTGAAAAATGACGATGGCACGGTATGGATCGCGCGTGACCTGATGCCTTTTCGGAATGTTTATTATGGCGGCTCCGGGCTGCTGGCGCTGATGGACCCGGAAGGGAATATACGCCTTGCCAACGAAGTGTTGAACGAACAGGACATCATCCCTGTCGGGCTCGGAAGTCCCACGAGGAACGCTGCGGACCGTGACGGTCGGATGATCGTTCGGCTATTCGGAAGACCCTACAAGGACGGCAAATCCGTAGTTTATGGGGCGAGAGGACCAGGATTGACGCCTGTCGAACCGTTCGATGCGGAAAAAGACGGCTTTTATGAGGTCACACCGGATCTCAAACTGAAACGTCTTGCGAAAGCTCCGGACCAACAAGACAACCTAACGCTGTATCTGGACAGCCAGGGCGATATCTACACGATTCACAGGTACAGCAATACGCTGACGAACTGGACCTGGAACCGCTACAAAACCTGGACGGATTTGGAACTGTTGAAATAAAAATTAAGAATGCTCTTTGCGAAGTATGACATATTGGTGTCATACTTCTTTTCGTATACTAGCCATAACAACCAATCAAAAAGCAAAGGGGAATAACTGGATGTCAAATGCCATAACGATGTATGAATACCATGTGTGGGCCAATCAAACAATGCTTAACCGGCTGAAGGAGCTTCCGCAAGACGTATACAAGCGGGAGATTGTAAGCATTTTTCCATCCGTATCGAAGGTAATGGCCCATATGTATACCGTCGACCATTCGTGGCTGGAGATCGCTGCCGGCAAAGATATGAAAGAAGCGATGAGGCTGGCGAAGCAAGTGACGCAGGAAGCGGAGAATCAGAGCGTCGAGGGGCTGGAGGCGATGTTCGCCGCGTTGTCCGAGCGGTATCGGGCGTTCTTCAGACAGCAAGCCGACTTGGAAAAGACAATCGTTTTGGATAATCCGTATGCCGGAATCCGGGAAACCCGCTTGTCGGAAATTGTTATGCAGGTCGTGAATCACGGCACGTATCACCGCGGCAATATTTCGGCTATGCTGCGTCAGATGGGTCATGCCTCCGTCATGACGGAGTATGCCTTGTTCTGGT
Source organism: Paenibacillus ehimensis NBRC 15659 (assembly GCF_004000785.1). Lineage (GTDB taxonomy): Bacteria > Bacillota > Bacilli > Paenibacillales > NBRC-103111 > Paenibacillus_G > Paenibacillus_G ehimensis. The sequence goes on along the minus strand of NZ_BILX01000068.1, from coordinate 9,845 downwards.
ATCAGGATCATGTTTAAGCATTAGGAGCATGCTTAAGGATGGAATGCGGCGATCGGCGTTTTGTTCTCGAAGGGGCCGCTCGGCATGCAGCTTTTCGTGACGGTTGAAGGCGCGGATTTTGCCCCGTTGACGGGAATTCCGTCATTGCTGTTTTTCCTCGCATCCAACGCAGCGCTGCCGCCTGCGGTTTATTGGCTGGCGAAGCGATGGGGGCGTACACCTCTTGGCTGCGGCACGAAGAATGAGAGAGCAACATAACAAAAACCGCCCTGTGCTATAACTATGGTGAAGCAGGGGAACCTGTTAATCAAGCTTGAGGGGCTGGAAAATATGGGGAAATTGCAAGGCAAGACAGCTTTAGTAACGGGCGCAAGCCGGGGAATCGGACGCGGCATCGCACGGCGTCTGGCGCAGGAAGGGGCTCTGGTTGCCGTACATTATGCCAAGAACCGGGGAGCGGCCGAAGAGGTCGTTCGCGAGATTTGGGAGAAGGGCGGAGCGGCTTTTGCAGTCGGGGCGGATTTCAAATCGGCAAACGGCGTGTATGAGCTGATGGGAGCGATGGATGAGGCGCTGCGGGCACGTACGGGCGATAACCGCTTCGATATACTCGTGAACAATGCCGGCATCGCACAAAACGCCTTCATTAAGGATCTGACGGAAGAGCTTTTCGACGAAGAGATGACCATCAACGTCAAAGCGCCTTTGTTCCTCATCCGGGAAGCTTTGCCCAGGCTGAGAGACGAGGGGCGTATTATCAACATCTCGTCGTCGGTAACGCGGGTGGCTTTTCCCAACCTTCTCGGCTACAGCATGACCAAAGGGGCGATCAATACTTTGACTTCCACCTTGGCTAAACAGCTGGGAGCGCGCAAGATCACGATCAATGCGATCATGCCCGGAATGACAGATACGGATATGAACACCGCAACCTTGCAGGACCCGGAGGGGCGGAAATTTGCCGCCGGTCTCTCGGTTTTTGACCGGTGGGGACAGCCGGAGGACCTTGCGGACGTCGCGGCTTTTCTCGCTTCTTCCGACAGCCGGTGGATTACCGGCCAGTGTATCGATGTCAGCGGGGGCACGCATCTGTAAGCATGAAAAACAAGCCGGCCAAACACGTTCATGACGTGTTATGACCGGCTTGCCGTTTGTTAAGCCCCGGCTTGCTGCAGCTTCCGTTCCTCCGCCAGGCGGTGGGAGCGGGTTATGCCCAGGGAAGCGGCGGCTGTTGCTGCTGCGACGACGACGCCGGCCGCCCCGATCCAGCTTATGGAGGTCAGCGAGGCCTGCTCTACGACGAGCCCGCCGATCCCCGCGCCAGCCGCCATGGCGAGCTGAAGCACCGAGCTATTCAAGCTGAGCATAATGCCGGAAGCCTCGGGAGCCAGCGTAATTAAATAATACTGTTGAGTCGGACCCGAAGACCATGCGGAGAATGCCCATAGCATGAGCAGCGGGAAGACCGCTGCCGGCGAGTGGGCGGCTAATGACAGCAGGATAAGAGACGCCGCGTGAAGAAGCATGCCGCCGATTAGCGTACGGGGAACTCCCCATTTGTCGGTGCCGTACCCCCCGAGCTTCGAGCCGATCAGACTGGCGATTCCGAAGGCGAACAAGCCTGCGCTCACGACTTGCTCACTCATGCCGGTAACCGTGAGCAGGAACGGCGAAATATAAGTGTACGCGATCGAATAACCGGAAATCCAGAAGAAGGTGACAAGCAGGGCTACAGCGATTCTCGGTTCCTTCATCAGCGCAAGCTGCTTGCGCAGCGGTACCGGTTCTTCGCCGTCCGTCTGCGGAATCGTCCAGGAGACGGCCAGGATGGCAAGCAGTCCCAGTACGCCGATACCGGCGAAAGTCATCTTCCAGTCGTAAACGGAGGCGACGACCCTCCCGAGAGGGACACCGACGATCAGGGCGGTGCTGAAGCCCATGACGAGTGTCGCGATAGCGCGTCCTTGCCTCTCCGGCGGAGCCAGCTTGGAAGCTACGGTCAAGGCGGTCACGACGAAGACGCCGGTGCTCAGTGCGAGAATGATTCGGGAAACGATCAGAAATTCAAATCCCGGCAGCACCACGGCCATCCCGTTTCCGACGACGAAGACGCCGAGAGAGTAGAGCAACAGCTTGCGCCGCTCCAAACGGGCGGTCACCGCCATGAGAATAGGGGTCCCAAAAGCGTAGGCCAGCGAGAACACGGTAATGAGCTGCCCCGCAGCGGACACCGGGACCCCGATATCCGCCGCCACTTTATCCAAAATCCCGGCGATAATAAACTCGGACGTGCCGACAAGAAAACTGACGACGGCCAGCATGTAAATTTTCCACGTGCTTGACATGATGATAGATGCTCCTCTCTCCACTCCATAACATTTTTATATTTCTACAAATATAGAAATAAAACCGAAAAAAAAACTACTCCAGCAAATACGGCGCATACTTCTGGGCGATTTCGCGATTCACGCTGTAATAAATATACGTTCCGTCCTTGCGGAGCTTGAGCAGGCCGCAATCTGTCAGCTGCTTCAAATGATGGGACAGCGTCGAGCCCGCAACGCATTCGAGCTTGCTCCCGATATCCGAGCAGCACAGATTCCTTTCTTCCGTAAGCAGCAGGGCGATTTTCAGCCGGGTCGGTTCTCCGAGAGCTTTGTATATTTTGACAGCTTGCTGCAGTTCCGCGTTATTGTGCTCCATCGTTGCCTCATCCTTGCCAGTGTATTATTTCTATATGTATCGAAATTTAAAATAGCATACCTCTCCGCAAATGTAAATAGGCAATTTGACGAGATAAGCTGACGCATGCCGGGGCCAAAAAGATAACGAAAGAGGGCTGCCCGCATCGGCCGCTGCATTTAACGGGTGCTCCCTCTGCCGGGAAAAAATTATAGTAGCGCTTACAATCATTTAATATGTCCCTAAAATCTTTTGTTTGGCCACTTTACCGCTGCGCGTTCGGGTGTTAGGGTGAAATAGACGCGTCGTTTTTCCTTGGATTGGCAGCTGCACTAATGGATAGGACGGATGGTACCAGGCCGGAACAAACGAAGAGAGGTGTATTATGTCAGAACGTAAAAAACGGAAAAAATCTTTCTCCCGGACCGTTACGAAAGCGTTATCAATAGGGTTGACGGCCGTTATGGCGTCCACCCTGATGTCAGGGCCAAAAGCGGTTATGGCTCTGGAAACGCCGAAAGGGCCGGAGCAGCCTTATTTGTACGGCTACAATGCCAAGCAGATGAAGGAGTGGACCCCGGAGAGCGACCCGTATGCGAAATATTTTCGTTCCCGCGTGCCGCTAGCGAAGCGGATCGGAGCCTTCCAGCCGACGCAGGCGCACCCGGAATTAACGAGTACGGCCCAAGTCATGAATCTTTCCGCCGACTACGATAAGGAGGAATGGTTCGAGGGGTACCGCTATAATGACAGCTTCAGCCGCAACGTGCTGAAATATTGGCAGTATCAGGACATTTATGCCTCCTGGCACGGCTTGCCGGTATACGGCTCTCCGACCGAAGAAGGCAAGCGGGATTACGGCGTGGTGAACCTGCCCAACCCGGCTTATACCGATGCGGCGCACCGCAACGGGGTCATCAGTCTGGGCGGATGGTTCTGGCCGCGCAACATCAACTTCGCGGAGCTCGTCGAGAAGACGCCGGACGGCAAATTCCCGGTGGCCGATAAAATGATCGAAATGGCGAAGTATTTTGGCTTCGACGGGTATTTTATCAACCAAGAGGCGACGATCAGCAAGGAGCATGCGGCTCTGCTGATGGAAATGCTGAAATACATGCGCAGCCAGGGCTTGTATATGAGCTGGTACGACAGCTTGACCGTGGACGGCAAGGTCTCCTATGTAAACGGATTCAATAAGGAAAACTCGCCGTGGCTGCTGGACGAGCGTGACGGAAAGCGCGCCAGCGACAGCATTTTCATGAACTACGCCTATACGCCGCAGGGCCTGGAGAGCAGCGCCGACCATGCGCGCAAGCTTGGGCTTGACCCGTATGCCTCGCTGTTCGCGGGCATCGAGAACGACAAATTCCGCTTCGACCGCGGCTTGGAGCTTGATGCGATTTTCAAAAACGACGCCGCCCGCACGCCCCGGACGAGCGTAGCGCTTTTCGGCACGGACATGGTCTGGAACAAAGGCCCGAATCCGTTCGATCTCCGCATGCAGCCGGAAATCGAGAAGCGCGAGCAGGCCTATTGGTCGGGGCCGAAGGGCAATCCTGCGGAAAGCGGCCGGGCAGTCGGCACCGAGTATGAGAGCTGGCCGGGCATTGCCCATTACATACCGGAGCGCTCCGTCATCGGCTCTTATCCGTTCGTAACCCGCTTCAACAACGGGCACGGGCTCGACTTCTTCGTGAACGGCCGAAAGTCCAGCGATACGGAGTGGAACAATATGGCGGCTCAGGACATCCTGCCGACATGGCAGTGGTGGACGACGTCCGCAGGCAAGCCGCTGACGGTCGGGTACGACTACGAAACCGCATGGAACGGCGGCTCTTCCTTGAAGGTGGAGGGCACGCTGAATTCGAGCCATGCTGCGGAACTTCATCTGTACAAGACCGAGCTGCCGGTGACGAAGGACGTGGAGCTGTCGCTGACCTACAAATCGGCGGTCCAACTGCCGGACAAGAAGGGCAACGGCCAAGCGCAAGGGCATCTCAAGAAAGCAGCCGACATTCAGGCGCTGCTGACGTTCAAGGACGACCCGCAGCATCCGGCCGCCGTCGATTTGAAAGCCGGACCAAGCGACGATTGGACCACGGCATCGGCTAAGCTGAAGGCGTTCGAGGGACGCACGATCGCCAAGATCAGTCTGCGCGTCGGCTCGCAATCGGCGGATGACGTGGGCTTTAAGGCCAACATCGGCGAGTTGAAGCTGACGGACGGCAAGAAGGCTCAGGCGCCTGCCGCACCGACCGGCTTCCGGGTCGAGAAGGCGATGTTCGACGATAATCAAGCCGCGATGTTCGTGAAGTGGGACTTCAACGAGAAGCAGCAGGATGTCTGGTATTACGATCTGATGCGCGTAGCAAACGGCAAGCGCGAATGGGTCGGACGTATTTACGACGAAGTGTATTACATCAAGTCGCTGCCTCGCCTCGGCGAGAACGAAGTGAAGCTGGAGCTGTATGCCGTCGGCAAAGACGGAACGGCGAGCGAGCCGCAGGCGCTGACTTGGAAATGGGGAACCGGGGACAAGGTTCAGTTCAACCAAGGTCCGGTTGCCGCAGCTTCCATTCACGCGATGCACCTGCAGGACAACAAGCTGACGATGGAGACCGGATGGACGAGCTATGTCAATATCCGCGTCATGCCATCCACGGCGGCAAATGTCAACGTCACCTGGACGTCGAATAACGAGGCTGTCGCCAAAGTCGATGCGCGGGGCAAAGTGACCGCGGTGGGCCCGGGCGATGCGGTGCTGACGGCGCAAACGGGTCCGGTCAACGGCCAGCCGGGCGTGAAGACGGAAATCCGCGTGAAGGTCGTGGCGCCGGAAATTCCACAGAACGGCATCGTCCTGCAGGCGGAAAAATACGATCAATCCAACGGCTTGTTCGTGCCGGGCACTTATGTGAACGTCCGCGACTTGAATTTTGCCGATTGGCTGTCGTTTAAGGATGTCGATTTTGGGACGCAAGGCGCAGCGAAGCTGACGGTTCGGGCGGCCGTTCTGGCGAAGGACACCCGGGTGGAGGTACGCTTGGGCGGCCCGCAGGGCGAGCTCATCGCAGATGTGGCGCTGCCGGTGGACGCGAAGCAGCTGGCACCGTTCTACAAGAACTATACCGTCGATCTGAAAAAGCCCGTTACCGGCAAGCAGACCGTTCATGTGACCTTTAAGAACCCGAACTATACGAAATGGAGCATCCGCGATAACGGTATCGCTGATATAGACTGGCTCCAATTCCAATAGTTCAAGGCAAGGCGCGTTTCGTTCAAGCGCGCGGCACGATAAGGCCTCTCGTCCAAGGTGACGGGAGGCCTTTTTGGCGGAGCGGGATCGTCGAATGGCACAGGTGTTTGATGAACGTTTTTAGGAGTTCAAAGAAGCATTTTCTCCGGTAACATTTGATTTACTTCGAGACCATATAACCACAGGTATTAATAAAAGGGCAAGTCCTCCGCCAACAAGCGACAAGGTCGCATAGCTTGAATGAGCTACAACCATACCGGATAGCGCACCACCCGAAGCCCCGGCAAGCGCAACCAAGACATCAATCGTTCCTTGAGTTTTTGCCCGCGTTGTTGGATCTGTTGCATCTACAATGATGGCTGTCCCGCTGATTAAGCCAAAGTTCCAACCGATTCCAAGCAACGATAGAGCAATAATGAGTACCGGCATAGAATCCGGCGGAGCTACTGCTGCCAGGATACCTGCAAGCAATAGAACGCCTCCCGAAGCAATCGACATGGCTGTACGACCGATTTTATCAACCAGAACGCCGGTAATGAGCGAGGGGAAATACATCGAGCCGATATGAATTCCGATGACTAATCCTACGTCTCCCAAGCTATGTCCGTGATGTTTCATGTGGATTGGTGTCATTGTCATGATGGCCACCATAACGATTTGGGTTAAAATCATGACTGTTGCTCCGACAATCAAGCCGCGGTTGCTGCTTTTAGAAACGCTTTTACCCTCATCGGCTCCTTGACCCGGTCCCATGGATTGTTGCGACTTAAACACAGCCTTCGCAACGACGTAGGGATCAGGACGCAGGAAAATAAAGAAGACTATTCCTGCAAGAATAAAAGCTGCAGCAGCTAGAATAAACTGACCTGCAAGCGCTGGAATCCCAATGGAAGTTGCAAAATTACCCGTAACATCTACCATATTTGGACCTGCAACTGCACCTAAGGTGGTCGAAACCATAGCAATGCTAATTGCTTTTGCCCGCTGATTAGGCATAGCTAAGTCCGTTCCGGCGTAACGGGCTTGTAAGTTTGTAGCGGTTCCTGCACCGTAGAAAAGCAGCGATATGAACAGAAGCAGCACACTATTATTTATTACAGCCCATATTACTCCTAGTGCACCAAGACCCCCGGCGAAGAATCCTCCTGCAAGCCCAAACCTGCGTCCATATTGCTCTGATAGTCGCCCTACCAACAAGGCAGCCGCAGCAGAACCAAGGGTAATCAACGCAGAAGGAACCCCCGCAAAACTTTCTGTTCCCAACATCTCTTGTGCTATAAGCGCCCCGACGGTTACGCCGGCGGCAAGCCCGGCACCTCCAAAAATTTGGGATAGGACTACGATGAGGAGGGAACGCTTATACAGTTTCCTTTGCAGATCCGGGGAAGCTATGTATTGACGAATCGATCTGTCTTTTATTTGGGGTTCATGCGTCATCGCTTAGAACCACCTTTCTACTTGTTTCTTGACTCCTCTAAAAAGTCAGCACTTCGTCGCTCCACTCCGCAGGGTCAACGCAATCGTTCATGGTTGAGATTGAATATTTGATTGTTCCATGTAGCGTTTCCATTCGATTAGACCTTCTTCCAAACGAGATGCTTTGATTCCCTTGCTTATTAAAATTTCAACAGCTTGGGCAGACATGAGACAATAGGGCCCTCTGCAATAAGCTACGATTTCCTTATCCGTTGGCAAGGACGCCAGGTGTTTCTCCAGGTCTTCCATAGGCATAGATATCGCGCCTGGAATATGGCCCGTTTCATACTCATCTTGTGGCCGAACATCTAATAATACAACTTCTCCTCTCTCCATCCGCTCGAGGAGCTTTTCTAAAGCGATAGGCTCCATACTCAGATGATTTTGCAATATTTCAGTTTTAAGCTTCTGCACCTCTACTAATTGCTTTTCACTAAGACGATGTAAGGATACCATGAAATCGGCTACAGAAAGTCCGGCAATTTCATAAATAACAAAGTTCCCTTGTCTATGAGAACGAACCAGTCTTGATTCATGCAACGTTTGCAGGTGTTGCGATACGTTCGCAACACTCATCCCGGTTAGTTTAACGAGTTGATCCACAGATTTGGGACCTTGAGAAAGCAAGTCAAGCAATTCCAAGCGTTTGGGACTGGATAAACACTTACCAATACGAGCGAATTCCTTATACAACTGATCTTTCCATATTCGCTCCATGCTCACCATAACGACACCTCAACTATTCAATTAATTTATTGAATAGTTATAATGTAAGGGATCAATCTTGTAGAGTCAAGACTTTGTTTTCATTCTCCAAATTGGCACCATTCAATCGTGCTTTACTTGCTTGACTGCGTAAGGCAGGGTCAAGAAAAAAGGCCTGCAACTGCCGCGTACGGCGGCCTGCAGGCTCTTGCATTTTTTTCGGTGATGAGTCGTGAGAGCGAAAGAGGGTTGTAGAAGCCCGGCTACGGGCTGCGCAGTCAAGCGTTAGCTGGTCGGTATGCCGCGAGCTTTCCAGATCCGGTCGATGTCTGCGGCGTGCTGGCCGCCGTAAAGCAGGACATCGGCTTGTTTGATCGCTTTGGCGCCGTCCTTGAAGGTGGCTGTCGGCGTGAGCGAGAAGTGGGATTGGATGATGATTTTGGTGGCTACGTCGCGTCCGAAGGCTTGTGCCATCTCGTACAAGCCTTGGGACCAAATTTCGCCGTCCGCGTGCACTTGATTTTGGAGGTCGCGCGGATACACTTTGTTTTCGTCCAAGCGCCGCAGGCATGGCGGATTTCCGCTGGAATACGATGTGGCATCCCATTCGGCTACGCACGCTTTGCCGAAGCCGGCGGAGGAGGCAGCGTCTTCATAAGTCGCGCCGAGAAAATCGCCGAAGCCTTCGCCCATCGAACCGCCTTCAAGGGAATCGCCGAAGCCCGGCACCTGGTTGTCTTGAATCGCATGGCCGTATTCGTGGGCAATGACGCCGGCGTCTTCCGCATCGTCCACCCCGCCGGTGCCGAAGGTCAATTCACCGGTCGACGGTTGATAGTACGAGTTGTCGTCGGGAGACGCGTTGACGTTGACTTTAATGGAACGGTTGTTGACATTTTTGAAGCCGAGCTGCTGCAAATACCGCTGCAGCGTATCGATGTGGTAGTAAACCATGACATCCTCAAAGCTGTCGTTGGAACGGGTGTAGTTGAATTGGTTGGAGGCCGAATACGTCTTGGCGGCAGAGTTGATGTTGACATATGGCCCGCGCAGGTAGCCGGAGCCGTCCAAGCCAAGGAGGGTGACGGATTTCAGCTGTTTGGTCAATTCGGAGGAATCTTTGTCGTTGTTATCTTTGAGGCTGCCGACGGAGCCTTGCGATTCGACAGGGTTGGGGAGGAATACTTGGCCGGTGCCGTTCACGCGCTGGTTCAAATTCCGTTTGCGCAGCAGCTCGCCGCTGCCTGCATGAATGTAGGTTTCCCATGCGCCGTAAGGGACCTTGGTATGGACGACGACACGGTAGGTGGGCGTAGCGACGCCCTTCTGGATCGTATAGCCGTACTCCTCGGAGGATGGCGCCCACTCTCCCTGAGCCTGGTCTTCGACGAACCGGAGCGCTTTGGCCTTCAAATCGGCGGTTGGCAGCAGCTGCGACACCTGCTGCACCGTGGTGTAGGGCTCGTAGCCGGAGATGACCAAGGCATTGCGGAAAGTACGATCCAAGGTGACGGTGACTTGCCGGTTAAAGACCGGAGCGTTGTTCACCATCTGCTGATAACGGACATAATGGCCTGCCTCGGTTTGGATCGTGGTCACATACTTCAAGTCGGACAAATCGGCCTTGAGCTGATACGTTTTGGCATGCTCCTTCAGATACCGGTCTGCGGCAGCTTTGGCATCGGCGGGCTGCCTCTGCTCGGCGCTGGCCGGGACTTCCGTTCCC
>NZ_BILX01000067.1 GCF_004000785.1 Paenibacillus ehimensis NBRC 15659 | reverse complement strand
CAAGGAGCAGGCTCTTCGGTTCAAATCTTATGGTGCAGCTTACGCTTGCTTGGTCCGAATGTCTTCCCGGATCATCTCGATGACGCTCTCCACGCTGTGCGCACCAAGGTCGCCCTGACCGCGTTTGCGGACGGAAGCGCCGGACGCTTGCACCTCATTTTCGCCGACAACGAGCATGTACGGAATTTTCTCAAGCTGCGCTTCGCGAATTTTGTAGCCGAGCTTCTCGTTGCGCAGATCGGCTTCGACCCGGATCCCGGCGTTTTGCAGCTTCGCTTCGACTTCCTTGGCATACTCGTCGAAGTTGCCGGATACCGGAAGCACCTTCGCCTGTACCGGACACAGCCATGTCGGCAGCGCGCCAGCAAAGTTCTCGAGCAGGAAAGCGGTCATCCGTTCCATGGTCGAAATAATGCCGCGGTGAATCACGACCGGGCGGTGCTTCTGGCCGTCGGCTCCGACGTATTCCAATTGGAAGCGCTCCGGCAGCAGGAAGTCAAGCTGCGCAGTCGACAGCGTCTCTTCTTTCTTGAGCGCCGTCTTGATCTGCACGTCCAGCTTCGGACCGTAGAAGGCCGCCTCGCCTTCCGCCTCGAAGAACGGCAGTTCCAGCTCCTCGACCACTTCGCGAAGCATCCGCTGCGACATTTCCCACATTTCGTCGTTTTGGAAATATTTCTCCGTATCCTTCGGATCGCGATAGGACAGGCGGAAGCGGTATTCCTTGATGCCGAAGTCCTCGTACACTTGACGGATCAGGTTGACGACGCGCGCGAACTCTTCCTTAATTTGATCCGGGCGGCAGAAAATGTGCGCGTCATTGAGCGTCATCGCCCGGACGCGATGCAGACCGGTAAGCGCTCCGGACATCTCGTAGCGATGCATCGTTCCGAGCTCGGCGATCCGCACCGGCAGGTCGCGGTAGCTGCGCATGTCGCTCTTGTACACCATCATATGATGCGGGCAGTTCATCGGACGCAGTACAAGCTCTTCATTGTCCAATTCCATCTTGGGGAACATGTCTTCCTGATAATGCTCCCAGTGACCGCTCGTTTTGTACAATTCCACGTTGGCAAGCACCGGCGTGTACACGTGCTGGTAGCCGAGACGCTCCTCCAGATCGACGATATAACGCTCCAGAGTGCGGCGTACTTTGGCGCCGTGCGGCAGCCAGATCGGAAGGCCTTGGCCGACTTCGCTGGAGAAGGTGAACATTTTCAGCTCTTTGCCGAGCTTGCGGTGGTCTCGTTTTTTGGCTTCCTCCAGTAAGTGCAAATGCTCGTCCAGCTCCGATTTTTTCGGGAACGCCGTGCCGTAGATACGCTGCAGCATTTTGTTCTTGGAATCGCCGCGCCAGTAAGCGCCCGCTACGCTGAGCAGCTTGAACGCTTTAATCCGTCCGGTGGACGGCAGATGCGGTCCGCGGCACAGGTCAAAAAATTCGCCTTGGTCATAAATCGTAATGACTGAGTCTTCCGGAAGGTCGCGGATCAGCTCCAGCTTGAGCGGGTCCTCCAGCTCGCCGAAAATGCTCAGCGCTTCCTCGCGGCTGACCACCCGGCGGCGAATCGGCAGGTTTTCCTGCACGATGCGTTCCATTTCTTTCTCGATTTTGCCCAGATCTTCCGGGGTGATCGACGTTTCCATATCGATATCGTAGTAGAAGCCGTCTTCGATGACGGGTCCGATGCCGAGCTTGACGTTTTTATTGCCGTACAGGCGCTTGATCGCCTGCGCCATCAAATGCGCCGTGCTGTGACGGTATACCTCCAGGCCTTCTTCGCTGTCCAGCGTAACGATTTGCAGCGCGGCGTCTTCTTCCAGCGCCGTGCTCAAATCGACGAGCTTTCCGTTGAGCTTGCCGACAACGGCATTTTTTTTCAGACCCGAGCTGATCGAGCCTGCGATCTCTTCCACCGTCGTTCCCTGCGGATATTCCTTTACCGCTCCGTCGGGAAAAGTCACTTTTACAGCCATGTCCACTACCTCCAATAATTGTAGAAAATACAAAAAGCGTATCATCCCGAAAGGGACGAGTACGCTTCGCTCGTGGTTCCACCCTAATTCAATCCGCAGCCATCATGTAACAAAAGACCGGTCTGCGAATCCTCAATTCATTCGGTAACGGGAATGATCCGGCGATTTATACTGCACGTCTCCGGCGCTGATCCAATATCGGGCAGGAGCGACGTTTTCCAAATCACGGCTACAAAGGGGTAACCGATTGACGTTCGCTGAAGGGGATTGCAGCCGGGTGTCCCCTCTCTCTGGACAGCACTTCAACCGATCGTGTCTTCGATCTTTGCCTTATCCCTTATTATATTCAGCCGCCGTCGAGCGGTCAAGATTTTGGCACAGCCTGCAGTAGCCGCACAGCTCCACGCGATTCTCGAAAATTTGCCGGATCGTCTTGATTACCTGTAAATCCGGCTCGCGGGTGTGGATATAAATCTGCTGCGGGGATACCGTAATCAGCGTGCTGACAATCATATCCTCGAAATTCATATCCTTCTCCAGCGTTTCTACCGTCACGACGGCATCCGTATCGTTCGTTTCGATCTTCTCCAGATGCTCGCCAAGCAGCATAAACTCATTGCCGCCTTTGTGAATCAGATGAACGAACGGAATTTTCGCTTCCTGGATATAGACGAAATATTGCAGCAGAGAAATGAATTCGCGATACTGCCGGTCCATGACGAATTCGTCGATGGCGTATTCGACCACTTCGCGGAGCTCATTCAAATAATCCGGCGCCCGGAAGCGCAAAAAACCTTCCAAATTCAGCTCCGTGTGCTCTTCGATGTATTCGGTAAGCAGGGCGGTCAATTTGTGTTTTCGCCGCAGGTACGCTTCACTCTTGTCCGATTTGACCGCCGCTGAATCGCCCTGCTCTCCCAGCATTTGACTGCAGTAGCCCAGGATGCTCTCCGTCTCTTCGTCCTGCTTGTAATGAAACTCATGACGGATCATATGACGCAGCAGACGCTGTTCCTCTTCAGCCAATAAATAGTCCGCCACGGCGCCGGCTGCCGCTTCATATAGCGCGTAACCGTCAGTCTGCAGTTGAAAAGCCGGCATAACCGCGCTTACTTCGACTCGCTGCAGACCGTTCCGCCGGTCCAGAACGATCCGGATCTTGTTCTCCTTATGTAGCCGTTCGCCGAAAAGCTCGACAAGACGCAACAGCCGGTCAGCCTGAGCTTCGGAGCGTTTCACCATTACGATCGTCAACAGCTTCATCCAGGGTCACACTCTCCTTTCGGGCCTTACGATTCCTTTAAAGTATATGGCTGGACCCTCGCAGATATACAAAGTACAGACACCAGGGAGGTAGCAATAACTGTGAGCGAAATCCGTCAGGAGACTACTACGGAACGATACCAATTGTATTCTCATTTACTTTTGTGATACAATATGTATCAATTATAAAATAGGATCCTGGGAGGTTTGCCATGCAGCATCTTCGCCAAAGGTTCAAATCGCCAGCCGCGGACAAGCTGGTTCGTTTGCACAAAAATATTTACCTTAACCGCAGCGACCCCAAGTATCACGAAAAGGTGATCACGTACCTCGACCCGCACTCGCCTGAGGCGCATTACAAGCTGGGGCAATATTTCGAAAACAACGGCAATATCGGCAAAGCGCTGCAGCATTACAAAGAAGCGATGAACACGTATCCTTCGCCGTATTATTTTCCCGCTTCCGGTTCAATCCGGCGGCTGACGAAGGAGAAAGCTCCCGCTGTCCCCGTCCCCCAAGCCGCTTCAGGCGCAGCTGCACCACGAACGAAAAGAAAAAGCGCTGCCGCCGGCTTAAAAATGCTGCTGCTCGTGCTTTTGTTTATCAACGTGCTGCTGCTGGCCCTGCTGTACGGACCGACCGCCGTTTCGAAGGTCGTATCGGCATTTATGCCTTGGAGCGTCGGGAAAGAAGTCACGTACGAAAGCGTTGAAACCGCGTTCGTCTTGCATTTTCCATACGGAGAGCCGCAAAAGGCGGTGGAGGAGGCGCTTCATAAGAAAGCGCTGCAGCTTGCAAGCGATAATCCGAAGCAAACGATCTTCCTGTACGGCGTGCGAACCGTCGACAACCAAGCTGTGCCGCTTAGCGACGAGCAGCTTAAGACCAAGGCGTTTGTCGTGGCGGAATACAATCCGGCCGTCGATACTGCGGTCAAAATCCGGTTTCTTCACCCGGAATTTCAAAAGCTCCGGACGACGGCCGGCGCCCAATTGATCCGGACAGCGCTTGAGGCTTACGCTGCGGATCACGGATCGGCCCCCTCCTCCGTCGAGCAGCTGTTTCAGCCTTATCCCCATAACTATGCCAGCTATATGCCTATAGAAGCGATTACCGGTTCGGCTCATGTCCGAACCGTTTTTGATGGGAGCGGCGGATGGGTTTACGATGCTCAAGCCCAGGAGCCTGCACGTATGTTCTATCCGAATGTCGCATGGGACGGCGCATCCGGAACGGCAGCCGCCTCCGCAAGCCTCCCATTCGAACCCGTCACGGTTACGATCGACAAAAGCGCTCACTTGCTCCGGCTGAACGCCGGCCCGGTCGTGCTCGCGGAGCTGCCTGTGGGGCTGGGCGCCGACGGCCGGACTCCGGACGGCACGTTCAACGTTATGGAGCGGGTGCGCGAGCCGCAGGGAAGCCGCCCCGGCGTATACGGCTCCGCTGCCTTGGGCATGGGTGAGATCGCCATCCACGGAACCGCTGACCAAGCATCGGTCGGCGCGAACCGGTCGCTCGGCTGCATCCGCCTGACGAACGAGGCGATGTCCGCGCTGTATCCGCTTGTGCCGCGGGGGGCACGCGTCGTGATCGGCAGCGACGGAGAAGGCAGAAACGGCAGCGCCCCGGTTCTTGTCCAGCCGGAGCTGCTGCTTTCGGGCAACGGAGTGATGGGCCGGGGAGCCGAGGAAACGGCCAAGCACCGGGTCTTTCACTGGTTAGGTTAAACATGGAAAGCAAGCCCTGCATTGCCCGCGCAAAAAAGACGCCTGCCTTCGAAGCCAAGATCGAAGCGCAAGCGTCTTATATTTTGTGTTAATTTTGCATAATGAAGTCTTTGTGCACCTGAACCGTTTCGTCGTCGAAGCGGCGCAAAATCTCATAGCGCGTATTGCGCTGCGCGGGAATTTTGCCCGCTTCCCGGATGAGCTGCAGCGTCGATCCGATGTTCACCTTGTGCGTCGTCCCTGCCGCGGATACGACGTTTTCTTCGATCATCGTCGAGCCGAAATCGTTGCAGCCGTAGTGGAGCGACAGCTTGCCGACCTCCGGTCCCATCGTCACCCAGGACGACTGGAAGTTCTTAATGTTATCGAGCATGATGCGGCTGATCGCGACGTTTTTCAGATAATCTTCCGGTCCCAGCTTCTCCGCTTTCAGATTCGTGTTGTCCGGCTGGAACGTCCAAGAGATGAAGGCCAGGAAGCCCGGCGTATTATAGCCCTTCGCGATGCATTCGTCCTGTGCGTCGCGGATGCGGAGCAGATGCAGCGCGCGCTCCTCCATCGTTTCGCCGAAGCCGATCACCATCGTCCCGGTCGTATGCATGCCGACCTTGTGGGCCGTTTGCATGACATCCATCCAGTCGCGCCACGAGCCTTTCAGCCGGCTGATTTTGCGGCGGGTGCGGTCGTCGAGAATTTCCGCGCCGCCTCCGGGCAGCGAATCCAGTCCGGCTTCGTGAATGGCCCGAATGACATCCTCCAGCGAAAGGCCGTTCGACACTTCCTTCATTTTCATAATCTCGGCCGGGGAGAACGAGTGCATCGTAATGTTCGGGAACCGCTTCTTGATTTCCTTCAGCAGATCCGTGTAATAGCTGAAAGGCAGGTTCGGGTTCGTGCCCCCCTGCATCAAAATTTCGGTGCCTTCCACGTCGATCGTTTCCTGTATCTTTTGAAAAATCACCTCGTTCGGCAGCACATAGCCTTCTGCCGAGCCCGGTGCGCGATAGAAGGCGCAAAAACGGCAGTACACATCGCAAATGTTCGTATAATTGACATTCCGGCCGATCACGAAGGTCGTAACCGGCTCCGGATGGTGCCGAAGCATAATTTGATTGGCCACATGGCCCATTTTTTCGATTTCGTCCGATTCATAGAGCGCCACACAGTCTTCCAGACTGATCCGGTTTCCCGCCAGCGCGCTATCCAATATCCGGTCGATGGAACTCATCGCTTTCATCTCCTTTATGCTTTCATCCTACCATAAAATACTCCGCTCCTGCCATACTCAAAGACCGCCATTTTCCGTGTGGCGGAAAGCGGCGGCCGTTTTTGTGACGAATTTGTGAGCATCGGGACAAAGCCTTCAAGCGGGATGCATATGCCGGTGCCCTACAATTTTTTCTTTGACCAATTGAAGCTGCTGTACCCGTTCCTGATCGGTCACAAGCGGCTGCGGACGGGCAAAATAAAAGCCTTGCACCATATGCACCCGCATCTCGCAAAGCATGCTGAGCTCTTCCGGCCGTTCCACGCCTTCGGCGATCACTTGGCAGTTCATATTGTCGGCGAAGTGCAGCAGCGCTTTCAGCAGCGATTGCTTGACGGACATCCGGTCGATCTCGGCAATGACCGATCTGTCGATTTTGATGATGTCGGGCACCAGCTCGGAGATCGATTGCAGGCTCGAATAGCCGGCCCCCGCATCGTCCACGGCAAAGCGGAACCCATGAGCGCGGCAAGCGTTCATGACGGCGCCTATGTATTGAAAATCCCGAATCGCGTGGCGTTCCGTAATTTCCAGAACGACCTGCGAGGCCGAAATGGCCGGAAATTGCTTCAATGTTTCCAGAAGCTGATGCAAAAACAGCGGATGTCCGAGCGAAACGGGCGTCACGTTAATAAAGACCTGCTCTTGAATCGCCCGCGATGAGATTTCCATGAACGCCTTCTTGATAACCAGAAATTCGAATCTCGATAAGAGATCGGCTTGGTAAGCCATATCGAACAGCTCGGAAGGCGTGTGAAACGGCGAGTTTTGCGGACCGCGGGTCAATATTTCCCAGCCGTACAATTCACCGCTGGCCAAATTGAGAATCGGTTGGGCGAGAACAAAAATGCTCTCCTGCTTCAAAATGTCCAGCAAATGCTCCCGGGTCGGGCAAAAATGCGGCGGCAGCTTCCGGGTGGCGATGCAGCGGGCATAGTGATAGGCCGCTTGAATGCCGGCAGACGTGTTCTCAAGGTCCGGACCGACGATATAGCACCCGCTTTGCAGCGATACGGGAGCCTGTGCGTCGGCGCCCGCATGCAAGCGCAGCCTGCGCGAAACTTCTTTTTGCAGCTCCTGCGCCTTGCGCTGCAGCTCGTCGAACCCGCAGCCGGCTTGCTCTTTAACGAAAATGCCGTAATCGTCGAGCGCAAACTGCCGCACTCCGATGACATCCTTGTCCCGGAAGCAGGAAGGCAGCAGCTCCAGGATCGTCTGCCGGATACGACTCTGCAAGGCGCAGAGCCTCGCTTCAGAATAAGTGGAAAACATATGATGAAAATCTTCCAAGTACAGCAAAATAAGCCCGCACGATTTTCCTTGCCGCCGGTACTGTTTGACCAGCGAGAGCACCGGATCGCGAAACGTAAATTCCGGGGGAAAAAAGCGGAGCGCCCTGTTCGGATAAGGCAGCCGGAGCAGCATTCGGAACCTTTCTTTCCACTCACTTGAAGCAAATGAAAACGTCATAAATTTCCCCCTCACCGGCAGCAACAGCTTGTCCCTACTATCATATCACGAGTTCGCTATAGTGAATAGGGAGATATTCCTTTTTTTCACAGAAAAGCCGATGATCCCCTGAATCATCGGCTTTTCTTTTTTATTTTATCGGTCCGTGTCCGCTAACGCTTGCTCCAGGTCTTCGATGATATCGGCGATATCCTCCAGACCGACGGAATACCGGACGAGCCCGTCGGTAATTCCGCGCTCCAGCCGGACCTCGCGCGGCATCGCCGCATGGGACATCATCGCCGGGTAGGAAAGGATGCTCTCGACCGCCCCCAAGCTGACGGCGACAAGCGGAATGCGCACTTTGGACAGCAGGCGCTTGGTCCGTTCCCCGGAGCCCGTGTCGAACGAGACGACGGCGCCATAGCCGAGCGACTGCTTCTCGTGAATGTCGCGACGGGGATGATTCGGCAGCCCCGGATAATAGACGGCTTCGATCGACGGGTGGGCCGCCAGCCAGGCTGCCAGCTGCCGGGCGCTTTGCTCATGCGCCTCCATCCGGGCTTTCAAGGTCTTCATCCCGCGCATGAGGAGCCACGAGTCCTGCACGCCGAGAATGGTGCCGAGGCCGTTCTGAATCTGCTTCAGCCGGCGGCCCAGACTTTCGTTCGCGGCGACGGCCAGCCCTGCGGTCACATCGCTGTGTCCGCCCAGAAACTTCGTTGCGCTGTGCAGCACGATATCGATGCCGTATTCAATCGGACGCTGATGGTAAGGCGTCATGAACGTATTGTCCATCATGGTCAGCAAGCCATGCTCCTTCGCCCAACCTGCGACTTCGGCAATATCGGTAATTTTGAGCGTCGGGTTCGACGGCGTTTCGAGGAACACCGCCTTCGTGTTCGGCTTGAGCGCCGCTTTCACCCGGTCCAAATCGGTCATGTCGACGAACGTCGTCTCGATGTTCATCCGGGGCAGGATCGACGTCAGCAGCCGGTACGTGCCCCCGTACACATCCTCCGTGCAGATGACATGATCCCCTGCCGACAGCAGCATGAACGCGCCGGAGATCGCCGCCATGCCCGAAGCGAACGCGAAGCCCCGTTTGCCCCCCTCGAGGAGCGCAATGTAATCCTCCAGCGCCTGCCGGGTCGGGTTGCCGGAACGGGAGTAATCGTATTCCTGCGGATCGTCGAGCGAAAATTGATGGAACGTCGACGCCTGATAGATCGGTACGCTGGAAGCGCCGGTCGTCCGGTCGATTTCGCTTCCGAAATGAATCAGCTTCGTCGCAAAAGCTCGGTCTTTATGGAGATCGCTCGGATGAGTTCCTTGCGTCGTTTTATCAGCCATGAGCCGGCACGCCCCCTTCAATCTCCTGCTGTGCCAGATCGATGGCGCGGGACAAATCCGCTATCAGATCGTCCGCATGCTCGATGCCGACGGAATAACGGAGCAGTTTATCGTCCACGCCGACTTTGCGCCGGATCTCTTCCGGGATATCGGCATGGGTCTGGACCGCCGGGTACGTCATCAGCGATTCGACGCCGCCCAAGCTTTCCGCGAACGCAATCAGCTTCACGTGACGCAAGATCGGCTCGATATAGCGGGCGTCTTTCATTTTGAAGGAAAAAATCCCCGTATTGCCGGACGACTGCTTCTTCTGAATATCATGGCCCGGATGGCTTTCGAGCGCCGGATAGTAGACCGCTTCCACCTGCGGATGGGACTGCAGGAACGTCGCAATGCGGGTAGCGTTGTACTCGTGACGCTCCATGCGGATCGCCAATGTTTTCATGCCGCGCATGAGCAGCCAACTGTCCTGCGGGCCTAAGACTGCGCCGATCGAATTGTGCAGAAACGCCATTTCCTCGGACAGCTCCTTGCCTTTGGTCACGATTAACCCGGCAAGCACGTCGTTATGCCCGCCGAGGTACTTGGATGCGCTGTGAATGACAATATCGGCTCCAAGCTCGATCGGACGCTGGAAGAACGGAGTAAGCAGCGTGTTGTCAACGATGGAAAGAATGCCTTTTTTCTTCGCCCAGCCGCACACCAACGCCAGGTCCGTGACCATCATGAGCGGATTGGTCGGCGTTTCGATCAAAACCGCTTTTGTGCCCGGCTGCAGGTTCGCTTCCAATGCATCGAGATCGTTCGTGTCCACATACGTTGCGGTGACGCCGAAGCGGGACATGATGCGCTCCAGCATCCGGTACGTCCCGCCGTACAAGTCGAGGGAGACAAGCAAATGGTCGCCTTGGCTGAACAGTGCAAAGATCGTCTGGAGCGCCGCCATCCCGGAGCTGCAGGCAAAGCCCGCATCCCCGGATTCCAGCTCGGCAATCGCATCCTCCAGTACTTTGCGTGTCGGGCTTTTCGTGCGCGCGTAATCGAATCCCGTGCTCTGCCCGAGCTTCGGATGACGAAACGCCGTCGCTTGATATACCGGGAAGCTGACCGCCCCCGTCGCCGGTTCCTCCTGGGAGCCGATCTGCGCGAGACGGCTCTCGATTTTCAACTCTGGCTTGGAACAATTGCTCATATCATATAATCCCCCTTATACAAATCGTACGGCGTCTCTTGGTACACATAATAGTTTAACCAATTGGAGAACAGCAGGTTCGCATGGGCCCGCCAGGTGTTGAGCGGCGGCCGGGTCGGATCGTCATTCGGATAGTAATTTTTCGGAATCGCAATATCCATTCCTTTGTTCACATCGCGGTCGTACTCGTACTTGAGCGTACACGCGTCGTATTCCGAATGGCCGGTAATAAAAATTTGCTTCCCGTCCTTCGTCGCGGCGATGTAGACGCCCGCCTCCTCCGATTCCGACAAAATGTCGAGCTGCTCGACCCGGGCGACATCCTCCCGGCGAACGTCGGTATGACGGGACTGGGGAACGAGAAACAGCTCGTCGAACCCGCGCAGCAGCTTCACATTCGGCTTGGTGATGGTGTGCGGGAAAACGCCGAATATTTTTTCTTCAAGCGGGTACTTCGGCACGCCGAAATGGTAGTAGAGACCGGCCTGCGCCGCCCAACAAATATGCAGCGTCGACGTGACGTGGGTTTTGCTCCACTCCATAATCTGCGTCAATTCTTCCCAATAATTCACCTCTTCGAATTCAAGCTGCTCGACCGGCGCGCCTGTAATGATCATGCCGTCGAAGCGTTCGTGCTTGATGTCTTCGAATGTTTTGTAGAACTGCTCCAGGTGTTCCAGTGAGGTGTTCTTCGACGTGTGCGTTTTCGGGTGCAGCAGAATGAATTCAACCTGTAGCGGAGTGTTGCCGATCAGCCGCAGCAATTGGGTCTCCGTCGTTTCTTTCGTCGGCATCAGGTTTAGGATCACGATCCGCAGCGGGCGAATATCTTGACGAAACGCTACGCTCTCGTCCATGACAAAAATATTTTCGTTGACAAGCACTTCCTTGGCCGGCAGATGATCTGGTACTTTGATGGGCATCGGGTTCACTCCTTCGGGTCATTGGATTCGTCGTTCCCTGCACTCCTGCGACTGAAAAAGGGCATAAGAAAAAGCCTTTCTCCATCGCACGAGAAAGGCCTTTGTATGGTTAACATCGTCCTCTCTCATCTGTCAGAAGCCGCCTGGCTTCCGCAAGAATTAGCACCGTGCATTCCTTTGCCATGCTGAAAAAATCTACATGTTGTGTACGCAAAGGTCTGTCGGTTGCCGGGTATCATCGGGCTAGTCCCTCCACCTGCTCTTGATAAGAGTGTGAAACCGAATCTATTCAGTTGTTTTAGATAATACTAATGTAATCGAAATCACAGCAAGCGTCAAGCGGAACCTTTTCCAGGAATAGATGGCGTCCGAACCCGCACCAATCCGCCGGATTTTGCATAAATTATTCCCATGCGCGAATGATATACAAACTCATTGTGTTCTCGAATATGACGCGTTATACTATACAGGTATTCGACATTTCACGCTAGAAGGGGTGCAGCAATCGAATGGACGGAGACCCGGGAAGTCGCATCTGCGTTCAAACACAATTGAATCTATCGTTTGGAACCCGGTCGTTTGCCATTCGTTCGAGAATGCGCATGCTTTTTTGTGCGTGATGATGACGAACAGCGCCTGACTAAGCTTGAGGGTCTGTTTTCTTGAAGAAGGCAGACGGCCGAGCGTTCCATCCGATCTATACGGAGGGGTGGAACCTATGAAGGCACGCTTGGTTCAGGACGGCATTTTTACATTAGTAGAAGACATCACGCAAACGATCGATCCGCCTCCGCACGGCTTTTATTGGATCGATGCCGAGCCGGAGGATTTGGACGTTTTACAGCCGTTGTTTCATCTTCACGAGCTCGCCATAGAGGACGTTTTGACGGAAGAAGAGCAGCGGCCGAAGATCGAGCTGTACGACTCGCATTATTTTATCGTATTCAACAGCATCCGGTTCGATGACGAGGAAATTTTTCTCCGCGCACTCAATATTTTTCTTGGGAAGCATTATATCATCACGATCACCCGGCAAAAAATCAACGAAATTCGCGCCTTGAAGCCGATTCTTTGGGAAGAAGAGGTTACGGCGCCCGACCAGTTCCTGTACCACTTGATCGACCTTATCGTCGATAATTACACCAATGTCGGCGACCGGATCGAAGCGAAGATCGAGAAGCTGGAAGAAGACATTCTCATGCATACGAAGAAGTCGCATTTGAATGAAATCATCGGGCTGCGAAGCGAAATTCTGTGGCTCAAAAAAGTGCTTGTTCCGCAAAAAGAGGTCATCGCGACGCTCAACAAAAAAGAGTTGAAGCTTGTCAGCGAGCCGCTTAAAAAATATTTTGGCGATATCTACGAAAACGCCGTAAAAATTTCCGAGACGTTCGATACGTTCCGCGACTTGATGGCGAACTTGCGGGAGGCTTACCAATCTTCCCTGGCCAACCGCGCGAACGAAATCATGCGCGTGTTTACGGCACTCACGACCATCTTCATGCCGCTCACGTTCATTACCGGCGTCTACGGAATGAATTTTGATTATATTCCGGGCCTGCACTGGGAGTACGGCGGGGTCGCTACGGTTCTTTTACTGGCGCTTGTCGGCATCTTCATGTTTGTGTTGTTCCGCAAAAAGGATTGGCTGTGAAGCCGGTCCTTTTTTTGTATGCAAAAAAGGAACCTTAGGAAAGGTTCCTCATTCGGGATGCTTGGCCATGTAGTCTTCCAGACGTTTAATCCGGTCCAAGGTTGTATCCATATCGTTTTCGAACAGGCGCATGCTCCGCTTAATATGCCTGACGTCCGCGCCGACGTCGTCGATCTGACTCTGCAAGCTCAGATGGGCACGATCCAGCCGGGCATCGAGAAAGTCGATTTTGGCACTGAGACTGGTGTTGACGTCGTCGATCTTCGAATCTAGGGCGCTGATCTTTGCACCCAGGGTGTCAGTCTTCTCACTGAGCCGAGCATCGACTTCGTCGATCTTGGCACTGAGTCGAGCCTCAACTTTATCGATCTTTTCACTGAGCCGGGCATCAACTTTATCAATCTTTTCACTGAGTCGAGCATCGACTTCGTCGATCTTGGCACTGAGTCGAGCCTCAACTTTATCAATCTTTTCACTGAGTCGAGCATCAACTTTATCGATCTTTACGTCAAGGGCGTCGATTCTCGCGTTCGTTTCGCCGATTTTAGCGCTTAACTGCAGATTCAGCTCGCTAATTTTCGCATTGGTTTCTTCTTGGTTTTTGATGATGCTGTGAAGTATCGCGCGAAGCTCCTCCATACGGTCAGCTCCTTCATATTCCTATGTCCATCTTACCTTAGCCGCCGGGCTTGTACAATGTTTTTTTGCCATGCTGCCGTGCTTCAGCTCGCTTCAACCGTCTTCCGTTCGGTCTCACGGCGGAACTTCATGCGCAGCATGCGAAGCCATTCGTAGACGCGGTCCGTATCCTGCGCTGTGAGCTCCTTCTGGCTATAGACGGTTTGCAGAATCGGCTTCAAATAACGGTCGCCCTGCTGCTGAAACGCCTTCCATGCCAGCTCGCGCTCGGGTTCGGGCACCTGCTCAAGCTGCCCTTCGATATAGCTCTGCAGGTCGTAGCCTTCGCGATCCAGCTCTTCGAACAGCTGCAGCAAATTGCGCCGCTGAATCTTAGTCTGCTCCTGCAGCTCATCCAGCTTCTCCCCGCGCGCAATGGCCTCAAGCAGCTTATGCTTGATCTCCCGCTTCTCTTCCTCGGCCTTCCGCTTCCGTTCATTTTCCTGAAGCAGCCAGGCATTCAGCTCTCCGGGGTCGATCGATTGCGCCACCCACGCGAGCGGAAATTCCGTATCCCGCGGGAAGCCGGCGGTGATGGCGACGATATCGGCTGCGTAAGCGGCAGCCTTGGCTTTTCCGAATCCCGGAAGGTGCAGCAGCTCTTCTTCCGTATGGGGAACGAAGGCGCTTATCATTTTGAGCAGCCGGTTGGTGGCAATCAGATACGCCGCTTTCCCGTCGCGGCTCGCTTGTTTAAACCGCCAATCGCGCAGCTTGTCGAACAGCTCTTCGTTGGCATGCTTCTCCCCGTAAAAATACAATCGTTGAATATACGCCGTCCGACGGTCCAATACGTCGATCTCGCTTACGTTCACCTGCACGATCGGCTTATAGCCGCCGCATTGCTTGGCAAATACCCGCTCGCGAAAAACCGCGAGCATCTCCTCCCAGCGCAGCCCTTCGTACCAGCACTCCTGCACTTTGCGGCCGTCTTCTCTCGTCTCGTTCCACATCACCATCCAAATGCCTTGGCTTTCGCCAATGGTCACCTGCGCCGTACGGACGTTCCCCTCTTCCGTCGGCTTTTCCAAGCTGTTCAAAAACACCAGGTTCATGTGTAAACCTCCCCCAAAAAAATAGTTTCAAATGGCTTCAAACGCAAAAAAAGCACCATCTTACCCAGTAGGTAAGAGGTGCTTCCTCTCAAATGTACGTTTGAAATTAGGTTTATATTACCACGTATGAGCTTCATTGACAAGCATGAATTGGATAATCTTCCGGTTTAAGGGCACGCTATAGAAAACATCTTCGTCTACTGAAGAGGAGGAACCGAGCATGGGCTTAAACGACACGAACCGAGACGGATTTATGAACGAAGCTCCGCAGAAGAAATACACCGACCTGAGCACGGTGGAATCCCAGCGCAACGACCTGACCGCGGAGGAATTTCCGGAAGGTCCTTACGGAAGCAGTCTTCTCACGGAATCGCTCGGCAAGAGCACGCCGTGGCGCGAGGATCAGCGCTCGTACAAGCAGTTTACTTACGAGAACCGCGAGCTTCACGCAGGCCTCTCCCGCGGGTATCCCGACGCGCACCCGACCCACGACTCGTCCGGCGACGATTACGTGGAAGAGTAGCCGCCAAGCGCCAAAGGCGGTCCGCCAGCACCGCTCCTCCGGTGAACCGCCCTCGCGCTTGCTGTCCCATCGCCGGCACACTGTTTCCAGTCTACATGCTGCTGTTGTTCATTCCGATCTCGAACTTTTCTTCGTAGGCTTCCATTTCGCCTTCCTCGCCGATCGGCGCTATGGCGAAACCGGTATAGCCGAAAACGATCGCCAATAAGGGCGTAATAAAACACATAAACGAATAGAGAACGTACTCCATGCCGATATTCAGCGTAGCCATAATAAAGGCGCCCGAAACTCCCCACGGAACGATCGGATGAACGATGGTTCCGGCATCCTCCAGCGTTCTGGACAAATTTTTCGGATGCAGCTTCAGCCGCTTGTACGAAGATTCCAGCATTTGCCCGGGCAAAATAATGGACAAGTAGCATTCCCCGATAATGACATTCACCCCGACCGAAGATAACACCGTCGCGCTGATGACATTTCCTTTTTTATTTAAATACCTCTTAATCCTGTCGATAATCGTATGAACCAGGCCGATTTCTTTCACAAGACCGCCGAAGGCGAGCGCCAGGATGATGAGCGAAACGGCAAACATCATACTGGATAGCCCGCCCAGCGACAGCAGCTTATCGATCGCTTCGACTCCCGTTTCCGACTTATAGCCGAAGTGCGCCACGCTCATGAGCCGGCCTGCCGATATTCCGGGAACGGTAAAAAAGGACGTCACGATCGCGACCAATAAACCGACAACCAAAGTGGGAATGGCATCGACCCGTTTAAAGGCCAAGACGATAATCGCAAGCGGCGAGAGCAGGGTCAGAGGCGTAATTGTGAAGCGTTCGTTGAGGGTCCGGATCATCGTTTCAATGCCGGCGGTGTCTGCCGCACGGTCGGATATGGCAAAAAAAGCAAACAAGATCAGCGTTAATACCAAGCTTGGAATCGTTGTCCACAGCATGTGCCGGATATGATCGAAAATAGGCACCTTGGCCGTCGCGGAGGCAAGGTTCGTCGTATCCGAAAGAGGCGAAATTTTATCGCCGAATACGGAGCCGCAAACGATAGCCCCGGCCGCCATGGCGGGGGAAATTCCCATGCCGTAGGCGACCCCCATCAAAGCAACGCCCATCGTGCCGATTGCGCTCCAGGAGCTTCCCGTCAGCACGGATACGACTCCGCAAATCAACACCGCCGATACGAGAAAGTAGCTGGGTGAAAGAATATGCAAGCCGTAATAGGACAAGGTCGGAACGGTTCCGTTCAACACCCATATTCCGATCAAGATTCCGATCAGACACAAAATGAGAATCGAGGGGAGACCATATAAAATGCCTTTGACAATAGCCGATTCCAACTGTTTCCAAGTAAAGCCTAATTTTAAACCGTAGAAAGAAAGAAGGATCGATGCCGTCAAGATGGGGATTTGCGGAGCGACTTGATAGTGAAGAATGCTTACCGCCAGAATCACGACGATAGCCGCAATGAGCGCGCTTGACATGAAAAACGATGGTTTTCTCGTTACCATAAGGAATTCCTCCCGCACGAACGGAATAATAAAACGCGCGAAGCCAATTTAATGTAAGCGTATTCAAAATAAGGGAGAAAACATTCGGACGGTGATCGGGCTGTTTGAGAGCAAGCCTCATAACGATTCACAGCTTCGGTTCTCATCCAATCGGTCTCGCCGTCCGAACGCTTCTTACAGCAAACGCGCCGTTCTTCCTCACGGCTGCTTGCCGTGCCTGTTCAACCGGTCCAAAATGGTTCGGAAGCCTCCCCTTCCGTGATTCAGACAATTTTTGACGCGATAAATGATGGCGCTGCCTTTCTGGGTTTCCTCGATAATGTCCAAATAAGTAGCTCCTTCGAGCAGCTGCTTTGCGACCTCAAGCCTGAGAGCCATCGTTTTGACCTCGTTTACCGTACACAAATCGGAAAAAAAATCGTAGCACTCATCCTTGTTTTGTAACGATAGAATGGCTTCGAATAACTGATGGACTTCTTCCTCGCTTCGCACGTTATTCCGCCGCACTATGCCACCACCACGCCGATTTATTTATGAGACCAGCTGTAAAGATAGTTTTTGTCTTCGAAGGTGCGGGCTGCCTTGACGACCTTGAGCGGACGGAACGTGTCCACCATGACCGCCAATTCCTTCGTTTCTTTTTTGCCCAGGCTTGCCTCGATCGTACCCGGATGAGGACCGTGAGGAATTCCCGACGGATGAAGCGTAATGGACCCTTCCTCGATGCCCCGGCGGCTCATGAAATTGCCCTCCACGTAATAGAGCACCTCGTCGCTGTCCACGTTGCTGTGGAAATAAGGCGTCGGAATCGCTTCGGGATGATAGTCGTACATTCTCGGGACGAAGGAGCAGACGACAAACTGATGACCTTCGAACGTCTGGTGAATCGGAGGCGGCATATGAATGCGTCCGGTGATCGGCTCGAAATCCGCAATGTTGAAAATGTACGGATACAGATAACCGTCCCAGCCGACGACGTCTAACGGATGATGGCTGTAAATATGCGAATGCAGCGCGCCCCTCGTTTTGGTCCGGACCTCGAACTCCCCGGGCTCCGTGTGCGTTTCCAGCGTTTCAGGCAGCCGGATATCCCTTTCGCAAAAAGGGCTGTGCTCCAGCAGCTGACCGTGCTCGTTGCGGTAACGCTTGGGCGTACTGATCCAGCTGTTCGTTTCCACGACCAAAAATTTGGTGTCTTCCCCATCCGGCACGATCCGGTAAATGGTGCCGATCGGAATGACGATATAATCGCCCGGACGGTAGTGCAGCGTACCGAACATCGACTCGACCTTGCCGGTTCCGTAATGCACGAACAGCAGCTCGTCGCCGTCGGCGTTGCGGTAATAATAATTCATGGTTTCCGTGGGGCTTGACACGGCAAGCAGGATATCGTCATTGCCGAGCACGTACGTTCTGCCCTGAACGCCATCGCCTTTCCTCGGAGCCGCTCCCGTCTGAAAATGACGGTATCCGAGGACGCTGTCCTCCTCGTACTCAATGCTGCACGCACCGAGGAATTCGGCTTTAACGATTTCCGTCGGCGCCCCATGATGGTATAGGATTGATTGAATGCCGGAGAAGCCTTTCGTGCCCATCACTTGCTCGCGAAACAACGAACCGTCTTCTTTTCTGAACTGCACGTGTCTTTTATTGGGAATTTGCCCCATCCGATGGTAGAACGGCATCTTGTACGACCTCCTTGGTTAAGTTGCGCTTGCTTATTTCAACGATGGCAGAATCCGGCCCGTCACTTCGCCAAACCCGATGCGGTACCCGTCGCCTTGAGCGTAGCCGGTCATCGTCAGCCGATCGCCGTCTTCCAGCCAGACCCGCTTCGCGCCATTGCTGAGCTGAAGAGGCTCCGCTCCGCGCCAGGCCAATTCGAGCATGCAGCCGCGACTTGCCTTATCCGGTCCGCTGATCGTCCCGGAAGCCAGCAAATCCCCGGCTCGCAGGTTGCAGCCGCCTACCGTATGGTGAGCGATTTGCTGCGCCATGCTCCAATACAGGTATTTGACGTTGCTCTCCGTGATCCGCTCCGCCTGCTCCATATCGGCGCTTTGCAGGTACACCTCAAGCTTGATGTCGAAGGAATGGGCGCCCTCCTGCTTCAGGTAAGGCAGCGGCTCCGGCTCCTGCCGGCTTCCGCGGATGCGGAACGGCTCTAAGGCATCGAGCGGCACAACCCAGGGCGAGATCGATGTCGCGAAATTTTTCGCGAGAAAAGGTCCGAGCGGCTGGTATTCCCAAGCCTGAATATCCCGGGCGCTCCAATCGTTGACGAGCACCAGCCCGAAAATATGCTCCTCTGCCCGTTCGACGGGGATGGGTTGGCCCAGCGGGTTGCCCGCGCCCATGAACCATCCGATTTCCAGCTCAAAGTCCAGCTGACGGCTCGGCCCGAATACAGGCGCCGCCGCATCCGGCGGCTTCATCTGCCCTTGCGGGCGGCGCACGTCGGTCCCGCTGAGCACGATCGAGCTGGCCCGGCCATGGTAGCCGACCGGGAGATGATGCCAGTTGGGCATCAAGGCGTTCTCTTTCCCCCGGAACATCGTGCCTACATTGAAGGCATGGTCCCGCGAAGCGTAAAAGTCCGTATAATCGCCTATCTCTACAGGCAGCAGCAGCTCGACGTCCTTCTGCGGAAGCAAGGCCGCTGTCCGCAGCCCCCCGTTATCCCGCAGCTCCGGCTCGTCAGCCGACAGCAGGCGCCGAATTTCCGCGCGGACCTGCTGCCAGACCGGGCGGCCGAGCGCCATGAACGCGTTCAGCGACGCTTGGTCGAATAGGCCCTGCCCGGCCGCTTCCGTCCGGGCCAAGCAGCCCGCCTGATCGAGAACGGCAAGATCCAGCACGTACTCTCCGATCGCCACGCCAATGCGGGGATGTCCGCCGTTACGGGAGCGAAAGACGCCGTAAGGAAGATTTTGGATAGGGAAATGCGATTCCGGCGCAACCTCAATAAATGAGCGCAGCATCTTAACGGCTCCTTTTATTCAATTGATTTTAACTCCCGCAGCTCGTCGCGGGGCTCGTCAAAGCTGCAGCTTCCGTAGGAGCACAGCGCCTGACGGCGCAGCCTGCGCACCTCGCCGGCCGAAAGCGTAAGCGTTCTCCAGCCTAACGCATCCGGGAGGAAGACGAAGCTGTCGGGATGGTCGTCCGCCAAAATTTCGGCGGTTTTGCCACGGTCCAGCTTGTAGACATGCGCCAGCATCCCAGCGACAAACACGTTAAGGAAGCCGTGCATCTCGGTCTTCACTTCTTCCCGGTACATGCGAACCGGGTGATGAAGCCCGGCCGTGAACTTCAACGCCAATTGGCGGTCTCGGCACCCGACGAGAACGGCGGCCACCTGCTCCGGCGACGGAAACGCGTCGGCGGTGACGCCTCCGGTCCGCAGCTTCACGCCCGGCTGCAGCCCGCCCTGCCTCCTGCAGGACTTTACCGCTTCGAGCGCTTCTTCGATCCGGCTCTCCCAATCGCCGTTCCATGGAAACGTCCATTCGAAGAAAAGCCGGAGGCCGTGTTCCGATGCCCCGGCTGCGGCCTCATCCAGTAACCGGCGGTCTGCGCCCGCAGGGGGAAGAGGAAGCTCCAGCACATCAATGTTGACCGACGAACCATGCTTTCCCCGAAAAGCCTCCGTTTGCCGCAGCGTATCGCCAAGCATCCGAAAGCATTCTTCCGCATCCCGGCTGCGGGTCCCAAGAACCGACAGCATCAGCGGCCGGTCCCCGGAAAACATCGGCATATACGGAGTCAGCTCCTCCAATTGCGCGGCGGGGATAACGAACCGGCCCAGCATCCATGCGTCCTGTCCGTCCCGGTAGACCGCGTAATTGCGGACCGCCTGCTCCAAGGGCAGAGCGGCGGGCGGAAACAATCCGGCATAATCGAGAAGCTGCTCCATCAAAGCTCTAGCGCTGGAAATCATGTTATTATTGCCGCCTTTCCTCTAAGCCTGCCGGTACGCGCGGAAACTACAAGTTTCCGCGGCGCGCCTGCTCTCTTTCGATCGATTCGAACAGCGCTTTAAAGTTGCCTTCGCCGAAGGTGGTCGCCCCTTTGCGCTGAATGATTTCGAAGAACAAGGTCGGCCGGTCGACGAGCGGCTTCGTAAAAATTTGCAGCAAATACCCTTCCTCGTCACGGTCGACAAGAATGCGGTATTGCTTCAGCTTCTCGATATCCTCGTCGATCTTGCCGACCCGGTCCGACAGCTCGTCGTAATACGTATCCGGCGTATCCAGGAACTCCACGCCGTTTTCCTTCAGCACCTTCACGGTCGTTATGATATCGTTGGTCAATAAAGCCGCGTGCTGTACCCCGGGGCCGTTGTAAAATTCCAGATATTCTTCGATTTGCGATTTGCGCTTGCCGGTAGCCGGCTCGTTTATCGGCATTTTGATGCGGCCGCCGTTGCAAATGACCTTGGACATCAAAGCCGAATATTCCGTGCTTATATCTTCATCATCGTAGTGAATCATTTCCTTGAAGCCCATGACCTTCTCGTAATAGGACACCCATTCGTCCATTCGCTCGACGTTTCCGACGACATGGTCGATCCCGATGAGCCCCGCATCCTGGAACGGGAAGGAGAAGTTTACAGGCTGGTACCCCGGCGCAAACAAGCCCTTGTAGTTCTTTCTCTCGACAAGGGTATGCACGGTGTCTCCGTAGGTGCCGATAATTGCTTTTTTGTAGGTACCGTGTTCGTCCGTCAGCACCTGCGGCGCCAGGACGGGAATGCCGCCTCTGGAAACCGCCTCCGCGTAAGCCCTTTCAACGTCGTCAACCCGAAGCGCAACGTCCTTTGCTCCTTCACCATGCTTCTTGATGAATTCCGTAACCGGGTGGTCCTCCTGAAGCGAGCCCGTCACCACAAAGCGGATTTTCCGCTGCTCCAGCACATAGGAGACCCTGTCGCGCTGACCGGTTTCCAGCCCGGCGAAGGCAACAATCTTGAACCCGAAAGCCCGGCTCAAGTAATAGGCGGCCTGCTTCGCGTTGCCAACATAAAATTCCATATAATCGAAATCCTCGATCGGGAAAAAATCTTGCTGCAGCTCGCTAACTAATGTAACATCTTCTTCCATTTTTATAACCTCCTACAATTATATTCCTTATTCTTGGTGCTATTATATGGCAAACTTGTGAACTCTTCAAAAACGTTCAATGCTGTATGCGCGTGTCAACGCGAAATCGCTTTAGTACGTTAAATGAGGTTAGTCGATGGCGGATGCGGCAGATGCTTGAAGCAGCTGGTCCAGCAGCTCCTCTTCATCGTTCAAAACGATGATTCGTTGATCCACTTTCACGAAGCGCTCCAAGTAGCATTGCCCGCAATTGCCCAAGCAGTCCTTCACCACGATATCAACGGAGGCGTCGCGCATAATTTTTTTTAACGCTTCCGATTTCGTCAGCTCATTCGAGCTGCACAGCTTGACGGTAGCCATATGAACCAGCCTCCCGGAAAATCGTATGGATGTCTCCTGCTTCAAACTCTCGGTTAATGGCGAATTTGCCATTTGGCGCGCTTTCGGGGAGAAAAGAAGCTGTTTCTTCCTCTTCTGGACTGAATTCGCTGCTCACAGATCAGGTTGGCCGCCTCGACCGTTGTCATATTTTTTTCCTTTGCTTCCGAGAACACGCGGAGCAGCGAATGATAGATCGCTTTCGTTTTGGCCAATACTCTGTCTTTGTTCGGTCCGTACAGCTCATCCGATACTTGCATAATGCCGCCGCTGTTGACCACGTAATCGGGTGCGTAAAGGATGCCTTTTCGCTTTAGCTCGAAGGCAAGGCTCTCATGCAGAAGCTGATTGTTCGCCGCGCCTGCGATCGCTTGAACCTTGAGCTGCCCGAGCGTATGATCGTTAATAATGCCGCCGACGGCACACGGAACGAAGAAGTCGGCCTCTACGCCGTATATTTCTTCTCCCTTCACGGCGGTCGCGATTCTGCCAAGCTTACCGGCTCTTTCCACTACCTGGTCTACCGCGGTTTGATCCACATCGGTCACATAGAGATCGGCGCCTTCCTGCAGCAAGTGCTCGGCGACTTTAAAGCCGACCTTCCCCAAGCCTTGAATCGCGAACCGCTTGCCGTTCAACTTCTCATGTCCCCATAACGTTCGGGCTACCGCTTTCATGCTGTACAGAACGCCCAGAGCCGTCGGAATCGACGTTTCTCCCCCGCCGCCGTATTCTTCCGGCAGCCCGGCTATGCAATTCGTTTCCTTACACGCATGCACGAAATCGTCCAGCACCGTGCCCATATCCGTCCCGGTATAAAATCTACCGTTCAACGAATCGATAAATTGGCCGTAGGCCCGGAACAATTCCGGGGTTTTATCCTTGGCCGGGTCTCCGATGATAACCGCCTTTCCCCCGCCAAAATCCACATCCGCCGCCGCGCATTTATAGGTCATCGCCTTCGATAAACGCAGAACGTCCTCCAGCGCTTCCTCGACGGTGGCATAAGGCCTCATTCGCGTTCCCCCCAAAGCCGGGCCGAGCGTCGTATCGTGAATGGCGATAATCGCTTTCAACCCCGTGGCGGGGTCGTTGCAAAACAGCACCTGCTCATGCTCCTGCATTTTCTCGAATAAGTCGGTCGTACGCGAGAACGCCGACGGTTTGATCTCGGATAATAACGCTGCATTGTTCATCTCTATTCCTCCTGAAACCATTCTCTACTCTCTACATAAAAGTAAACGTTTTCAAAATAACCTGGCCAACGCTGCATTTCGGATTAAATAGCTATGCTTTCATCTTATGTGTAACACTCCTTTATGGTTTGGATAAAACAAACTAATGATTCCTTTTTGTAACAGTTCACATACTAATATACCTCCATAAATCGCGCAAACATCCCTTTTAACGCGCGTGTTCTTTGATGTTTCAGCACTTTTATGCGTTGAATGAGATTAGCAGTCATGAAAAATTACCTATTTTCAACTATACTAACTTTTATAAAAATATTTGTAATATATTGACTATTATAATAATTTTGGGTATATTATAGTCGAATATGGATTTTAATACATATTTTTCTGATCCATATTCGCTTCCCTCTGCGGCAAGGCCCGGCGAAAGCGTTTCGAATCTTTTATCAAACTCTTTTAAAATTGAAGGGAGAAGATCATTATGGCAAACAACAATTTCGATCTGGATGTCCAAGTGAAATCGGTTAGCGGAGCAAACGCGAACTTCGGTCTTTACACGTCAACTTGCTATACTTCCCAATGCTATACTTCCAAATGTTATACGGATACTTGCTATTCTTCCGACTGCTATACCGGCAGACATATGTGCGGCTACACCCACGGTTACAGCTGCTAATCTCTTGAATTCATTCAGCTTTCGCCGGCTGCCGCAAACCATTCCGGAGGCAAGCCCTCCGCACGAAGGGAGAAATTCATGATGGCAAACAACAACTTCGATCTGGATGTCGAGGTTAAAGCCGTGAATTCGGAAACTCAAAACTTCGGCCTCTTCACCTCTACTTGCTTTACTTCGCAATGCTTCAGTTCCAAATGCTTTACGGATACTTGCTTCTCTTCGAACTGCTTTACCGGCAGACATATGTGCGGCTATACCCACGGCTACAGCTGCTAATCCTTCGCGGGCTCCCGCAACATACTTCGGAGGGACGTTCGCGTTCTTCCGAAGTATCTCTTACGACTCGATAACGGAAGGTGAGACGACATGTCAGTTCAAGCGGCCCCCACTCAACCGACGCCATCTCATGCGGATCCAAGCGTTTTTCAGGCGCTTGATTTTTTTATTTTAAGGATGCCTTTATTGCCGGTCGAACTATTCCAAAATCTTTCTGTCGATATAGATGAGAATGAGGCGGACAGCCGCAAGCTTTGGTTCGAGAAATTGGCCGCCTACGCCGAATTGCCGGTCATCCGCGAGGCCATCGCCGTATCCAGCCTGCCGCTGCTTCAGGCGTTGCCCAATCTAACCAATGAGGAGCAGCCGCGCAAACAGGATCAGGCCGTCAAAGGCTTTCTGCGCTATTTGCTGCGCATGACCTCGCGTCCGACGCCTTTTGGTTTATTTTCTGGAGTAACATACGGAAATTTCGGGGAGCGGTATGCGTTCGAGCTTCGGCCCGTCGCGGACCATACCAAGCGAGCCCGCCCTGACATGGAGTGGCTGCTGAAGGTGCTGTCCGTCTTGGAGAGCCGGTTTGACATCGCCAAGCAGCTCAAGGTCGGTCTCAATTCTTTGGCCTATCCCATAGGCTCCCGCCTTTACGTGCCTTATCTGACCAAGTACGGCGTCAAGCAGAAAAGCGGCATGGAGAGCACCTCCGTTCGCCTGACTCCGGCTGTGAAGCAGGTGATGGAGCTGACCCGCCAGCCCCTCCCCTTTTGCGAGCTGGCGCTGAAGCTGCACGATCAATTTTCCGATACGTCACTCGAGCAAATAAACCAATTCCTCTGGCAGCTGGTTCAGCAGGAAATCATCATTACCGACCTGCGCCCGCCGCTCATGACCGCCTCGCCGTTCGATTACGTGCTCCGGCGTTTAGCCGATATTACAGGCGCGGAAGAAGAGAAGGCGAAGCTGGAAACCGCCGCTGCCCTCATCGCGAGCTATAACCGTCTGGAAATCGGGCAAGGCGAGCCGTTATACCGTGAACTCATCGAGCATATGAAATCCGTTGCCGAAGCCGACAACGTGCTGCAAGTGGACCTGGCCCTCTCGATGGAGGCGCTCACTCTCCCCAAATCCGTTGTGCACGAGGTTGAGCGCGCCGCCGAAGTGCTTTGGCGTATATCCGGGGAACGTTTGGGACTTTCGCATCTGGAAAGCTACCGCATGGATTTCGTTGAGAAATACGGAGCTTACCGCGAGGTCCCCCTGCTGGAGCTGCTGGACGGAGACATCGGGCTTGGCCCTCCGGCCGGATATGAATACCCCCGGGGCAGACGCAAGGACGAAAGCTCCCCTTCCTTCGCCCAGCAAAAGAAAAAGATGCTGCTGTCCCAATGGGTCATGACCTGCCTCCAGCAGGGTCGGCAGGAATTGGAGCTGACCGACGACATGGTGAGGCAGCTTGAGCCTGCGCCGATGGAGGAAAAGTACGCGCCGCGGTCGTTGGAATTGGTTTTTGGTCTTGCCGCCCGATCCGGCGAGGCGGTGGAGGAGGGTGATTTTCTCCTGATTGCCGGAGGAACGACGGGGACCTACGGTGCGGGCAAGTCCGTCGGACGGTTTGTCGATTTGTTCGATTCCTCCTTTGTGGACAAGCTCAAGCAAATTGACCGGTTGGAGCAAAAGCTTCATCCCGAAGCGATTCTCGCCGAGCTCGTTTATTTCCCGGGAGACGGCCGCGCAGCCAATGTTGCTTTGAGCACGAACATTCGCGAATACGAAATCGACATCGGCACCAATTCGGCCAAAGATCCGGAGCATACGATCCCGCTCTCCGATCTGGTCGTCGGCATTTCCGCGAGCGGTTTTTATTTGCGGTCTCTGGCCAAAAACCGAAGGGTCATTCCGGTGACAAACCACATGCTGAATACGTCGAACTCGCCTAACGTCTACCGGTTTTTGCGAGAGCTTTCGCTGGAAAACCAGCGCAACATTGATTTTTTTGAGTGGAACGAGTTAAGAACGCTTCCTTTCTTGCCGCGGTTAAGATACGGCAAAACAATCATTGCGGCGGCATGCTGGAAGTTTAACGGGGACCTGCCGCCTTTTCGCGGGAGTATGTCGGAATCCCAATGGCGGGAAGCTTTCGCGGCATACCGGAAGCAATGGAATTTGCCGCGCTATGTCTACTTGACCCAATCAGATAACCGCTTGCTGCTGGACCTTGACTGTCCGCTTCATCGGGACGAATTGTATCGGGATTATGCGAAGCTGCAGCCCGGAGGGCAGATCGTTTTGACCGAAACCGGGTTTGCGTTGGAGCATCTGCCCCAGAGCGCAGCCGGGCACTACGTGACCGAATTCGTCTTCCCACTCGTCAAGCGGGACCTGCCGCAAGCTTCCACGCAGCCGGATCGCAGCGGAGCCCTCTCCTCTCCCCCGATCCGTCTCGCGGAAAGATTGAAAATGCCCGGCAGCGAATGGCTGTATCTGAAATGGTACGGTGCGGAGCATCGCGCCGACGCCTTTATCGGCGGGCCTCTAAGAGAGTTTTGCCGCCAGGCGGAGGAGCAAGGGTGGGCGGCCGGCAGCTTCTTTATGCGTTATGCCGATCCCGATCCGCATCTTCGCTGGCGTTTCTGCGGCCATCCCGAGCAGCTTCACACCGCGCTGCTGCCGCAGCTGTACCGGTTTACGCGGCAGTGCGCGGAAGACGGGCTGTTATCCCGCTTGGTAATCGATACGTATGATCCGGAAATCGAGCGGTACGGGGGCCGGACGTTGATCGGGGCGGCGGAGCGGCTGTTCTGTCTCGACAGCCGGGTCGTGGCCGAATGGATTCACGCCGGACAATCGGGACACCTCGGCCTGAACCCGCACTTGCTGGCGGTCATCAGCGTCATTGACATCATGGAACGGTTCGGGCTGTCCTTCTTCGAGCAATTCGAATGGCTGAACACGCTGGTGCAGCATAAGGAACATTTGGAATTGTTCCGTCAGCACCGACCGTTTCTTATGAAGTTCGGGGACGCCAGGGAAGGCTTTGCCCAGCTTCGCCATCTTCCTGACGGAGCCGTCATCCTGCCGATGCTCCAAGCCCGCGGCGAGGCGATAGCCCGATACGCAGACGGAATCCGTCATTGCCAAGCGGAAGGAACCTTGACCAATACGCAGGAAGATCTGATGCAAAGCGTGATCCATATGCATTTGAACCGGCTGTTCGGCATCCAACGGGAAGAAGAGCAGAAGGTGTTGACTCTGGCCAGACATACGCTATACAGCTTGCAGCATGTGAGGAGGAATCAGCCATGAGCCCGGCTGCGGAAGAAGAATCCCGAACCGTAAATCTGACGAATATTGTGCAATCCTTTCGCTATTGGCCCCGCGTGTTTCAACTGCTGTGGCAGACGAACAAACTGTATTTCATACTGATTCTATGTATTAACATCCTGCGCGGCGCCTCGCCGGTGATCTCGCTGCTGCTGCTCCAAAAGCTGATCAACAGCATCGGCCCCGCCTGGGATACGGGCTTTCAGACTGTGCTAGTGCCCTTTATTTGGCTCATTGCGTTTTCCGCATTCAACGAAGCGCTGTCATTGGCTCAAAATTTCATCAACAAATTATTTGAAACGCTGCTCAGCAATCGAATCACCATGCTCATTATGGAGAAGTCGATTTCCCTTTCGCTCAGCGATTTTGAGAACGCCCAGGTGCAGGATGCCCTGAAACGCGCTCAGAACGAGGCGGGTCATCGGCCCTATCAAATCCTGCAGCAAATTTTGTCCATTGTTACCGCGTCCATTACGTTATTCTCTACCGCGGCGATGCTCATTTCATGGAAATGGTGGGCAGCCTTTCTCCTGATCCTCATTCCCTTGACCTCCTTCTATTCGTTTCTGAGGATCGGGCAGCAGGAGTTCATGCTTCAATGGAACCGGGCTCCGAAAATGCGGCAAACCTGGTATCTGTCCGTGCTGCTGACAAGGGATATTTCCTTCAAGGAGATTAAGGTTTTTCAGCTGGGCGGTTATTTGCTTGGCAAATATCACGAGCTGCTCCGGCAGTTTTTGGCGGAAGACAAACGCATGATCAAGAAGCGGCTCGGGGTGGGAGCTATTTTTCAAGCGACCCAGCAAGGGGTCAACGCTTTCATGTTTCTGATGGTCTTATGGTCCGCCTATAAGCGTGAAATTTTGATCGGCCATGTGGTCAGCTACACCCAAGCCATAACGCTAACCCTGGTTTCGTCGCAAAATTTGACGCAGAGCATCCTGTCCTTATGCCAGCACAATTTATTTTTACAGCAGCTTTTCGCTTTCCTGGATTTGCAGTCCTCCGATCCTTCCGCCAGAAAAATCGAAGCTTTGGAGGCTTCCCGTCCCGCGACTACGCCGGTCATCCAGTCGGTGGAATTCCGCAACGTGTCTTTCCGTTATCCCGGCAGCAGTTATCCGGCTCTGCAGAATGTCAGCTTCACCCTGCAGCGCGGAGAAACGCTCGCGATTGTAGGGCGCAACGGGTCCGGGAAGACAACCTTGATGAAGCTGCTGACGCAGCTGTACGACTCCTTTGAAGGAGACATTCTCATCAACGGCGTCTCGATCCGCGACATGGACTGCGAAGCTTTTCGCCGCAAGGTCGGCGTCGTGTTTCAGGATTTTGTCCAATATGAGATGCAGGTCAGGCAAAATATCGGTTTTGGCAACGCGGCGAAAATGGAGGAGGACGCCGAATTGTGGAAGGCGGCGGATCGGGCGGGCATCGCCGGCTTGATCCAATCGATGCCGGCAGGCCTTGCCACACAGCTCGGACGCTTGTTTGACGAAGGGCAGCAGCTCTCCGGAGGACAATGGCAGCGGATTGCCATCGCCAGGGCCTTCATGCGCGAGGCGGAGCTCTACGTGCTGGACGAGCCCAGCTCCATGCTCGACCCCGAAACCGAGCTGCAGGTGTTTCAGGCGTTTCGGGAGCTGGTCCGCGACCGGCTAGGCATATTCATTTCCCACCGCTACTCCGCCATCCGGTACGCCGATCAGATTCTCATGATGGATCAAGGCTCCGTGGTCGAACAGGGCAATCATCAGCAGCTCATGCAGCAGAACGGGATGTATGCGGAGCTCTATATGATGCAAGCGAATGCTTATTTGGACGCCGATCCTGAGCGCAAAGCGCGTTCGGCCGTATGATGGCGGAAACCATAACCCGAAGGGAGAAATCAGATATGAACCCGAAAGAAGCTTGCGCCGAGGCCAAGTGGCTGCCGCTTGAAGGTGCGGAACGAATCGAACGGGTCCGCTCGATTGTAATGGAGACGGCCCGGCGGTTGAAGGACCCGGGAGAAATCGAGCAATTCGCCCTCGCGGAAGAACAGAAACGAATCGAGCAAGGGAAGTTCTATGTGAAGTGGAACGGGCTGCACCTTGCGCGAGGGTATTCGGGTTTATGCCTGTTGTTCGGCGAATTGGACCGTCTGGAGCCCGATGCACAATGGGACGTCGCAGGTCACCGCTATGTTGTTCTCATGCAGCAAGCGCTGGAACAGCAGGGAATCGAGTCCTTATCCCTATGGAGCGGCATGGCCGGTGTCATTACTGGCATCCAGGCTTTGTCGCGGCAGGGCACCCGGTACGGGAATATGCTTCGGTCACTCAACGGCTTTTTCCTGCGCATGTTCCCCGAGTACATGTATGTTGTCCGGAGAAATATAAAAGACGGCGTGCTCATGTCCGATTACGACGTGATGCAGGGCTTAAGCGGAATCGGCCGTTATTTGCTGCACTTTAAAGAGGACCCCGAGATGCGCATGGCGCTTACGCAGGTGCTTGAGTATATGGTTGAGCTGTGCGGGTACAAGGAAAGGCAAGACACGCGGATTCCGGGATGGTATATTTCGCCCGACCGGCTGATTTCCTCCTCCGATCAGGAGCTGTATCCCGAGGGCTACTTCAACTGCGGGGTTTCCCATGGCATTCCGGGTCCCTTGGCCCTGCTCTCTCTTGCGCACCTGCAAGGCGTTGAAGTAGAGGGAGGACGGGAAGCCATCCGCTCCATCGCCGAGTGGTTGATGCAGTTTACGATCAGGGATGAGTACGGCCCCTATTGGCCCGCTCATCTCTCTTGGCACGAGCAGGCGGCTGGCGCAGCAAGCCTATCGCCGTCCCGCGAAGCTTGGTGCTACGGCGGGCCCGGCGTCGCGCGCACGCTGTGGCTCGCCGGGCAAGCGCTCGGGGAGCCGGTGTGGCGGCAAGCGGCGATTGATTCCTTTCTCGGCACGGCCCGGCGTCCCGAACGGCTGTGGAATTTGCATTCCGCCACCTTTTGCCACGGCGATGCCGGTCTTCTGCAAATGACGCAGCGGATGATCGCCGACGCGGGGATCTCGGAGCTGCTTCCTTTACGCGACCGTCTCGTTGATCGGATTGTTGACTCCTTTGATCCCAATGCGCCTTACGGCTTTGAAGAACTGGAGTCCGGTGAAAAGCTGCATTTCGCCGGGCTGCTGGACGGGGCCGCGGGCGTTGCGCTTGCGCTGCTGGCTGTCACGCAGGACCGGGAGCCGGAGTGGGATCGGGTTTTCCTGTTGAAATAACGACATATGATTTATGGCTCTAGCCGACGGATCCCTTGTCCGCCGGCTCTTTCTTTTTCACTAATGCTCCATTACACTCCGGACAGAAAACCAGGTTATCTTATTTAATTCGATGTAATAAGGAATGATTTAGACTTGGAAGAGCTCCTCTTTAAGCAACATTTATAGGAATAAAATATTGAAAAATCAAAGATTTTGTAAATAATAAAGAAGAGTTGTATGATGATAACGGCCATAGTCATAGTACTTTCATTGCAGGGTATCAAGCTGAGGTAATAGAAACGGTATTATCTCGTTATGCGGAAAAACCAACCGATTGTAATTAATTACATCAAGGGACAGGGCAATTA
Source organism: Paenibacillus ehimensis NBRC 15659 (assembly GCF_004000785.1). GTDB lineage: Bacteria > Bacillota > Bacilli > Paenibacillales > NBRC-103111 > Paenibacillus_G > Paenibacillus_G ehimensis. The sequence continues at coordinate 7,094 of NZ_BILX01000067.1, read as the reverse complement.
GATTTTTCAATACATTTTTAAGGATGATTTTATGGAGCGCAAACTGTATTGGAGAATTTCCAAGGGTTTGTAAGTGAGTACATTGCACAATTTCTATCTCGTGTTGGATTAGTAGTTGTTATTTACTTCAGCATATTATTAGTTATTGATTGTCTTAAGTCAGAAATTAAAAGAAAAAGCACTAAGGATAAGGAGCATCAATAAAAGCGAATACTTCCACGTTTCTATGTCATCTTGCGATTCAATAACGAATTATCGAATATTGCTTAAGAAAAAGGATTGACAATAAAAAAGTTCCTCCGCGAGGCCGATGCATCAGGTAGGCTTGTCGTTTTGTCCCGGATTTCACTTATTTTCGCCCACAGCGGAACAAACAGGGAGCAGAATGCCGGGGTAGCTGCTCCCTCTTTCAATCAAACTATTTATGGGGAGTGAATAAAAAATGATTGTAAAGATCGATTTTGGAATGCATCAAGAGTTTATTGATATTGCAGATGAACTGGGGGAACGTATTGAACAATTACAGAGTGAGTTTCTTGAATGGCTTTACGATAAAGAAATAGATCATAGGTATTGGATTTATAAAGATGGATATAAGTGGGGTGTTAATTATAGAGCATCCGCTTTTGTAGAGTGGTTGAATGCTAGGATAACCGTAGTCAAGGAAGCTGTATTGCTTGAAGGTAACCAATTTATTTCAGCAAAAACCATTTCTTTTTAAGCACCTAATGCAATAGCGGAGGAGGTCCGTGAGGAATGAAAATAAGCGAGCTATCGCGATTAGCCAGTGTCAGCGTCCGATCCATCCGGCATTATGAAAATAAAGGTCTTCTACACGCCCACAGGCTGGAGAACGATTACCGGGATTTCGACGAATCCGCCGTAGAACGAGTCAAGGCGATTCAATTATATTTGAAGCTTGGATTAACAGCAGATGAGATCGGAGCCTTGTTCAAGACGGAAGCGGCAGAGCCTGACGAATATGAATATTGCGAGGAGATGCTGGCAACATATGGAGAGAAGCTAAGCCATGTGAATCGTCAAATCGAAACGCTTCATGGATTAAAGAAATTACTGGAGAGGCAAATCGCCTTGACGATTAGCAAAAAGAAAACCGTGTAACGCAGATGCGGCCCTGGAGCATGAATAAACGCTCCCGGGCCGTTTTTGCGTATTGACATTGACACTAGTGTAATCCTTTATGATCTCCTTGATCTCATTTCGAAAGGGGCTTTTCCATTGAACAGCAGCAACCTAAAAGAAGATAGTAGTGTCGGCAATGCGAGTGCAGCCACAAACCGCAAATCGGTGACCGTCATGGGGCTAGGACCGATGGGCCAGGCGATGGCAGGCGTTTTTCTTGAATGCGGATATGCGGTGACCGTGTGGAACCGGACCGCAAGTAAAGCAGACGAGCTTGTAGCGAAAGGCGCTACCCGCGCGTCCACAGTCAACGAGGCGTTAGCCGCCAACGAGCTGGTGATCCTTAGTCTTACAGACTACGATGTGATGTACGCCATTCTCGAACCGGCTTCGATGAACTTGTCCGGTAAGGTGCTCGTCAACCTGAGTTCGGATACCCCGGAGAAAGTACGCAAGGCGGCCAAGTGGCTAGCCGGCCGCGGAGCCCGGCATGTCACCGGCGGCGTGCAGGTTCCGCCTTCAGGTATCGGTAAGTCGGAGTCATCCACATACTATAGTGGACCAAGAGAAGTCTTTGAGGCCCATAGGGAGACGCTGGAAGTACTAACCGGCACCGACTATCGGGGCGAGGATCCTGGGCTAGCCATGTTGTACTACCAGATCCAGATGGATATATTCTGGACGTCCATGCTTAGCTACCTGCACGCACTTGCTGTGGCCACGGCGAACGGCATTACGGCGGAGCAGTTCCTGCCGTATGCTTCGGCGACTTTATCGTCGCTGCCGAAGTTCGTCGAGTTCTACACGCCTCGTCTCGACGAGGGAAAGCACCCTGGCGACGTGGACCGGCTTGCCATGGGATTGGCAAGCGTAGAGCACGTCGTTCACACGACTAAAGATGCCGGCATCGACATTGCCTTTCCAGCCGCAGTTTTGGAGATCTTCAAGCGAGGCATGGAAAATGGTCACTCTGGAGATAGTTTTACCAGCCTTATTGAAATCTTCAAGAATTCTATTCGTCCATAAAAATAGGCCATTCCTTGCGGGATGGCCTTTAAACTTGCCGTTACAAACAGTACGGGCAATGAGGGTCATTCCGCAGATTGAACAGCTGCTTTTAGCTCAGTAAGTTATCCTCCGCCAATATAAAACGGCCCGCCGGAATCGCTCCCGGTGGGCCGTACTTTTTGCTTCTTAGATTTTCATGACTCCGCCGGTGCTGGCCGAGGTGACGAGCTTGGAATAGCGGGCCAGATAGCCCGTTTTCACCTTCGGCTCGAAGCCTTTCCAGTTCGCACGGCGGCGTTCGAATTCCTCGTCGCTGACCAGCAGCTCGATCTTGCGGTTCACGAGATCGAGCTCGATGATATCGCCGTCCTCGACGAAGGCGATCGGGCCGCCTTCGGCCGCCTCCGGCGAGATGTGGCCGATGCTGATGCCGCGCGATGCGCCGGAGAAACGGCCGTCCGTAATGAGGCCGACCTTCGCGCCGAGTCCCATCCCGACGATTTGCGAGGTCGGGGCGAGCATTTCCGGCATGCCGGGGCCGCCTTTCGGGCCTTCGTAACGGATCACGACGACGTGGCCTTCTTTTACTTTGCCGTTGGCGATGCCCTCCAGCGCCGCTTCCTGCGAATCGAAGCAGATGGCCGGTCCTTTGTGATAGCCGCCTACGGACTTGTCTACCGCGCCGACCTTGATGATCGAACCGTTCGGCGCAAGGTTGCCGAACAGGACCGCCAAGCCGCCTTGCTCCGAGTGCGGGTTGTCCAGCGTATGAATGACGTCCGTATTCAAAATCTCACAGCCCGCTACGTTTTCACGCAGCGTTTTGCCGGTCACGGTGATGCAGTCGCCATACAGCGCGCCCGGCTTTTTGAACAATTCGTTCAGAACGGCGCTCACGCCTCCGGCGTTGTGCACGTCCTCGATATGATAGTCGGAGGCCGGGGCGATTTTGGCCAAGTGCGGGATGCGCTTCGCCACTTCGTTGATCCGCTCGATCGGATATTCGAAGCCCGCTTCGTGCGCCAAAGCCAGCGTGTGCAGTACGGTATTCGTCGAGCCGCCCATCGCCATATCCAGCGCGAACGCATTGTCGATCGCTTCCATCGTCACGATATCGCGCGGCTTGATATCCTTTTGAATCAGCTCCATGAGCTGCTTCGCGGAGCGTTTCACGAATTCTTTGCGGTCTTCGGAAATCGCCAAAATCGTGCCGTTGCCCGGGAGCGCCAGGCCGAGAGCTTCCGCCAGACAGTTCATCGAGTTGGCCGTGAACATGCCGGAGCAGGAGCCGCAGGTCGGACAGCCGTATTGCTCAAGCTCAAGCAGACCTTTGTCGTCGATTTTACCGGCTTGGTAAGCGCCCACGCCTTCGAACACGGAGGACAGCGAAATTGAACGGCCGTCGCTCGTTTTCCCCGCTTTCATCGGACCGCCGCTGACGAAGACCGTCGGAATGTTGACGCGCAGCGCGCCCATCATCATGCCCGGCGTAATTTTGTCGCAGTTCGGGATGCAAACCATGCCGTCGAACCAGTGCGCGGACACGACCGTTTCGAGAGAATCCGCAATAATCTCGCGGCTCGGCAAGGAATAGCGCATGCCGATATGCCCCATGGCAATGCCGTCGTCTACGCCGATCGTGTTAAATTCAAACGGTACGCCGCCCGCCTCGCGAATCGCTTCCTTCACGATCTTGCCGAACTCCTGCAGGTGAACGTGACCCGGAACGATGTCGATATACGAGTTGCAAACCGCGATAAACGGCTTGTCGAAGTCTTCCTCTTTGACGCCGGCGGCGCGCAGCAAGCTGCGGTGCGGGGCGCGGTCAAAGCCCTTTTTGATCATGTCGCTTCTCATTTTTCCCTTGGACATTCGCTTAAAAGCCTCCGTTTCCATCCCTATGAAAATAGAATTCTACGATTTAACGCTTCACTCGATTGTATCACGTTTCCCCCGAATTGAAAACGTGAACCCGCATGGAAAAAAGCCCATTTCCCCGGCTGACGGGCCGTTTTTGCGGCGCGGTCGGCAAATCTGTTATAATTCGGGTAGCTTCAGGAATTTAAGTATCGGAGGATGCGTCATGACGGAGTTTGATTTTTTGTACGACGGTACGGAGGAAACGAAAACCCGCTTCGTATGCGTAGTCGGCGAAACGCTGCGGCGGTTCGATCTGGCGATTACGAGCACGAATCGTTTTTATGGCAAAAAATTAGTCACCGACATGCAAACGGGACGGACAGCGGTCATCGGACCGGACGATCTGGAGGAAGAGGGTTATCTTGAGCATGCCTACAAGCTCAGCGAAGAGGAAGCCAACGAGCTGCGGGCGTTTCTGAGCGAGGTTGTCGGGCCGATCAGCTTCTCGGACATTTGAGCGGACAGCGGGAGACGGGATTACTTCACGGTAAGCCCGTCTTTTTCTTTAAATTAAGGAAGCGCTCCAAGCATACAGAAAAGCCGCCGGTGCCGCGCAAAACGGCGTCCGGACGGCTTCGCCCCGCTATCTTTTGATCAGATCCTCGCGCACCGGCGTGAACGAGTCGAGCAGCGCGCTCGCCTCCAGCGCCCGGCAGCCGTGCTTCGCCCCGCCCGGGATGTAGATCGTCTCTCCCGCCGCGATCACCTTCCTTTCCCCGTCCACCGTAAATTCCAGACGGCCCTTCAAGCAGTACGACAGCTGCTCGTGCGGATGGCTGTGCGCGTAGCCTTCGGCCCCTTCTTCGAAATGCACTTCCATCATCATGATGCCGGCTCCCGGCTCGAATATTTTCCGTTTCACGCCGGGCTCGGCGTTCTCCCATACGTTGATGTTGCTCATGTGTCGTCCCCTCTTCCCGATTCTAGTCTCTCGATTATATCGCAGAGGGGTACGAATTCGAAGGGAGTTTCTCCGGATGAAGCAGGCTTTTTTTCAGGTACGGTCGACTTAGCGGGGCGCAGCTCCTTTGCGGTACTGCTCCGGAGTGACGCCCGTCGCTTTGGCAAACGCCCGGTACAATTGGCTTGGACTCGAAAATCCCAAGCTGTAGCTGATCTCCGTGACGCTGGCGCGCGTATTCGCCAACTGCTCCTTCGCCTGTTCGATCCGCAGGCGCAAAATATATTGATAGGGCGTCACGCCCACACTCTGTGTAAACGAGCGGATAAAATGAAACTTGCTCTGGTAAACGAGCGAAGCCAGCTTCTCCATCGTCAGCCGTTCCGTGTAATGCGCATGGATAAAGTCCAGGATATCCCTCATCCCCGACACGAGGGCCCGGTCGGCTTGTCGTTCGGCCCGCCCGCCCGAGACGCGTAAGCCGTTTTTTCCCACTACGCGCCGTATATAAGCTAGCACCCGGCCTTCGGTTTCTTCCACCGCTAGCGGGTCGGGGCCGTCGCGAAGCAGCAGCTCGGAAGTCCAGGCCTTCATCTGTTTTTTAATGTCTTCGGGGTTAAAAAGCGGCCGCGAATCCAGCTCCGGCTCCTGTTCCGACCATCCTTCAACTAGCAGCTGCTTCCGGACCTGCACGATGTATACGCCCGCATCCGGGCCGAGCGAAAAATGATGCTCCTCCCCCGGATGCTGAATCAGAGCATGGCCTCCGCTGATCGAATACACTTTCCGCTCCTGCGTCAAGCGGCACGTGCCAATGACGGGAATGGTGACTTGGTAAAAATCGGCATGGGCATGGGGGATATTCTCAAACGTATTCTCGATGCGCCATAGTTCCATATTCGGCGTCGTTAACTTAAATTGCATGTCCGGTCTTCCCTCCTTCCCGCCATTATAGCAAAAATTGCTCGGACGTTAAGCAATTTTTGCGGCGACTTCGCCCGCTTCCCCCCTTAAGATTAGAAAGAAAAAAGGATAGGTGCCTATGAACGCTAAAGACACGTTAAGCAAAACCGCCTCGGCCGGCATGCTTGCGCTGACCGGGGTCAGCTTGGCGCATCTGTTGAACGATGCGATGCAGTCCGCCATTCCTGCGGTATTCCCAATTTTCCAGCAATCGATGCAGCTCAGCTTCGCGCAAATCGGCTGGATCGCCTTCGCCCTGAACGTCACGGCCTCCGTATTGCAGCCGCTGGTCGGCTATTACACCGACAAGCGTCCGACGCCTCTGCTGCTTCCGGCGGGCATGGTTTTCTCGCTGCTCGGCATGATCGGGTTCGCGTACTCGGCGAATTGGTGGATGCTGATCGCCTCCGCCTTGCTGCTGGGAGTCGGCTCGTCCGTGCTGCATCCCGAATCCTCGCGGGTCGCCCACCTTGCCTCCGCCAAAGGAAGAGGACTGGCCCAATCCATCTTCCAAGTCGGAGGCAACACCGGCCAGGCGCTGGCTCCTCTGATCGTCGCTTGGCTCGTCGTCCCTCACGGACAACGGGGACTGCTGTTGTTCTCGTTCGCCGCCGTATTGGGGATCGCGCTGCAGGGCGTCGTCTCGGGCTGGTACCGGCGTCATCTTGACGCTCAGGCCTCCAAGAAACGGAGCGCATTACCTGCCGATAACAAGCCCTTGAAAAAAGGATATGTCTCCTTCGTCATCGGGCTGCTGATTGTCTTGTTGTTCTCCAAGTTTGTTTATATTGCAGGCATGACCGGTTACTATGCCTTTTATTATATGGACCGGTACGGGCTTCCCTTGGAAAATGCCCAGCTTTGCTTGTTCGTGCTGCAAGCGGCCGGGATGCTCGGAACGCTGTTCGGCGGCCCGCTTGCCGACCGCTTCGGGCGGAAGCGGATCATCTGGTTTTCCATTCTCGGCACGGCGCCGTTCTCGCTGCTGCTGCCCTATGCCACGCCGTTCTGGGCCGCCGTGCTTTGCTTTATGATCGGCGCCATCCTGATGTCCGGGTTTACGGTGATAATCGTGTACGCCCAGGAGCTGCTCCCGGGGAAGGTCGGGACCGTCGCCGGGTTGTTTTTCGGATTGGCCTTCGGGCTCGGCGGGCTCGGG
>NZ_BILX01000066.1 GCF_004000785.1 Paenibacillus ehimensis NBRC 15659 | reverse complement strand
GAGCCCCGTCCCGCCGTACTTGCGGCTCGTCGTGCCGTCCGCCTGCTGGAACGCCTCGAAGATCAGCTGCTGCTTATCCGGGGAAATCCCGATTCCCGTATCCTCGACCTCGAAGGCCACCATCGGTCTCGGCTCCGCGAGCTGCCGGATCGTGAGGCGGACGCTTCCGGCATGCGTGAACTTGAAGGCGTTGGACAGCAAATTTTTTAAAATTTGCTTCAGCCGCCCGCTGTCCGTTTGAATCTGTCCCGGCGTCTCGCCGCCGAAATCCACCTCGAAGGACAGCCCTTTGGACCGGGCCAGCGGTCCGAACGTTTTTCGCATCGACTCGGCCGTCTCCTGCAGGCAGACGGTCTCCTCATGCAGCTCCATCCGGCCGGATTCGACCTTGGCCAAGTCCAGCACATCGTCGATCAGCTTAAGCAAGTCGCAGCCGGACGAGTAGATCGTCTCGGCGTACTCCACCTGCTTGCCCGTCAAGTTGCGCTCCTTGTTTTCCTTCAGCAGCTGGGAAAGAATCAACAAGCTGTTAAGCGGCGTCCGCAGCTCGTGCGACATGTTCGCCAGAAATTCCGATTTGTATCTGGAGGCGAGCGCCAGCTCCAGCGTCTGCTTCTCCAGCTTCTCCTTGGCCAGCTCAATCTGACGGTTGACCTCCTCCGTCTCGCGGACCTGCTCTTCCAGCTCCGCGGTCTTGCGGAGCAAGGCCTCGTTGCTCTGCTCCAGCTCCTCCTGCTGCCGCTGCAGTTGCTCCTCCGACGCCCGCAGCGCCCGCGTCTGCTCCTCAAGCTTCTCGTTGGAAGCCTTAAGCTCATCCTGCTGGGACAGCAGCTCTTCCGACTGGGTCTGCAATTCGTCGGTCAGCGCCTGATGAATTCGCAGCAGCTCCTCGATCCTCAGGCGTCCCATCAAGGCGCTCAACGTCACGCCCAGGTTCTCGCTCGTTTGCTTGATCAGCTTCTGCTCCAGCTCCGAGAACGTCTTAAGCGACACCAGCTCGAACACCGCGATCACTTCGTCGTCGTATTCGACCGGCTGTACCGTCAGGGTCAGCGGCTCCAGCTCGCCGAAGGCCGAGCGGATTCCGCCGTAGTCCCCGCCAACGCCTTCAATCATGATCGGCTTGCCGTCCTTCGCGCACTGCCCGACAAGCCCTTCTCCGAGCGGCAGCTCGGCAGCGGCCGTGCTTTCCGAACGGGCGTACGTGCCGGCAAGCACCAGCTTGGTGCCCGATGCCGTTTGCTTCAGCACATAGAACGCCCCGTCCTGCGCGCCGACGATCCGGGCCAGCTCTCCAATGAACGTTTGCGCCATCTCTTCGACCTTCCGCGAATCCTCCAGCATCGCATACATGTGCGCGATCTGAGTTTGCAGCCATAGCGTGTCTTCATTCATTCGATGCAGCGCCCGCTCGCTTGCCGTTGCCTGCTCCAGATCGTCCGCCAGCCGGTTGAACACATCCGCAAGCTTGCCGAATTCGTCATTGGACGTAATCGGCACCCGGTAAGCCATGTCCCCCCATTTTCCGCTCGCAAAACTTTTAAGCATCGCCGAGAGGACGCTCAGCCCCCGGGTAAACCCAAGCAAGATCCACAGCATAATCCCCACGCTGAGCAGCAGGCCGGCCAGCGTCAGCAGCCCGGTATAGGTCAACGTCTGTTGATTGTCATTCAGCGCCTGCGAGATCGCCGCATCCATCGCCTCATCATGGTAATTCGTCAAATTGCCCATGCTGTGCGTAAATTTATCCTGCAGCTCAATCCCCACGCTCGTGCGAAGCGCGTTGGCCTCCGCTTGTCTTCCGCTTTGGTTCAGACGGACGACCTGATCCTTATAGTCCAAGAAACGGTTGCCGTGCAGCAGAACCTCGTCGGCCAGCTCCCGCTCCTTCCCTTCCTTGGAAAACGTGTCAATCTGCTGAAGGCCCTGCATGACCTTGCCGCTAAGCGTCTTGACGGCCTCGGCATTTTTCTTGTCGCTGTCGTCCGTGTCGATCAACAGCAAATTCACGATGCCCTTGGCCAGCTCCGCCGCGTCGTTGCGCACCTGCGTGCTGATCCGCACCTTCTGGTACCGATTCTCATAAATTTCCTTAATACTGGAATCCGTGCCCGTCAGCCGGTTCATGCCGACGCCCGCCAAAGCAAAAATCAACACCAGCAGGATGCCGAATCCCATAAACAGCTTGATCTTCATGTTCATCAGTTCATTCCCTCTCCCGTCCCTTTCTCTCTCTTCGTATGTTCCTTAGGCCTGACCGTCCTCTACGTAGCGGTGATCAGCACCATGCAAATATCGTCGCTCTGCGCCTCCCTCACATCCTGCGGCAGCAGGGTGTCAACGAGGCATTCGGGGCTGGGCGCCTGATGAATGCAGCTTTGCAGACGCAGCGCCAGCAGATCCGATTCCGCCGCGTCCTCCGGGTAAGCCTCCGGCAGCGGCAGCGCCTCCAGCAGCCCATCCGTATACAAGGCGATGCGGATCGGCTGCTCGTACGTGAAGATGCTCTTCGTAATCTCCATCTGGTCGAAAAAACCGACGGCGCAGCTTCCCTGATTGAGGGCCACCGGCGCTTTACCCTGTTCAAAAAGAAAACCGGGCGGATGACCCGCGTTCACGTATTCAATCGTCTTGGTCTGGGTATCGATCAGCAAATAAATCGCCGTAAAATAATAGCTGACCGACGGATTTTTATGATTAAGCTGATTCATGTACCGGTTCAGCTCCGTCACGACGAATTCCGGCGAGACGAAGCGCGTAATCGTGTCCTGCATGACCGAGGAGATGAACATGCACACCAGCGAAGACGAAATGCCGTGGCCCATAATGTCCAGAATAATGACGCCGTGCCGGTCCTCGTCAATCCGGTACCATGCGTAAAAATCACCCGCCAGCTCGAACGACGGGTAATAGGCTGCACTGATTTCCAGCCGGTCCTTCTTCAGGGGCGGGCTAAGCACGCTGCCCTGCACTTGTCTGGCCAGCTCCAGCTCCTCGCGGATCCGGGCATCATTCTCCTTGTGCCAATCCTTCTCGTATTTGAGGCGCAGCGCCGAACGAATCCGCGCGATCAGCTCGATTTTGTTCACCGGCTTCATCACGTAATCCATCGCCCCGGCTTCCATCGCCTCCGCCAGCTTGTTGGAATCGCCGAGCGCCGTCACAATAATCACCGGGATATCCTTCAAACGCTCATCCTGCTGAATACGGCGGCACGCCTCGATCCCGTCCATCTCCGGCATCATCATATCCATCAGGATCAAGTCGACCGGCACCTTACCCCCGTCCGCATACTCGGCGAGCCGCTGCATCAATTCCACCGCCGAGGCGGCTTTCCAGAACGAATCGTATCCTGCGCTTTTCAATATTTTTTCGATCACCATGAGATTGACCGGGTTATCGTCCACGATGGCAATGTTCATACCTTGTTCGTCTCTCCCTTGTCCATGTGCATCCTTTGACCCCAATTGGTACAGGTCCGGTCTTACCATTATAGCTTTTTTTAAAGGTTAATTAACCGAATACGGAACGTTTGAATCAGCCCGGGGATTGTTTCGGCATGAAAAATCCGGGTTAATGAAGCATAAGCCGGACCGATCCGGACGGCTGGCCAACTCTATGGCAGACATGCCCGGCAAAGGTCTCCGACGCATGATCTGAACCGATTCGAGGAGGGACGACTCATGAGAACAAAAGTAAAGCTGGTCGAAGGTGAAGAGTACGCCATCCGCGCCATTCGGGGCTTTCGTGAGGAAGGCCATTCCCTAAATGAAATTTATGTGCTGGCGCATGACGACGACCGGACCGAAGGGCTCAGCCGCCTGACCGATACGAATACGATCGGCGTGATGGAGGAAGGGATGGCGACTGCTTTCGCCAACCTGTTCCGTTCCCGCGGCGATCAGCTTCGGGCGAAGATGGAATCGCTCGGCATCTCCGCGCTGGAGGCGGAACGATACGAGAAGGAGCTGGACAAGGGGCGTATCATGGTGCTCGTCTGGTACGAGGACGATACCCGCACCTTCGAGCGGACGGACGAAGACTTAGCCCGCCGCCGCGAGCACCCCGAGGACGTGGCGATTCCTCCGATGGGCGGCGTATACATGTCGGGTCCGGGCGGCACCGTGTAGTGCCGGCAGATACGGCGGGCCTAAAGCTCCCCCCGCTTGAGGCAGGCCGCCCTTGCCCGGGACCGACGGGCGCAGTACCGATTCGCTGAGCGCTGCGGCAGGGTTTGCGCCAAAGCCAAAAAGCACCTCGATCCTTTTGCGGGTCTCAAGGTGCTTCTTTTCTTTTTTGGTCGAAGTGCAAAGCTCCGGCGGCTAGACAAAAGCGGCATACGTGAGCTCCCGGAACTTTTCTTTCCACGGGGACGGGACCTGGAGATCGGTCCATAGCTCCTCTGCTTTTTGAACGCATACGGACTGCACGATCTTGGTATATTCGATGCAGCCGGAATCCACAATCAGCCGCATATACTGCTCTTTATCCCGCACAAGAACGTCCGCGGTGATTTTTCCTTCATAATACTCCTTCACCGGACGAAACGCTTCGCTGTCCACATTGAGCAGATACAGCGCAGGCAGCGTCCGCTTGCGAAGCAGCAGATCGCTCTTCACGTCGAATTGGGCGAAGTCCTTCAGATCGTTCTGGATCTGGTGTATCATCCCGACACAATCCGCCAGATCGTCGATCCGCTCCATCGTCTCTTCGCTGCAATCCGTCAGACAGTACCCCATCAGACAAGCGAACCGGAACAAGGACCCGGACTTCTCCTGAATCATCGTCAGATAATCATCAACCTCGGATACCACCTGATTCGTGACGTCCTTGTGCTGTCCGTTGACCGATCGGGTGAGCATCTTGCTGATCTCATAAAGGGAACGCCCGTTCACTCCGCATTGGCCGAGCTCTCCGATGAATCCCGTCAGCAGGACGAGCACCGCATTTAACGCAACCGCCGGCGGACACTGCATCCATGGCTTGCTCTCGTGATCCTGATCCTGCAGGTCGTCGACGATATCGAAGCAGAGAAGAATCAATTCCGTCGCCGCGGCCAATCGGTCGATATGCGGTGAAGCTCCCCCCAGCATGTCATGGGTGCAGCGCGTAATGCTCGACCACGACCCTTGTTCCTGTGCCTTCTCCTCGATGAACGCTTTGAGCAAAGCCTTGAGATCCTCCGCGCTCACATGGTCGTCTACCATCCGGTACATGTGCTCTACTGTCTCCCGATCCAAACCGCCCGTCCCCCTGGTTGTCATATAAAGTGACTATGTATAATGCCTGCTCTTAATGAATTTCTCCATCGCTTCCATACGCGACTTCGCGCCCAGCTTGTCGTAGATTCGGCGCAGGTAATTATCGACGGTACGTTTGCTCATGTGGATATGATCCGCAATCTGATCGTGCGTGGCTCCCTTGACGAGCATGCCCATCATCATCACTTCTTCTTCGTTCAATTCCTCATACGAAGGCGACCCGCTCAATTGAATCTGGTGATACAGCGACAGCGGCAGCATCGTATGGTTGTCCAGAATGCAGTTCACCATGTTCTTGATCGTTCTTATGCTGGATTCCTTCGAAAGCACGCCGCTAACCTTTAGCTCGATGAGCCGGTTCAACGCCCCCGTCAAATCGTGCCCGGTAAAAATCACAATATGAATGTGCGGATATTCCTTCTTGATCTGCGCCGCGACCTCGGTCCCCGATTGATCGGGAAGCTGGTAATCCAAAAATACGAGCCCCGGCTGGTGCTTCTTGATCTGCTCCAGGCCTTCCTCGGCGCTGCTGGCAATCCCGACGACTTCAATGCAATCCGTGTCTTCCAATAATTCCTTCGTCGCATGGGCAACGAGAGGATGATCATCGATCACGAGAGCTTTGACCGTTTCGTTCATACGGACATCACCTCCCGGACCGGAATCGTAATCACGAATTTCACGCCGGCGCCTTGCCGCGTATCGCATTCCAGCTTTCCATTCAAATGCAAGATACGACCTCTCATTTGCTCCACTCCCATCCCAGATGTTCCAATCTCCATGCGAGGTACTTGCGTGCTGTCAAACCCAACGCCGTCGTCTTCATAAGTCAGGCAGAACCTGTGATCCTTCACTGTCATGGCAAAAGATACTTTCGAAGCCTGCGAATGCTTCTTCGCATTGTTAAGCAGCTCTTGAATAATGCGGAAAATATGCCTTTTCGTCGTCAAATCCTTCGACTCGATAACGGAAGCGCCCTCCTCCTTGAACTCGATCTCGAACGGCGTATGGTACGCTTCCTTGTCCAGGTACGTCCGTACGGTTTCGATCAGCCCGATCTCCTTCAGCAGGAACGGATTCAATTCGAAGCAGCTTTGCCGCAGGCTGTTGTTGATCATTTCTACAAAATTGATAATGTTGTTCAAATGCTCCTTGTCTTCCTTGTTCATCGCGTACTTGTCCAGCAGCGACACAAATCTGCGCTTGAGGAAAAACAAATCCTGCATCGTCGTATCGTGAAGATCGGCGGCAATCCGGAGCCGTTCTTCTTCCTGCAGCTCGAACATGATTTTGCGGAACCATTGAATGTCCTGCGCCGACTGCTCGTCGGGCAATTGCGCCGCCAGCAGCTGCATCTTCGCGGTCAGCTTGCGGATCAAATGGACATTCTCCAGACTGACTTCCAAGTAGGAAGTAATCAAGTGAAGCCATTGAACCTCTTCCTTGCCCAGCAAAGTATTCGCTTTGTTGCTCGTAATGACGAGGTAGCTGGCGTATTCTTCATGACGGTTAATCTCGATACAGGTATATATCGGATGCTGGGACCAAGTCGATGAGCGGATCATTTCCTTGATCTCCGCCGTATCGATCTCCCCTTCGTCGATGATCTCGGTATCGTTCTCGTACTGGAACACGATCGCGCCGCCTCTTACCTGGAGGGTGTTGACGATGTCCACGAGGACAATTTCCTTCAGATCGCGGAAGCTGGAGATGGCTCCCAGACTTTTGGCAATTTTCTTCAGCGCCGTCTGAAGCACGTACTTCCTTGGGAACAGGAATCGTTCCAGTCTCGTTGTGAAATATTCGGCCGAGTACATGACAGAAGATAGCATGATGATGGAACCGAAAAAGATGAATAGAATTTCTCTTGCTTCTACTAAATCTTGAAACAAGAAAGCGTAGCTTCCTGTAAAAAGGGCAGACGGTATGATCGCAAGCATCACAGCAAAAGCAAAACGGCGAAGCACCAGACCTATATCGTATAACTGGTTCGAAGCAATCAAGTAGGCAAACGAAATCGGGAAAAGCAAGATAAACCAGTTTGTATAGAGGACATTAATAATTCGTTGTCCGGTAATGAGTTTAGGAAGAAATGAGAAACAGATTGCCGGTAAAAATGATAAAAAAAGCGAGAACCACACGCTTCTAACAATACTTGACAAATAAGATTTTTCTTTGCGAATTTTGAAATAAATGAATGTTAAAACACTTATATTGAACAAAAATCCCACGATGAAAAAAGACAATGTCACCGTAGCATTATAACGGTGAATCATATAAGCCGTGGGAGGATACAACGTAAAAAGTCTTATTCCAAACCCTATCACAGCAATAGAGTATAAATATTTTAATACCTTTTTGGGGAGCTGTATATTTCCTTTTTCCTTGAAAAAAACAACTAGAAAATGAAAAAAAACAAAAGGTAGTGCCATCACTAAACTAGTGATTAATATCTTCCCAACAACATCCCCTCTAATTGACGCGCCTTGACTTATGTAAATAATGCCACAAGTTAAAAAAACAACTGCAAGTAACTGCGCTGATGAGGAGTGACGTATTCTCATATACAATAAACCAGCCAAAAATAAACACAACAATCCTTCAAATAATGGAATTATATCTTGAGATAGCTCACTCTTAGAATAAATTATAATTTTCTTCTCAAGTCCATCTCTTGATATTAACAATTCACGAGCCTGCTCTATTGTCCTCCATTTGTAAATCATCGGATTCTCATCAGGAGATTTACCATCAACTTGCTTGATGATATCCCCTACTTTTAAGTCAAGATAAAAACTCGCACTATCATTATCTAATTCTTTAATTTCCCACTGATTCTGTTGATTTAATGTTAGGTAAATTCCAGTATAAGGATATTTGAACATAATATAAGAACACCAAGCTTGCGCAGCGACAAAAATCGACAGAAGCAGCAATATTATACCCTTTTTTTCCATAAAGTTCTCCCTAAATGCTTACTTTTATTAAACTTTCTTGGTATACTGTTTCTAGTAAAATCGTCTCATAAAAGGGGATATCCTACACATGCTAACCATTCGGGTAACGCCGCAGTTGCATCATGTCGTTCACATGTTGAAAGGTGTCGATTTCCGAAAAAATGTAAACCCTTCCTTAAAAAGTTCATTTTTATCTAGCGCCGAATCTCTTGCAGTTATTGAAGCATTCGGCCAAGCTGATAAATTCAAACAGCCAAAAGATCCCCTCTCTAAATGGGATTGATTCTAGTATTATTTTACCAAATCAATAAGAGATTGTATATTAGGTCTTTCCTAGTATACAATCTCTTTTTCAGTTTGGCGGCTATTTCGATAAAATTCGGCAATAAAATACAGCAAAATATGGTTCGAGTCAAAGTACGTAGAACAATGGATAGTAGAGCCTAATACCTTTTAATGTATTAACTCAGCAAGATGAGATGATTTGGGGGGCGAAACATCTACCATCCTTAATATAAATCGTTTCATCGCAAATATTAGCTACTTGTTGATCATGAGTTACTATAATTATAGTCTTCCCTTGTTTGTTAAGCTGCCTAAAAATGTTCAAAATTCCTTCCTCCGTTTTTTCATCCAATGAGCCGGTAGGCTCATCAGCCAAAATGATTTCAGGGTTTTGAACAATTGCTCTTGCTATCGCTACCCGCTGCATCTCTCCTCCGGATAACATGTCTATCGATTTATCAATGACCTCCGTCATCTCCAATTCTTCCAACACACCTTTAACCTGTGCCTGTATTTTTGATTCGGAGTATTTCCTATACTTTAAAGGAAGCGCGATATTATCGAATACGTTTTTAGTGTCACATAATGCATAGTTTTGTAAAATAAATCCTATTTTGTCCCTTCTGAAATTAGCTAATTCATTCAAAGTTTTATTGCTTAAATTTTGACCTCTATATAAGTATTCACCGTTATCGCCTTTATCCAACCCGGCTATGATATTCAATAGCGTAGATTTCCCGGAACCACTTCTCCCCATAATGGCAACCATGGCTCCTTCTTCTATGTTGAAGTCCATTCCTTTTAGTACTTCAACTCGTTTTCCGCCGACCATATACGATTTACGAAGATTACTAATCGTAATCATCCTTCTCACTCCGTTCTTTTAAGAAACATACTGATTTGAAGTTGTTTAAATTTAAAATGGAAAGGAACTACACACAATAAAAAGATAGTACACATACTGAAAAGTAAAAAAATAAGATAGCTACCCATATTAACATCAATAATGACCTTATACAGGAAAGCAGAAACTAAACCGGGGACAGCGACCATACATGCAATCTCCGCTAAGAAATAGGAAAATATATGATTTAACGTCGCTCCTGAAATAAGATGGATAGATAAATTTTTCACGTTTTCATTTAACTTCGCTACCATTATCATCGAAATGCTTATAATGCAAACAAAGAATATAGAAGTAGCAACCAAGCCAAGAAGCCATACGTTTTCTTGAATAGCCGAAAAAATCAAGTTTAACGGCAAACTATTGGCGCCTAATAATTGAATATCATAAAATTGCGATCGGTCTTTTACTTGTTCCAACTTGTTCCTTACCATATACTCATTCTCTGAACTAAAAATCTCCCCATTAATGAGTTGAAGATAATGTTTTTGTTGGAAACTGAACTCTTCCTTATTACTGGGAGCGCCATTAAACTGTTGAGCCGGCATGATAATATATCGATCCAAATAGAGTTCCCGGTTATTCGAGTTAAATACCATCGTGCTTTTATCGACAAACCCTTTGACAGAAAAGGTAAACTTTTTAAACAAATACCTCCCTTTCAAAGTATCGCCCACTTTATACAAACCTCTATATTCCGAACCCAATAGTACGGGGACGTTATCGTTATTGTTCTTGTTTTCGAAATCTTGCGAAGATAAGGGCTCGCCCTCAATCACATCGATTCCAAAATGATCAAACGCCTGTTTATTCATTTGCAACGCCTTAATCGAATAATAAGGCCCGTCCTGTTTTTCATAAAACGAACCCTTTGTCGCCACTCCACTCTCGTATCCGTAAGTAAATTTTCTTTTATTGTCTTCCCCAAAATTCAACAGCGCAACAGATTGGTTGAAAATATAAATATATTTTTCATCCAGACTATTCTCTAAATTCCCATAAAAAATTTTAATTTTTGTCAAAAAATCGGGTTGCTTCATTAGTTTTTTTAATTCATCGCTATCAAATATCGTGTCCGATAATTTATAAGCTGAAAAATTCTCCAAATATTCAGCTTTTTTTGATTTTGAATCGATTTGATTGTAATTCAAGAATATCACGGTCAATATGAAAAATAAGATTAAAACCTGAAAAAAAATTAGCACGGATACGAGTCTTTTCTTGTTTATACTTTCTATGACTTCTTCAAGAATCATATTCATTAACGTTTGATTCCTTCCCGAACTAAAGCTCTATTCGTATTTTTTACAGTAATCAGTATAGAACAATACGATGATAGAAGAACAAGGCCGTAGCCAACCGGTAAATAACCTAAAAATAATTTTATCGTTTCCGTTGAATGGTTGAAACATTGGATAATCAAGTAACTGCCTGTGCAAACAAGTAAATAGCATAGGAACGTAATCACATAATACTGAGACGCATATTTTCTGAGCGGGATATTAGGGCTAATCCCCCCAATCCAAAGTAAACGAATCTCCTGCTTTTTTTTGTTCATCCAATGAATCGTAAATAAAATACTTGAACTAATTAATAAGCCGATCACTGTATACATCATTATTTTACGGTAAATGTCTGTACCGAGATACTTCTGCGCACCGCTATCCCCTCGATCTAACATTTGAACATTAATTTTTGTGTTTTCTACCAGCAAAGAATTGTTTTTTATAATCGAGCTGTCTTGAGTATTTAATACATAGATACTGGACGGCAAAGCTTCTGAAGAATCAACGGCATTCAAATTTAAGAGGACCGTAGTATCAATAAGTGAGGGATAGGAAGCCCCCATCGTACCTATGATTTCGAAGTTTTTGCCGTGGTAAGGAAAATATGATTTTCCATTTTGCGATATCAATTTTGAACGATCCATTTCTTTCCCAACGACAGCGTATCTGTGATCATTAACAAAATCATGTTCCTGAAAATATCTTCCTGAGACGATTGGCGGAGTGTACGTTTCTCCCGTAAAGTAGACGGCACGTACATGAAATTGTCCGGTTTCAAGTTCTTTAAACAAAGTAAATGGTTTTGATGAACGAAGCTTAGTCCAATCCACTCCTTTAATATTAACGTTATCTAGCATAAAAGCTAAACTGTTTTGATTGTACAGTCCCCTGGACAATACATTGAGTTCCGATTGTTTGGCGTTATAATAACTGACAGATACGATAATAACACTTAGTAAAAAATAAAGAATAACAATCCAAAGTGCTTCACTTTTTTGAAGTTTCTTCATAATAAGATTCATTTTGTTCGCGACCCTTCATAAAAAAGAGAAATTGCCACTTCTGGCAATTTCACTTTTTTCACTTAATGATGATTATTCTTCATTACCCCAAAATGTCTTACCTGAATATAACCACGATCCCCAATCGGTTTCTGCATGAGTTTCGTCATTGCCCCATTGCCTACCGCTATCAACCCTTACGAATCCAACATAAGTGAGTTGCGCTCTCGTGTAGTGCCACTTACCTTTCCAGATAGTATGTCCTACAGCACGAACCAAATCCATATCATTTGGGTTATACTCCACTTTTCCTTCGTGTGAACTTGGATACTCCTTTACTTCAGATGTTGAGAAGGAAGAGGAAGGGTGAGCATCATTGTAGAAATAACCCTTACCTTGTTCCCATCCTCCTCCAACAGCGTTGGAGTTTGCAAATGCAGAAGTCGAGATTGCACCGAACGCTACCATGACCGCTAAAGCTTTAGTTATCTTGTTAGTCACATTTATACCTCCCTATTTTACAAAAATTACTAAGGCTCAAGCCTAGTATTTTATTTGAAAGCTGGCCAGCTAATCAAATCAAGATATTTTGATCAATCCAAACTCTACACTTACTGTCGCTGATAATTGGATTATTCACTCCTTGACTAAAAAACGAATGAATGATGCCTTCTCGTTGAATTTTTCCGCCCGACAACTTTTCAATCTTATGTTTTAAGTTGGGGTTATTCACAAATAAAAGACTCAATAGTTCAATCTACTTTGTAATTACATTTTTTTATCAAAATAAACTAAATAGAGTAAAATAGTTTCGACTCTTTTTCGGTGGCTTTTTGATGCGTATTGTTTATATTACATTCGTAGAATACAATATTTGTAAAAAAATATAAATAAGACCATTGGACCATTTTTTTATTTGTATTAAAATTTTTTCCTTTTTAAATTCTAGCGACTGGTCTTGACCTTTTACAATTTCCTCCTGTTGCAAATACTCGTCACGATCAATGACTGCCTATTTGTTTAAGGCTTCGGAGGGCTGACACTCGCGGAAATTAACCCGCTTGAAGAAAACGGTGGCGGCATGAAACGTGATGTGTACTCAGGAAAACCGAAATCCGATCCCTCCGTGTTTTTAATTTAGGGCTCTTAATACCTACTCTCACTATTGAACGGCCAAAAAAGAAAATATATTGCATTTGATTAATAAAGAATTTAACTGTAGATTTCCTAGTGTCCCATCAGCGAATATAAACCTGAAAATGTAAAGGATATTTAGGCCCTCCCGATGAAGTAAATAGCGGGAGCGATTTCTATGCTGTTTGTCCGCGAACTAACGAACCAAGAAGGTCAACGTCACTCCGGTTGCTCGCCGAAACACGTCCAGCTTTGCTATGCGGAGAGCTCGACACTAAGAAATTTTTTGAGAAAGAGCGGCCATGGCTGCTGCCCCCGGGAAAATATACGATTGGGGTAACGGCGGATTTTAAGATCGACGGGGATAAAAAAGACAGAATCATAAAAAGTGAAATCACGATACAGATTGAGCCTCAGCTCAACACAAAAAAGATCGTCCCTTATTCGCATCATTTGCGACAGGGCCGATCTTCCGTCTTATAGTTTGTAATAATTTATCCACTTGTTCGAGTACAACGAAAAATAGGCCGTCACCAACTCTTCTTTCTCCTGGAAGCTTAAATCCGTAAAGCCTCTAATCTCTTCCATCGTGTCGCTATGATCTATTTTACTTGTCAGAATGCCATCTTCAAACCGCAACTCAAGAACATCCCGGAAATGATGCGTACACTCATAATCGCTAAACCACTCATCGGGACCTACGCGGTCAGCGCATAAAATAAGGCCTCCCGAATAACCGAGGGGCAGATTCACCTGCTTGTATTCCCAAAAACCGCCGTAGCCCTTCTTTCCCGAAACGCCATGCAAATCCGGAGGGCGATCTACCGAACCATCCAGGGTTACAAAAAAAGAATGGAGAACAAGCTGCCGGTCATCCATTTCATAGAGAGCATAAAAGCCTCTCCAGCATGCTGTAAAACGATCCATAGGATGGTACCCGTATGTTTCGGGAGTAAACGGCCAGTCCTTCTCGACAGCCGCAAGCTCATAGCGTTTTTTCTTGCTGTACTTCGTGTTGTTTTCCTTGTTGTATTTGACATAATCCGGAATCTGTTCGGACATAGGGGTGCGCGCCGCTCACTTTCTAAACGTTCTTTCGTAATCTTCAAAGCGGATTTTTCTAATCAGCTTGCGGTCCGCGGTGCGAACGATAATGCCTTCGGACTTGCCTTTGGCATCGATCCCGACTTGGGTTTGTTCAAATTGCTTCAAAAAGGAAAATGTCTCTTCCAACGATTGCGGAAAAGCAGCACCTTTAACGCTGGTCAACAGCGGCGCGTACTCCAGCTCCATCGTTTGAACAAAATCGAGCTTCGCGGCTTCATGATAAAAAGGCTGCTTTCCATGCTCGCGCCATTCCGCGATTTTTTCTTGCGGCAGCGTTAGGAGATGCTCCAGCTCCTTCTTATCCAGTGAAAACACGTCAAACACCTTGTACGCTTGCGTCTTCGTTTCCGTGTAGTTTTTAGCCGCCTTCGTCTTCCCTCCATACGATTCCTGATAGATGACCGTCAATGCCCAATCCTCGTCCGGACACATCCGGTCAATTAATTTATCGGCCAACGGCCGGAGAAACTCGGCAATATTCCCGTAGGGGTTGCCTATCCTGTCCCCCTTGGCAAACAGCAGCTCTTCTCTGGAGCCGATGAGATAATCGATGTCATTCCCGTTTTTGAACAAAATGATCCTTGCGTTCTCTCCGTCCACCTTTTCGTAAACAAAAACATCGCCGGAACCGGAGAACCCCTTTGCTTCCGATAATTCGTTCGTTAAGCGGCCTCTTTCCCCCAATTGATGATAGGTAAGAATGCTCGGATATTTCGTCAAAGAGTTCATTTTCTTTAAGTCCATAAATCGTTATCCCCCTGAATCTCTCGTATGTTTTACCATAATAAGGTTCCTCTTGATTATCGTCAACATAAAACAAAAAGGCGAGCGCCAAGGCTCGCTTTTTCAGCTTGGAGTTTCTTGATTTAAGCTTCACTCTGCAGGAAGCCCCTTCACCTCGCACCCGGGACAATAGCGGATGTAGTTGAAGTTTTCGGTCGGCACGGTTTTGACCGTCTTGCCGTTCCGATCTTTATAGATTTCGTATTCCCGGTAAGCTTCGACCAAGTAACTTCCATCTTGATAACGATCGGCTAATTTCCACTGCGTAAATACAGAATATTGCTTGGCTCCGTTTGCGGAGGAACCGGAAGCGGTGAACGCCCCCGCCGCGATCGCCGGTTCACCCCCGACTTCCACCTTGCCCAAAAGGCTCATCGCCCCATCGGTTAAAAAAGAAAATCCGGGCTTCCTGTCTGTCATAACGAGCAGCGCCAGCAAGATGTTCAGTAACACAACAATGGAAATCCATGCGGATTTCTGACAAACAATATTTATGATTCGCTGCAGCACCGTATCCCCCCTTTATAAGACAGGTTGTCTTATATCATTACATATGCGGCCGGAGGGCGGAACATGCTACGGCTGAACGTCCGCAGAATCCGGAGGCGGTTCCTGCTGCGGCCGTGTCCAGCCAGCCAACGGTTTGCCTCTCCCAAAAGCCAATTTGCGCCCTATTTCGATATGATGCAACAATTTTTGCATTCATGAAACAACAAAATGTGATGCGATTTGGCACCATGAATACTACAATTTTAGTATAATTATGGAATTTTAATCAGGGATTTGGGATGACATCAGCAACGAATCCCAAGGATGGAGGATAACCGATGCGCACGCTCAAACACGATTGGCTCATTCAATGCTACATGGATGCGGTCCGCCTTCAGCTTGATCCCGAGTTTATCGATCTGCTGCTAGAAGAAATCCATAGGCGTTCAAACGATCCCGCTTTCCGCCGAATGTGGATGGCCGCCTCCCACTCCCCATGGGGTATGGCTGCGGCTGGAGACGCGTTCCACGCGAATTGAACCCTCGCCTTCCTTTTTCTATCTTTCCGGGCTCTTACGCTGTGGATTGCTACTTGCGCAGCTTAGGAGTCTTTTTGGCATGCTTCGCAGGCTTGTTGGAGATAGGGAGAGAATGATATAATTTTTATCAAATAACTTGTGCACAATCCTTCTGGAATGAGCAGATTGAGGAAAGAAGGTCCCTCCCATGAGCCATAATGAATATTTGAAGCTTGACAATCAGCTATGCTTCAGTTTGTATGCCTGTTCGAGAGCGATTTCGAGAATGTACCGGCCGCTGCTCGACGAGCTGGGGCTGACCTATCCCCAATATCTTGTGCTGTTGGTTTTGTGGGAAAAGGAAGAAAGCACGGTCAAGGAGCTGAGCGAGATCCTCGATCTGGACTCGGGAACCTTGACACCGATGCTGAAACGGATGGAAGCTGCCGGGCTGCTGCAAAGGAAGCGTTCCAGCCAGGACGAGCGCGTCGTCATCGTCCGGATCGCGGACAAAGGCGTGGCGCTTCAGCACAAAGCGGTCTGTATACCGCAAGCGCTGTTCGCCTCCAGCGGCATGACGCTGGAGCAGATGGCCGAACTGAACCGGCAGATCAAGGCCATGATGGTTCATATCCACGAGCTCAATGGTACGGTCGCCGGGGAGTAAGAACGATACAGTCAACTGTCGGCCATCGGGACTGTCTTCACGATGACCGGCGGCCGCCCTTGCGCCGTTGAAGGACGTCCCGCCTTCTCCTTGGAATTCCGGTGTCGCGCCGAAGCCCCGCTATACTAGCCGCCGCATCGATCAAGCGAACATAGTCCGCGTACCCCGCATTCACCCGATAGGTTTCCTCCAGCCGGACGGAAAAAAGTATTCGGCTCCAGCCAATAGAAGAATAATACCGATAATGCCCGCAGCGAGAGGAATTTTCTTGTCGGCTATTCCGAGCTTCTCCGCGGCGATCGAGATGACGGAGGTCGTCAACACGATCCAAACTATTTTCCAGCTTCCGCCGAGCGGCCATTTCTCGAAAATATGGAACACGAAGACAAGACTTAAAAAGTAGATCGGGTATTTTAACCTCACCTCTTTCCCCTCCGTTCCAGCTGGGATCCCTTTTTCATTTTGCGTCCATTTTCCATATATTGCAATCATTTTTGCCATCGAACGAACTACAAAATGTGATGCGCATCGGATCAACTAATACTATCATTTTAGTATAAATATGGAAAATGATTTTTGAGTGGAGGCAAGTATGCGTTCTCTTAAAGACGACTGGCTCTTGGACTGCTACGCCGACGCGGTCCGGCTTCAGCTTGATCCGAAATTTATTCGTTTGCTGCTTAATGAAATTCATCGGCGCTTGGACGATCCGGTTTTCCGCCGGACCTGGTTCGGTCTTTCCGGGAACAAGGTCCGGAGAGAAGCAAGGGCTTGAGCTGCCGTTCGGCAGCAAATTAAGAAATTGAATTCTGGCAGGGAAGGACTACGAAATATGATATTTGAGGGAGATATTACAAACGACTGCTTTAAACCGATCGGTTTTCGCGAGTCGCATCTTTTTTTTAACAGCGTTCCGCTTACGGAAGAGACCCTGCGCATCGGCGCCTGGGGAATAGATGTCAGCAAAGACTGGTGCGTCCGGAATCGGATCCTTAGACCGGACGAGGGCAGTCATTTTTATTTGTCCGGCTTGGCGAAGCTCGAGTTCCATCAGGTGTCGAAGGTCAGCATTTCGACCGTTCTGTATCATTCTTTGGAGCAAAACAACGATTTTGTCCGAACCGCTGACGGGAGCAAGGTTTCCTTGTCCAAAGAGTGGGCCGTTCGGGGAATCACGCCTAACCGCCCGTATCTATACCGGCTGACGGGCATACTGGATTGGCCTCACGGGTACTGCGAGCTCGAAATTCATGCCGAGGGACCCGTCCGTATAAGCTTTGATCCGGGCCGGCTGGTCAACGTCAGTCATTTCTTCGAAGCGCCGCAGAACTATGCGTATCCGTTTGTTTAGGGACCAACTGCCGGACCGGACCGCGGTTTAGCCCCGCCCGCAAACAAGCACCTCCCAAGCCGTTCCTTGGCCGAGGTGCTTGTTTGCTGTGTGCCTGCCTCTACATGGACGGCGCCGGTGGCGTCGGTACGGCCGGATCGCTGTCCCGTCCGAGCCGGCGCGCGGCGGTTTCGCGGCGCCCGGTGGCGGGCACGTGCCGGCCGGCCTTCGCCAGCCCGAAGACGGGTACGTTATGATACAGGCACTCGTACTGTCCCTGCGCGACGATGAATGTCTCGTGAAATATGCCGACGGCTCCGCTGGCCGCCACCTTCCGGTTGAACTCGCGCCAAGCCTGCAGATGCACCGCTCCGTGCCGCGCATACCGCTCCAGCTGTTCGAACGAACGCCAATATTGCAGGACGACCGGCCCCCGCAGCGTCGTGTAGAAATTGGCGTGCAGGAACCCGAGCTCCGGGTTCTCGTACAGCTCCCGGATCATCGGCGGCATCGCCTTGAATACCGGAAGCCACTTATGGACCGCCCACGGCTTGTTAATCCTCATCCCGATCTGGAACACGACGAAATCCCCGTCAATCTCGGCCGTATAGCGGCCGTTTACCACTTTGCTCATGCCTTATCTCTCTCTCCCGGTCAGCGCACAGCACCTCTAGATGCGTTTCGTAGACTCCCATCAAATCCGGATTTCCGTACAAATGTCCGGTCAAATAAGCCCCGTAAAAAATCGTATGCAGCAGAGCTACCGCCGATTCCATGGATACCCCCGGGCGCAGCTCCCCGTCCTCGGCCGCTTCCCGAATCCGTTTCGTGAATTCCTGATGCAAATCCGGCTCCTGCGCCCCCAGTTCCTCGTGACCCGGAAACAGCAAGCGGATTTCCGCCGGACTTAGCTCCGGCATGCACGGGTGCATTTTCATTTCCGACAAAAATCCGATCAGGCTCAGCATCAAGCCCGGCTTCGTCTCCGCCTCTTCGACGACCTTCCCGAGCATATGCCGGATAGCCGTCATTCCCCGCAGCGGCCGCTCCGCCAGCTCGATCCGCCGCCAAGTCAGCCATACCCGCATGAAGTAGACCAGCACGTCCTCTTTTTGCCGGAAGAACTTGAAAAACGTCACCTTCGACACTTCCGCCTTGCGGCAAATATCGTCAACCAGCAGCTCGCGAAACGAGCGTTCGCCGATCAGCTCCAAGCTCGCCTCGTACAGCGCCAGCTTGGTCCGCGCTTTTTTGAGCTCCCGCAGCGGGATCGATTGCGCGTCCATGGACCGGAATCACCTCATCGAATTTACTTTTGTTCAACAATAAACCTTAATAAATAAATTAACTCAAGTTAACTAAATAGTCAACATTGTTTTTCATCGCCAAATGAAAATAAATCTATCGAATTCTATATATATCTATTAGAAGATTTTACTATAATATATGGTATATACTTGAAATAGGTGATACAATAAATTCTTGTAAATGCTGTAAACCAAAGCCGAATCGGGGGTGACGACACACTTCAGCTCTCAAAATCACAGTGAAAAGGAGTTTTGATATGAGAAGAGCAAAGTTTTCGCGTCTCTCACTGCTGTCTACTCTATTAACCGCCGGTTTAATGATGCAAAGCGTTGCACAGGCAGCGCCTCTGACATCAGTATCCGGCACCCCGTCCAGCATCGTCGATCCGCAAATCATCCGCACTCATTCGCTTCATCCGAATGCCAACGCCTTTATTTCCGACAAGCTGGACACCACCTCCGCGAACAAGGTTAACGTCATCGTCCAACTGAGCGGGCAGCCGGTCTCCGTCGGAAAATATGCTTCCGAGCTGGGCCAGCAGCAGCTTTCTGCAGAATCATTGGAAAGCGCTGTCAATAGCGAGCAATCGTCCATGATCAGCTTGGCGAAATCCGAAGGCATCGATTTGACAGTCAACTACCAATACAATACCGTGCTGAACGGCATGGAACTTACGTTGCCGGCCAACCAGATTCCCGAGCTGGCCAAAATCCCCGGCGTGAAGTCGATTCACGAGAACCGGACCTATTATGCATTGCCCGTCGGCGCTCCGCAGCCGGTTGATGCCGCAACAGCGAATTACGATGTCGCGCCCATCAAGCAAATCGGGGCTCAGGATGCTTGGGCCAAGGGCTTGACCGGCAAAGGCTTGAAGGTCGGCGTCATCGACAGCGGCGTCGATTATTTGCACCCGGATTTGAAGGATGCCTATAAAGGCGGATACAATTCTTCGTTCAATACGCCCGATCCTTACGAGGAGCCTCCCATTCCGAAGGATCAGGACCCGTTCGGACTAGGCTTCGCGGGCACGTCTCACGGGACGCACGTGGCCGGTACGATCGTCGGCCGGGCCAAGAACACGAACTCCGACGTGGTCCAAAAGGGCATTGCCTACGATGCGGACCTCTACTCCTATAAAGTGCTGTCCCGCGACCCCAAAACCGGCCGATCCTCCGGCTCTTCGGCGCAGGTGATCGACGGAATCGAGCGCGCGGTCAAAGACAAAATGGACGTGATCAACCTGTCGCTGGGCTCAGACGAGGAGAAAGACCCGAACTCCCCGGATTCGATCGCGATCAACAATGCCGTACTCGGCGGCATCGTTGCCGTCGTGGCCAGCGGCAATGCGGGAGATAAAGGACCGTATTACTACTCGATGGGCTCGCCGGCTTCCTCGCAGCTTGCGATCTCCGTCGGCGCGGTGACCAGCCCGTCCAACCGCTATCAAGCTACGGTTGCCAGCTCCGTGTACGAAGCCGTTTATCCGTTGAACGTCATGGGCTGGAAGACCGGGCAGGAGGACTTTAAAGCGATCCTTGGGACGAATCCCATCGAAGCCGTATATGTAGGACTGGGTCAAGACGACGACTACAAGGGCAAAAACGTGGACGGAAAAATTGCCTTCGTATCGCGCGGTTCGCTGGCCTTCGTCGAAAAAATTAAAAATGCGAAAAAATGGGGCGCCAAGGCCATCGTGATTTTTAACGGCAATGTCACGAAGGATGCCAATGGCAAGGACATACCGGATCTTTCCCCAAGCATAGATGGACGGGACAAGCATATCGACTCCTTCATAGGGGACGACTTCGACTATATTCCCGCCTTCGACATGTCCGGTCTGCAGGGACGCGCACTGGCCGCTGCCGTGCTGGCCAATCCGACCAAGCCGTTCCGCCTGACGTTCGGCCCCAGCTATCCGCTGACGACCGATCACGGCGATACGATGGCAACGTTCAGCTCGCGCGGTCCTCTGTCGGACGACAAGCTCAGCATTAAGCCGGATATTAGCGCGCCGGGCGTGAACGTGCTGTCGACTTATCCGGCCTATGGCAAAATGACTCCGGGCGCCACTTACAACCAAGCGTATAAGCGGAGCAGCGGAACCAGCATGGCCACTCCGCACGTAGCGGGCGTCGCTCTGCTTCTGAAGCAGCAGCACCCGGACTGGACGCCGTTCGATATCCGCGCGGCGATGGCCAATACCGCAGACAGTATCAAGGACTCTGACGGAACGCCGTACGATGTGTATTCCCAAGGCGCAGGCCGCATCAATGTGACTCAGGCGGTCTATACGCCGGCCGTGCTCCAGACGTTGGAGCGAATCACCATTCTCGACAAGAACCTGAATCCGCAAGAGGTCGTCAACTATGGCAGCAGCGCCAGCTTCGGGTTGATGGCTGCCGGAAGCAATGCCAAGAAAGAGCAGCTCCAGGTCAAAAATACTTCGGACAAAGCAGTAACGTACAAGGCGTCCGTGAAGCTTCACCCGAACGTCACTTCCGATCCGAACGACCCGGTGAAGACGCCTGACGTGAACAACATCGTCGCGACGCTGGAAGGCCTCGGCAGCGACAATACGATTTCTGCCGGAGCCAAGTCGACACAGAAGTTCTCCCTCTCCGTAGCGCCGAAGGCCACGGCCGCAGACGGCGTATATGAAGGAGAGGTGCTGCTGGAGAGCGCCGGATTGCCTTCGCTGCACCTGCCGTTCGTCGTGCATGTCGGCAAAAAAATGCCGGATAACGGCTTCGGACTGCAGGACGTGACGTTGACCCGAACCGTCATTACGCCAAGCAAGTCGACGGACGTATCCGTGACCCTGACGGCGAAAGACGCGAACTATCTGGATCTGAACGTTTACGGCGTAGACGATAAGTACGTCGGCACCATGGGGCAAATTCTGAATAAAGACGCCGGCGGGAAACCGCAATTGCTTGCCCCGGGAACGTATACGTTCCAGAACATCGACGGCACCTATATTAACGATAAGGTGGATGAAACCGGAAAGCCGGTCGTCCAGCGCTTGAAGGAAGGCACGTATAAACTCATGGTTCGCGCCCTCATTCTGGATGCGAACGGACAACCGAAACGGAACGCCAGCGGTGAACTGCTTCAATATGTCGCATGGAAAACGATTCGCTTCAGCAGCACGGACGACAGCAGCACGCCGATTAACAACAGCGGCAGCGGGTTCTATTATGGCGGATCTGTCGGAGGCGGCAGCAGCACGGAGCAATCCGGCAGCAATCCTTCCATCGATGCGGTCGTGAATCAAGGACAAACCTCCGCTTCGCTGAAACGGACGGTAACGACAGACGGCAACACGCTGACGGTGACCATTGCGGATGCCGACCTGAAAGCCGCTTTAAAAACGGAGTCCGGCACGCCGGTTGCCGTGGTCGTCTCCGTCTATGCGACGCCGTCCCAGCAGGTGACCGTCAAGCTGACGCCGGAGCAGTTGAACACGTTGAAAGCGTCGGGCGAACAAAACTCCTTTGTCGTCAGCAACGGAAGCGCGTCGGTTGCGCTCCCCGTTTCGGTGTTGAAACGCGTACCGGCGGAGTCAGGGCTGAACGTGGCCGTCCGGTATGACGCAGAACGGGCATCGGCCTTCGCCGACGGATTCCCCGGAGCCAAAGTGCTCGGTACGCCGGTTTCCTTTGCCGTTAGCGTTGTGAACGGCAGCGATTCGCAGCCGCTTTCCGTATCCAACCGCGATTTCCTGAAAAGCTCCTTTATCGTGGACGGCACTGCTGACAGCAACGCGCTGGGCGTCGTGTATACCGACAACGGTAAGGTATACGCCGTTCCGGCCAACGTCGCCGTAAACAAAGACGGCACACGCACGGTAACCGTCAACCGCCCGGGCATCACGACCTATGCGGCCGCAACACGTACGATCTCGTTTACAGATATCGACGCGTCTTGGGCACAATCGCATATCCAAGCCTTGGCCAATAAGCTGCTGCTTAACGGAACCTCGGCTTCGGCGTTCTCGCCCAAAGAACAGGTAACCCGCGCGCAATTCTCGGCCATGCTGGTCCGCGCACTCGGTCTGCAGGCCGGCGCGAAGGCTCCGTTCCAGGATGTGAGCCCCTCCGATTGGTTCGCCGACGATATTGCGGCCGCCTATGAAGCGGGACTTGTGAACGGCGTCGAAGAAGGACGGTTCGATCCGCATGCCAGCATCAGCCGCCAAGATTTGGCCGTCATGCTGTCCCGGGCATCCTCTTTGATCCAGATTACGCCGAAGAGCAATCCTTCGCGTAAGCCGTATGCGGATGCTTCCGAATTTGCCGAGTACGCCAAGAACAGCATCGATGCGGTAACGAAGAGCGGTCTGATGAGCGGTGATGAGATCGACGGAACGCCGCACTTCCATCCGGCCGACCCGACGACCCGGGAAGCCGCCGCAACCGTCCTGTACAATTTGCTGCAGAACGGCAGCTTGATTAACTAAGCTCCTGAAAAGAGAGCCCCCTTATGCCTGGATTATAGGCGTAAAGGGGCTCTTTTCTTGCATCGCGGCTCATGAGCCGCAAGCCCGGTGGCTACCGGCGTCTTTTCGTCCGAATCGTTCGTTCCACCGCCCGCTTCATGAGCTCCCCGGCATGATTCCACGTAAGCTTCATCACGTCCTGCCTGCCTTGTCTTCCTTTCCTCTGGCAAACGTCCCGATGCTGAAAAGCAGCCCTCATCTGCCTCTTCAAGCTGCCGATATCCGGCTCGGCCCAGAGCTGTCCCTTCTGTGCAAACAAATGGCGGAACCGGCGCGAGATCGAGTGCTGGCTTCTCATGCTGACGGCCGGGTTTTGCAGCCGATAGTTGACCAGAAACGAATTGCGGCTCGTGACAAAATCCATGTGTCCGCCCCAGCCTGTCGCGATAACCGGAACGCCGCTTGCCAGCGATTCGAGAAAAGGAAGTCCTACCCCTTCTCCCCTCGTCGGAAGCACGAATGCGGAGGCGAGCGTGTACAGCCCCTTCAGCCGATGCTCCGGGATGCGGCTGGAAATTAAAATCACCGGGGCCGTTTTCCGAAGCCCGAGCCTTTTTTTGTACCCGCTGATTTGATGTTTAATCCACCTC
This sequence comes from Paenibacillus ehimensis NBRC 15659, assembly GCF_004000785.1. Lineage (GTDB taxonomy): Bacteria > Bacillota > Bacilli > Paenibacillales > NBRC-103111 > Paenibacillus_G > Paenibacillus_G ehimensis. The sequence continues at coordinate 14,512 of NZ_BILX01000066.1, read as the reverse complement.
TCGGTTTCCCGGGCGTCGTATCCGTTTGTCTTGATGACCAGCGCAATCTTCTCGGACGGGCCAAATTCTTCCCAATAAGCCCTTAGCAAAGCTTCCGGATTTTTGCGGTGCTGGAAGCCGAAGACGGACACGAAAACAAACCTTCCGGCCGTCCCCCGAACCGGCAGCTTCTTGTTCTGTGGCGCAAACTGCTTCGTATTGACCCCGTGCGGCACGATATAAATCGGTACCTTCACCCCGCTGCGGAGCAGGGCGGCTTTGTTATGTCTGGAGGGAACGAACACGGCGTCGAAGCGGTTCAGGTTCGGGAACCAATTCCGGGGCACGCGCGTTGTCTCCCAGACGGTGTTCAATATGATGCGGTCGTATTTTTGGCGTTCCTTCCGCAGCCGTATCGTATGGGGCAGGTAATGGTAAATTAAAATTTTGCGTTTGCCTGCGGCATACGGCTTGCGCAGCAGACGCGCCAGGGCGCCTCCTGACGCAAGCTTCTTCCTCCCCGCCTCGACCTTTACGTCTACCCCTTGCCGGCTTAAGGCAAGCGCATATTCCCGGCTTGCTCTTCCGAGTCCGCCTGGCCTGGTGACGGGACCCTGCCATATGACCTGATACGATGTCATCTCCTCAGCCCCTTCGGCTTAAGCGAGTACCCTCTGCGCTTGTGGAAGGAAAGCGACCGGAAGGAGCGGGCCAACGCTTTTATGCGCTTCGCCGAGAGGCTCTTGACGCTTTGGCTCAAGCTTTTGTTCAAGCATCGTTTGAGCACGACGCCGCCCGGGTTGGCGGCATAGATAAAGTTCCCGTACAATTCGAATTCCGAGAAGCCGAACTGCTTCGATCTGTCAATGCTGCGAAGAATGGCCTGGTACCAGCGCGTGCCGTGTCTTGCTTCAATTCTCTTCTTCATCAGGGCCAGCTTCGGTTTCTCGAACAGCATGTAATGCGCGACGAACGACGAGGGCGCGGCGCGTCTGCGGCCCAATAGCTTCCGGCTGACTCTGAAGTATTCGGGATGGCTCCAGCTGCGGCAGTAAAACACGGGCTTCCCCTTTTGCATGAATACATGCGGTCGGATGAGCACCGTGTCGGCATCCATGGTCAAAAAATACCGGTTCGAACCCAGCGTATCGCCGCTCAGCTTAAGCAGTTGCTGGAGCAGCCACCCGGAGCGTTCCCATCGTTTCGAACGGTAACGGATTTGTTTTTTGGTGATCGGCAGCACCGTCCGCTCATGCACGAAAGTGCAATTTTTTTGGGCGCACAGCGCCTTGATTTTCGGACTATCCGGAGAAACGATCATAATTTTGCCGATCGGATGCTTAACCTGCTTCCGGATGGCGTCGATGACGAACGGCAAGGTTTCCAGATCTTTGTCAATGGCGGGTATCAGAACATCGATTTTGATCCTGCCGCTCCGGGAACGAGGGGGGGCGAGAGACATCTCTTCATCTCCATTTGCAAGGTTTTGCACCAGTTTATGTCATGAAGCGGAGGTTGGTCCGGGCACCTGTCCGAGCGCCGGACAGGCGCCCAAAAATTTTGTCGAAATGGGAGAACTTGCTTTAAACCTTTTGTCGATTCGACTCGTCAAATGATTTGCAAAGCACGAACCAGTGAAAGAGGAATGCTACATGGCCATACGAATCCTGTCCGACCGAAAACTCGTCGTACTCGGCGCTTCGCTGCTCAGCGCCACGACGATTCTCATGTTCGGCATCCATGCGGCGGAGACGCGTCCGCCGCTTTCTTCCGTCCAGCACGACAACGCGTCTGTCTCGGGGGTAGTTCCCGAGCAGGCGACCCACGCAAAATATACGGGGAACCCGAACTCCTCTCAAGAAGCCGGGACGCCGACAGCGCCGGCGGTGCAGCCCTCCGACGGACGGACGGCGGGGAATCATCCGGAAGCCGCGGTGCAGCAAGGGAAGCCGGGGCCGGTCAAAGCAACGAAGCAAGTGGCGCTGACGTTCGACGACGGCCCGGATACCAAGTATACTCCGCAGGTGCTGGATATTTTGAAGCAGTATGAAGCGAAGGCCACCTTCTTCGTCGTAGGCAGGCAGGTCGTCAAGCACCCGGACGTGCTGAAACGCATTCATGAGGAAGGCCACTCCATCGGCAATCATTCCTGGGATCATGCGAACCTGACCAAGCTGTCTTCCAACCAGATCCAGAAAGAAATCACAAGCACGGACGAAGCGATCGAGAAAATTATCGGCGCCTCCACCCCGCTGGTCCGGGCGCCTTATGGCGCCGTAACCGCTTCGATCAAGCGCAACCTGACCTCCGCGGGACATCAACTCGTCGAGTGGACGGTCGATACGAAGGATTGGAGCGGGACGGCTTCGGCAGACATGGTGGAGCTCGTCCGCAAGCGGACGAAGGACGGCGGCATCATCCTGATGCACAGCTTCGGTGGAAAAAACGGCAACCTGGACAATACGGTAGAGGCGCTGCCGCTCATGATCGAAGCGTTGAAGCAGGACGGGTATGCCTTCGTCACGGTACCCGAGCTTGGGGTAAAGAAAGAGTAAGGCTTGCATGACCGATCCGGATCAAGCCGACAATTCATCTCTCAGCAAAGGAGTGCTTGCCGCATGCATACGATCAAGAGAGCGAAGCTGCTAGCCGCAGCGGCCGCCGGTCTGCTCGCGCTGACCGCCTGCCAGTCCGACGCGCCATCCGCTGCGTCCGGGACGTCCAAACCGCCCGAAGCCGCAGCTCCATCGCAGCAGCCGGGGACGGCCACCACACCAGAAGCCCCGGCCAAGCCTGCGCCGTCTTCTCCCGCAGCACCCTCGAACACGGAGTCTTCCTCCGCGTCCGCCGAAGCGCAGCTCAAGGATATTCTGGTCCTCGCGCGCAAAGGTCTGGTGAAAGGCAGCGAATTCGCCGCGCATACGGGCTTGATTGACGAAGTGGAGAAGAAATGGGGCAAAGCGGACCAGATCGATTCGGCCGGCAAAGGGTTGTACGCCACCTACAAGAATCGCGGCATTACGTTCGGCTTCAACAAAGGCGAGCTGATCTTCGATGTCCGTTCCTACGACCCGGAGCTTCACAAGCTGACGCTGCCCGCCATCGAGAAGACGCTCGGCAAACCGAAGGAAACGGCGAAGAACGGCGATGATCAAATCTACGTTTTTCAAGCGAGCGAGCAGTTCGAATTGAAATTTGTCATTCCGGCTGCCACCGGCAAGGTCGACCATATTTCCGTATTCAGTCCGCAGGACGCGAAAAACAATATGGCCGGATAACCGGCGGGCTGGAAGCGATTGACCTTTTGTCAAGCTTATTTTGCCCCTTTCTTTCGTTGGACGATCGCAGTACACTGGGTAGAGAAGGCACGGGGCGGGGCCGCTTTTCGGGTCCGGTTCCGTTCCGATTGAACCGGAATGTCGGGGAGATCGTCTAAAATTAGAGGTGGCAGCTTTGGAATCGAATGTCAATTTTGACTATTTGAAATACCTGTCCGCGAGCTCCGACAAGAAAGCCATTTTGAACGAGCTGATGAACGCGTACGGGAAAGACGTGTGGAATTACGCCTACAGCATCACACGGAAGTGGGATCAGGCTGACGATATAACCCAAGAGGTGTTCATCAAGGTTTACCGCAATTTGAGCACATTCCGCAGCGAATCCTCGGTGAAGACGTGGCTGCTCGCCATCACCCGCAACATGACGCTCGACTACCGCAAGGCGGCCTTCTACCGCAAGGTGACGCTCGTCGATTTCATCGCTTCGCGCGCAGAGTGCGAGCAGGCCGCTTCTACGGAACACGAGGTGCTCAGCAAGATGGCCGTGAACGAGATGTGGGATCTGGTGCTGAAGCTGCCCGTCAAATACCGCGAGGTGCTGATTCTGTACGCGCACCATCAGCTGTCCATGAAAGAGATGGCGGAGGTGCTCGGCGTCAGCGAAGGAACGATTAAATCGAGGCTGTTCCACGCACGGGGGAAAATATCGAAGATGAAGGAGAGTCGAAGCCTTGGATCCGATGGATAACGAGCTTAAGAAAGAATTGGCCCACGGGCCGTTCGGCCAAAACGGGTTCAACGACAGCTTGCGCAAGCGCATCGAAGAACGCATCGATAATCACGTCGCCGTCCGCAGACCCCGCAGGTGGGGCGCCTGGAGCGCCGGCGTTTCCGCCGTGCTGGCGTCGGCTCTCGTATTCTTGTTCGTTACGGACAGCCGCCCTCTCCCTCTCGTGCAGCAGGAAGCGGCGGAGAAGCTGGAGATCCAGCAGCCCTCCGCGGCCGCTCCCGCGCCTCACGGCCCGGATTGGGAAGCCTCCGTCCGGTCGGCGCTGCTGATCGGACTGCGATCCGATGCGCCTGCAGCCGAAGACCCTCAGGCTCCCAGCACGTACCGCACCGTTCTTATCGCACCGGATCGGAACCGGTTGCAAAAGACGGCGGAAGGCGAAGGGATTCTGATGCCGTATAAGCTGGATTTTTGGAAAATCGGGAATGAGCGGAAAGCCAACGGCTCGCAGGAAGCGCATACGCTGACGGCCCATTTGGCCTCGGCCAAACCGAAGACAAGCAGTAGTGCAAACCGTGGAAATCCGGCACAGACGGTCGTGTCGGAGAAGCTGATGTTCGCCGGCAACCGCTACGTTGCCGTGGCGCAAACGACGGCGGCCAAAAGCGGCGCAGCCCAATCCCCGGCACACCAGGACTATGTGTGGGTGAAAGAGCTGGGGCAGATCGCCTCGGGCCGGCAGGCGCCCGCGCCGCTATTGGAGCCGCACGTCACGCTGCGCAGCGTATTTGCCGCTACGGCGGTTCCCGTGCTGAAGGAGCTGAAGCCTGCGCCGCCGTCGGCACGCTCGGGACATGGGGAGCCGGCTGCAGCCGATCTCTCCGGCGAGAGCTGGACCATCGCCCGCAAGCAGGGCAAATGGACGGCGCAGATCGCTTCGTATGACAGCGAAGCGGGGGGTACGGCGTACCGCTTGCGGGAAGTGCCGCTGGCGTTGCCCCCGTCGGTCGTCTCCCACGACGAGCTGGCCGTTCCGTGGCGCGATATCGTGCGGGTGCAGCCGGGCGCGGTGGATGCCTTCTCCTCCCCGAACCGCGACATGGTCGCCGTCGTCACCGAGCAAAATATTATCATCTACCCGTACGCGGACCAGTGGATTCCGATCCCTCTCATGACGCTGCCGCTTCAACCGAAGGAATCGGTCGTCATGATTCAATGGGCTATGGGCTCCTACGTCGAGCTGTGGAAACGGCAGGTGAAAGCTTACTTGCAGCCGCAGTAAGTTAACCAAGAAACATTGGACGCGCTTACTTAGCGTTCTTTACGGAAACAAGTCCGGTTCCCGGAGCCATCGTGCCCCGGGAACCGGACTTGCTGCGTTATATCGGTCACTCCCATTCGATTGGAATTTTAATTTTCACCGTTCCTCCGGTTCCCGTAACGGAAATAGTTCGATGCAGCGCAGATGTAACTTTTTTGTTACAAAATCCGCCTCTTTTCGCTATAAGATAAAGTCCTACGAGCTAAGGAAAGAGGGAAAAAGCTATGCCATCACCGATCGAAGGAAAAGGCCGGTACATGCCCGGAATCGACGGCCTACGGGCTCTGGCCGTACTGGCCGTCATCGCATATCACCTTCACCCCGGGTGGGCGCCCGGCGGGCTGCTCGGTGTAGGGATCTTTTTCGTCCTGTCCGGTTATCTGATTACCGATTTAATAATCGCCGAATGGCGAAGAGAAGGACGGCTGAACCTGAAAAGCTTCTGGCTGCGGCGCTTCCGGCGGCTGCTTCCGGCCATGCTGGTTCTACTCTCGGCGGTTGCGGCATGGATATGGCTGGTCGACCGCTCCCGGCTGGCGGCGCTTCAGGGAGACTTCCTGGCGGCGCTCGCCTATGTCAGCAACTGGTGGCTGGTGTACCGCGAGGTGTCCTATTTCGAAAGCTTCGGCCCCCCTTCCCCGCTCGGCCATTTCTGGTCGCTCGCGGTGGAGGAGCAATTTTATTTGCTGTGGCCTTTGCTGTTGGCGCTCGGGCTGCGCTTGCAGCCCCGGCGGGGCTGGCTTGCCGGAGCCATGCTGCTCGGCGCATCCGCTTCTGCAGCCGCCATGGCGCTGCTATACGAGCCTGGCAGCGATCCGAGCCGGATTTATTACGGAACCGACACCCGAGCCTTCGGGCTGCTGATCGGAGCCGCGCTCGCGGTCGTCTGGCCGAGCGGGAAGCTCTCCTCCGGCACCTCCGTCCGCGTCAGGCGGATCGTGGATTTGGCCGGGACGGCAGGTTTGCTCGTCGTGCTGCTGATGATCGGTCTAAGCCGCCAGTACGACGCTTTCTTATATCAGGGCGGATTCGTGCTGTTGTCTCTGGCAGCGGCAGTCACGGTAGCGGCGCTTGCCCACCCGTCCGGCCATCTCGGACGCATCCTGGGCTGCCGTCCGCTGCGCTGGCTCGGCGTGCGCTCGTACGGCATTTACCTGTGGCACTATCCCGTGATCGTCCTGACCGGCCCGGCAGGCAGCGACGATACAAGCTTGGCGCGCGCCGCCCTGCAGTTGGCTGCTACCATCGGATTTGCCGCTATATCTTGGACATTCATGGAGGAGCCTATTCGCAGGGGAGGAATGAAAGCTTGGGGGACGCAGCTGCTCGGCTGGTACCGGAAACGGCTCCCAAAACCGGGCATGCGATGGGGCGTGTTGTCGGCACTGCTAATTTTATTCTTCTGCGTCTCCTGCATAGGGGAGAACCCGCAGCCTCCGGCCGCCAAAAATGCTTTGGCAAAGGAGAGCGAAGAGGTCGTTACGCCCGTTCCGGCCCATCAGCCGGAGCAAGCGACCGATGAAGCGGGAACAGTTACGGAAGCTCCCGGTCCGAAAGCGGACGAAGCCGCTGAAATCGTCCCACCCGCCTCCCCGGAAGCCGGTTCCGAAGAAGCCGGGGCAGGGATTACGGCGATCGGCGATTCGGTTCTGCTCGGCACCGCAGCGCAGCTGGAGAAGCTGCTGCCCGGCATCACAGTCGACGGCAAGGTCGGAAGACAATTGTCCCAGGCGCAGGAGGTCGCCGAACGTCTCCGGTCGAAGGGGAAGCTCGGCTCCCGGATTATCCTCGAGCTGGGCACGAACGGAGCTTTCGCCAAGAAGCAGCTGGAATCGCTGCTGCACTCCCTTGCCGATGCCGAGCAGATCGTGCTCGTGAATACGCGCGTTCCCCGCCCGTGGGAGGGAACGGTGAACGACATGCTGAAGGAAGCCTCCGGCCGCTTCGCCAATACGACGCTCGTCGATTGGCATGCTGCAAGCGCGGGCAAAGCTTCCTTCTTCGCTGCCGACGGCGTCCACTTGAACGCCGAGGGCTCCGAATATTACGCCTCGCTTCTGGCAAAGGCGGTACGCAAGCCTCGATTACCCCAGTGACGCGCCGAGCTTTTTCTCATAGCAGAGGCTGGACGGGCAGCCTACGTATTCTCCGTACAGCTCAATTTGGGCGTATCCGTTTTTTTCATAGAATCGAATGGCTTCCGGCTGCCGGTCGCCGGTTTCAAGCCGGACGGCTTCGAAGCTCAGCTCATGCGCCTTATTTTCCAGAAAAGCCAGAAGCTGCTTGGCCGTCCCGTTCCCCCGGCATGCGGGTTCGACATAGAACCGCTTCAACTCGACCTCCTTATCGTTCAGAGGACGGATTGCGCCGCAGCCGACAGGTCTGTCGTCCGAATAAGCAACGACAAAACACGTCTCGTCGACCTTGGCGTCTTCAAAATCAAGCCCAAATATTTCTTCCGGCGGATACAGCTCAGCCAAATAAGCGTCCAACTGACGGATCAAGCTCGCCAGATCCGAATCGGTAGAAGGCACGTGAACTATTTTGGTCCCTGCCAAATGGCAACAGCCTCCAGTCTGGATATGATATCTGCGGAATTCGGTTCAATTCGTTTCATTCTACCACGACACGGCGGCAAAACATATCCATAATTTGGGGCGCAGTCCGCACCGGCGGCTCCTTTTTGATATACCGCAAAAAATATCAAAACTACAAATCAGATCTGTATTACTGTTAGGGTATCGCCTTGGAGGAGTCGAAATGAATAACAGTGACGCCGTAATAAAAGCGATTGACTACATCGAAGATCGTTTACAGGATGGGGTGACGGCTGAGGAGGTTGCGCGGTTTGCAGGCTCGGCATGGAGATGCATAGTTCGCAAGCCCATGAATTTGGAAGCGTATGGGAGCGGTTCGTGCCGCGTGTGGGAGAAATCGAAAAGAAGGCGGGGACCAGGCCCAGGTTTTATGGAGTCATTGAACCTACGGGAGTCAAGAGGGAATTCACTTATACGGCTTGCGTGGAAGTCCGCGAAAAGGGAGCAATCCCTGAAGGAATGGTTTATAAAATCCTTCCCTCCAGCTCCTATGCCGTCTTTACGCATAAGGGATCGTTGGATAAATTAACGGATACGTTCCAGTATATATACGGTACATGGTATCCCAAATCAGGGAAGCGGCGCACGGACGGTCCGGAATTCGAAGTATACGGCGACAAATTTTTAGGTCCGGCGAACGAAAATTCGGAACTGGAAATCTACATTCCCATCCGCCCTTAATTTAGGAAAAAGAGGAGATGACACGAATTGAAGGAAACGCAGGAAAAAAGCAAACCTTTTCACGCCGGCTGCCGGGAGGTTGAGCTTACAGATGAACACATGGGCGTAACCTTTCCGATGATTGTGATGTATCCGACAGACGCTCCTGAGAAAATAGACAAACTGGGCCCCTACGACTTGGAGGTTTCGAGGAACGCGGAGCCGCAGGAAGGCGCATTCCCCTTAGTCATCCTTTCTCACGGCAGCGGCGGCACGCCTCTTGTTTACCGGATGCTTGCCCGTCATTTGGCGCGTAACGGGTTTATCGTCGGCATGCCCGAGCACCCGTTCAACAATCGGAATAACAACTCGCTGGAAGGTACCGTCGAGAACCTGACCCATCGCCCCAGGCACATTCGGACGGCTATCGATTGGTTTGTCGGCCGCAAGGATTTTGCGAAGGCTTTAAAGCCGGATGCCGTTTCGCTAATCGGACATTCTATGGGCGGATACACAATCTTGGCTGCGGCGGGAGGCGTGCCGACATCGTTTCCTTACGAGTCCCCGGACGGGCAATCGCATCGCATCCCGGTTACGCCCGATCCCAGAATGAAATCGCTGGTTCTACTGGCGCCGGCCTCCGTCTGGTTTCAAGATCCCGGCGCGCTGAATGCAGTCGACCTCCCTATATTGATGCTCGTCGGTGAAAAGGATCATTATACGCCGTATTTTCATGCGCAAATTATTTTGAACGGAGTCCCCGATCCCAAGAGGATTCAACACCGAATCGTTGAGAATGCCGGGCATTTTTCATTTCTGAGCCCATTTCCGGAAGCCATGATAACGGCATCGTTTCCTCCCTCTCAAGATCCGCCCGGCTTTCATCGCCAGACCTTCCATCATGAGCTAAACGCCGAGATTCTCGATTTTTTGCTGCGCAACGCTTGAGCGAACTGAAAGCCAATACACACTCCCCGAGGGTGCAGCTCCTCTTGCCTTCCGCCTGAATTATGATAAAATAAAAGTCATCAAGTTTCATTACGTGATATACGGTTTTATCAAATGAAACAAAAGGAGAGATGACTGTGGATCATGATCGGAGTGTTAAAGCGCGCGTTCAGGAGCAATTCGGCAAGCATGCGGATAAATATGTGGCCAGCGAGGGGCACGCACAAGGCGACGATCTCGAGGTGCTGCTGCAGTGGCTCGATCCCCGCCCCGAGTGGCAGGTGCTCGATATCGCGACCGGCGGAGGCCATGCGGCCGGGAAGCTTTCCGCCCACGTCCGGCACATTGTCGCGACCGATTTGACCCGGCCCATGCTGGCCGCGGCGGCCGCTCACCTGGCGGGCCGGGGATGCGGCAACATTCTATACACCGTCGCGGATGCGGAACAACTGCCATTCCTGGACGCCGCGTTCGATGCGGTCACCTGCCGGATCGCCGCGCATCATTTTCCGAATCCCGCGCTCTTCATGCAGGAAGCGGCGCGCGTACTGAAGCCTGGCGGACGTTTCGTGTTCATTGACAACGTCGCCCCGGACGACGACGACTTGGCCGCCTTCATGAACCGCTTCGAGGGCATGCGCGACCCAAGCCACGTCCGCTGCTTGCCGGTCCGCGAATGGAAGGCGCTGGCCGAAGCGGCCGGACTGCGCGTCGTGCGCGCGCAAATGAGCCGGAAACGGCATGCTTTTCCTTCCTGGGTGCGGCGGACCGCCGAGACGGAAGAGCAGGTGCGGCAGGTCGAGCAGTTTATCCTTGGCGGCTCCGCCTCCTGCCGCGAATACTTTGCCGTGCAGACCGGCGAAGGGACGGGCGGAACTCTGCAATCGCTGCAAATCGACGATTGGCGCGTCCTCTTGGAGAAACCGGCGCAGCCGTAACGTATGGCCTACAAGCCGCGCCAAAAGAAGCCCCGGCTCCCGCTTCCCCCTTCGCCAAGCTTATGCAGCTTGGACCACAGAGGAATGCGGAGGCCGGGGCCTCTCTTCTTCAGGCTGGCAACCATTCGCCTCCGCTAAGCGGGGTCCGGCTTTCCCGTGCCGCCGCCGGGGGCACCGTACGTCACGTGGCTCTCGAACGACGGATGCAGCGGTACGATCATGATGTGCGTCTGCCCCGGCCGGAACGCGGCTTCGCGGCCCTGCTCGTAATAGCGTACCGGATCGTTCGCCTTCTCCCGCCTCCACTCCAGCGATTTCACCTTGCCCTGCTGGAACAGCAGCGCCGGTCCTTTGCCGGTCAGCCGGACGTCAAGGCGGCCCTCCTTATCGAGCACCTTATGATCGGTGCCCATCACGACCACATTGGAAGCGCTCAGCGGCTGATCGTTGTTCAGATCGATATGCTTGCTGCCGTTGATCGAGCGTTGGTACTTGCCAGCGGCCGTATCATACTCGTAAGAAACGACATAGCTTTTCCACAGAAAGGTAATGTCTACCTTGGGAGCATCCTGCGCCGCCGCCCCCATCGTCTCGACCGCTTCCGCTTCATGTTTCGCAAAGGCGTATACCGGTCCCCCCGGCCCTTGCTCGTCCAGCCCCCGCTTTTGTGCGCCTGCGCGGATGTTCTCCAGATTCGTATACAGGTTGTGCGGAGCCTTCCGCGACTTCTCCCGCCAGAAATAAGGGCCGGCATTCGTAATCTCGTCAAGATCGGCGATTTTCTCCTTTCGAAGCTGCTCGTAGGCATCCGGACTGCCGCCCGCATGCACTTGGATGGCCCCGAAGCTTTTGCCGATATCGATAAAATATGGCCGAATGCTGCGCACCGGGCCGATCGGCTCCGCGAACGCGCTGCTCTGGAACAGCGCCACGAGCCGCGTCACCTCGCCTTCGGCCAGCACCTCGAACAAGACATCCGCCTGCGTCAGCCCGCTTTGCGGCCGCGCCGCGGGATGGTTGTTGATCATGACCATCACCGGCCGGGCGTCGCTGGGCTGAGGCAGCATCATCCCGGTCAGCGGCGCCTGATAGGCCGGCGGCTGAACCGGTGGCGTCGGCGGCGGGTCCGTGACGGGCTTCTCCGGCTCGACCGGCGCTGCGACGGGCTTGTCCGGCTGCCCGCCGCCCGTCAGGCTGCAGCCCGCTGCCGTCATGGCGAGGCACCCCGCCAGCAGCGCGAGCCTCCCCCGCCGCCAGAACCGGCTCCATCTTCTCCATCCTCTTCGTTTCATACACGTCACCTCATCTGCATGTCCTCTAGTAATCTATATTCTAGCGAGACTTGATTTAGAAGCGATTGCGCACAAAAAGACGAAAATGAGCGCTTATTACTATATTTAACGCGTTTTCTCTCTAAAAGTTTTCAACGCGTTCCCAACAACATCCCATTCTTCAAATAAATTGCAGCAGGGAAACAGGAAAATTTGTCGAAAATAACCATTAAAGATGCCGCCGTTGTCCGAAATCGTAACGACCGTTGTGATCAGAGATTGCGTTTGCGGTTCGATAGTCCATCGCCATCAGGAGGTATCTTATGATCGAAGTTCTTCCCCTGCTGCTGAACACCTTTATTATTATTCTATCTATCTTTTTTTATCAAATCGTTTGCCTCGACAAAGACAGGCCGGAGCGCACGAACCGGTGGTTCCTGCTCCTGTTCTCCACCGTAGCGATGGCGATGTGCATGGCTTTTCCGATCCGCTTTTTTTCCGGGCATATTTTCGACTTGCGCTATGTGCCGATTCTGCTTTGTTACTTGTATGGCGGCCACCGCAACCTGCTTTATATCTCGATCGCTTATCTCGCCTTCCGTTCGCTGCTCGGCGGAGAAGGCATGGTGACATCGATGATCGTGTACGCGATTGTGTTACCATTGATGATCATCAGCGGTCCCTTTCGACCCACCCAGCGCAAAATCAAGCGCGTGCTCCATGGCACCGGTCTAACCGTCGTCTGGGCGCTCGCAGCCATCGTGTTCTCCAGCTTTCGCATCGGAAGGGAAGACCTTCTGTTCAGTTGGTTTCTGGTGTACTTAATCCTTGTCACGACACTCACCATGGCGATGTCCCTTTTCATTCTGGAGGGAATCTATGAGAAAATGAAGCTGCGCAAAGAAGTGGAACGCGCGGAGAAAATGTATCTTGTCGGAGAGCTTGCGGCCTCGTTTGCCCATGAAATCCGCAATCCGCTCACCGTTGTAAGCGGCTTTTTGCAATTGATGGGCAAAAATCAGATTGCGGAAGAAGCCAAGCATGATTACCTGCGCATGATGATCACCGAATTGGAGCGGGCCCAGGCGATCATATCGGATTATTTGGCGATTGCCAAGCCGAAGAGCGATTCGATCCAGCTTATTCAAGTGGAGCCCTTGCTGAGGCAAATCATCGAATTAATGTCCCCTTACGCGCACATGAATACGGTCAGCATCGCCAGCTCCATCGAGCAGGGTCTTCAGCTCAAGGCCGACGCCTCCCGGCTCAGCCAGTCGCTGATCAACATTGTCAAGAACGGCATTGAAGCGATGCCGGACGGGGGAACCTTGGAAATCAAAGCGTATCGGCAGCAGAGAAAGCTGCTGATTGAAATATCGGATCAAGGCATCGGCATGACCCAGGCGGAGATCGACCGGCTCGGCACCCCGTTTTATACGACCAAAGAAAAAGGCACCGGCATCGGTACCATGGTCGCGCTCGGCATTATCGGAAGTATGGGCGGCCGAACCGAAGTGCACTGCGAGAAGGGAGCCGGGACGACCTTCACGATCATTCTTCCCATTCGAAGGGGCGAGGCAAGGGAATAAACCTTCGGTCATGGCAGTAATCGCAGGAATCCGTTTTGCGGTCGGCTTCCGGACTCGATATCAGAATGAGCAGTAAGCTTGCGAACAGTCGATCAAGCGCGAGCGTTCGAAGGCGGCGCCCTCGTGATCGTGTCCCGCCGCCGGGTTAAGCAGCTGTGCGGTCAAATCGGCTAAAGCGGCTTCCGCAATGTCCGTGCGCACCGGCCCCCACGCCTCGGCATGGCTCCGAACGTAGCTGACGGCATCGGAGACAGACAGCCCCTTCAGCTTCAGAAAGACCGAAGTCCACCGCACGATATCGGCGTATGGCTTCGTGTCCGGCACGATGTATTCCGCCCAACCGTTCACGCCGTGGCTGGACAGCTTAAGCAGCCCGCAGTTGCAATCGCGGCAATTGCCCGTGATGCGGGCCTCAATCAAGCGGCAATCGAACCGGTACACCTCGATAAGCCCGATCCGGCTCGTGGACAGGATCGCTCCGTTCACTTCAGGCAGGGGATCGCTTAATTTCAACATATCCATCTCTCCTTTTTCTTTAAAATATGGGGTATTTTAGCGATATAAAAAGCAAAAAGAAGCCCGAGAGCAGAGACACTCTACTCTCGGGCTTCTGCCACAGGAAATCCCACGGGCTGCAGAGGCACGATCGTCGTTCTCTCTCAATCCGCTTACGAGGTTAGCTGTCGGATTCGGGCTTGAGAGTGCCCTACCCCAGCGCTTGCAAAGCAAGCGCGAAAGGATTCACCCCGTGAAACCGTCCTGCCTATCGGCGGCTTCGATTGGTTCCCCCGCTTCCCGGTTCGGGAATTCAGCGTTTGGCTTGGCATATCAAGTTGTTGACATGAATCATACGCCGGTTGCGGCGCAAAGTAAAATCCGAAACCTCACGCTATTTTTGATCTTTTCGCTTTTTTTCATGGTGGAAACGGATTCATATGGGGCCGTCATTTATTATCGATAGAAAAGCTGCGCCATTCGTCGCTTTTCATCATTTTCAAGAAAAACGAAGAAATACCGAGATTCATGAAGAATAACGGAGATCATCAGCGCCTCTCTCCTGCCAAATATATCCTGAAGCCGAATATGCGCCGCGCCGTTTCTTTACATCGGTTAAATTGCAAGCGTATGATACGACTCAATATGATTCGAATTTTCAATCATGGTCGCTTAATTTCCTGAACCGGAAAGCGGGGGAACCAAA
>NZ_BILX01000065.1 GCF_004000785.1 Paenibacillus ehimensis NBRC 15659 | reverse complement strand
GACCCTTGTTCCCCCTGAGGCCCTTGGAAGCCTTGAACGCCGCGAGGTCCTTGAGTGCCGGGAGGTCCTTGAGTGCCGGGAGGTCCAGTGGGTCCAGTAAGTCCTGTAAGTCCAGTAAGTCCAGTAAGTCCAGTAAGTCCAGTAAGTCCAGTAAGTCCAGTAAGCTCCGTAGGCCCGGGAGCACCAGAAGGGCCTGGTAATCCACCCATATTAAGTTCACACTCCTTTATAGAAACATAGTATGTTGAGACACTAGAGTTTGGTTTTAGCAAAAACCTATTAAAAGCGAATAGTACCTCGTACAACAGGTGATAGGTCATCCTTGCTGATGCTGAACAGTTAGTGCTGCGGGTCATTGCCACTCATTGGGCTTTCCGTCGAAGGATGCCTTCTTTACATAAGTTTTGCTGGAAAACAGGGAAGAACCGGGAGAGTCTGTTTGAGAGTCTAGCAGAGTTGGCGAAGGAAGAATACATTTCTTGGACTTCAGCCGATCCTGAAAGGGTAACGTTTTTCCAAGTATGAGAACGGAGAACAGGGAAAGCTGGTGGCAGGCTTCACCCCAAGAGGAGTTGGGGACAAAACGGGGACAAAATTCACTCGGATTAGGAACGGATACGAACAAGAAAAACCCTTGATAATCTAGGGTTTTAAAGATGTACTCGGATTTAATATAGATGCATTTCAATTTATGAGGAATTGTAACATGGCTTACCGGTGTATGTAAAAGTCCATGATCCAGTTTTGAACGTACCTATGAGGGATTGGAACCTTCCAAATTGAACCGGGAAAAATATTCTCCTGATGTATCCTGTCACCATGGTAGGCATGGCGAGAATTTGCTTAGCAAGCCCCTTTAAATCAGCGGTTAGAGAAAGAAGATATCGTTCGTCTATCAAAGACTCGATAGCACCGGGAGAATTTCGGCGTACGTTGCCAGCATTTCCTTGAGCTGCTGAGGAAAGATGACGATGCGATCTTTGCTCCCCCTTCACTGTGAAGGAATGAACCTAGGCTTAAGCGGGAGTCATTCCACTCGATTATGCGCCGTGGCTCGGCAGAACATGCCAAGCAAAAAAAGCCTCTCGAGATCGTTTCGAGAGGCTTTGCGGCAATTAGAACGCAACCGAATGTCTGCGGTCTTGGATGCGTTCACCGGAATGTGTTCGTTCGATATAGTGAAGCTCATTGTCCGTCATCAATAAAATCGTAGAGCTTCTCGTTCCGTAATGATCGCTCCGAATGTAGATCGAAGAGAGGAGACGCTCCCACTGCAGCGGCACGCCGGTGGCGGGCAGCGCATCGTCAGGTGCCGGATCCGCATCCTCAAGCAGTTCAAACAACGCATCGACACGCTCCTCCCGCAAGCCCTCGAGCTGCGCTTTCAATCCTTTCTTCCCTTTCGTTACCTTCGGCCAATCGGTGTCCAGCAGATGGTTGCTTACCCCGTAAACACCGGGCTGGAGCTTTCGAATCTCATGCCCTATGTTCGAATAATAATAAAGCTCGTTGGGATCGCCAACCAACAAGTTATACCCCGGATATGCTGTCCGTTCGCGGGCGGCGCGTTCCGCGTAAGCCAGGGGCGATTCGTTCCCGACTAAATAGCCGGAGACTAACTGTCCGCGGGATCGCTTACCCTCGGTTTGCTCTGCAGGATCGCGATAATTCGTCAAAGCGGCGAATCGGCCGCCGCTCGTCACGCCCATCCACGTCCCGTTCCGGTGCAAATCCCGTCCGGCCAGCACATGAGGATGATCCGTCCAATAATGAATTGGCGCCGTCGGACGGGCATAAAACTCATCGCGGTTCGCGGCCATAACGAGTTGATAAACGGGATGCACCCGATAAGCGAACAAGATCAAGCACAAGCCAATCACGGCCTTTCCGCATCGTTATCGTATGCATTATAACATCATGGAAGCGCAAGAGAAAATATCCCAAATGAAAGGCTCAAACCGGTAGCCGCCGGATTAGTAGAGGTTGTCCTTGTATTCCTTCTTCAGCTCCTTCTCCAGCTGATCCTGAAACCCGGGCTTCGACAGGGCTTCGCTCGCGAGTTTCGCTTCTAAACTCTTGTCCTTGTTCATCTTCATATGCTCAAGGAATATCTTTGTGGGCTGGATACCGTGAGTAGGCTCCGGCACCGGCCAGAGCTTGGCACGCAAGAGGGCGGGACTCCGGCTCAACTCGATATTGTTGCTTTCGATGGCGATAGCCAGCGCCGGTGTCTTGCCCTGAACGACGAAGCTTGCACGTATTGCCTCGTCAGTCGTCATCCGGGCGGTTCCCGAGACGCGGGCAACATAGGCCGACCCCGGGATTAAAAACAATGCCGAGACATGCGGCTGCGCGATGATGTTATGGAAGCTGTCAGTGCGGTGATTTCCCGGCCGATCGGCGAACCAAACGCAGCCTTTCTCAACACGCGCCATTTTGTCGGCTGGATCTCCCTTCGGGCTCAGGTCGGCGCGGCCGTTTGCGTCGATTGTCGCCAGTGCCATAAAGCGGCTGGCGCTAACGAAGTTAACGGCATCCTGCGGCGAGCTTTCGTCGGGTGCGGCCGTCCAGAAAGCGGAGCGGATCAGCGCCTTGGCGCAATGACCAAAGCACTCCTCAACGCGAATGCGAATCTCACCGTTGATGACATCTACGACCCGACCATTGACGCGCATCGTCTCCCCGGTGTCAGGAAGCAGGAACAGCGAACCGAAACCCGTGCCGGGCCTGGCCAGCGCAGGGTCGTCGAGCATCGCGGCCGGCACCCGAAGCTCGTGCGTATCGGCAGTTACAAAGCCGGAATGGCCACCGCCTAAGGTGATTCCGATCTTTTCGCCATCGCCGAACCCGGCGAATAAAAGTGGCGATGCGGCAATCCAACGTATTGCGCCTTCGTCAAGATGGTCGATTGCCTTTAACGTCATCAGAAGCGGAATCTCGCCTACGACCGCCTCAAGTGCTTCGACCGTATCGATCACGGTTTTTGGATTAAATAATTCCATCACTACCACTCCTCGATATTCATGTTTCCGAACGATGCTTATCCATACAATTGACGACATGAATGCTGTTATGTGTGTAGGATTGTTTACTAGTAAATAATAAATGAAGGAGGTGTGTTCTGTCAATTTTTTCATTTCGTGTAATAACCAACCTCATTGGAGAAGGGGAGCAGAGATGGGAGCACTTGCAGTAAAAATTGAGTACTCAGGACTGGATGCGAGTGCGGCTGTCTCCGCATTGGACACGATGAACGGACTGACGTCCGCTATTGATTGTCATCGTCGACTGTGTTATTTTTGTTTATAAGTTAACTATTTTTCGCGAGAGAGAACAATGAGGAAACGCTGATCAGAGAGAGGCGTGGCATTCGAATTTCAAGCTGCCCGCATGGGAGAGGAAGCCCGGCGTAAACGTTTCTTTCTGTGAATGGAGGTTTGACCGTGAATACTGCCGAAGGCCCGGTGTGCCGGACAAGGAAAGAATTGCGGCCGTTCTCGACGGTTTGCTGCAATAGATCTGACCGGTTGTGATATATGATTTGAGGAAGCCTATCAAATTGGAAAATTTCGAAGGAAAGGGATGCGCAATGGATTCTTCCGAGGGACTTAAGCGATTGATTTACGGCCAGTTTCTCCATTTTTCTCATTTGGTCGAGCAAACGGTCGAAACCGAGTTGGATGAGTTCGCCGATCAGGCACGGTTGCTGGGACTAGCCGCGTTTCCGAACAATTTGACCAGCATTCACGTCATCGAGTGTATCGGCAAACACGAGCCGATCAACAATACGTCCATTGCCGAAAAGATGAACTTGTCGAAAGCGAGTATTACGAAAATCAGCACCAAGCTGCATGCGGAAGGATACATCAAGCGAAGCCGGCTGAACGACAACAAAAAAGAAGTATACTTCAGTCTGACGTCCAAGGGCAGACACGTTTTCGAAGCGCACGAAGCGATGCACGCAAAGATCGATCGCCGATTTTTAAGCATTTTGGACTCCTTTTCGGAAACAGAGCTGCAGGCGGTGCTGAAGTTTTCCCAGAAGATGATCGATCATCTAAACCAAGAACTTAAGGGAGACCGGGGACCGTGACTCCTTTGCATTTCCTGCGCTTAAAAAATATGCCCAAGCAGCTTCTTATGAAAAATAAGAGATGCTTTATTTGTGTCTAAAGCAGGAGTTCCATAACCGCTTTATTTTTTGGATATCGAGGTGTAATGAAACGGTCGGTCAGGCGTACTTACATATGAACCACTTAGCTAAGCAGGTTTTCCAGGAAAGGAGGTTCATCTTGCAACAGCGCGCGATTGTCCATCCTTCTATCCCTAAGGAGGCGTTTAACCGGATAGATGCCGAATCCCAATTTACGTATATTTTCGAAACATACTACAAAAGAATCTATAACTATGTCGGTTATCGGGTAAATTGCCATTCCACGGCCGAAGATTTGACCAGCCAGGTTTTTGAGAAAGTCTTGAACAAGATCGATACCTATTCCCCGGGCAAGTCTCCCTTTGAAGTTTGGCTGTTCGCTTTGGCCAGAAATGTAGTCAACGATTATTTTAGAAGGCAAAAAAGGCACAAATTCTTTTCGCTTGAAGGACTCAAGGAGCTTGTATCGGGGAGCAAAGGACCGGAAAGCTTGTTCATCCAACGGGAGTTTAACGACAACCTTCAAAAAGCTTTGGATGCTTTGAGCGCCAAGGACGAAATATGGTTGCCCTCAAATTCGGAGCAGAGCTTAAAAATACGGAAATTTCGGAGTTGCTTGGCATTAGCGAGGACAATGTCGGCGTCCAATGTTACCGCATTATGAAAAAATTGAGAAAAATCCTGGAGAGTGAGGAGTCGGAATGAGTCAACAAAAAAGGCGTAATCACTTTCCGCAGAGATGGACTCCTTCTTGCAGCAAGAGAAATCGAGTGACCCCATCCATACGGAGGTTAAGCCTCTTCTCGAGGTAAGCCGGATGTTGGCGGAGCGAGATTACAGCAAGAAAAGCGATAAAGAGGTTGTTTATCGCCGTATCATGAACAGCAAATTCAACGAGAAGGAGACCAAAGAAATGAAGAAGCGGAAGATAAGAGCGCGTTTCTCGGTAACGGTAGCATCGCTTGCTATTGTGGGAGGCATTAGTCTGTTTGCGGTTCAGCCTTCCTCTGCATCCGAATTAATCAACAAAATCATAAACACGATATCGCTTGGATATATCTCGGTCTCGCAGATGGAACCTACACCCGACAGGGCAGTTCTTTCGGATGAAATGAAAAAACAAGCCGTCGTTACGCAAAAAGGGGAACAGCCGCCCCAGGTGAATACGCTTGAAGTGAAAGACCCTGAAAATTTGAACCAATACACGGCTTTCGACGTGCGATTACCAAGCTATTTGCCCGAAGGCTATGCGTTTGACCGCGCCGAGTTTTATGAGGATGAAGACGGTACGGTAAGCAACGCCAAATACATCAATATTTATTACGTAAACGAAAGGACCGGCAAACTATTGTTTATGCAGCAGCGTTTTGCCGATGAAGAGACTGCTTTTTCCGCAGCAACTACCAACAAGATCGATTTAGTCAAAATCAACGGCACCGATGCGATTATGTCTGGGGAGCACACGCTTGATTGGGAAGCGGGCGGCGTTCTGTATGCCTTGACGGGAAAAGAACTTCAGCGGGAAGAGATCATCAAAATTGCCGAATCCATTCGTCGGTAAGAAACAGGTCACGTAAAAAGGCACGGAGAACTGCTGCCAAAGGTTTTTGGCGGCAGTTTTCGTGTCAAGAAAAAAGCAATGCCGCAAATGCAGCTCAGACAACGGCCGCCACTCACGAACGGGCAGAGCATAACTGTGCTCAATCGCTCAACACGGCCAGAGCAAGCTGGCTTATGCGTTCAGGATCGGAGATCAGGTCGACTTCGGTAATTTTTCCACGATTCACTGTAAATTTGAGTACATAGAGCAATCGGCCTCGCGGAGCCACGACGATTCCTGCTTGTCCGTTCACGAGGGCTAGTTGTGCTGCTTTGTGAGCACGTCCCGAAACTTGTTTCGCTAGTGCGACCGCTCCTCGTGTTACTCTTGAAGATCCGGTTTGACGATCGTCACGAAGGATAACGTCCGGATCAAGCGCAGCGACAAGTGGTTCGAAATCGCCGGAGTGAGCCGCTGCGAGAAAAGCCTGAACAACGTCGCGTTGATGGTCGAAGTCGGCGTCCGGCAGTGCCTTCGCCCCGCGAATCCGGCGGCGTGCCCGGCTTGCCAGTTGTCTTGTCGCGCTCTCCGACTTTCCTACAATAGGAGCAATCTCATTGAAGGGCATAGAGAAGATATCGTGCAGCACGAACGTGATGCGTTCCGCAGGATTCAAATTACCGAGCACGACCAGCAGGGCAATACCAACAGAATCAGCCAATAGAGCTTCTTGTTCGGGATCGATGATATTTTCTTCGCCCGTAAAAGAATGGGGCAAGTGAGTTTCGATCGATTCTTCACGCCTGGATTTTCGCGATCGCAGCATATCCAGACATACACGCGAAACAACGGTAGTCAACCATCCTCCCATGTTCTCGATGCCACTTCCATCCGCGCGGCTAAGGCGCAGCCAAGCCTCCTGTACGGCGTCCTCCGCTTCGCTCCATGATCCCAGCAATCGATAAGCCACGGCTTGAAGGTGCTTCCGGTGTGCTTCGAACGTATTGGCCAATCCAACCTGTTCGGTCATCATTCAACCTCCTCGCGCAAAATAAAAGCCTCTATAAATACTGACGAATGCAACCGGAACAATGCGACAAGACGCCGATCATTCGTTAATTTTTTCTTTTCTCGAAAACATGTTGTCACACTTCCCGGGGGCCGACCCGTCAGCTTAGTAACGAGCCTAAAAACGGTTCTAATCCAAATTAAAGGAGTGCTTCACATGAAATCAAGAATGGAAAGTCCTGCTATGATCGTACCCGATGCGTCCCAAGCTTTACAAGCGCTGGGCAAAGCCCTGTTTGCATCCGCAGAGAAAACAGGCATTCCGAACCGTCTGCTCTTCCTTGCGTATCTTCGGGCGAGCCAAATTAATGGGGACAGCGTGTGCGTCGAGCTTCATTCGCGCAATGCCTTGGCGGCAGGCGAATCTACAGAGCGTCTATTGGCTGTGCCGGCATGGCGTGAGACGAACTGCTTCAATGACGCCGAGCGTGCTGCCTTTGCGCTTAGTGAATCGGTTACCCGGCTCAGCGACCGGGAAGACCCGGTGCCGGATGAGATCTTCAATGAGGCGGCCCGGCACTTCGATGTCGCTGCACTGGCTACCCTGATCGCCGGGATCGCCACAGCCAACCTCTGGAATCGGTTTAACGTCTCTACAAGGCAGATTGCTGCGGTTTCCGCGGGCAAATAGTTGCAACGAATCTCAAAAATAAGTGAAAGCGGGTACTTCCATTATGGCAACCGTGCTATATATTACGGCAAATCCACATGATGATGAAAAATCGTACAGCATGTTAGTGGGGAAAGAGTTCGTGCAAGCGTATCGTTCCGCAAATCCGTATGATGAAGTGATCCATCTTGATCTGTATAAAACGGATATACCGCAGCTTGATCAAGATGTTTTTAGCGGTTGGGGAAAGCTGAAGGAGGAGATTGCCTTTGAAAACCTGACCAAGCCGGAGAAAATGAAACTAGGCCGGATCGGTGAGTTGGTTGACCAATTTGTTGCCGCAGACAAATACGTATTTGTTACTCCGATTTGGAACTATTCGTATCCACCCGTCATGAAGTCATACATCGACTGCATTTGCATAGCGGGTAAAACCTTCAAATATTTGCCGGATCTCGGCCGGCTTGGCTTGCTGAGCGATAAAAAAGCCGTGCATATTCAAGCAAGCGGCAGCTTCTTGTCACCAGGCTCGGAGGATGCAGACTTGGAAATGGCTCACCGGCACCTGAAGGTCATTATGGATTTTGTTGGAGTTCCTGGCTTTGAGGGAATATTTGTTGAAGGGATGGCTGCGAAACCCGAGCAAGAACCTGCGATAAAAGAAAAGGCCATTCGACAAGCGCGTGAGGTTGCCCTAAGATTCTAACGTTTGGTATAAATCAAGAAAATGGGTTATGCCTTCGAGGCATAACCCACTCTCATGACAGTTGATTATTTTCCGGCCTTCAACGTCGTTGCCAGAGGATTGCTTCTAATAATTTCATAGTCCCCTTTGCCGGAAGGGAACGGGAAAACAGGCGTTATGTTCGTGGGAAACGTGGTGTAGGGTCCGCCTTTGGAGGTTTGGACTTGCACATTACTAAATGCTGCGTTTTTATATCTGTTCTTGTCTTGATTATCTTGGGTCGTATGAACCATTTTTACCTTCTTCGGGGCTTTTAAAGTACCGGCGTTTTGTACAGGCAAGGTGTAAGCTTCAATTCCGTTAATGTAGAGGGAAGCGGTGTCGTTTAAATTATTGACGAGTTTAATATGGATCGAATCTCCGGCGTTAGGCTGATTGGCAAGAGGCATCGACTTGTTGGATTTAGAGAAAAAAAGGCCGCCGAAGAAAACAATCGGCAGCCTTGTTGCATCAACACTACTGTCTTGCACATTTCGTTAGAAGCGATTCAGCGGCTCGATGCGGTAGTCCGACTTCTCATCGGCCGCTCCTGTATGCTCGCCGTGAATGACCCAGCCGTACGACAGCGTCGAAGCCAGGCGGTCGCGCTGTTCTACACTGAGCTTGGCGGAGACCGCCTCTTGTCCGGGCTCCAGGCTGAGCTCGGCTTCCTCGCCCAAGGCGAGCAGAATCCAACTGGAGATCCCCCGCAGCGTGCTGAACTTGATCTGGTAACCGTTGCAGACGGCCTCTTCGAAGACGGCGGGATCGCTTGCGGCCGACGCGGTCAGCAGCTTGTAGTCGAATTTGAATTTGCTCTCGTCCTGAGGCAGCTCGCCCGCATGGATGCGGCGAAGCAGCTCCTCCTTGGACCAACCGTGTGCGTTTAACGATTCCAGCATGAGGGCATCCCACTGCGACAGCTTGACTTTACTTTTATCGGAAGAAGACATCGATGATCGCTCCTTATTTATAGGCGTTCGCAAATTTGTGAAGAAAGAGACCGCCCGCTTGAGGCAGTCTCTTTTCATTATCGTTAAAATTCTTATTTTTTGCCAGATTTGTAAGCATTCAGGAACTCTTTGACTTTGCCGGCATCGGCTTTCAGCTCAAGACCGGTTTGGACGATCGGGCTGACCGTCGATACGGCTTTGAATTTATTGTTTTTGTAGTAAGCGAGGAATTCGTCTTGGTTGATGGAGTAGAGCACCGCTTTCCTCAGATCGGCGCTTTTCGCCACTTCACGGTTTTTCGTGTTGAACAGCAGGTACGAGACAGCGTTGCTCGGCATGGTTTGCAGCGAAAGCTTGCTGTCGCTTTTGACGATGTCGAACTTCGTCTCCGGCACGCTGTAGAACAGGTGAATCTCGCCGCTGCGCAGCGCGGACAGCGAGCTGTCGGCGTCTTTGATAAAGCGGATCTTGATGTTGTTCACCTTCGGTTCGTGCTTCGTTCCCGGCATGTAAGCCGGGTTTTTGAGGAAGATCGCTTCGTAATCGTTCTTGTAAGACAGGATGTACGGACCGCTCGTGAACAGGGTGTTGTTGTATTTGGCGCCTTCGGTTACCGTGTTTTGATCGCCGTACGGGATGTCTTTGTTGACGTCGAATTTGGCTACCTCATACGTGTTGATGCTCTCGACCTGCTTCTTGGATACGATGCCCGCCGATTGGTGAGCCAAGTAGTTCAGCACTTGCGGGAACGGGTTGGTTGTCGTCAGCTTCACGACCTGATATTTGCCTTCTTTGCTGTTGGCTTGCTTCTTGTCTGAGACCAGAGCGGAGATTTTGGCCCCGAGGCCTTTCTCCAGACCGCTTTTTACCGTCTCAGAGCTGCCGGATTGCTTGATCGAATCCAGAACAGCCGGATCGGTGACGAGCTCCGCGTTCTTGATGTGCTCATGCAAAGTGTACGTGCGATGGTTCGGCACCGAGTTTTTGTCCTTCGCGCGCAGCAGGGAGAAGATGACGTCATCCGCGCCTACGCGCTCGCCCGTATCGACGGCCTGCTTATCCTTGATTTGCGCGAAGTTGATGTCGTCCCGCAGGATGAAATAATAATCGGTATTGCCCTCGGCAATGGCGAAGTTATACGACAGGGAGCCTTCGGCGGTCAGCTTGTCGTCATCTGTCAGGTTGAGCAAACGTACGTACATATTCGTGTTGATGATGTTGATCGAACCGTCGTTTCCTTTGATCGGGTCGAGCGACGTCAAGGTCGGCTGCGTGGATTGCAGGATAATCGGGTCTTTCGCGCGTTTCCCTTCATCCTTGAAATCCAGTTCTTCCCACGGAAGGGAGCGGGATTTCGACAGCCGCACGGAATCCTTTTTCAGAACCTCCTGGTTAAAAGCTTGCGATTTGACGGAGATGTACAGAGGCGCGATATAGGCCTTGTCGAAAACGAGCTTTTGCTCAAGCTGTTTGTACGTATCTTTGTATTCCGCTTGCGTCTGTGTCGAAGCTTTCTCGATCAGCTCGTCGATTTCCTTGTCGGCCAAGATGCTGTAGTCGCCGCCCGTTTTGAACAGCGAGCGCACGGCGTAATCCGGGTTGCCGGTTACGGTGGTCCAGCTTGACAAGGCGATGTCGTAATTGCCTGCGTCCTGCTGCGCCTTGAACGACCCGTAGTCCGGCTGAAGGCTCAGCTTGACGTTGAAGCCGTTCTTGGTCAGCTGATCGCGGATGATGTTCACGTCCGTCTCCGCGGAGCTCATGGCCAGCAGCTCGATATCGGCGCGGCTGCTGTCGCCGGCCGGCTGCTCTGACGATGGTTTGGATTGCGCCTGTTCGTCCTTGGTTGTTAAAGTGCACCCGCTCAGCATAAGCGGTACGCCGAGAATTGCGGGAATGAGCAATTTCCCCTTTTTCTTCATGGAAGTCCCTCCTGGTGAAAAAAAGTTTTAAAATATGAACTCACATACATTTATTCATCGCCCTCAGGTTTTAAGCACCTGAAAAGGAGATGGAGTATGGATGAGGATTCCGAATGTGTTGTCTGCCAGTACCGTCAGCCTTACTCCAGCTTCGGATCGAGCGCGTCGCGGAGACCGTCTCCCAAGAAGTTGAAGGAGAGGACCAGCGCGATGATCGCCAGACCTGGGTAGATGGCTGTAAACGAATGCGACTCCAGATACGCGCTGCCGACCTTTAGAATGTTGCCCCACTCCGGGATATGCGGCTCGACGCCGAGCCCAAGGAAGCTCAAGCTGCTGGTCGAGATGACTGCGCTGCCGATGGTTAACGTCGATTTGACGATCATCGGGGAGATCGAGTTGGGAATGATATGCTTGAACAAAATCACCAGGTCGCCGGAGCCGAAAGCCCGTGCCGCTTGCACATATTCGAGCGTCGAGACGAGCAGGACGTTCGCCCTCATCGTCCGGGCGTAAGCGGGGATTGCTCCGACGCTCAGCGCTAGAATCAGATTCATCGTGTTGGCGCCGAACGCCGCGATGATCGCAATCGCGAGCAGGATGCCGGGAATAGCATATAGGATGTCGAGCGCCCGCATGATTACGTTGTCCGTCTGCCGGCCGAAATAACCGGAGATCGCACCCAGCAATCCCCCGACCACGACGGGGATCAGCGTGGATAAGAAGCCGACGAACAGCGAGATCCGCGCGCCGAATACGATTCGGGAGAACAGGTCGCGTCCGAAATTGTCGGTGCCGAGCGGGTAAGCCAAGCTCGGAGGCTGCAAAATCGCCCCGTAGTTGTTGTCGATCGCCATGCCGTAATCGAACGTCAGGTAGCTGCATACGGCGATGGTAGTCAGGAAGCAAATAAAAAACAGGCCGAGCATCGAGGTGGAGCTTCTGGACAAGCGCTCGACGGCATGGTTAAGCTTCGAGTCCGACAGCTGTTCTTTGTCGCGCAGCTTGGCGATCAGCAGAAGGCCAAGAAACAGGGCGAACAGATTGCCTGTTACGGCGGTCGCCAACAGCACGATGGCGACGATCCACATCCACTTGGGCAAAAGCTTGTCTTCCGCATAGCGCGCCACCAGCACCAAGGCGGCCAACTGGAGCACGACGGCCACGAGGAGCAGCGCCATGCCTTGCAGGAACGTATTGGCGACGTAAGGCTTGAATACGTTCAAGGCCGAGACGGCGAAGACGAACACGGTCGTAAGCAGCGTATAAAAGGCCAACGTGTAGGCGGCGCTTTTCTTGCGTCTGATCAGTTGGAAAGCCGCCGTCCCGACGAAGATATTGGCCGTCAGCAAGCTGAGCAGCAGCACATAGCCTAATTGGCGAGTGCCCCGCCGCAGCTCGCCGCTGCGAAGCAGGTCTCTTTTGATCAGAAACCTAACCGCTAACTGCAGCAGCCCAAAAACGAGATAGGCGGCGCATGCAGCCAGGACGGCCGGCTTCCAGGCCGCGCCGGACCCATCGTAGCTGTTCAGCAGCAGAACTAAGGCGATTCCGAGCGAAGCGGTGCCGGAAAAACCGGCTTGACTGTATTCCGGGCAAGAGGCCAGCCGGAAGCGGGCTTCATGTTTGTTGGATTGAATTGTTTTCACGGCTGCCACCTGCTAGTATTGTTTCATTTTTGAACGGATTCTTGGATCGAAAAACACGTACAAAATATCGATCACGACATTGACGATAGAGATTGCGATCGCGGTATAAACGACGCCGCCCATAATCGCGGGAATGTCCGGGATGAACTGCTTGTCCACGATATAGCTCCCGATGCCGTTAATGTTGAAAACCTTCTCGGTAACGGCCGAACCTCCGAGCATTCCGCCGAACTGAAGTCCGATGACCGTAATGATCGGGATCAGCGCGTTGCCTACCGCATGTCTCCACAGGACGCGCCTGCGGGACAACCCCTTGGCTTTGGCGGTCGTAATGTAATCCTCATGAATGACCTCAAGCGTGGAAGAACGGGTCATCCGCGCGACCGCCGCCGTTAATCCCGTCCCCAGAACGATCACCGGCATAATCATCGACAGCCAGTTCTCAGGACTATAGGTAGCGGGAAGCCATTGCAGCTTGATCGAGAAGTTCAGGATGAAGATCAAGCCCTGCCAGAAGTTCGGGATCGACAAGCCGAGCAGCGCAATGAACATAAACGTATAATCGAAAAACGAATTCGGCCGCGTCGCCGATATAATCCCGATCGGCAGGGCAATAAGCACCGCGACGATGGTGGATATCACCGTGAGGGTCAACGTCACGGGAAATTTTGCGGCGATGGCTGTCGTAACTTCCTCGTTGCCGGCAAACGACTTGCCGAGATCGAAGGTCAGGATGCCTCTTAGGGTATCCCAGAGCTGCACCAGATAAGGCTGATCCAATCCGTACAGCTTCTTGAATGCGGCGATCTGCTCGGCGGTCGCGGTTTCCCCGAGAATATTGGCGGCCGGTTCCATCGGCGATATGTACAGGATGGTGGAGACCAGGAAGGCGACGCCGAAAATGACCAGCACCGTCATGACCAGCCGCTCCACGATGTATTTCAGATAAGCATTCCCGTAAATCCCGATCAGCGCATACATCAGGATGCCCGGCAGGAAGGTCACAGCCAGAAACGCCGGGTGACGGATCAACATCCGGAACGTCTCGGCAAACGAGACTCGTGTCTGGTGATGCTGCTCCAGATGAGCCTCAACCTGCCGTTGCAGAGCTTCCTTGAACTTCTCGGCGGTTATGCGCTCCGCTTCATGCTCCAACTGCTTCTGATCGACCTGCTGGTTGAAAAAACGATGCTTCCGGGTCAACTGCTCCTTCGTTTCCGCTAAAATCCGGTCCCGGTAGCCGGACTCCAGCAGCTTACGTTCCAGACTTCGGCGCAGCTCGCGATGCCCGTCCCGCTTGCAGCGATAGAGGTAAACGATACCTGCGATTATGTTCACGGGCGCCCCTGCGAGCAGCAGCAGGAAGCAGTAAGTCGGATGCAGCAGCATTTTGGAGTAGATGTTCCCAACCCGGTCAACGAAACGGGAACCTGTGACGACCGTTTGCCCTGTCAAGCTAGTGCGCTCCCTTTCAAGTAAATTAGTAATTTTAAATTTGCATTATTCCTATTGATATAGTAGATTTTATGATGAGGGTTGGAAAATGTCAACAATTACTAACGACAAAATGCCGAGTTTTCAAAATCTACGATTCGACGCAGGTGACTTATGGATACGTTATTGCAGGTAAACCAATTATCCGTCTCATTTTATTCCCGGGATAAGGAAGTCGAAGCCGTACGGAATGTGAGCTTCGAGGTACGCAAGGGCGAGACGCTGGGGATCGTCGGAGAATCCGGCAGCGGCAAGAGCGTCACGGCTCGCACGATCATGCGTCTGCTGCCTTCGCCGCCCTCTATGGTGAAGGGCGGGGAGATTTTGTTCCAAGGCCAGAATCTGGCCCATAAAACCGAACAGGAGATGGAGCAGATCCGGGGGCGGGAGATCGGAATGATTTTTCAGGACCCGATGTCCTCGCTCAACCCGACCATGCGGATCGGCAAGCAGATTGAGGAGAGTCTGATCAAGCACCGGAAGCTCTCCAAAACGGAGGCGCGCAGGGAAGCGGTCGAGATGCTGCGGATGGTCGGCATTCCGTATAGCGAGACGCGGTATATGCAATATCCTCATGAATTTTCCGGCGGCATGCGTCAGCGGGTGATGATTGCCATCGCGCTAGCTTGTCGTCCTTCGCTGCTGATTGCCGACGAACCGACAACTGCGCTGGACGTCACGATACAGGCGCAGATTTTGCACCAAATGAAGGAGCTTCAGCGCAAGCTCGGCACCTCGATCGTCCTGATAACGCACGATCTTGGCGTTGTCGCCGGCATGTGCGACCGCGTCGTCGTCATGAAGGAAGGCGAGATCGTCGAGACCGGCACGACGGAAGAGATTTTCTACTCGCCGAAGCATCCTTATACGATCCGGCTGCTGAACGCGCTGCCCCGGTTGGACGAGAAGAAGAAGCCAAAGCCCGTGCCGCTCATCAAGAGGTCGGCCGAGGATCGTCCGCTGCTGGAGGTGCGGTCGCTGAAGCAGTATTTTGATCTCGGGAAAGGACAGATCGTCAAGGCGGTGAACGATATCAGCTTCGATATTCAGCCCGGCGAGACGCTTGGCGTCGTAGGCGAATCCGGGAGCGGCAAGTCGACGACGGGGCGGGCGATTCTTCGTCTGAACGAGCCTACCGGGGGCGAGGTGCTTTTCAAGGGGATCGCGTTGAACCGGCTCAACCGCGGTGAAATGAAGACGATGCGGCGCCACATGCAGATGATTTTCCAAGATCCGTACGCCTCGCTGAACCCTCGCCTCCGCATCGTCGACATCATTGGCGAAGCGCTGGACGTGCACCGGGTCGCAAGAGGGAAAAAGGAGCGGCAGAAGCGGATCGAAGAGCTGCTCGATATGGTGGGCCTAAGCCCTGCGCACGCTATGCGGTATCCTCACGAATTCTCGGGAGGTCAACGCCAGCGGATCGGCATCGCGCGCACCCTAGCCATCGAGCCGGAATTTATCGTGTGCGACGAGCCGTTGTCGGCTCTGGATGTTTCGATCCAGTCGCAGATCGTGAAGCTTCTGGAGGAGCTGCAGCAGCGATTGGGTCTTACCTATCTGTTTATCGCGCACGATCTGTCGATGGTCAAGCATATCAGCGACCGCGTGGCGGTAATGTACAAAGGCAAAATCGTGGAGCTGGCGGAGAGCGAGGAGCTGTATGAGAATCCGCAGCATGCCTACACGAAGTCGCTGCTGGCCGCGATCCCGGTTCCCGATCCGAAGGTGGAATCGCGGAAGTCGTTCACCGCTTATGAGGAATCCTCGAAGGCGGACTCGTACGGCTTGGAGCGCTCACGCTTCGTTGAAGTGAAGAAGGGGCATTGGGTGGCGGTTGCTGAAGGGTAGGGGAGTTAGGAATTAGGAGCCGTTCCGTTCGCTATGTTCAGCTGCGGGAAGAGATTGAGGGCGAGGATATTAAAGAGGTAAAATTGGCTTAAGCCATAGGAATAAACCAAAGCGTCAGAGTTTAATTCCGTTGGAAAAAAACGGGCAACGTTGTATAATGTAACTGCGCATTTGTGTCGTCGACCTCCAATGCTGCAAAAAAGCCGGGGGATCGACGACAACGAGGGCCGCGCGGGAACAGAGGTTTTGGTAACTGGCGTAAGGGAGAAGTGTTTGTTGGATATGTGGGAATAGCGTAACGACGGCGTTTTTACGGGTTTGGAACGTACCTATGAGGAATTGAAACTTCAAGGCGAAATCACGCTTGACCTGCCGATCACTATCGTTTGGAACGTACCTATGAGGAATTGAAACCCGGATCTTCTCGGCCAGTTCTTTCTTCTGCCGCTCGTTTGGAACGTACCTATGAGGAATTGAAACCCTCCAAACCTAACTTTTCCGAGGTAGCGATCATTAGTTTGGAACGTACCTATGAGGAATTGAAACGGGGGCTGTCTGCTCGCTTCCCTCCGCCTCTCAGCTCTGTTTTGAACGTACCTATGAGGAATTGAAACTAAGACCGACCAAGTGTAAGCAAGCGTACAAACGGTTTTGAACGTACCTATGAGGAATTGAAACCCTGCATTATCTATAGTCCGGGCAGACACCGTTGTCGTTTTGAACGTACCTATGAGGAATTGAAACTCCACTAGGCTGCCCTCATGGAAGGATGCACGTTCATGTTTTGAACGTACCTATGAGGAATTGAAACCGAATATGGCCGAAATCTCCGCAGCACTTATTCCTGTGTTTTGAACGTACCTATGAGGAATTGAAACAGGATATCCAACTAAACTTGTCGCAAGCGTTTTTGCCAAGTTTTGAACGTACCTATGAGGAATTGAAACTACTCGCCGACCTTCCGCCCGATCGCGGCCCATTTAGCGTTTTGAACGTACCTATGAGGAATTGAAACTCTCCATTTGCTTTCTTAGCCTGCTTCACGAGCTGATTGTTTTGAACATACCTATGAGGAATTGAAACAGGTTCTTTCAAAAGAACGGTGATGGGTAAGCTTTGTTTAGAACGTACCTATCTGGAATTTAAACTCGAAAGCTCCTTTACGTCCTATCTTGAAACATCCTTCGGCGACTGCGGACGTCATAGTCGAAGTTGTTCCAGTTAGGCATATTTTCGGATTCCCAACATCTAGAGCTTCGAAAAAGAGGATATGGGTTCGAAGAAAGAAAAGTCTTTACGGGTTGACACCTGTATCCGGAGCAACATGATTGGTGATAAACCTGCATCAAAGAGCATCCTCTTCCTTGGAAAAAAATGCTCCCTTGAAACTAATGGTTTCATTATGACCCCAATGGAAGCTGTTTTGCGGCCTTTGCATATATCCGTGTCGATTCTTACAATCTGAATAGATTAAGTATGAAGCGCCCGGGCCATCGCATCCATATAGCTTTGAACGGCGCGCTGACTCACTTCCGCTTCTGGAACGAATTTTTCAAAAAGGTGAAAGCATCCGGGATACAGGTGAAATTCGACATTTACACCTGCTTGTGCAAGCCGCGTTACATATTCGATCGTCTCATCTCGGAACAGATCGAGCTGACCTACACATGTATAGGTTGGTGGCAGCCCTGCCAAGTTCCCCGCTCTCGACGGTACCGCATAGGGAGATATCCCGCTGGCATCGTTCTCCTCGCCCAGGTACATGTTCCAAGCTTCCAAGTTGTTGGTTCGGTTCCAGATTGCGCGATCTTCCGTAATCTCATGGCTTGATGGCGTGATGTTACGGTTGTCGAGCATCGGGTACAACGGCATTTGAAAGATAATGGATGGTCCGCCTTTATCACGTGCCATCAGCGCGAGCGCTGCTGTCAGCCCGCCGCCTCCGCTTGCGCCGGCAATCGCAACCCGGTTCACATCAATTCCCAGCGATTCCGCCTCCTCTGTCATCCAGACCAGACCAGCATAGCAATCTTCGATAGCTGCTGGGTAAGGGTTCTCGGGAGCAAGCCTGTAATCCACCGACACGACAACGCATTCAGCCGTCTGAACGAAGCGTTCGCACAACTCGTCGTCCATATCAGGATGTCCCATCACATATCCGCCTCCGTGAATCCACAGCATGGCTGGAAGCTTGTCACCCTTTCGTCCGGCAGGTTCGTAAATTTTAGCCAGCATCTCACCCGCAGCACCCGGAATGATTCGACTGGTTGTGTGTACATGCTCTGACTTCTTCACAGGCGGAGCCGACACCAGACTTCTGCTCCACTCCAAATTCTCTTCCAATTGAAACCCTGGAAATCGCGCAAAGGCCTGTCTTAATTCCGGCAGTATACGTTTATCCATCTTCATGTAAATCCCCCCGGTAATATAATGAAACGAAACTGGATTTTCATTCATTCTCGTGTTCTGATTGATGATTAAATGGATACTCCTTATCCCGTCTCAGCCTCCCACTTGGCAATTTCCTCTCTTACCCGTGGAGCAACCTCGGTTCCGAGCAGCTCGATGGCCCGCATGACCAGCTCATGCGGCATCGTGCTTAAGGGTACATACATCATAAAACGTGTAATGCCTACATGCTTGCGCAGGTGGATGATCTTCTGGGCAACCGTTTCCGGATCGCCAACATACAATGCGCCTTCAAAACGTCGGGCCGCATCAAAACTGGACCGGTCGTAATACGCCCACCCTCGCTCTTTGCCGAGCTTATTCATACCGGCCTGGGTAGACGGAAAAAATGTATCTGCCGCCAGCTCTGTATCCTCTGCAACGAATCCGATTGAGTGAGACCCCACCCGAAGCCGTGATACATCATGCCCAGCGTGGGCTGCGGCCTTCTTGTAAAGCTGTACAAGCGGTGCAAAATGCGTCGGACTTCCACCAATGATCGCGAGGATCAATGGCAGGCCCAGAAGACCTGCACGTACGGCGGACTCTTGGGTACCTCCGCTGCCAATCCATATGGGTAAAGAATCCTGAACGGGGCGCGGGTACACACCAAGATTATGAATCGCCGGCCGATGGCCTCCCCTCCATGTTACTTTCTCGGATTCCCGTAATTTCAGAAGCAGTTCGATATTTTCATTAAATAACTCTTCATAATCATGTAAGTCATAACCAAACAACGGAAAAGACTCAATAAAAGAGCCTCTGCCTGCTATGATCTCGGCACGTCCATCGGAGATGCCATCAAGCGTAGCAAAATCCTGAAACACACGTACAGGATCGGCTGATGAAAGGACCGTTACAGCGCTAGTCAGCCGAATCCGTTTAGTTAGAGGCGCAGCAGCAGATAACACAACCGCCGGTGAAGAAGCAGCGTAATCTTCCCGATGATGCTCGCCTATGCCGAAAACATCCAGTCCCACCCGATCGGCGAGAACGATTTCTTCGATTACTTCACGTATTCGCTGCGCGTGGCTTATCACTATACCTGTCTCAATATCGGGCTTTGTTTCTACGAACGAAGTAACACCTATTTCCATGGTTCATCTCCCCTTTTTTTGATTTTTTTCCTGCACTACGCCCAACAGAGATTCGGGGCAACCCCAATTTTTAAGAAGAATGCTCTAGACAACGGATTAAAGCCGTCCAATCCTTTTCACCATAACCTCGGGCCATTCCTACAGAAAAATGATTATGAATAAGTTGGCCCAGAGGCAGAGGAGCATGGACGGACTGCGCTGCCTTTATAGCCAGTTCAACATCCTTCAGCCCAAGCTTCATTTTAAAACCGGCCGGTTCAAAGCGCTGTTCTGCCATTATCGCTCCATAGTTCTGATACACCGGAGATTGAAAAAGAGCATTCACGACATCCATAAAGCGGGCCGGCTCTAAGCCGTGCTTTTCCACCATCAGTTGCGCTTCCGACAAGGCTTCCAGCATCGAAGCAATTAAAAAGTTTACGCCTATTTTTACAACATTTCCTTCTTCGCCATGATCCCCAATCTCGAATATTTCTTGACCCAATGCTGCCAAAACAGGAATTACTCGTTGTCTGACTTGTTCCGGACCGGCCAAAATGATCCGTAATTTAGCTGCTTTAGCAGCATCCGGACGCCCCAGGACCGTGGCGGACACAAAGTGTTGCTTTCTCTCTGCATGCGCGGTAGATAATTTCCGAGCCAGATCTACACTTATCGTACTTGCAGATATATGAATCCCATTTTCCGGCAATCCTTTCAGAATTCCATTCGGCCCCTTAACGACCTCCTCCAAAGCGGCATCATCAGAAAGCATGGTTATTACAAGATTGCTCTCTTTGGCTGCCTCCAACGGTGTTTCGGCATATCGTGCTCCCTGACGCATTAATGGTTCCGCTTTTTCAGGGGTACGATTAAAAATGATTAATTCATAACCGGCTTTCAACAAATTTTGTGCCATTGGAAAGCCCATATTTCCAAGCCCAATAAACGATACTTTCATAAGTCTCATCTCCTATTTAATATGAATACGATAACGGAACGATCGTTCCAATATGGTCAAAAAAATTATATTCCTTCAATTACAATTCTTATCATGTCCTTTGCGCGTTGCTGATCCGGCTCTACTTTTGCCATAACATTGACGCTTTGATGTAAATTTAGCAATAAGTAAGACAACGCTTTGATATCTGTAGTTTTATCGATTTCGCCGGATTGTTGGCCTTTTTCCAAAAGTTTGTAAAAAGCCTGTTCTAAGTTCGAAAAGCTGGTCTTTATCAATTCATTTAATTTTTCATCCGGCGACTCCAATGTTGTAGCTGCGTTCGTTACAAAACATCCGCCAGGTAGGCTGGTATCGTACGCTGACGCAATATGATGCTCAAAATATTGTCGAAGTCCTGCTCTAACACTTGATGCCCGTTCAAGAATGACCCGTTTATTGAAGCTAACCTTTTTGTAATGTTCCAGTGCAGCAATGTACAATGCTTGCTTGTCGGAAAAAGTATCGTAAAGACTGGATCGGCTAATGCCCATAACTTGCAGCAATTCCGGAATGCTTGTTGCCTCGTAACCTTTTTTCCAAAACAACAGCATTGCTTGGTGTAGCGCTTGATCCACGTTAAACTCTTTTGTCCTAGCGATGAGTAACACCTCCCGTAATTGAAATATAACATATCTGAACCGATCAGTCCAGAAAGGATGGAAAGAAGACTTGCTTTTTAACTGTCTGCCTGTCTCGATCAGTATGAGAATCCGCAGCATGCCTACACGAAGTCGCTGCTTCGTTAAAGTGAAGAAGGGTCATTGGGTGGCGATTGCTGAAGGGGAGGTTTAGGTAGGGTTTGGGAGAGCGGGCGGGAGTTATAACGAAAAAATTAGGAGTCGGTTCCGTTCTCTGTGTTCAGCCGCTAGAAAAAATTGAAGGTAAGGACACTAAAGAGGTAGAATTAGCATAAGCGATATAGGAACAAACCAAAGCAGAGTTGAGTTCTGTTGGAAAAAAACGGGTAAAGCTTTATAATGGAACTGCGCATTTGTGTCGTCGACCTCCAATGCTGCAAAAAAGCCGGGGGATCGACGACAACGAGGGCCGCGCGAGAACAGACATTTTGGTAGTTGGCGTGAGTGAGATTTGTTTTTTTTATATGTGAAAAATGGCGTCATTGCGGCGTTTTTGCGGGTTTTGAACGTACCTATGAGGAATTGAAACCTCACCGATCGAAGGACCAAAGGAAGATTGGCGACTCGTTTTGAACGTACCTATGAGGAATTGAAACTTGGAAGACTGGACTTGACAAAACTGCTAAGTCTCTCGTTTTGAACTTACCTATGAGGAATTGAAACATTTGCGCCAGCAATTCTTTCCAATCCATTGTGTCGTTTTGAACGTACGAGGATTGTTTCAGGGATCAGGACTTACTTTTCAATTGGAGCCGCTACCACCGAGTACGCGCAGCTCAATCGCTACAGGAGCAAACGGAAATGCTGCGCGTGCGGTTATGCGACCGACCCGGATTTATACGAAAGTTGATGAATTTGATTGCAAACTACTCGCTTGAACAATACGACAAGGAGGCCAATGCTTGATGCAGGGGGAGCCAATACGATTATCGGTACATGGATGAGCCGACATGGAAGGAGCTGGACGTAAACGGCAGGAGACGGAGCGTGCCGGGGACGGCACCACTGCCGCGGCTATCAGCAACAGGCCGATTATATTCAATGGCTAGTGAACGAGCTGAGGAGTCCGTCTGGGTAACTGGAACAATAGTAAAAGACCCCCGTCGGCTATGCTGACAGGGGAAAGCAAACTTTTAGTGTACTTTTTTAGACTTCTTCGTAAATATCATCCTCAGCGTAAAGCCAAGAATCAGAATCAAAATGAAATTTGTACTGGGGATAACTCTTCCCTGTTGAATTTGCTGAAAGAGCCCAAGCCCGATGAGGATAAAAGAAAATACAATGAAAGGAACATTTACAGAAAATCTTTTCAGTATAAATTTCAGAGTCAAAAGAGACAAAATCGAATATCCCAGTATCATGCATATCATCACGGCTGTTACTGAGAGTATCACGCGTTCACCTCCTTGTCATTAGGGATTTGAAGTGACATTGATGAAACCAACATAGTGTATATTCAGTGTAACACCATTTCCTTTATTTTCAAAATTGATTTTGTTGGCAAGAAGACCAACACCCAACGACACGGCATAAGCGATAGCTTGCACAAGCTTTGTCGGAGGAGTAGGGATCAAACCAGAAATTGCCGCAGCCGCTGCCATTACGGTACCGGATTGTGTTAGATTATATGCGAGGTTAGCAGATTCTTGCTGAGTCAAAGTCAGCGCGTAACCCCACCAATAAAAGCTACCATAGGCCGCTGGGGAAATCTGAGAACCGCTCGGAATTGTTAGCTGGGATTTATCAACCACAAGCGTTCCATTAGCGATCTTGATATCTTCAGTAGAAATGGCTTTGTTTAGTGAAGCTACACCTCTCTCATAGACCTCAAAAGTTTCCTTTCCTACGATATTGACAGCGTTTTGGTCAATGCGAAGCAAGCCATCTTCCCCTGTTGTAATATATGCAGACATGGCGGAAATGTTCGTCAACACGTTGTTTTTCAGTTTTGTATCAACTTGAACTTGGCTGAAATCTTGCGATACAGTAGCAGCTTGTGCAGGTGTCACCAAGGCGACGGAGCTGACGAGCGCAGCGGCGAGAACGGCGTTTGCAGATACTTTCCAAAACTTTTTCATGGATAATCCTCCCGATTTTTTTTTGAACAATTTGTGCGCATCAAATTGAACAATCTAAAAATATCATAATTATACAAAATATGGGATAGGAATAGGTGTCTATTTTTTATCCTCTTGATTACTTGATATAAGCAAAGTAATTACAGTGATTACCAATAAGTCGCTTCTACTTTGTAAAAAATTATCGAATCGATGTGTTTCATGTAAGAATTAGGCGATTATCGAAACAAACAGTTAATTGTCATATAAAACTTACTTTGCTATAATTAACCAATGTAAAAATTAGAATAAAAAGGAAGGTTATGTAGTATGGTGGATATTTTAAATCACAATAAAACCATCTCCGATATCATCTTCCAACTTAGAAAAGAGAAAAATTTGACATATGCAGAACTTGAGAAGTTAACGGGTGTGGGTAAACCTGTACTTCAAAAACTCGAAAAAGGATCAACCAAGCGTCCTGAATTTAAAACAGTAAAAGCGATCACAAGTGCTTTCCCCGAAGCTTACCAAGAACTCATAGAATGCTACATTAGAATAGAAAATCGAACGGAAGTTTTATATGAAGTTCTGCAAGATGTATTGTCAAGTGAGGAGCCATCACTCGCGTCTAAAGTCGCGTTGCGTTTGCTTGAAAACCCTAGCAACGAAACGGAAGACGCTTTACAACGACTTTATTACTTTACGCAAGGGGTTAGTGATTCTAGCTTAAGATTAGAACTGTATAACGTCATTGTGAAATATTCGAGAAAGCATGGCGTTATGAACTATATTGCGAAAGGCTTATTACAGAAGTATTTGATCGAAAGGTTAGACCTGAAACGTCTTGAACAAACGTTCCAAGATGGCTTAGAAATTATACATTATATTGATTTTTTATCTAACGAAGAAAAGGTAATCTATTATTTCAGAATGGGATTGCACGCTCATAATACGAAAAAATACAGGGAGTGCATTGAGTTTTGTGAGAATGGGATGGTGCTTGAAAAAAATGAATCAGAATTAAAGGCAAGAGCGCATCTGTCCATGATAAATTCTTATTCGGCTTTGAAAAACTATGATAAAGTTGAAGAGTTATTAGACGTTTTTGAAAAATACGAGTACGATTTTGTTTACGAGGCGGCTAAGCATACACGCGCAGTAACAAAAGCAAGAAAAGGGGAATACGAAATTGCAGTCCCCTTACTTGAAGAGAATCTTAGGGTGTTTAGCCCGCGGTTTCGGTTAAATATAGTAGACGAACTTTTTGAGATTTATTTAAAGATAGATAATTTGGATGCGTGTTCGAAACTTTTAGAAAAAGAGAATGAAATAATGAATACGTGTCCTGATGACCCTAATATTTACAGAGCGAAAGGGAAGTATTATCGACACAAAGGACACTACCAGTTAACTATTGGTGTAATTGATGAGGGAGTGAAGAGTTTCGCCAGTAGTCTGCAATATTTGAATAAGATTAATGCTTTTGAAGAAAAGGATGCTTGTATGCGTGAGTTTTTTTATTGTTTAACCAAAAATTCAATAATACTTAATAAGGAGTTTATGGATATAATTTATATTTTGGCATATAATGTAAATGAATAAGCGTCAAGGAGGGAAAAGATTATGAAGAAAGTGATTCTTTTTTCCATTGTTCTATTTTTATCTTTGAGTGGTAGCTTTTACAATACCCCAACTTACCCCATAGAAAAGCAAACTCAAATTATGATGTATAGTGATGCAAATCCGGGACATTAATTTCTTTATGTTGTATTTGCTGATTCGATAGATAGATTGAACAAATGAACAGGCATATATGCCTGTTTTTTTATTTTTAAGAGCAAAATGTTTCTCATTTCTTGGATTAAATGGAAAATAAGAAAGATGATTTAGACTTATATTATGAAAAATGTTTTAGGAGGAGGAGCGGTGAATATTCTAGTAGCAGATTGCAGCGACGAAATATTACATCACGAAATGAAAGCCATCCTACAGAAAATGGACAGCGCAGTGCAACAAGGCGAAAGCTTGACGAGTGAATATGTGGTCCAATTGAGTCAACGATTAGATACATACGTTTTAATTGCTCAAATTCGAAAAATGCGGTGTGTGAGCTAGAAATCGTTAGTGTTTGAGGTGTGTCTATGCAAGAGGATCGAAGAACTGGAATTGTTAGAGTAGTGGACAATTTAGGAAGAATCGTAATTCCTACGGAGCTTAGGCGTATGTTGAATCTTAATCCCAACGTTAAGACAGAGTATTTCTGCGATGACAAGAGAAAGGCGATTATGGTTTACAGATATCACGGCAAAGAATGTTTGTTTTGCTCAAACAAGGAACAAACCATTTACTTTAAAAAATTTTATATTTGTATGCCCTGTATTCAAAGCCTTCCGGCGCTTCAAGTTTTCTTAGCACGGGTAGAACATGAACGAGTCAACGAGAAAAAAAATATAAAAAAAATTACCAGAAGAAGAAAAGAACTATTGGATCGACTGCATATAGCGATGAAGGAACATCCAGAAGCTTCGCAGAGAAAAATAGCCGAAATCTTAGGGGTTTCACAATCATGGGTTAGTCAATTGATTAGGAACCTATAGATCAACCAAAATAGGAGTCCTGAGTGGTCCGTGGGCTCCTTTTATTTTCTCAAAAGAGATGAGATTTTTTCGTAAATTGAATGCGACGAAACAAAAACTCTCACAGATTCGTTTAGACAAAAAGCTCTAAATAGTATTCAAACAAGCCCGAATAAACAGAGGAAAGCGGGCCACTGCCCAATTTCAGCCTGCGTTCGTATTTATCAAAAATATTAGGCGATCCAGATACAGAGTTAAATTTTGGATGATTGACCCGAAGGCAACGTTTTTAAGTATGTTTTGGGAGCTACCTGATTTTTTTCGATTAAATAGAGGGGACGATATGAGGACACACTTCACTTGGAGCCTCAAAAATCCACTTGCATTACGAACCGATACGAACAGGAAAAAACCTTGATTATCAAAGGTTTTAAAGATATACTCGGATTCAATTTGATACATTTTAATTTATGAGGATTGAAATTTACATATTACAATTTGCTTATTGGTGTACATTTCTGACCATGACCAACGTCGACCGGGACGACATGAGCGTAGGGGAACAGCAGATCTCTCAACTTTATAAGTTGCAATTGCGGTATCGATCTTCAAATGGGTAAAACAACGCATGAAACAAAAAAAGCACTTGTCCAATAAAACGAATAAGCCTACCAAAATAGTAACTTTTCCCCTCTACGTATTCATTCGCGACTATAAGAATTGAATTATTGAAAAGCGCCGATAGCACTTTTTTGATGGGGGCTTAAGATGAAGAAGAGAACGGTTTTAACATATCTGAACTTTTCAATTGTCTGTTTGCTGCCGGTCTTTATTTACTTACGTCGAAATATGGATAACAAATTCATTTTTTATTCTGCGGCTACGATTGTTACTGTATTATGTTTATTAAGTTTATTTTTATTAATAAAACGATATAAGAACAGCCTCATTTCCTATGTAGGAATTGTTTTATTAGGACTTAGTATGATCTTTGTGGTCAGAGAAAGCTTGGATCAACGAATGAATTTCTATCTTCAAGAGGCTTTAACTAATTATCTGCCCTCGGCATCGCTCGAAATCAAAGGGGAGAAGCAATATAACGTTAATCTGGCCAAGCCAATGCTAGGCCAGAATCTAAAAAATGAAAAAAGAACTTCGGGGAAATTTTATCCTGAATTGCCTTATCATCAATCGGAACTTTTTTTGGTGGACAAATACTTGCCAGGCAATCCAAGTGTTAGTTATAGGTTTGTTTTCAAAAAGCCATATCAGATTGATAACCAGGATATGTCAAAAAAAGCATGTATTGTGTGGGGGATGTGCAGCTATTTTTATCATGGTTATGCAGATATTGATCTGAAGACGGGAGAAGTCATTGGTCTCAAAATCCAATATATGGATATCAAGTGATCTGCCATTTAAAAGAATAATAGTTACCCACACACCATATCCAGCCTATAGACGAGAAATCCCGCCTATGGGCTTTTCTTATTCAGCACACGAATATGTGAAATTGCCGGTTCCCATAAGCAGGCTTTTTTAGTATGGTATGATTGTAAATAACAGGGAGGTCTGGCGATGAGAAAAGCCTTCGTTTTACTCTTTTCACTGTTGCTTTTGCAGGGATGTGCCCGTGAAGATCAAAAGAACCTTGTGTTCTCCGGCGAGAGTGAGCATTGGACGGGGAAGTTTGAAGTTTATCGGATCGGCGACAAAGCGGAGGAAAGATTGACGCTTCAATATAAACCGAATGAGCGGCTTACGGTGCCGATTGACTTCTCCTATTCCTTTTCCGGGGGAAGCTCCTCGACAAAAGGCTATAACATAGAAAATAATAAAATCGTGGACCGCTCACTTTCCTCGATTGCTCCTCTTCACAAGAGCGAGGAGATCCCCATACATGTCGGATGGGCGGGAAAAACGGAGGATGTGCTGCTTAAGTCGAAATAATGCTGCTATGATGAGGAGTCCGAATAAAGAAAGGCTGGAGCGGTCTTGCGTTTGGAACGGATACTTGCGATTTTGATGCTGGTTGTCAACAGGAGAAGAATATCGGCCGCGGAGCTTGCGGACAAAATGGAGGTTTCGGTCCGGACCGTCTACCGGGATATCGAAACGTTGTGCCAAGCCGGGTTCCCGATCGTCGCCTATCAAGGAGCCGGGGGCGGCTTTGCCGTCATGGAGGGCTACCGGCTGGACCGGAACGCGCTGACGTTCGAGGAAATCGCCTCGGTCATTTCGGCGTTGAAAGGGATGACGAAGACGCTCGACGATGCGCGTCTCGGAACGACGCTGGAGAAATATACGAGTCTGCTCACCGACAAGGAAAAAGAAACCGCCCGATTCTGGCAGGAAAGGCTCGTCATCGATATGAACCCGTGGGGGGCGGACGGTGCGATGAAGCGGAAGGTCGCCCTGATTCGGGAGGCGCTCCAGAAGGGGGTGACCCTCCGTTTCTCGTATACTTCGAACAATAGGATCACGACTGACCGTGAGGTCGAGCCGATGACGCTTTTGCTCAAGGGCGCAGCTTGGTACTTGCATGCGTATTGCCCGCTTCGCGGCGATTTTCGCATGTTCCGGCTGTCGCGCATGTCTCAAGTGGTGGTGACGGATAGCCCGTTCGAGCGCAGAGAGCATGCGAGCCTGGAAGAGAAGGACTTGGAACAAATGTGGAATAGCGGCTCCCGGACGGTGACGATGGTACTGCGCTTCGCGCCGGAGGCGAGGGCGCGGGCGGAAGAATTTTTCGGTATGGAGGAATTGCAAACGGGAGAGGACGGTTTCTTGACGGTGGCGCAGACGTATCCCGAGGACGAGTGGGTGTATGGCTTCCTGCTCAGCTTCGGGGATTTGGTCGAAATCCTAGAACCCGAGCGGCTGCGCGTGCTCATCCGGGACCGCGCGGAGCGGATCTGCAGGATGTACGGGAAATGAAAATAGAACATGACAAACAGTTGTCATAGTTAGGGGTGTATGCTGTAGCTATTCCCAATCAAATGGAGGTTGTCAACATGGACAAACAGTTTTGCCAAAGCTGCAGCATGCCCCTGAACGCTGCCGAGGATTTCGGCACGAATGCTGACGGAAGCCGCAATGAAGAGTACTGCACCTACTGCTACAAAGAAGGAGCCTTCACCTCCCCGGACGCTACCGTGCAATCGATGATCGAGGAATGCGTTCCGCATGTGGTCCAAGGTCAGGGCATCTCGGAGCAGCAAGCCCGCGAAATGCTGAACCAAGTGATCCCTTCGCTCAAGCGATGGGCGTAACAGGCTGACGTTCCGGTCGCAAAGCTTTTCTGCAATAAGATGTAAAAAGGAGCCGCCGTCGTGCTCTGCGTTATTCGCAGGCAAGCCGGCGGCTCTCATCTTTTTGCCGGAATTCACACGGCCTCATCGATGAAATGCTGGAAGACCGCATATATAGGATATAGAATGGGAGGGAAGGCGATGGGGATGGCTTGAGTGCAGGTTGTTCTTTTGGCATGGGGCCTATGGATGGCAAGACGGAGAGCGGCAAGCGGAGAGGACGATCTTATACTTCCGCTGTCGGTACGGGTGCTGCTCAGCCTCTCTCTGGTTGCGGTAGCGTTCGCGATATGGCGGTCCGACGCGGCTTCGCCTTATAGCGAGTGGGTGTTTTGGGGAATGCTGATGTCATTCCTCGGCGATCT
Organism: Paenibacillus ehimensis NBRC 15659; assembly: GCF_004000785.1. Classification (GTDB taxonomy): domain Bacteria; phylum Bacillota; class Bacilli; order Paenibacillales; family NBRC-103111; genus Paenibacillus_G; species Paenibacillus_G ehimensis. The sequence continues at coordinate 9,495 of NZ_BILX01000065.1, read as the reverse complement.
GTCCATGGCCGGCGTCATTCCTTGGCGGCAAAGGCTCATTGGCGGTATGCTGACCTTCGCGATAGCGCAGAGCTTTTATACAAATGATGGCCGCCAGCGGAGGGGCTGCGGGAGGCCGCGGATTATGGATTGGCGTGGCGGGTTACGGTCTGCTGCTTGTTGTCGGGTGGATGTTTTTCATTCGAAATCCCCGCAAGCAAGCGATCCTGAATTATGGAGCGCTTGGATACGGACTATGGGTCGGAGGAATGGCCTGCTTTGCTCTGGATCTGGCGGTGAAGCTGGGAGGCGTCTGGTGGCTGACGGCTGTCGGCGGGCTGGTCTTTGTCCTGTCCGATCTGCTGATCGGAGTGACGGATGTCGGAGGACACCGCATCCAACATAAGGAACTATGGATTTGGTTGACATATGTTGCCGGGCAGATGGCGATTATTTACGCCGCGTCAGGATGAGTTTCGGCGAATACAATAATTTGTAGCGAAATGGAGAGATGGTTGGTGGCGTGGAGAGCGGTAAATCCTGCGACTGGAGAAGAAGGAGAGGAAATTCAAGCAACGCCTCTGGAAGCGGTAGACCGTATAATGCAGAAGGCCAGAATGGCGTCGGCTCCATGGAGGCAGACGCCGGTAGCGGAACGATTGACGTATTTGCGGCGGATTCGCTACTACATGACGGAGCATTTTGAGGAATGCGCGGAGCAGATTGTTCAGGCCACCGGGAAGCCGCTTGTGGAAGCGGCGACGCACGAGCTGTTTATCGTGGCGGATGCGATCAAGCATATGGAAGACTGCGCAGTCAAGATACTCAAGACGCGAAAAGCGAAGACGCCGCTCACCTTGTTCGGGAAACAATCCACAATTTCCTATCAGCCCCGGGGTGTCGTTCTTGTCATTGCGCCGTGGAATTTTCCGTTTCAGCTTGCGATGGTGCCTGCGTTAAGCGCCTTAACGGCCGGAAACAGCGTCATTGTCAAGCCTTCCGAGGTAACGCCGCTTGTAGGGAAATTGATGGAACGTCTATTCGCGGCGGCGGGATTGCCCGAAGGGCTGGTGCAAATCGCTCACGGGGACGGCGCACTGGGAGCCAGGCTTATTGAGGCGGAGCCGGATTATATTTTCTTCACGGGCTCCGTGCAAACCGGCGCCCGGATTCAGCAAGAAGCCGCGAAACGGCTCATCCCGACCACGCTTGAGCTGGGCGGTAAGGACCCGATGATCGTCTTCGCCGATGCGAATCTCGAACGGGCCGTGAGAGGGGCGGTATGGGGATCGCTGGCCAACAGCGGGCAGGCTTGCATTTCGGTGGAGCGAATCTACGTCGAGCGATCCGTCTATACCGATTTTGTGACGCGACTAAAGCAGGAAGTAAGCCGGCTGCGCCAAAATGGAACCGAAGATACGGACTTGGGCTCGATGACATTTTCGAAGCAGGTGGATATCGTTAGCGATCATGTGAGCCACGCGCTGGAGGAAGGGGCCGAGCTGGAGTGCGGTCTTCGTCCCGAACAATGGAGGCTGTCGCAGGGCTTGCAGGTGCAGCCTGTCGTGCTGACGCAGGTGAATCCGCAGATGAAGGTCATGCGTGAAGAAACGTTCGGTCCCGTCATTAGCGTCATGCCTTTTGGCGATGAGGCGGAAGCGGTGGAGCTGGCGAACGACTCTTCTTTCGGTCTGAACGCAAGCGTCTGGAGCCGGGACTTGAACAAGGCCCGCCGTGTCGCCGACCTGCTGGAGTGCGGAGGCGTGTGCATTAATGATGTGATGGTCACGATCGCGAATCCGTACCTGCCTTTCGGCGGGATAAAGCGCAGCGGGATTGGCCGCTACCATGGGGAAGAGGGCCTTACGTTGTTTTGTCATCAAAAGGCGGTCGTGCTGGACCGGGGATCGAAAACCGCGGAAGTCAACTGGTTTCCTTATGCGGGCAAATATCCGGTCTTCGGCCGCCTGGTGAAAAGCCGGTACGGCCCCCGGAGAAGCCTCGTTGGTTTTATTCGGGCGTACCTTGAGCTGATGCGAAAATCCAAATAAGCGAGCCGGACTGCGGAAGGGGATGCGCGATGAAACCATATCTCAAAGAGTTTTTTACCCACTTTGATATTGGCGTGATGTGCGTATTGCTGGTGGCGGGTTGGACGGTCATTTTGCCGCATGCGAATCAAGGGACGATCTGGCTGGCGCTCGTGATGGGGATGGCCGGGTATGCCTTGAGCGAATATATGATTCATCGCTTTTTGTTTCATATGAAGCCGCCAAGGCATCCCTTGCTGCTTGCCATGCTCCGCCGCCTGCACTATGACCATCATATTTACCCGACCGAATTGAAGCTGCTGTTCCTTCCTGTCTGGTACAGCCTCCCGGTCATGGCCGGACCGGCGCTAATCGCTTACGGGGTGACGCGGGATACGGTGCTGACCGTCGCTTTTATGACGGGAGTGATCAGCTTCCTGCTTTACTACGAATGGACGCATTATGTCGCCCATCGTCCCATCAAGCCGATCACGCCCTGGGGACGCTGGATGAAGAAAGTTCATCTCTGGCATCATTACAAAAGCGAACATTACTGGTACGGCGTAACGAATCCGCTGTTCGATGTCATGCTGGGCACGTTCCGCGACGAGCAGCAGGTGGAAAAAAGCGAAACGGCGCGCAATTTGGAAGGGAGAGCGGATTCGCGGCTCTAGAGCGGGTCTTCAAAACTAAGATAGCCTTAACGTAGGGGGGAATGCAAGACCCGTGATTTGGAACCGCTGCGCCGTGGTTCCGCCTCCCTTTCCCTTGATACTGGGCTACGACATCGGCGATGAATTGCTCAAACGTGTTTCAAGTTTTTGGGTTGTTTCATAGCCCCCTGTCTCTGCAGTAATGTTTCCGCACCAGCGAGTGATTCCTTCCTTAATCGTTTGCACAGGATTCGGATCCCCGATAGAGAAATCGCCCAGGCAATATGTCCATCGGCCGAATAAGTGCCGTGTGGACGTCGTTCCAATCCGCGTCCGTCAGTCCCTACCACACATAGTGCCATAATTTCATAATCATCCTCCTTTTTTGAATGCAAAAAACCACACAAATGACCAGTCGGCCTTTGTGTGGCGAAAATAGAGACGAGTCTCCAGAAAAGTCCACATTATCCCAAATAGGTTTTAGGTATTCCGTTTCGGTAAGAGCAGTATAACATATTTTGGCTATCGTATCAGCAGAATCTTCTCAATATGCTGCCCGTTATGAGTTACTGTTTGTTGGCAATGAGCCTATCAAGTAACTTTTCTGCGTCACGATTGAATTTCCAGCAAACTCCAAACTTATCAACGAGCAATCCAAAGCACGAAGACCAAGGAGTATTTGATAACGGCATCATAACATTGCCACCGACAGACAAATTATTATAGTATTTTTCCAGTATTTGTTTATCATCAATGACTAGACTAATAACTACATTATTTCCTTTCACCAACTCGCCTGTTGCCATCTTCATTGAAGGCAAAATATCCGACATCATGATTTTCCCGCCTGCGAATTCTATTGAAGAATCCATAATCATATTTAGCTCATTTTCCGGCAATGGATAGTTTGGATCTTGTGGGAAATCCTTAAATTTCACTTTTTTTACTTCATTCGCATGTAAAGCCTTCGAATAAAAATCAATCGCTTGTTCTGCAACTCCATCAAAGTTTAAATACGCAATAGCTGACATAAACCAATACCTCCTTCTTGTGATAAATTTAGTATAATTTATAAGAGGTGACATATACATGTCACCATTTATAATAAAGTACCAAAAAAGAAGGAGAATTATATGGAAAAGGTTGAGAGATTAATATCCATAATAATGATATTGCTAAAAAAAGAGGTCGTTTCAACAAGAGAATTCGCACAATTATTTAACGTTTCCAAAAGAACGATACTTCGTGATATGGAAACGCTTAGTTTATCAAACATCCCTATCTATTCTGTTAATGGAATTAATGGTGGCTACGGGATTATGGAGGAATACAAATTTGATAAACGTCTTTTAAGCAGCTCCGACTTAGAGAATATATTGACTGCGCTCGGCGGATTGGAACAAATTCTAATTAGCGAAGAAGTTGAAGTGACGATAAAAAAAATAGAAGCAATGGTTAGCCCATTGTCTCCGAAAGGTTCAATTCACCTGTCGTTTTATGATTGGAAGGGTCGGTCTGAGATTCGTCAAACCTTGAAGATATGTCAGGAGTCAATATTAAAGAAAAGGCTGGTTTCATTTGATTATCTTGATAAAAATGGTGTTGAAACGAATAGAATTGTCGAGCCATATCAGCTTCATTTTAGCGAAACGAGTTGGTATTTGAAAGGATTCTGTTTGCATCGTATGAGATATAGAACATTTAAACTATCCAGGATCGATCATCTTGAGATGAATGAAAAAACATTTAACCCAAGAGATTTTTTATTTGAACAAGAACAAGAAGCAAGTTATCAATTGCAACTAGTCGCTATTAAGGCGTTGATTTCGCCTGGCATAAAAGATCAATTCATTGAAAGGTACGGTCGAAAGAGTATAGAAAACTACAGTTCTGAATTTTTCTTAGCGACAATCCATGTTCCTCAAAACAGTATTGGATTTCAATTTTTGGCAAGTTTCGGTACAAATCTAGTGATAGTAGAGCCCAAAACCTATGTTGAAGACTTTCGAAATTATTTAAATAAAATGATAGAGAACTATTCTTAAAAAGGTTCCGCTTAACCTTAACATGTTGGCGGGCCCCCTTGATCTGAACAGTAAGGAAAAAGGTCGATATTCCTGAGAACAGAGAAATCGGCCTTTTTATTGTATCCAGTAGCCGGCAACGCAGGGGTGCGATAAGAAACCATTACTCCCGTTCGAGCTTCAAGGCGAGCTGTTCGGTAATTTTGTCGATCATGGCGAAAAATTGCTTCTTCTCCTCGCCGCTAAGCGGTTCAAGCATATCGGTCAGCAGCTGCCGCCGGATTTCCATGGCGCTCTTCACGAAGGAAGCGCCTTGCTCGGTGAGTGCGGTCCGCACGGTGCGCCGGTCCGAGTCGCTGCGCAGACGGACGATCATGCCGTCTTCCTCCAGCTGATTCAGCGCGATCGTCGTTGCGCCGGAGGAGAGCTGCAACCGCTTGGAGATATCGGCGACCATGCAGTTTGGGTTATGGTAGATGGCCTTGAGAATATGGTATTTCGTATTGTTCATCCGCCAATTCGGCTCTTTGTGCTTTTGTTCGATGAGCTTCATTTTGTATTTCAGGAACGTTTCCGTCAGTCTGTTCATCGCGTCGAATTCATGAGCGGACGTGTCCGGAGGCTGATTTGCAGACATGGGCTTCTCCTTACGCTTGTTCGAAATCGGTTGGATAGATCCAGTATACCGGATTTTATTACTAATTGTGTTCCGTTTTTTTTCATGCTAAAGTTGTTTTATCATAAAATTACTTTATCACAAAGTAATTAATATATTAAAATATAATGGAGGAGAAAGCGAATGAAAGGTCGCATGTTTGCAGCCAATATTATTGGCGTGGTTCTTATTGTATTGTTAGCCTTCGGCGGATTTTATTATTACGACCAGACGTCCAAATATATTAAAACCGAAGATGCCCGGGTGGCGGGCGACGTGATCGCGGTATCCGCCCCGGCGGCCGGCACGCTGTCGGCTTGGAGCGGAAAGGAAGGCGGGATCGTGACCAAAAACGGCAATGTCGGCCAAGTCGCCGAAGGGGCGAAAACAGTGAACGTCGCTGCCCCGATTGACGGCACGATCGTCAAAAATCAGGCCAAGGAAGGCCAAATCGTGCAGCCCGGCCAGCCGCTGGCGCAGCTTGTCGATATGAAGAAGCTGTACGTTACGGCCAACCTGGACGAAACCGACGTGAAAAACATTGAAGTTGGCTCGGCGGCGGACATTACGGTGGACGGCGATGCCAGCACGACGCTCAAAGGCAAGGTCGAAGAGATCGGACAGGTGACGAACTCCGTATTTTCTTTGCTGCCTTCCGCCAATACGGGCGGCAATTATACGAAGGTCACGCAGAAGGTACAGGTCAAAATCTCGATGACCAACTATTCGGATGCCGTTCTGCCGGGAATGAACGCCACGGTTAAATTGACGAAAAAATAATAGAAAGGAGCTGCGATGATGGCTTCTCCGCGAGAAACGAAGGATAACCGGGGCGGCTTGTCGGGTTACGGGAGCTTATTGACCGTTCTGATGCTGGGCTTGTTCCTGGCCATTCTGAACCAGACGCTGCTGAACGTCGCACTCCCCCATCTGACGGCCGATTTCGGCGTCAGCACGAGCACGGTGCAATGGCTGCTTACCGGCTATATGCTGGTGAACGGGGTTCTGATCCCCTTGTCCGCGTACTTGATTGAACGGCTTGGGGTCCGCCGGTTGTTTTTAATCGCGATGATCTCCTTTACCGCAGGGGCGCTGATCTGCAGCCTCGCTTCAAGCTTCCCGGTCATGCTGACCGGACGCTTGATCCAAGCGGTCGGCGGCGGCGTTCTGACTCCGCTGGTGATGAGCGTCATCCTGTTCATCTTTCCGCCGGAGATGCGGGGAAAAGGCATGGGGCTGTTCGGGCTCGCGATGATGTTCGCGCCGGCGGTCGGACCGACCTTGTCCGGATGGATTGTGCAAAATTACGACTGGCATTGGCTGTTTACGGGGATGCTCCCGTTCGGCGTGTTGGTGCTCGTCATTGCTTTTTTCAAGCTGAAAAATATCGAAGAGCCAAAAAAAATCAAGCTGGACACCTTCGGTACGGTCACGTCGATCTCCGGGGTGGGGCTTCTGTTGTACGGGCTTAGCGAAGCCGGGTCCAGCGGATGGAAGGATACGGTGGTCTTGTCCTGCATCGCTCTCGGACTCGTTCTGCTCGTCGCGTTCGTTATCCAGCAATCGCGTTCGAACCATCCGATGCTGGATATGCGGGTGTTCCGCTACGGCGTCTTTACGCTGTCGACCGTGATCAACGTGTTCGTCACGGCAAGCATGTTTGCGGGCATGATTCTTCTGCCGCTTTATTTGCAGAGCCTGCGGGGCTTTACGCCGCTCGATTCCGGGCTGATGATGCTGCCGGGGGCGATCGTGATGATGATCATGTCGCCGATCTCCGGAACGCTGTTCGACAAGATCGGTCCGCGCCCGCTGGCGGTCATCGGAATGATCATAACGACCGTGACGACGTACGAATTCACAACGCTGACGCTGGAAACGTCTTACGGTTATATTGTTGCCATTTATATGGCGCGTTATTTCGGGATGTCTTTATTGATGATGCCGATCATGACGGCCGGGATGAATCAGCTTCCGCGGGAGCTGAGCAAGCACGGGACGGCGATGTCCAATACGCTGCGCCAAATCAGCGGATCGATCGGGACAAGCTTGATTACGACGATTTTTACGAATCGTTCGACCGTCCATTACGACGCTTTCGCGGACCGGATGGATACGACCGATCCGGCGTTCATGGATTCGTTCAATGCGCTCGTGAACCGGATCGCTGCGTCGGCGCACCTGCCGCTGGCTGAAGCAAAAACGCAAGCGGTCATGACGCTGGCCGGACAAGCGAAGCTGCAGTCCACGGTGATGGGAATTAACGACGCCTTTTTCTGGACGACGATCATTTCGGTAGTCGGTCTGGGCTTGAGTGTATTCCTGCGCGATGTCAGAAAAGATAAACCGAAGCGGAGCCTGCATAGTCCGGAGGAGACGAGTGCGCGCACGGAGGTTATTCTGCTCCCGTCCCCGGGACAAACGGCGCAATAAGAACGGATGAACCTCAAGGGAAAACTTGTGGACCAGGAGGGGGATAAAAGTGAAACTATATATCGTGTACGATAGTGAAGGCGGACATACCGAGGCCTTGGCGCAAGCCATAGCGGCGGGAGCGGCCCTCGTCGAGAACGCCGAGGTGGAGGTGCACAGCGTACAGGAAGCGGACGTAAGGACTCTTCCGGAGGCCGATGCGATTATTTGGGGCTGTCCCGGGCATTTCGGAACGATCAGCGCCGGGCTTAAAGCATGGATCGACAAGCTCGGCTACTTGTGGGCGCAAGGGGAGCTGATCGATAAAATCGGCGGCGTGTTCTGTACGACCGCGACGGAGCACGGAGGCCTCGAATCGACGATGGTCAGCCTGATGACGCCGATGCTGCATCAAGGCATGATCGTGGTCGGTCTGCCCGGCAATCTTCCGCAAAACGCCACGTACGGCTCGTATTACGGTGTGGGCGTAACGTGTCCGATCGATAGCGATGAGCTGCTCAGCAAGCAGGGCGAAGAGCTGGGCCGGGCCTTCGGGAAGCGGGTTGCCGAGGTTGCGCGGAGATTTGCTCGTTCTTAAGCGGCGGATGACTCAGGCGGACGGAAGGAGGAAGCGAGATGACCGTTTCTGTCATTTGCATAACCATAGCCGTCATTCTGGTTATTGTTCTTATCCTCTATAACATGCGATCGATGATGTCGGCGCCGGTCCCCCGGAGCGAGCGGCAGTTTCCCGGCCATTCGGACGATGCGTCGGAGCGGGGGCAAGCGGAAGCGCCCGCGGGGCCAGCTCCGCAAGGGAGCGTGGCGCCGAAGCGCGAACCGCAGCCTTCAGTGCCGGAACAGCCTGCAGCGACTCCGGAAGGAGTCGAGGCCAAAACCGTCGCTTCGGCCTCGGAGCAGCCAGCTGAGGCTCGGGCAAGCCAAAAGCCCATAGCTCAAGCGGACCGGATGGTTGTCCCCGAAGCCAATGCGGAAGCCGTGCGGACTTCGGCCAAGCTTGCCGACCCGGAATATCGTCAGGCGCTCCGCGGGTTCGCCCAACCGGCAAAGCCCGGGCTGCCGTCCGGGCAAGCGGGCGAAGCTCCCATGAAGGACGACGACTTCCGTACGGCGCTGCGGTCGATGCACAACAAGAAAAAGTAATACGACTTCGGAATAAGACTTCCCTGCCTTGGGGGACCGCATAGCGTCCCGAGGTGAGGAAGTCTTTTTTTGCTGCGAAAGCCAAGCCAATTACCAATTAATCGCCCCGTGTCTGGGGGAATTTTCGGTGCGGACACCTAGTTATCCACGGAGTTATGCACATAATAAACAGCCTGTCGAGAGGGGATTGCGCTTGCAAGCTTCTACTATTCACATATTCACAGAACGGGTTATGCACACCGGAATTTGGAAATTCATTTTCCATGGGTATGATTCTTTGTAATTCCAATATTTTCAATACCCCTTGCAAAAAGCCCTCCGCCATGCCATAAAGGCAGAGCGGAGGGCGGTCTTCCGTCAGATTGCGCTGAAAGGCTCGCGTGGGCTAGCGGTTCCCTTTTTTGAGCGGAGCGTAGAACGTGCCTTCGACTTCCACGATATCGTCCTGATTCAGCCGGTCGACTTCAATAATCGTCCGTGGAGGATAAGGTCCTTTGCCCCACAGCTCTTCTTGAATTTTGTTGACGATCGGACGGTATCTGTACATATCGGTGACATAGACGACAAGCCGGGTCGCG
>NZ_BILX01000064.1 GCF_004000785.1 Paenibacillus ehimensis NBRC 15659 | reverse complement strand
TTTATAGGGGCATAGTTTAAAGGTAGAACAGCGGTCTCCAAAACCGTTAGTGTGGGTTCAATTCCTGCTGCCCCTGCCAAATTATTTCACGCTGTGGCGGTCGTGGCGAAGTGGCTAACGCATCGGATTGTGGCTCCGACATTCGAGGGTTCGATTCCCTTCGATCGCCCCATTATACTTGCATTGGGGATTAGCCAAGCGGTAAGGCAACGGACTTTGACTCCGTCATGCCTAGGTTCGAATCCTAGATCCCCAGTTTATACGCGGAAGTGGCTCAGGGGTAGAGCATCGCCTTGCCAAGGCGAGGGTCGCGGGTTCGAATCCCGTCTTCCGCTCCATAAGGCGCCATAGCCAAGTGGTAAGGCAGAGCTCTGCAAAAGCTTTACCCCCAGTTCGAATCTGGGTGGCGCCTCCAAATTTCTTTTTCGCCGGAGTGGCGGAATCGGCAGACGCACAGGACTTAAAATCCTGCGGTAGGTGACTACCGTACCAGTTCAAGTCTGGTCTTCGGCACCACTCCAACAATTTAAAATGTGTGCCCTTAGCTCAGCCGGATAGAGCGTTTGACTACGAATCAAAAGGTCAGGAGTTCGAATCTCTTAGGGCACGCCACTTGCCGATGTGGCGGAATGGCAGACGCGCTCGACTCAAAATCGAGTCCGAAAGGGTGGAGGTTCGAGTCCTCTCATCGGTATAATAAGCCTTGAAGATCTTTTTTGATCTTTAGGGCTTATTTTATTTTGTATTGAACTTGTTATGCTCTTGGGGACTTATCGTATTCTCAACTTTTTTTGTCGATTCTTCACATGATGATATACAAATCGCGTAACTTTTAGTATCGTACTAAAAGAAGTACATATCCTAAATGTTGGAGGAACAGGTCATGACAAAGATCGAAGATGGGGCGGTTGTCTTGTTTCAAGGAGACAGCATTACGGATTGCGGAAGAAACAGAGAGACCGGGGCGGATTTAGGCCGGGGCTACGCTCTCATGGCTTCTGCGTTATTCGCCAGCAAATATCCTGAGAAACAAGTGCATTTCATCAACCGCGGAATCAGCGGCAATCGGGTGAAAGATTTGCAGCAGCGTTGGCAGGAAGATTGTCTCGATTTGAAGCCGACATGGGTTTCGATCTATATCGGTATTAACGATACGTGGCGGCGTTATGATCGCAACGACCCGACATCGGTGGAAGCGTTTGCGGAAGGTTACCGTGATCTGATTGTTCGTACCAAGGAGACGCTTGATGCAAAGCTAATTCTAGTCGAACCGTTTGTGCTGCCGGTGCCGGAAGACCGGAAACAATGGAGAGAGGATTTGGATCCGAAAATTAACGCCGTACGCGAGCTCGCTCGGGAATTTGAAGCGCTCTATGTGCCGTTAGACGGGTTGTTCGCGGCGGCAAGCACCAAGGCGCCGTCGGCTTATTGGGCGCCTGATGGAGTACATCCGTCTCCGGCAGGTCACGCGCTGATTGCCAACGCTTGGCTGGATGCCGTGCAAGCATAAATAATGTTACTGAGACAATCAAAGGGATGCCCTGCCAGGTGCGAGGGACGTCCCTTTTTAGGTTGAAGTGTTCAGATTGTTGAAGGCCTTGCGGACAGTTCGGCTCGATGTTTAAACAGCAGTTCAGATAAAAGTCACTCCAATTGCTTCGATACCCGCAAAAGCTCGGGCAAGGTAACGATCTTCAGGTTACGGGATTTTAAAGTCTGGATCACGGTCGGGAGCGCTTTGACGGTACCGTTCAAATCTTGTCCTGGCCCGCCACCGGAATGCTGCAAAATGATGGAACCTGGTTTCACATTCGTGAGAATATTCGAAGTTACTTTCTCTGGCCCGAGCTGCTTCCAATCAAGCGAATCGACATTCCAGTTCACAATGCGGTAACCGTGTTCCGATGCCCACAGCAGTTGGCTTTCGCTGATCTCGCCATAGGGCGGCCGCAGCAAGCGAGGGGAATATCCGATCAGCCTCTTTAAGGCTTGCTGTGTCTGAAGTACCTGCGACTGAAACAAATCGTCGGAAAGCTTAGTAAACAGCTTGTGACTGTACGAATGATTACCGATCACGTGGCCTTCGCGAACAATTCGCTTAACCATCTCCGGATGCTTCTCGGCTTGGGCGCCGACTAAGAAAAAAGTGGCGCGAACCTGATGCTTTTTCAATACATCCAAAACCTGCGGAGTAAATGTCGTATCGGGAGCATCGTCAAAAGTTAAGGCGACCTGCCCGGAGGCGGCGGACCCCCGCAGCAGCAGCAATTCCGGATATTTGCGCACGAGCTGGGACAAAGAGAGCCGCTGGCTCTGGCCGGATGTTTCTTTGGACGGTTTGGCGGGATGCGCCTTGGATTTAGGCTGCTTCTGCCTCTTGGACTCCGCCGATGGAACGACCGCCGGAGCAGGTGCCGGTGCCGGGGCAGGCGGTGCTGAAGGCGACGGGACCTGCTGCACGGATAAAGGAGCCGGAGGCCCGACCAGAGACAGCGGACTGCCAGTATCCGTTTCCGCTGCTTTAGCCGTGTTCTGAGGTGTGGCTTCGGTAGACCCGGTCCCCGGGGGCATAGCTTGCGGTGAATTTGCGGCGGGCGTACATGCCGTTAAAGCCAAGCATAAGGACAAACCGGACAAGGATAAACATTTTCCGATTCGAAGCGAGATGAACCGATGAGCGGATAATAGCAAAAAAGCCGCCGGCGTTCGCTTTTTCATGGGGCTTCGTCTCCTTTGGGCACAGGGTTGCGTTCCCTTAGTTTGGGATAAGGAGAGACGAATTATCCGCTCATGAAAATGATGCCACGAACGCCGCGGCCTTTCAGATGAAATTAACGAAATCAGGTAAGGAACAAGCCTTCCCAGATCATTTTGAAAGAGACGATAACGAAGGTGACGCGAAGTACCCAAAGTAGCTTTGTGCTGCTCAACCGACTGGCGACTTTCGCGCCGAGCCAGCCTCCGACAATCGCGCTGGGCGCCAAGCCCAGCACCATCCATAGATTCACTTCCCCTAAGCTAAAATGCGTGAAGCTGCCCATGAGGGAGGACAGCAGAATAACGAACATCGAGGTTGCTGTCGCTACATGGGGAGGATACCGAAAAAGCAGCACCATAGCCGGGACGAATAGAGAGCCGCCGCCGATCCCGAACAGGCCCGAAATGAATCCGACCAATAGTCCGATGATCAGGGCAGGCACTACGCTATAGCCGTAATGATATGTATTTCCACTGCCGTCCGTATACGTGCGTTGAATAGGCCAATTTACTTTCAATGGCTTCATGTAATCGCGCAGCACGAGCAATATGGCCATCAGCAGCATGAAGATGCCAAAGCTGAGCTGAAACGATTTGGCATGGACGAACTGCGTGGTATAGGAGCCGAGCATGGCCCCCGGACCGCATGTGATGAACAAAAGCCAGCCGCTCTTGAAATCGACTCTTTTCTGCTTGACGAAGGTCAGGGTCGAAGACAAGGCCGTGAAGATAAGGACGGCCAGCGAAGTGCCTACCGCCGTCGATACCGAAATCGTCTCTCCGACGAACATAGGGCCCAAGTAAACCAGTGCGGGCACAATAATAATACCGCCGCCGAGACCGACCAAGCTCCCGAAGGTGGCAGCGATCAGCCCGACAGCGGTATAAAATAAAATACTCATGCGCTAACCTTCTTCCGTGTCGAATAGTTACTTCATGGTAATCTTAACACAGGAAGAAAATAGGTCAATACCGGGTTATCCGATATCGTTAAGAATATTTTTATTAGGCAAGTAATGGATCGATTGAATGAACCGGATCGTTCTGGTTTTCGCCCGCATGACGATCGAATGAGTCTCAGCCCGGAGGTCCGGCAAATAGCGGACGCCGTTTAAAAATTCGCCGGGGGTAATGCCCGTTGCGGCAAAAATAACGTCATCCCGGCCGATCATATCCTCCATGGTTAAAACTTTGTGCGGGTCGGTAAGTCCCATGGCGATACAGCGGTCGTATTCCTCCTGATTGGAAGGCAGCAGCTTTCCTTGCAGCTCCCCGCCCAGACATTGCAGCGCCGCGGCTGCCAGCACGCCCTCGGGTGCGCCGCCCGAGCCTACATACATGTCGATGCCGGATTCGGATAACGCGGGAGCCATTGCCCCTGCGACATCGCCGTCGCTAAGAAATTTGATCCGTACGCCGACCCTGCGGAGGGTCTCGATTTGCTTACGGTGCCGGTCGCGGTCCAGGATCATAATCGTGAGATTGCTCAGCGGCTTATCCAAAATGTCAGCGGCCCGTTGAAGCGTCGTTTCCAGCGGATCCGTCAAGCTGAGCTTGCCGGCGAGAGCCGGTCCGACAGCCAGTTTTTCCATATACATATCCGGCGCATGCAGCAGATTGCCTTTATTGGCAATGGCGATGACGGCCAGCGCGTTGTTCAATCCTTTGGCAACCAGCTCTGTGCCTTCGAGCGGGTCGACGGCCACGTCCACCTCGGGACCTTGCCCGTTGCCTACTTGTTCGCCGATATACAGCATCGGCGCTTCGTCCATTTCTCCTTCTCCGATGACGACGGTCCCGCGGACGGAAACGGAATCGAACATGGCGCGCATGGCGGTCGTCGCCGCACCGTCGGCTTGAATCTTATCGCCCCGGCCCATCCATCTTGCCGCGGACAGCGCCGCCAGTTCCGTTACCCGGACGATCTCAAGTGCCAATTCCCTTTCCACCAGCTCAGCCCCCTATAAAATAAATGGTCACGTTACAACATATATAGTATAATTAATTAATAAATAATGCGCAATAAATACTTGGTCCAAATTGAGTAGTGCGCTAGATTTCGATTGGAATCATCGGATGAAAAACGGTTCTATGAGATTCGGACTATTTTTGGTACAATTGGATTGGAATGCGGCACAGCGATAAACCGCAAAGGCTGCTTTGAGTGAGGAGGGACCGGTCATCGAACTGACTGCGCGCCAACTGCAGATCGTAGAATTGGTTAAGGCACATGCGCCCATTACAGGCGAACAAATAGCGGAGATGTTAGGTCTAAGCCGCCCGACTCTCCGGTCGGATCTGGCCCTGCTTGTCATGCTCGGGCTTGTGGACGCCAAGCCGAAGGTGGGCTATACGCCGGGCTCGGCCATGACGCCGGGCTCTCAGGTATCCCGTAAGCTGCTGGGCATGAAGGTAAAGGATGTCCAATCGATCCCTGTCGTCGTCCGGGAAAATGCTTCCGTCAACGATGCCGTCGTGATGCTGTTTATGGAGAACGTCGGCAGCCTGATCGTTGTGGATGACGAGGCTTGCTTGTCCGGCGTCATTTCCCGTAAAGATTTGCTTAAATTCACGCTCGGCAATACGAATGCGGCTTCCATGCCGGTCAGCATGGTCATGACCCGCGAGCCGAACGTCATTCATGTCTCTCCCGACGAGTCGGTGATCGATGCGGCGCGGAAGATGATTCATCATCAGGTCGACAGCCTGCCTGTCGTCGTGGAGTCCAAAGCCTCCCAAGTGAGCGGAAGAGCCCGATGGGATGTTGTCGGACGGGTGACAAAAACGATTATGACGAATATTCTGGTCGATCTGGCGATGGACCGTTAGGGCATTCATGAACAAAGGAGAAGAAAACCGGATGAAGGAAGAGCAACAGTACGAGATCACGATATGCTCGGATTCCGTCGGGGAAACGGCGGAGGCGGTCGTTAGAGCGACTATCCGCCAGTTTGACGCCCACCAGGTGAGAACGAAGCGGATCGGCCATATAAAAACCGAGGATGAAATCCGTACCATTATGGAAGAGGCGGCGAAACGCGGCGGCTTTGTGGCGTATACGCTTGTACAGCCGGAGCTTCGGGAGATGATGAAGGAAGAGGCGGTCCGCCTCGGTGTCCGTGCGGTTGACATCATGGGACCGATGATGCAGGCGTTCATCGATACGTGGGGGGATGCGCCGAAGCGGAAACCGGGCTTGCTTCATCAGCTGGACGAGGATTATTTTCGCCGCGTAGAAGCGATCGAATTCGCCGTCAAATGCGACGACGGGCGCGATACGAGCGCTCTGCTGAAGGCGAATCTCGTCTTGATCGGGGTCTCGCGGACGTCCAAGACGCCGCTCAGTATTTTTTTGGCACATAAAGGGATAAAAGTATCCAATCTGCCGCTCGTGCCGGAGGTGAAACCGCCCAAGGAGCTGTTTCTGGTGCCAGGCAACCGGATTGTCGGCTTGACGATGGATGCAGACAAGCTGTACAAGATTCGGACAGAGCGGCTGAAAGCGGTCGGTTTGCCGTTCGGGGCGAAATACGCCGCGATCGAGCGAATCGACGAAGAGCTCCGCTACGCGCAAGCGTTAATGAAACAGCTGGGATGCTTAGTGATCAACGTAACGGATAAAGCAATTGAAGAAACGGCCGGCATTATTATGGGGTACTTGAATTGATGGAAGACGAGGCTTGGACCGACGGGTTCGGGCCCTTTTTGCCTTTATGAAATAAAAAAGCCTTCCCCGGAAAACCGGAACGCCCGCAGCATGCGTATTCTCAAGTAGACATAAGCGAAAGGTGGCTGGGTAATGAAACCGAAACGGGTATGGACGAGTTGGCTTTCCGGTGTACCGTACGGAAAAAGGCTAGTCAAGCTCCACCGCTCGAACGCATGGCTGCTGGCGCTGCTTGCGGTGACCGGGATATTGCTGTTTGCGGAGCCGGTACGTGCACTGGGAGCAGTTCGTGTGTGGCTGAAGGAAGGACATCTGTGGATCGGCGCGGCCTCGATTGCGGTGGCCGCTCTATACTTGCCGCTGCTCCCACGGCATTGGAAGCAGCTGCGGACGAAACCGGCGCAGCGTTGGAATCTGGGACTCGTTCTGTTTCTGCTCGCGGGTTGGAGTGTCACCGGCGTGCTGCTCTGGCTGGTGCGAAGCTTGCCCTCCGGCTGGGGCAACGCCGCACTGCTGCTTCACGATCTGTTCACGTGGGGCGGAGTTCCTTACGCCATCTACCATTCGATCACCCGCAGCCGATGGGTTAAAGCAGGCCAAAGCCGGCCGGAAGACCGCAGGGAAGAAGAGTCGGGAGAAGCCGGGGACGTACCCCCGTCCGAGCCTGGACGAATCGTACAGATGCTCAGGAACGCTCCGATCTCCAGAGCAACGTTCCTTCGTACGACGGCTGGTCTGCTTCTGGTGTTCGGCCTGGGGCCCTCGTTTTACCGGTGGCTGATGACCGCTTCCGATGCGGGAGGCGCGGAGCTTGAGCAGTTGGCCCGGGAGGATGCGAACCGGATGCTGCCGCCGCCGGTACCTTCTGCGGAATCCAATCCTCCGCTCGGCGGAGGCGCCCAAGGGCAGTTTCGGGTGTATACGGTGACGCCGATCCCTGCTTTTGCGAGCGAGGATTGGAGGTTTGCCCTAACCGGTCTTGTCGATCGGGAATATGCGTGGAACTGGGGACAGTTTCTGGAGCTGAAACGGACGGTTCAGGTTAGCGATTTTCACTGCGTGACGGGCTGGTCGGTGTACAAGGTCACTTGGGAGGGGATCCCGCTTAAGGAGCTGCTGGAGCTGGCCAGGGTAAAGAACGAGGCGAAGTTCGTCAAATTTTATTCCGGGGACCGCGTATACACGGACTGCCTGTCGATAGAGCAGGCGCGGATGGATGACGTTATGGTGGCGGTCTTGATGGACGGAAAGCCGATTCCCCAGCAGCTGGGCGGACCGGTGCGGCTGGTCGTTCCTCAAATGTATGCGTATAAATCGGTAAAGTGGCTCCAAGGCATCGAGCTCATCGATAAGGAGCATATCGGGTACTGGGAGCTGCGGGGGTACGATAACGACGCCTGGGCGCCTAAGGGAAGAGTGTACGAAAGGAAGGATTGAAGGCGATGGAGCGGTACGGCGGGCAAAGGCAGGCCATGACGGGCGTAATCTTGGCAGGCGGGCAAAATCGGCGGATGGGCGGACAAAGCAAAGCGCTGCTTATGTATGAAGGCGCTACGTTTTTGGCCCGGCAGTTGGACGAGCTTGGTAGCTTGTGCTCGGAGCTGCTTGTCGTGACGCAGGAACCGGAACGGTACGAGGCTGTCGTTCACGCGTTTTCTGGTAAGTCTCCGGTGCGGATCATTCCCGACCTGCAGCCGGGCCGGGGGCCGCTTGCGGGATTTCAGGCCGCGATGAGAGCTGGGTTATACGAGGAGCTGTGGATTGCCGGCTGCGATATGCCATGGGTCGATGCCGAAGCGGCGAAGGCTCTTTCGGAGCTGCGGACCGGCGTTGGCGCAGATGCCGCCGTGGCGAAGATCGACGGAAGGGTGCATCCGCTGCACGGCGTGTACCTCAAGAGCTGTCTTCCCGAGGTGGAGCGGCTGTTGGCCGAGAACGATCTGCGGTTAATGGGCCTGTTGGATTCGGTTGCTCTGCAGATAGCGGACGGATCGTTCCTGGAGCGGAGGGGAATCTCAACGGAATTTGTCCGGAATATTAACAACCCGGACGACTATGAGAGACTCACCGGCAAGCGGCCTTAGGCTTTGCTTTTTTGTTTATGGAAGACGGGCCAATTTTGTGACATAATGATGGGTATAACCTAGAATGGGGGCATGCAGGATGTCACAGGTATTGAAGGATCGGTTTGGGCGCATTCATGACTATCTTCGAATTTCCGTGACGGACCGGTGCAATTTGCGCTGTGTATACTGTATGCCGGAAGAAGGCGTGGAATTCGAGCCGGAGGAAAAGCTCTTGACGTTCGAGGAGATCGCCGAAGTGGTACGGGTGCTTGCCGGGTACGGAGTTCGCAAGCTGCGTCTGACCGGAGGCGAGCCGCTCGTACGCAAAAACTTGGATCAACTCGTGCGGATGCTGAGCGCGATAGATGGCATTGAAGATATCGCTTTGACGACGAATGCGATCCATTTCGCTTCGCGGGCCGAAAAGCTGCGCGAAGCCGGGCTTACAAGAATTAACGTCAGCCTCGACTCCTTGCGGGCGGACCGGTTTTCCCTCATTACGCGCGGAGGCGATTTGTCGCGCGTGCTGGCGAGTCTGGAAGCGGCCTACCGGGTCGGACTCGACCCGATCAAGCTGAACGTCGTGCTGATGAAAGGTATGAATGACGACGAAATCGAAGATTTTCTCAAGCTGACGCTGGAGCGCAGCCTGAACGTGCGCTTTATTGAATATATGCCGATCGGACACGACGATGACGGCTGGAAAACGAAATATATTCCGCTAAACACGGTGCTGGAACGCTGCGAGCAAAGAGGATGGCCGGTGGAGACGCTGGAGCGGTCGGTTCGGGGAAACGGGCCTTCGCAAGATTTCCGGATCGCCGGAGCGGCCGGGACGTTCGGGCTAATACATCCGGTCAGCGACCATTTCTGCGAGACGTGCAACCGGTTGCGTCTTACGGCGGACGGCAATATCAAGCCTTGCTTGTACTGGTCCGACGAGTTCAACGTACGCCGTTATATCGGCAACGATCAGGCGCTGGCCGAGCTGTTCTTCCGGGCCCTGGACGTGAAGCCGGAAAGCCATGAAATGGCTAAAGCGCTTCTGAGCGAGCAGCAGAGTCATACGCCTACCGTCCGGCGCATGTCACAGATCGGGGGTTGAAGCGTGAACGACTTGAAATTCGGTCGGCAGGCGATCAGCCTTGAAGAGGCACAGCGCCGCGTTCTCGGGCATGTCCGCCTTCAGGAGACGGAAAAGGTACCGCTATTCGAGGCTTACGGCAGGCGGCTGGCGGAAAACATTTGCGCCGGCAGCCCGCTGCCGCATTTTCGCCGATCGGGTGTCGACGGTTATGCTGTGCGTGCAGCGGATACGACGGGAGCCTCCCTTGCGGAGGCGGTCTGCTTGGAGGTAGTGGAAACGGTTCCGTGCGGCTTGGTTCCGGCGAAGACGATCGGCCCGGGCCAAGCGGCCAGAATTATGACCGGCGCTGCCGTTCCGGAGGGGGCGGATGCGGTTGTAATGCTGGAGATGACCAATGCGGTCCATCAGGAGACCGGTCTTGGCGGCATGGTGGCGGTCCACAAAGCGATGAATCCCGGCGACAATGTGACTCCGGTAGGAGAAGAAGCGGCGGCAGGGGAACAGCTTCTGCGGAAGGGCTGCATCATCGGGCCGGGGGAAGCGGCCGTGCTGGCTGCCTTCGGCCATAGCCTTGTGAAGGTGTATAAGCGGCCGAGGGTAGCGATCTTCTCTACCGGCTCCGAACTGCTTCCTGTGGACGCGCCGCTCGCGCCGGGTAAAATCCGGGGCAGCAACGGCTATATGCTGGCCTGTCAGGTGCAGCAGGCGGGGGGCGTGCCGCTGCTGATGCCCTTTCTTCCCGACGATGCCGGCCGGGTGGAACGGGAACTGCTGGCCGCTGCGGAGCAGGCGGATCTGTGGATGACGACCGGAGGCGTGTCGGTAGGGGACAAGGACGTTCTGGCCGAGCTGTTCGGCCGGTGGGACGGCGAGCTGCTTTTTAACAAGATTGCGATGCGTCCGGGCAGTCCGACGTCGGTCGGGTTGTGGCGGGGCAAGCCGTTGTTCGCTTTGTCCGGCAATCCGGGAGCTTGTTATGTAGGATTCGAACTGCTCGTACGCCCATATCTGCGTGCCTCGCAAGGCGCCTCTGACCCGTTGCTCTCCGGGGCGATAGCGGTCCTCGATACCGATTACGGGAAAGGATCGGCTTATCCCCGATATATTCGCGGGGCGTCGCGCGTGGAACAGGGGACGGTCTTTGTGAGGCCCGCCGGTCGCGACAAATCCAGCATCATGGTTTCCATCAAAGAGACCGACTGCTTCATTTGTCTTCCGGCGGGCGGGCGGGGAGCCCGGCGAGGCGAGTTGGTGCGGGTTTTGACGATCGGAGATTAAGGTGAAAAACCCCCTGCCAGGGCTAGGTCCCAGACAGGGGGTTAGTGCATTAGATGATAAATGCACGGGAAACGATGACGAGCAGAATGAACAGCACCAGAATTACACCAGTGGAAGTAAAGCCGAATCCGCCAACGTGGCTCATGTGACATCCCCCTTTCAGAAGGCATGTTAAATGATATGACCGAATGCCGGATGCTGATTGGACGTATGCCCGATTATTTAACGAAAATACAGCTGTATGCGAGCAGGAGACAGTGCCCTGAACGTAATGCGAATCAAAGGTGAGTAAGCGCCCCATTTTCCATCATGACATCCTGGCTCACGGCTGAAACGAATTAAAAGTTTTTAGGTAGAATTTATTGGGAAATTGGGCTACAATGGCCGAGACAAGGTGCGAAAGGCATAAGAAGCGCCGATAACCGGAGAACCGGATGAAGTCCCGGGTCTCTGTACAAAACCGGAAAGGAAGGATACGCGTGAACCAACAGTTGGAGATTCGCAATATTCCGAATGTGCAATTTATGGACAGCCTGCAAATGTCAGCATTCGCCTTTCAATATGAGCTTGATCCCGTAAAAGTGGAGAAGGCGATGGCGCTTCTCGATTCGAACCAGATGTGGGGAGCTTATGTGGATGATACGCTCGCGGCGAAAATGACGATTTTGGATTTGCAGACCTGGATTCAAGGCAAGGCGTTCGATATGGGCGGAATCGCAGGCGTCGTCACATGGCCGGAATATCGGCGGGGCGGTCTGGTGGCCAAGCTGCTATTGCACGGACTGCGGGTGATGCGGGAGAAGGGCCAGACGGTGTCGTTCCTTCATCCTTTTCAATTCTCGTTCTACCGTAAGTATGGGTGGGAGACATACGCAGAGTATAAATCGTATGAAATTTCCGTCCAGCAGCTTCCAAGGCTGGGCCCGCAGCCGGGGCGGATCGTTCGGACCGGCCACGATATCAACCTGTTGAACGGTATTTACGAGGCTTACGCCAGCAGGTACAACGGGACGCTTATTCGAAACGAGTCTTGGTGGCAGCACCGCATTTTCGGCAATATGCAAGGAACGGTAGCCGTATATTTTGATACGGAGGATCAGCCTGCGGGCTACGTCTATTATCAGGTGAAGGACAATATCCTGAAAGTTCACGAGCTGGTCTATCTGCATCACGGGGCTTGCCGGGCCTTATGGCGCTTCTTGGCCGACCACGACTCGATGCTGGAGAAGCTGGTGATGAAGGCGCCCGCGAACGACAAGCTGCCGTTCTTGCTCGACAATCCCCGGATCAAGCAAGAGATCGTGCCTTATTTCATGGCGCGGATTGTGGATGTAGCCGGCTTTTTGACCAAGTATCCGTTCGCATCGGGGGCGGAATGGTCGCTGCAGCTGGAAGTAAAGGACGAGCAGGCGGAATGGAACAACGGCTGGTTCCTGCTGCAGGTGGACGAGTCGGGGACGGCGCGTGTAGAGCCTATCCTAAACGCTTCGCCGGAGCTTCCGGCCGCCAGCTGCACGATCCAGACGCTTGCCGCCATGCTGACGGGCTACCAACGCCCATCCTTTTTGATGGACATCGGCAGGCTGACCGGCACGACGGAGGTATGCGAGTCGCTGGAGCGGCTCATTCCCGCACGTCAACCGTATTTGCCCGACTTTTTCTAGACGTCTTTCCAACCGACTACTTTCAAGCCCCTTCGAGGATTCCGTTCGAAGCGGGCTTTTTTGCTGTGAGTGCGCGTATTTTCTGCCAAGCGGGCTTATTCCTTGCAATGCTATGCCATGCAATGGAAACATCGCCAGCAATGCAAAGAACGCTAGCACCTGATTTATTCATCCCATCCAGGGTTTCCTATTCCGATGAGGCGGGGGTTCCTCTTGTCCAAGGCCGGGCGGGGTACTGGACTTAGGTCCAGTTCCAAAAACCGCCGCAGGTCCGTTTTGGGAAATGGCGGATTCACCTAGAATAAAGACATAAGCAAAACGACAACAAAAACGAAAGGCGGTGAGTCAATCCATGAAAATGAACCGGCATACCGGACTCGCATTCCTGCTGATTTTCTTCGGAGCGCTGATCCTGAGCCACAAGCTTGGCTTTCACCTCGGGCACCATATCATGAGCTTCTTGTTCCCGGCGGCAATGGTAGGGCTCGGATTCGTAGGACTGAAAAACGGAAAAACGATCATCGGGTGGGGGCTGATCATCCTTGGCGGCCTGTTTCTCTTCGGTAAACTGTCCGGCTTGTTCGCCATCCTGATCGCCATCGGCTTGATCTGCTACGGCATCTCGCTTCTGCGTAACAAATCGGTATATTAAATCAAACAAACGACGGATTGAAATTCGGAGAAAAGGTGGTTGAGCAAAGCATGAGTTTAGGGAAAAGATTCCGGGACATTACGGTTGCGCACTTCAACGAAATGCTGGAAAACGCGGAAGACCCGGTTCGCCTGATCGATAAATATCTTGCGTCCCAGTCGGAGCAAATCCGCGAGTCCGAACGGCTGCTGCAGCAGTGCCTGTCTCACGCCGCTTCGCTTCGCCAGCAGTACGTATCGGCGGAGCAGCTCAAGGAGCGCCGCGAGCAGCAAGCGATGTTGGCGTTGAGAGCCGGCGAGGAAGAAGTGGCGCGCATCGCGCTTCAAGAAAAAATGCAGCAGGAAGAAAAAGCGGCGCAGTACCGGGCGCTGTACGATCAAAGCAAGCTGGGGATCGTCGAGCTGGAGGAGCAGCTTCAACAGCTTAAAGCCGATTTCGACCACATCGCTTCGAAACGCACCTACTACATCGCACGGCTGGAGTCTGTAAGGCTGCAGCAGCGGATGAACGAAAGATTGCGTTCGATGGGAGCAGGTCCGAATCCGCGGATCTTTGACCGGCTGGACGAGCGGGTCTCCGATATGGAATTGACCGCGCGAACCTTGCGTGAAGTGAGAGGTCAAGTCCGTGAAGCCTGGTCTGCCGTAGGCAGCGCGGCATCGCAGGCACTGGAGCAGGAGCTGGCCAAGCTGCGGACGAAACTGAAACAGGAGGGCTGGGATAAATCATGAGCAAACTGTACCGTTCCCGTTCCGATCGCAAAATAACCGGCCTGTGCGGCGGTCTCGCGGAATCGATGAACGTCGACGCCACACTGCTTCGTCTGATCGTGGTGGTAACGGCTTTCTTTTCCGGAGGTGTCGTGATTCCGCTGTACTTCCTGGCGGCGTTAGTCATCCCAAGCGAGCCTTGGACCGGCGGACCTCACGGCTACGGACCGTCCTACAGCGGCGACGGTTGCGGACACCCTGGCGGCAACTACCCCAACTGGAGAGAGTGGAGACGCGCCGAGAAGCATTACCGCAGAGCGCAAAGACATGGCTGGGCCCCGCCGCACGAAGGCAACCGCTATGAAGGCGAATATGCGGCTTCCTCGAATCCGGGCGGTACCGCCGGCAGCGATCTGGACGATATGATGAAGGACATCGAGAAAAAAGCGATGTGGAAAGAAATCGAAGAACTGCGCAGCAAAGTGGCGCAATACGAAAAAAACCAAAATCAAAAACCATCTAAAGGAGATGTATAACAATGGGAGTATTTTCTAGAATTAAAGACATGACGAAGGCTTCGCTGCATGAGCTGCTTGACAAGGTTGAAGATCCGATCATCATGCTGAATCAATATTTGCGCGACATGGAAGAAGAAATCGCTCAAGCCGAAGTGACGGTTGCCCGTCAAATCGCCAGCGAGCGCAAGCTGAAAGAGCGTTTGGAAGAAGCGGTCCGTCTGACGGCGCAGTACGAAGGACAGGCGAAGGAAGCGCTGAAGAACGATCAGGAAGCGACGGCGCGCCAAGCTCTGGAGCAAAAGCTGTACTACGAGGGCAAAATCGCCGAGTATACGGAAATGCACGAGCAGGCCAAGGCGCAAGCGGCCGAGCTGGTTCAGCAGCTGCATGAAATGAAAGACGCGTTCTACCAAATGCGCAACAAACGCAGCGAGCTGATCTCCCGCGCTCAATTGGCGAAGGCGAAAAAGCAAATGGCCGAAGTGACGGCGAACAACGTGATCGAAGGCGGCAATGCCGTGAAAGGCTTCCGTCGCATGGAAGAGAAGATCATGTCGCTGGAAGTCGAAGCGGAAATCGCGCGCAAGCCTTATGTTGGCGGCGGCTATGCGGGTTCGGTGTACAGCAGCGCCGTGTCGGCCGACCCGGCGAAGCAGCAAAAAATCGACGATCAGCTGCAGCTTCTGAAAGAAAAGATGTCCAGCGAGCAAGGGAAATAATCTTCACGAAAAAGCTGTTGGAGCAAAAGCTGCACTTGTGATATGCTATGTAAGGCAAAAGCCATGGACGTCCTTCCGTAAGGCGCTGTGGCTTTTGCCGGATCAGCGAGAATTTACCGGGAAAGGGGGCGACACGGATGAACCGCAAACGAAACCGCAACATCGCGCTGGTCTTGATCGGCGCAGGGCTTTTCCTTCTGGCGGACAATCATCTCGGATTTTTCACCGTGCTTGCCCTCTTCTTGCTTTTGCTGGGGGTCTACAAGGTACGTTCGGGCGCCGAGCGCAAAGGCTACATCATGATGGTGATCGGCCTGCTGCTGCTCGCAGGGGGCAATTTTACGCTGATTCTGGCCATTATCCTCATTTCGCTCGGCTTCTTCTATAATAAATCGCGTAAAATTCACCGCAGTGAGCACCATTACCGCAAGCAAAGCGTCATCGACAGCATCCGGTGGGGACGGGAGCCTTGGGTTCTGCGCAACATGTCGATCTGGAACGTGCTGGGGGAGCTGCAGATGGATTTGACCTACGCGATCCACGAACAGAAGGAGACGACGATTATTTTGCAAGGGGTCATCGCCGATATCGATCTGATCGTTCCGGAGGATGTGGGACTGTCGGTCACGGCTTCCGTCTTGTTCGGGCAAACGAGCATCGGGTATGACAAAGAGGCCGGCGTGCTGAACAAGATGGTATGGCAGTCGCCCAATTACTGGACGGCGGACCGTCAGGTGAAGCTGGAGATTTCGTATATCGTAGCCGATATTGATATTAAAATCGTTTGATGCACGGAGGACGGCAGGAATGGACGGACATGACAAGCGGTTAACCAACATGATATGGCGAAGCATGGCGGAGTCGATCGGGCTCAGCCTTGTTTTGTTTGCTGTGATCGTCTATTTCCTGCAGTCGAACGGCTACTTGAACGGTTTCGAAACGTGGCAGGAAGGCGTGCGCATGAGCCTGACGCTGATTGCGATCGTTGCAGCGGTCGGCGGCTCGTACGGCTTGTGGTACAGCAGCCGGATGAAGCACCGGCTGGAGACGCTGCGCGAGGTGATGCTGTCGCTGGAGAAGGGCAACCTGAGCCGTTCGGTGCCGCCGCTTGGCGAGGATGAGATCGGCCGGCTGGGCGATCAGTTGAATGCGATCACCAAAAAATGGGAAGAACAGGTTTCCTCGCTGCAGCGCCTGTCCAGCAATAATGCCCAGCTGGCGCAAAAAGCGAAATATTCGGCCATCGTGGAAGAGCGGCAGCGGCTGGCAAGGGAGCTGCACGATGCGGTGAGCCAGCAGCTCTTCGCGATCTCGATGACGGCGACGGCCGTCGGCCGGACGTTGGACAAGGATTTCGAGAAAGCGCAGCGGCAAATTTTCCTTATTGAGGAGATGGCCTCGGTAGCACAGTCGGAGATGCGCGCTCTGCTGCTCCATCTGCGTCCCGTGCATCTGGAGGGCAAGCGTCTGGCCGATGGCTTGATCGAGCTGGTGCAGGAGCTGTCTTCGAAAGTGCCGATGCAGATCGACTGCGAGCTGACCGAAGACATCAAGCTGCCGAACGGGATTGAGGACCACCTGTTCCGTATCGTGCAGGAGGCGTTGTCCAATGCGCTCCGTCACTCGAAAGCGACAAAGCTGGAGGTGAAGCTGACCCAGCCGTCAAGCGATGCGGTGCGGCTGCTCATTCGGGATAACGGCGTCGGCTTCGAGCTGGATATGAAAAAACAGGCTTCGTACGGGCTGGTGACGATGCGGGAGCGGGTGAACGAAATCGGCGGCTCCCTCAATCTGATCACGGCCCCGGGCAAAGGAACGCGGATTGAGATTCGCATTCCGATTATGGCGGAAGGAGGACTTGAGATTGGAAGAGACGACGATTAAAGTGCTGCTGGTCGACGATCATGAAATGGTTCGGATCGGTCTTGCCGCCGTGCTGAGCACGGAGGACGATATCGAGGTGGTCGGCGAAGCGAGCGGAGGACAGGAAGGCATCCGGCTGGCGTTGGAATACAAGCCGGACGTTGTGCTGATGGATTTGGTCATGGAGGGCATGGACGGCATCGAGACAACCAGGCGTCTGCTGCAGCAGCACCCGGAATGCAAGGTGATCGTGCTGACCAGCTTTATCGACGACGAGAAAATTTACCCGGTGATCGAAGCGGGAGCGTTCAGCTACTTGCTCAAAACGTCGCGTGCCGCCGAAATCGCCCAAGCGATCCGCTCGGCCGTCAAAGGCCAGTCGGTGCTGGAATCCCAAGTCGCTTCCAAGCTGATGAATCGCTTCCGCGGGCCGAAGCAGGCTGCACAGCCGCATGAAGAATTGACCGAACGCGAGATGGAGGTGCTCCGGCTCATTGCCGCAGGCAAGTCCAATCAGGACGTGGCCGACGAGCTGTTTATCGGGGTCAAGACGGTCAAGTTTCACGTCACCAACATTTTGGCCAAGCTTGGGGTGGAGGACCGCACGCAGGCCGCCATTTATGCGTACAAGAACGGTTTGGTAGAGTAGGATAAGAGGCAGTAAAGCTCTCAAGAGGGGCCCGTAGAAGTCGGGATTCCTTTTGGGAGCTTTTTTGCTTGGGGCCAGATGTGCCGGAATTGCAGAGCTTGGCCGTCGAATGCGGCACGAATCGACAGGCGTGTCGTATTTTGGAGCGTGCCACGGGCATTCAATTTTAAAGTTTTCTTAATAAATGTGAGTTTTGACACGTTTCATGCGTCTATATAGATGTAGATGTTCCAAGTCGAGGAATCCGTTCTGTTTGTCGAATTATAGGGCTAGTAAAATATATACAACGGATCGTGGACATCAAGGAGAGGAGATGAGAGCCGGATGAACGGATTAGCCGTTGGAAACCGGAATGAAACCAGCATTCCATTAACGTTCGGGGAAAAGACGGAGCTGTTAAAGCGGTACGAAGTGTATTGCTATCAGGTTGCTTTTTATTTATTGCAGCAGGAGGCGGGAGCGCGCCTCGCGGCCGAGGAAGCGCTGCTCGCCTTATACAAGCTGGACGGATTCTTTGCTCTGCCGGAGCACGAGCGCAAGGAAAAAGTGAAGGCTGCCGCCATCCGGCACGCGTTGGCGGTGCGAAGCGGACGCCAGTCTTCTTGATGTGCGAACGAAGCTTCTTAATAAAGAACGTTCATAAGAATGCCGGTGATCGGGGGAACAGGCCAATAGCTGTGCGGCCTTTTGCCCGGCAATGCGGTATAGTGGCCGAAGGCGCGGGCATCCGGATCGTGCCGCTCCAACAGGTCGGCCGGAGGGATGGCATGCAGATCGGCCGCCGCTTGCGTCAGGCGCAATATCCAACCGTTGATGCCCTCAAGCACGGCATTCGCATGCTTTTCCCCGCTGTCGAGCTGCGTCTGCAGCTTATGCTCGTCCAAGCTTAAGGTACCGTCGGCCTGCGGGACGACTCCCAATCGGTCAAGCTCTTCCCGGGCAGGGGCGCCGATCCCCTGTTTTCTCCACGCGGGCCGCAGAAGAACACCCGCTTCGGTCAATGCGGACGCCAGCTCGTTATAGCCGCCGACAAGCCCTTCCACCAGCCGGAGCGATACGCCGCTGCTTTGCAGGGCGGCTTTGGCGTTCTCTGCCGTTTGTTTCAAGGCGCCTGCCGCCGTGACGATGGTTCTGGCATCTCCCGCCGCCCTTTCGGCAAAGCGGTCGAATGCATAGGAGGGTTGTCCGGTTCCTTTCTGCGGTCGTCCGCGGTAACGTTTGCCTGCCAAGTCTTCTTGTCTTCTGTGCCGGTCTTCCAAGGCAAACCACTGCTTATGAATTTGATACGAACGAATCACGCTCTGAACCGGAGCGATCATGCCCGATCACCTCACTGTCAATGGAACATTTTTCTTACATTATAGCGGAAGACGTTCCGTCCGTAAACGGATACATGCTTGACAGGCTGCAAAAGGATGCAGTATGATGATTTATCAACCAAAACCTGTCAAAGGAGCTCGCGTCAGCACATGAATTGGGTTCAATGGATTGTCATAGCGGCCGTTTTGCTTGTCAGCGTGCTGTTTATGGTGTTTGTCGGCAAAAAATACAAAAAGTAACCGGCATGCTTTTTTTCTTGCCTCGCACTCATTTCTCCTTAACGTTCCGCCACCGCCTGTCATACGATAAAGTACTTAAACTTTATGCGCAGAAAGGCGGTTTTAGCCATGCTCCGCAAACGCATTCCCCGGCAGGACGACGGCTTGATATACGGATTGGTGGAAAAGCTGCTCCTTCCCTTTGCGCGGCAGACGGTACCCCATCTTCGCTTAAGCCGTACGGATATTCTCAAACGGCTCAAATCCTGCGTCACTTACGTAGATACCGCGGCAGGCCGGCTGCCTGTCGGATTTATTGCGATGCGGGTGGAGCGAGATAAGCGCCTGTCTGTCGATATGCTGGCGGTCAACCCGAAGTTTCAGGGCCGCGGCATCGGTACGCGCTTGATGCGTCAGGCGGAGCGTACGGCTGGAGAGCGGGGATGCCGCGAAGTGGTTCTATGGGTGGACGAAGCGAATACGCAGGCACAGGCTTTTTATGTACGGAAAGGCTACGATACGGTCCACTACGACGCGAGGCTTCGCTGCTATATGATGATGAAGCGGCTCGGTTAATCGCAGATGCTCCCAAAACCAAGGCTCCCCCGCGACGGCGGCGAAAGCCTTGGTTTGCTGCTTTGTGCAGGTGCTATTGGAACGCGTTAGCTGGGCACGATCAAGGCCCCGACACTGGCGACATCCAGTTCAAAGGGGCCGCCAAACAGTTCGGAATCCGGATAAGGTTCGGGGAATTCTTCGTTTGTGGCGGTTGTTCTCAGTTTATCGGATTTTTTCGCTTGGGAGCGGGCTTTTCCCAGACTGCTGCTGTTTGCTCCGCTTCGCTTGCTTTTGGCGGGCGCGCTGGAATTGGATTGAATGCCGGCCGTCGCTTCGTTCAAGTAGAGCTTTCCTTTGTCCAACCGGCTGAGCGTGCCGACAAGCTCCGTACCGTCCTTCAATATAATGAAAACCGGTTGGCCATAATAAGGCCTGCACTGTTCTTCGTTAATCGGATGAATCGGTCTCACGAGAGGTCACCTCCGAATTTGATTTCTACACTTCAGACTATGCGGCATTTGTGCCGGTTGTACTAGACGAATGTCCCGTATGCGCACGCCTATTTTCCATGTACGCGCTTGCATTCGACAGAGTATTGAATCTCTCGGCGGTTTTCGATATGCTAAAGGGGTAAAGGGAACGGACAGGAAACAATTGCCGTTCCTTATCTCCTATTCTCTATAGAAAGAACGAGGATCTGAAGCCATGACGAGTGCCGTGTTTTTGATTTTCGGAGCGACCGGGGACTTGGCCCGGCGCAAGTTATTCCCGGCGTTTTACAGCCTGTATCGTGAGCGCAAGCTGGGCGACCGATTTGCGGTAATCGGCCTCGCGCGGCGTTCGCGCACGAACGAGCAGTTCCGCGACGACGTTCACGAATCGATTCAGGAATTCGCACGCTACAACGTGACGAAGGACGAGCAGTGGGATGCGTTTGCCGAGCATTTTGAATACATGTCGCTGGACATCAATAACGTTGACGGCTTCCGCCAGCTCCGCGAGCTGACCGACCGGCTCGACGTCAAATTCGACGTCGGCGGCAACCGGTTGTTTTACTTGGCCTTGGCGCCGGAGCTGTTCGGCAATGTGTCGCACAATCTAAAGGCGGGCGGACTGTTGGAAGGGGCCGGCTGGCACCGGCTTGTGATCGAGAAGCCGTTCGGCTACGACCTTCCGTCCGCTGAGAAGCTGAACGCGGAAATCCGCCAGGTGTTCGAGGAGCAGGACATTTACCGCATCGACCATTACCTGGGCAAGGAAATGGTGCAGAACATCAACGTTGTCCGGTTCGCGAACGCCTTTTTCGAGCCGCTTTGGAACAATAAGTACATATCCAACATTCAAATCACGCTGAGCGAAACCGTAGGTGTGGAGGAACGCGGAGGCTATTACGAGCATTCGGGCGCGCTGCGCGACATGGGACAAAACCATATGCTGCAGATGCTGGCCATCATGGCGATGGAGCCCCCGAGCCGGATGCATCCGGAGGATATCCGCGACGAGAAGGTGAAGGTGTTCCGCAGTCTGCGCGGCTTCCAGACGGCGGCGGAGGTGCGGGCCAATACGGTGCGCGGACAGTATGTCGCCGGCAATATTAAAGGCGAGCAGGTGCGCGGCTACCGCGACGAGGACAAGGTCAATCCGGAGTCGACGACGGAGACGTATTTTGCCGCCCGCGTATTCGTGGACAACTTCCGTTGGGCCGGCGTCCCCTTCTATATCCGTACGGGAAAACGATTGCCGGTGAAAACAACGGAAGTCGTCGTGGAGTTTAAGAATGTGCCGAACAATGTTTACTTGTCGCGCAAGCATAAGCTGGAGCCGAACCTGCTCGTGTTCCGCGTCAATCCGATGGAAGGCATTTATTTCAAAATGAACGCCAAGCAGCCGGGTTCGGAAGGAATGATCGTTCCGGTCGCGATGGATTTTTGCCAGAGCTGCCAGGTCGGGCTGAACACGCCCGAAGCGTACGAGCGGCTGCTCTACGACGCCGCCCGCGGGGATTCCACGTACTTTACCCGCTGGGACGAGGTTGCGCTGGCTTGGAAATATGTCGACAAAATCGCCTCCGCCTGGGGCGAGCGTACGGACGATTTGCATCTGTACGCGGCAGGCACTTGGGGACCGGAGCAGGGGCATCAGCTCGTTGCCGAAGACGGCTTCCGCTGGTGGCCGGTGAACGGGCAGGACGAAGGCGAAGTCACTTGGGGACATACCCAAATGTAATAGTTAGTCGAAAGTAACCTAAAGAGCAGATCCGGTTATGCCGGGTGCTGCTCTTTTTTGCTGGCGCATGTTGCGTCTTTTTTCACCTCTTGAAATATGGTATGATGGAGTGTACAGTGCCGGCTAACGCAAGGGGGATCTTTACATGTCCAGACGCGCTTTTATACGCTGGATGCTCGGACTTCTGGTCATGATCGGAGCGGCGCTCGCAGGACTGATCAAGCTGCTGCAGCTATCGGTCGAGCGGCAAACGGGCAGCGGGGCACAGGAGCCGGGCGGCGTCGCACTGCAAAAGACGGAATCGGGTCTGAATCCCGATCCGGCAACAGGGAATGCGGCAGCGCCGTTGTTCTCGTTCATGATTCTCAGCGATTTGCACGTGTCGCCTGACGATCCGGGCACGGTCCGGCATTTGAAGCAAGCGCTTGACGATATAAAGCAGTTCGAATCGCCGGTCGAGGCGCTGGTGCTGACGGGCGACGTGACCGACTACGGGCGGGAGAGGGATTACAAAGAGCTGAAAAAAACATTGTCCGCTTACAAGCTGCCTCCGGTTTACGCCAATATGGGCAACCACGATTATTATGACATCTGGATCGACCGGAAAGGGGCTTTCAATAAAGACACGATGCCTAACGGCAAAACGGACTGGCAATCGCGCGAGCGGTTCCAGAAGTTTTTCGGATTGTCGAAGCCTTATCACGACGCGTGGGAGAAAGGGTACCACTTGATCCTGCTGTCGCAGGAGGCCTACGTGCAGGAGAAGCCCGAGGTAGGCGAAGGGGCATGGTATTCCGACGAGCAATTGGATTGGCTGAAGGAACGGCTGGCTTCGCATAAGGACGGCAAGCCCGTTTTCATCATGACCCATCAGCCGCTGCCGCCTGCCGGACAAGACGGGGGGACGCACCAATTGATTCCGGCGAAAACATTCCGCGAGATTTTGAAGCCTTACAAAAACGTGTTCGTGTTCTGCGGACACCGGCATCAAGATTTTCAAGGCACGGTGGAGCATTATGTCAAAGAAAGC
Source organism: Paenibacillus ehimensis NBRC 15659 (assembly GCF_004000785.1). Taxonomy (GTDB): domain Bacteria; phylum Bacillota; class Bacilli; order Paenibacillales; family NBRC-103111; genus Paenibacillus_G; species Paenibacillus_G ehimensis. The sequence continues at coordinate 16,352 of NZ_BILX01000064.1, read as the reverse complement.
TTTCATTATTTTCACAACTCCTCGGTCGGACGCGTGCTCAACCGCAGCTATCAAAATGCGGCCAAGGAGAAAGCGCAAGGATTGTATGTGCAGGTATACCGGGACAAAGTGACGCTGCGCGGCCGGGCGTTCGAATCTGGAACGTGGCTGAAGGAAGCCGACTGGACCGTCAAGCTGACCTAGAGACCCAAGGTGAAAACATAGCGGAGCGGGGGGAACCGTTCAGGTTCAGACTTTGCAAAGCTGCGAACTGAATAAGATTGAGGAAGGAATTAACCGATATGAGTACCGGATTATCCGAGAAATTGAAAGAAGAAGTACAGAAGCGGCGCACCTTCGCCATCATCTCCCACCCCGACGCGGGGAAAACGACGCTGACCGAGAAGCTGCTGCTGTTCGGGGGCGCAATTCGGCTGGCCGGGACCGTCAAAGGACGCAAAGCGAACCGGCATGCGACGAGCGACTGGATGGAAATCGAGAAGCAGAGAGGAATTTCGGTCACCTCCAGTGTGATGCAGTTCGATTATCAAGGGCACCGGGTCAATATTCTCGACACGCCGGGCCACCAAGACTTCAGCGAAGACACGTACCGGACGCTAACGGCGGCGGACAGCGCCGTCATGCTGATCGACTCGGCCAAAGGGGTCGAGGCTCAGACGAAGAAGCTGTTCCAGGTGTGCCGCAAGCGGGGCATCCCGATCTTCACGTTTATCAACAAGCTGGACCGCGAGGGCCAGAATCCGTTCGATCTGCTCGAAGAGCTGGAGCAGGTGCTCGGGATCCGCTCGTATCCGATGAACTGGCCGATCGGAATGGGCAAACAGTTCCGCGGCGTATACGACCGGAAGCTAACGCAGGTCGAGCTGTTCCAAGGCGACGATCATAAAGAAATTCAAGTGCGCAAAGTGAGCGGCTACGACGATCCGGTCGTGAAGGAAATCGCGGGCGAATTTTTTTACGATCAATTGGTGCAGGACTTGGAGCTGCTCGATGTGGCGGGCGACGAATTCGACTACGAGAAGGTACGGAAGGGCGAGCTGACACCCGTTTTCTTCGGCAGTGCGATCAACAATTTCGGCGTGCAGACGTTCCTTGAGAATTTCCTGCAGCTGGCCCCGACGCCGACGCCGCGCAAAAGCAACGAAGGCTTGGTCGATCCGCTGCACGAGAAGTTTTCCGGCTACATTTTCAAAATTCAAGCGAATATGAACCCGGCCCACCGCGACCGGATCGCTTTTCTGCGGATTTGCTCGGGCAAGTTCGAGCGGGGCATGTCGGTGAAGCACGTGCGGGTCGGCAAAGACATCAAGCTGGCGCAGCCGCAGCAATTTCTCGCGCAGGACCGCGATATCGTCGAGGATGCTTATCCCGGGGATATTATCGGGCTGTTCGACCCGGGTATTTTCCGGATCGGGGATTCGCTGTGTCAAGGCGGCAGCGTCGAGTTCGATGAGCTGCCGACGTTCTCCCCGGAGCTGTTCTCCAAGGTGACGGTCAAAAACGCGCTGAAGCACAAGCAGTTCCAGAAGGGCGTGGACCAATTGACCGAGGAGGGCACCATTCAGGTGTTCAAAACGATCGGCTTCGAGGATTTGATTCTGGGCGTCGTCGGACAGCTCCAATTCGAGGTGTTCGAATACCGGATGAGAGCGGAGTACAGCAGCGAGGTGCAGCTGTCCCGGATGAGTTACCAATTCGCACGCTGGCTCGTCGGCGACGATATCGATCCGGCCAAGTTCCGGATCAATTCGCAGCTGGTGAAGGATAAGAAGGACAACTACGTTGCGCTGTTCGAGAACGAATACGCGCTTCGCACGGCGATGGAGAAAAATCCGAACCTGAAATTTTTGGAAACCGCGCCTTAATGGCGCCGGTCCGATAAGCGGCAGCCCTTCGCGGTCTTCATGGATCGAACGAAGGGCTGTTCGTTTTTTTGCCAGGCCTGGCTGAGTTTGATAAAATAGGGTTGCAGTGGAAGAAAAATGGGAACGGAGGGATGCTTATTATTATGAAAAGCAAACCATATAATCCGTATGAAGATGCCGCCCTTCACGCCACGCAGCCGACTCGAACGTTGATTATGGAGGACCGGAAGCCTTTTAACGATGCGATTCATCATTTTGACGTCGTTCAAGGGGTCTCTACGCCCAAGCGGCTGGACCATTACCCCAAACTTATTAAAAACCCGTTTCGCTTCTACGTTATCGTCTCGATAGGAGCGATGGCGGTCCTGCTTGCTTATTCCTTTATCCAAAATGTATGGGCTGCCTTGAACGGAGGCTAGACACGCCTCGAATTGCGGTCGGTCGGGACGCGGAGTCCGCCGGCCGTTTGTTTTTTTAGGTGCTTTAACGGAAGCGAAATTTTTACTCTTTTCTCATCGAATTTTCATCTTCGTTGTGTATAGTTAAAGCAGCGGCTGAGGGCAATAATAGAATCGATACGATTGCCGCTTTTTTACTATTTCTAGCGCAGCCAGAGGGAACAGGATGAAAAAGATTCTTATCGTGGAAGACGAGCGGAATTTTGCCCGCTTTATGGAATTGGAATTGATGCACCATGGCTATGCCGTTACCGTCGTCGGGAGCGGTCAGGAAGGCTTGGAAACCGCGACCCGCGATGCATCGTGGGACGCCATTCTCCTTGATGCCATGCTGCCGGGACTGCACGGCTTCGAGGTATGCCGCGGCATTCGCCGGGCCGGCTTCGCGACACCCGTCATTATGCTGACGGCCCGCGATAGCGTAACGGATCGCGTCTCGGGGCTGGACAGCGGAGCGGACGATTACTTGCCGAAAACGTTCGCGTTCGAGGAATTGCTGGCCCGGATTCGGGCGGTGATCCGACGGAGCAAGCGGGGGAGCGGCGCGGCGCAAGCGGCGTTGGCGTACCGCGATCTTCGGATCGATCCGGTTGCCGGGACCGTAAGCAAGGCCGGTGTGGTGCTGGAGCTGACCAAGCGTGAATACGAGCTGCTGCTGGTTCTTATGAATCATAGGGACCGGGTATTAAGCCGGGCGATGCTGCTTGATCTGGTCTGGGGGTACGACTGCGAAGCCGGGACGAACGTGGTCGATGTGTATGTCCGCTATTTGCGCAACAAAATCGACGATCCGGGGCAGCGGAGCTATATTCACACCGTCCGCGGCATCGGCTACGTCATCCGGTCATGAAAAAGCTGCGAATGCTCTTCACCCGGCTGCCGATCAAATGGCAGATGACCTTATGGTCGGCTTTTATGCTGTTCGTCTTATTTACGCTTTACAACGCTGTACAATACATAGGCATCAACCAATGGATGAGCGGCCGCGAAGTGGAATCGGTGCGCAAAACGATGGGCGAGCTGCAAAGTTATTTTACGGAAAAAACCGATATTTTGGACGCTGGACAAATTGTCAGAAGCAGGCATTTCATTGAGAGCATCAATCAAAAAAATCAATTGATCCGGATTTTGGACGGCGAGGGAAAGCCGGTGCTGACGGTGCTTACGGCGCTGCCGGAGGATTGGGTAGCGCCGCGTCCGGTCACGAAGGCCGAGCTTGAAAGCGTGTGGCATCAGAAGGAGCATCTGCTCGTTCTGCGCGCCCCGGTCATCTCGGAGAAATTCCGCGGCACGATTGAAATCGTCAGCAATCTGGAGACGTTCGATGAGCTGAAAGGGATGGTCACGCTAGTCATGATTCTGGGCGGCGTCGGGGCCATATTGCTGAGCGGCCTGGGCGGCTTGCTACTGGCCGGGCGGCTGCTGAAGCCGGTTCAAAGCATTGCGGACACGATGCGGAGAATTCAGCGGAACGGACTGCAGGAGCGGGTGCCTTTCTACGACAATAAGGATGAGATTTCGGCGCTGGCCCATGTGTTCAACGAGATGATGGATCAATTGGAAACGTCGTTCCGCAAGCAGAAGCAATTCGTTGAAGACGCTTCGCACGAGCTGCGGACTCCGATCGCGATTATTTCGGGACATTTGTCGATGCTGAACCGTTGGGGCAAGCACGACCCGGTCCTCGTGGACGAATCGCTCCGCGCTTCGCTTGAGGAGCTGGAGCGTCTGAAGGGGCTTGTGCAGGAGCTGCTGGAGCTTACCCGTGCGGAGCATGCCAGTCCCGGCGAAGCCGCCGAGGTGTTCGATCTGGGGGAGACCATCGCCCGAATCGTGAAGAACGTCTCCGTCGTTCATCCGGAATTCGAGATTACGACGGATGTGGAGGCGCTGAAAGGCGTCAAAATCCGGTTGGTCCCGAACCATATCAAACAAATTTTGTTGATTTTGTTGGATAATGCGGTGAAATATTCGCTGGAACGAAACAAAATCCACGTTTCAGCCGTCATGGTAGAAGATAGGATGCTGCGCATCGTCATTCGCGATTACGGAATGGGCATTCCGAAAGGGGAAGTGGAGCATGTGTTCGACCGGTTTTACCGGGTGGACAAAGCCCGCAGCCGCAAACGCGGCGGCAGCGGCCTGGGCCTTTCGATCGCCAAGCGGCTGGTAGAAAAGTACCATGGGGACATTCGTTTGGAAAGCGAAGAAAACCAGGGAACGACAGTGACCGTACAATTGCCGTTCAGCCGTTAGCGGAACGGACAATGGGAAGAGGAGAGACGCGTATGTTATTGAAATGGGACTACGATTTATTCGAAATGATCAACGGCTTGGCTGTCGATCATACGACGCTTAACGTGTGGATGCGGTTTTTCGCGGAATATGCGGAATATTTCTTTTATTTGGGCATCCTCGTGTATTGGTTTACCCGAAAACAAGAGAACCGCCGGATGGTGGCCAAAGCGCTCTGTTCCGCTGTTTTGGCGATGGGGATCGGCTCGCTGATCGGCATGTTGTTTTACCGGAACCGGCCGTTCGTCAGCCACGAGGTTCATCAGTTGATCGAGCATGCGGCCAATGCGTCGTTTCCGAGCAGCCACGCGATCGGAGCTTTTGTCATCGCCACCTCGATCTGGCTGTACCGCCGCAAGGACGGGTACATCTGGCTTGCGCTGGCCGCATTGATCGCTTTGTCCCGGATCTGGACCGGCGTCCATTATCCGATAGACGTGACCGTCGGAGCGCTGCTCGGCATGGGCTCCGCCGTAGCCGTCAACAAGCTGTTCACCCAGTGGACGCTTGCCCGGCGCTGGTTGGCCGCAGGCTTGTCGTTTTTTGAAAAAATCGAGCGCAAGCTTGGCTATAAATCATAGAAGGACTTTTGGAGCAGTTGCCTGCATCGGGCAGCTGCCTTTTTTTGCGGAAAATCGGTCATAACGCCGGCCTCCGCCTGCTCCGGCCGCCTGTCGTAGGCCTCTATACCTGACCGTGCCGCAGCGGGGGGCATACACTATGATGGACGAACGAGGCCAGGTTCAGGCTCAGAGGGACCGGATTGCGGGAGCAGAAGGTTCGTCAAAGGCGCTGCAGAGGGAGAGGGGGAGCTTTGGTGCCGACCATTCTCCGGCTGAAGGAAGAAAGGTGGATGAGATGAGGAAGAGCAAACTGAATTACCGCAGGCACATCGTAAGCAAATGGGCCAAAACCCAGGCGGTGATTCCGAACCGGAGGCTGGCCAAATATATTCCCGAGACGCGCAAGCTGAACCGCGAAAGCTTGAAGGATATGCTGGACCGGCACGGTATGGTCTATGTGAAGCCGAACAGCGGCACTTACGGGATCGGCGTCATGCGGGTGGAGCAGCTTGCCGGCGAAGGCGACGCATCCTATCGCTGTCATATGGGGACGAAGATTCACACCTTTACCCAATATGATGACTTATACAGGCATATCGCGGGATTGACCCGAAAACGGATGTATTTGGCGCAAAAAGGCATCCATCTGCTCAAATACCGGCAGCGGCGCTTCGATCTTCGCGTCATGGTGCAGCAAAGTCCTGCCGGAACATGGCAGACCACCGGCTTGATCGGACGCGTCGCGGCGCCGGGCAAGATCGTAACCAATGTGCATAACGGAGGAACGCTCAAGCCTGTGGAGGTTTTGCTGCAGGGGCATGCCGGGAGCGCCGAGAAGGCGAGGCTTGCCTGGAGGCTGCGCAGGCTGGGCACTTCCGTCGCGAGGCAGCTTCATTCAAAGTATAGGGGGATCAAGGAAATCGGGCTGGATGTCGCGCTGGACGAGAGGCTGCACCCGTGGATTTTGGAGATTAATACGGCCCCTGACCCTTATATTTTCCGAAAGCTCAAGGATAAGCGCATTTTCGCGAGAATTTACCGGTACGCAAAAGCATACGGACGGCTCTGAGCAGCCGTCCGTTTGTTATGAAGAGGGAGCCTTCGCAGCTCCCGAATCGGTATTATCCCGCTTCGCCGTCCTTGGATGCGGCTCGGTCGGATTTGGGCAGGGCGATCGTGAACGAGGTGCCGATGCCAGGCGTGCTGTCCGCTTCGATCGTGCCTGCATGGGCTTCGACCAGCTGCTTGACGATGGACAGGCCGAGCCCGGTCTCGCTGTTGCTCTTGGACCGGGACGGATCGGCTTTGTAGAAGCGCTCCCAGATGAGGGCCAGTTCTTCCTTGGACATGCCGCGGCCGGTATCCGCGATAACGATCACAGTATGCGTATCCGTTTCGGAGCCGGTCAGGCGGATCGTGCCGTATGCCGTAAACTGGATGCTGTTTTTGACCAGATTGATGAGAATTTGCATCAGCCGGTCGTAGTCGGCATACACCTGCAGGTCCGGTTCGCATTCGATCAGGATGTGCAGGCGCTTCTCTTCAATCAAAACTTCAAGCGACTCGTGAACGATTTCGAGCAGCTCTTTGAGCGGCGTCCGCTTTTTGTTCAGCGTGATAAGGCCGCTTTCGATTTTCTCCATGTCGAGCAGCCCGTTGATGAGCCGGATCAGGCGGAACGTTTCCTTCTCGATGATGCCGTAATAATTGGCCCGCTCCTCCGGCGCGTGGACGAGATCGTTCTTCAGCCCTTCGATGATGCCGCGGATCGAGGTAAGCGGCGTGCGCAGCTCGTGGGTCACGTCCATAATAAAATGGCGGCGCCGCGTCTCAAACTGCTGCAGCTTGCGCAAGGCGAGCTCGAGCTGCCGCGCCATGGAGTTGAAGTCGCCCGCAAGCTCGCCCAGCTCGTCCGACCGGCGAACCGTGGATCGGGCGGTATAATCTCCCGCTGCAATTTGGCGGGTCGTCCGGCGCAGCGACCGGATGCTGGCGCTCATGCTGCGCGAAAATATCCAGCTGACGGCGACAGCCAGGACGAAAATAACGACGATCATATAGATCAGCGCTTGGTTAAGCGCCTCCATCGTCTCTTGAATGCCGTGAAGCGGGGAGAAGACGAAGAGGTGCAGCTCGGTTTTTTGCGGCTTCAGCTTGGTCTGCCGGTAAACAACGACCCACGGCTCCTCGGCGCCGCGTTCGACGATAAAGCTTTCGTTGTCCCTGGTGCCGGACATGTGCGCCCGCAGCTCGTCCAAGAATGCCTTGCCGCGCAGCGCGCCGGGCATCTTCGGATCGCGGTAGGCGATCTCGCCGGCTTGGTCCAGCAGGATGAACGACGTCCGGCGCTCGGCCAGCAGCGTGCGGAATGCCTGCAGCGCGCTGGTCGGGTCTTCTCCGTCTCTGGCGAGCAGGCGGACGATTCCCTTGGATACGCTGGCGAGCTCTTCCGTTTCGTTGTCGAATGTTCGCTGTTTCATGTAATAAGTAAAGCCGGCCGCCAGCAGGACGAGAATGAGCATGGACAGAAGGAGATGGGACAGAAACTGCCGCTGGAAAAAAGTAAACCGGAAACGCGGCCGCAGGTGGCTCAGCTTCATCGTCATTCCTCCAGCTTATAGCCCACGCCCCAGACGGTCACGATCAGCGGGTGCTCCGGCGAAGACACCTTATTGCGCAGCCGCTTGATATGGACATCGACCGTGCGCTCTTCGCCCAAATAATCGTAGCCCCATATGCTTTCCAGCAGCTGCTCGCGGGTAAAGACGCGTTTGGGATACCGGACGAACAGCGAGAGCAGATCGAACTCCTTCGGCGTTAAGTTGCTGATCGTATTGCCGCCGACGGTGGCGGTCCGGGCGGACAGGTTGACGACGAGCGTCTTGTGCTTGAGCAGCTCATGTGGCTCGGCCGCCCCTTCCGCCTCGCCCCCGCCGCCTCGATGATACCGGCGAAGCACGGCTTTCATGCGGGCGATCAGCTCCATCGGACTGAACGGCTTGCTGACGTAATCGTCGGCTCCGAGTTCAAGCCCCATGATCCGGTCATGCTCCTGATCCCGTGCCGTTAGCAGGATGACCGGCGTTTCCCCTTTACGGCGTATATCCTTGCACAGTTCCAGCCCGTCCTTGCCGGGAAGCATCCAGTCCAGGATGACGAAATCCCACGTATGCCGGTCAAGCTGTTCCTGGGCGCTAAGTCCGTCATGAACAAAGGTTGTATCATACTGTTCTTTTTGAAAAAACAAGTGCAGCATTTCGCAAACGGACGTATCGTCCTCCGCGACCAGAAGTTTCATTGCGGCACCTCCATCGAAGTCGGAATGGTTCGGTTAAGTCTGCTATCTTCAGCATAGAGCGTTCCAACCGGGATAGCAAGTCAAGCGGTGGACGCTTAGTCCGGGCTGCCGGGAGGGCGAGCAATACGCTTGAGAGTATCCGCGAATACTGGCGCATTGCCCCACATTACGATTGGGCGGTACGAATGTAACTCGCCGCGGCCGCCGCTTCGCGAAATGCTGCCCGGGGAACGGACGGCGACGAGTAGCGGTCGGCTGCGTTAAATGGGCATTATTCCCACTATCCTTAGATTAACGACACCAACCGAGCGGATTCGCGCTCATTCTACAGCAAGCTCCGACATCATTCTCTATCCTCGTTCAAGCTTTGCAGCTTACGGGGCACCGAACAAGCGCTGAATCTCCGGAATGTTCACTTCCAATTCGGTTCTTTTCGGAAGTGTGATCGAGCACATGTAGCTGCCGGCGCGGAACGATACGCTACGATATTGGGCGAAATTCGCATAACTGGTGACGACGTAGTCTTGCTTAATATCCATATGATTGATTTCATACACGGGGAGCGGGGTCATGAGTCCGGTCTTCAAAATCTTCGACAAGGATTCCTTGGAGGTCCACAGCATCGTGAGCGCGGCCTCGTATTCAAGTGAGGTGTCCGCGATCATTTGCTTCTCGGGCGCCGTAATCTGCGATTCGATGGCATTGACGTTGGCACCGTCGATTTTCTCCAAGTCGATGCCTAACGGATGGGCCTCCGGGAACGCAATGGCAGCCGCGATATGATCGCAATGCGTAATGGTGATCTGAAGAGGCTCGGTTCGCGGAAGCATGACCACAGGCTGCTGGAACACCCCCTGCTGCACCCATATGTGCCGAAGCTGAGGTTCTCCCATCCGGTTGTACGCGGAGATCGCCTGCTTCGCGCAGTAACGGCCGAGGATAAAGCTGTGCTTTCTTTTATATTGAAGCTTCCGGTAATAAGCAAGCTCTTGCTCGTGCAGAATGCTTAAAGCTTCCGCATCTTCATATGGATAGGTACGGCTGCAAAAAGACAGCTGCGCCTTAAACCGGTTGTCAGGCCTGATTAACGCCAGTTCCTCCAAATACAATGAGGTGTCCAACACTACCTCTCCCCTCGTCTTCGTTTGTTGATGAACGTCGTTATGTCAATAATCGTTTCCTATAATTGGGCAGCTGTCAATAGGTGAAAATTATTACTTTTTATTGAAAAGAGCGGGCGATCTTCGTTATATCCTGTACTCCCATTTCCCGATACGATATCGAATGGCGGCAACGGCTTCGGTAAGGCTCTGGCAGCGGCAATCTCCCCTTGCGGGGTTGACATGAAAAGCCGGAGCGTGAGATAATGAACGCGCGTACATTTTTTTTGGGGGGGAGATGGCTGCAATCGTAACCCGAAAGGAAGTTGCAGAACTGGCGGGCGTATCCGAAGCGACGGTTTCCCGGGTATTCAACGACGTCGGTCCGATGAAGGAGCAGACCCGGCAGCGGGTGCTTCAGGCCGCCAAAACTTTAAATTATCATCCGAACGCGATTGCCCAAAGCTTCGCCCGCCGCCGAAGCGGCAATTTGGGCGTCGTGCTGCCTTACGTGCCGAAAGTGCACATTTTCTCGACTTACTATTTCTCCGAAGTGCTCAGCGGCATCGGGGAGCAGGTGAAGGCTTCAGGCTACGATATGCTGCTGAAATTCCGCGTTCCCGGAGAGGAAAGCGATTACAGCAGTATTTTTCGGTCGCAGAAGGTGGATGCCTGCGTGATTCTCGGAGCAACGGATACGCCCTCGGAGCGGGCGGAGCTGAAAAAATTGGAGGACGGTGGATTTCCATTTTGTCTGATCAACCAGCATATGAGCGGGGAGCGGTTTAATGAAGTGGATGCGGATCATGAGGGAGGCAGCTACCGCGCGGTGCGGCATCTGCTCGATCTCGGATACCGGAACATTGCGTTCTTGAGCGGCTCGCCCGAATTTTCCAACAGCGGCGACCGGCTGCGGGGATACATGCAGGCCATGCGCGAAGCGGGGCTGCTGCCGGCGGAAGCCAAGGCTCCGGGCGACCTGCCCCCGCATTTGTACTACGAAGGCAACTACAGCCTGACAAGCGGAATTAAAGCGGCAGCGGCCATGCATCCGCATTTGAACCGGATCGAGGCGGTATTCGCCTCGAACGACCGGATGGCGATCGGCTTGATGCAGGGGCTTCGCGAGTACGGGCACGTTCCCGGCCGGGATTACGCCATTGTCGGCTATGACGACTCGGAGGCCGCCCGCGTGACCGACCCTCCGCTGACCAGCGTCGCCGTGCCGTTTTACGAGATGGGCCGGCTGGCGGCGGAGCAGGTGCTGAGACGCGTCGGCGGGGGGAACGAGACGGGCGGCGCATTGGAGAGCTTCAGCGTTAAGCTGGATACGAGGCTTGTCGTGCGGCAATCATGCCGGATCCTGCGGTAACACCGTCGCGGGGCCCGATTCGCTAAGGGACGGCGAAGGGTAATAAGCCACAGGCCAAAGGAGGGAGGAACCGAAGATGAAACAAGTCCGCGTAGGGATGATCGGGTACAAGTTTATGGGCAAGGCGCACAGCCATGCTTACCGCGATGTGCCGATGTTTTTTCCGAAGGTGCCGAAGCCTGTGATGAAAACGATCTGCGGCCGCGATGCCGAAGCCGTGACGCAGGCGGCGCAGCAATTCGGATGGGAGAGCTGCACGACCGACTGGCGGGAGCTCCTGCAGCGCGAGGATATCGATCTGGTCGATATTAATGCGCCGAGCCATGTGCACAAGGAGATCGTGCTGGCGGCCGCCGCTGCGGGCAAGCATGTGTTTTGCGAGAAGCCGCTTGCCTTGACGTTGGCCGAATCCCGTGACATGCTCAGGGCCGTCGAAGCGGCCGGCGTCAAGCATATGGTCGGCTTCAATTACCGCTTCGTTCCCGCGGTTCGGCTGGCGAAGAAGCTGATCGCCGAAGGCCGTCTGGGGCAAATTTATCACTTCCGCGCCTGGTTTATGCAGGACTGGCTTATCGATCCGGAATTCCCGCTCGTGTGGCGGCTGCAGAAGGAAGTGGCCGGCTCCGGCGCTCACGGCGACTTGGGCGCTCATCTGATCGATCTCGCGCATTACCTCGTCGGAGATATGACGGAAGTCGTCGGAACGAACGAAACGTTCGTCAAGGAAAGGCCGCTGCCAGCGACGGCTGATGCCGCGGGGGGAGAACAAGCTCGCGGCCCGGTCACTGTCGACGACGCCACCTTGTTCCTTGCCCGGTTCGCGGGAGGAGCGCTGGGCAGCTTCGAGGCGACGAGGATCGCAGGGGGCTGCCGCTGCCGAAATGCGTTTGAAATTAACGGAAGCCAAGGCAGCGTAAAATTCGACTTCGAGCGGATGAACGAGCTGCAGGTCTTTTTTGCCAATGATCCGGACGACGTGCAGGGCTTCCGACGCGTACTGGCGACCGATCCGTCTCATGCGTATGCGGAAGCGTGGTGGCCTCCCGGCCATACGCTTGGCTACGAGCATACGTTAATCCACGAGACGGTCGAGCTGCTGCAGGCGATTGGGGAAGACCGGCAGCCGGTCCCGAACTTCAGGGACGGCGTCAAGAGCCAGCAGGTACTGGAAGCGGTCGATCTGTCGATCGCGGAGCGCCGCTGGGTTTCCATCCAAGAAGTGTAGAAAGGAGACATCGGGGATGAAAAAAGCATTGATCGTCTGGGGCGGCTGGCCGGGACATCAGCCCGGGGAGATCGCCGCCCTGTTCCGGGACCTGCTGACGGACGCGGAATTTGAGGTGGAAGTGTCGGATACCCTTGAGGCGTTCGCCGATGGGGAAAAGCTGAAGACGCTGGATTTGATCGTACCGGTATGGTCGATGGGGGAAGCGGATCCGGCGCTCATCCGGAACGTCTCGGCGGCCGTTCAGAACGGCACCGGGCTCGCAGGCTGCCATGGGGGAATGTGCGACGCGTTCCGCACGGACGTTGAATGGCAGTTTATGACCGGCGGACAATGGGTCGCTCATCCGGGAGACAACGGGGTGGATTACGAAGTCAAGCTTATCTCGAGCTCCAATCCGCTGCTGGACGGAATCGGAGATTTCCGCGTGCGGAGCGAGCAGTATTATATGCACGTCGATCCCGCAGTTAACGTATTGGCGATAACGCGTTTCCCGGTTGCGCTTGGACCGCATTCGCCCAATGGGGCGGTCGACATGCCCGTCGTCTGGACGAAATGGTGGGGAGCGGGGAGGGTATTCTACTGCTCGCTCGGCCATGAGAAGGGCATCCTGGAAATACCCCAAGTGAACGAAATTATGCGGCGCGGCTTGCTGTGGGCTTCGGACGGGCGGGCGGAAGCGGCCCGGAGGATTGATCCATGAATAAACTAAAAGCAGGCATCGTCGGCTGCGGCAAAATCAGCGGTATCTATTTACAAAATTTAATCTTAAATCCGGAGCTTGAAGTCGTGGCTTGTGCCGATTTGAACCTCGCCCGGGCGCGGGCGAGCGCCGAGGAATACGGCATCCCGAAAGCCTGCACGCCGGCCGAACTGCTGGCCGACCCGGCTATCGATATCGTGATCAACTTGACGATTCCCGCCGCGCATGCCGAAGTATGCCTGCAAGCGCTGGAAGCCGGCAAGCATGTCTACGTCGAGAAGCCGCTCGCCGTAACCCGGGAAGAAGGGCAGGCGATTCTGGCTAAGGCGGCAGAGAAAGGGCGGCTCGTCGGCAGCGCCCCCGACACGTTTCTCGGCGGTGGCATTCAGACCTGCATCAAGCTGATCGAAGACGGCTGGATCGGCGTGCCGGTGGCGGCCTCCGCGTTTATGATCGGGCGGGGCCATGAGCATTGGCATCCCGACCCCGAATTTTACTATGCGAAGGGCGGGGGGCCGATGTTTGATATGGGGCCTTATTATTTAACCGCCCTCGTGGCTATGCTTGGACCGATCCGCCGGGTTACGGGCTCGGCAGGCATCTCGTACCCGCAGCGCACGATAACAAGCCAGCCTAAATTCGGCCGCACGATTCAGGTGGAGACGCCGACCCATATTGCGGGCGTAATCGACTTCCGCAGCGGCGCGATCGGAACGATCATCACCTCGTTCGACGCGTTCGGCGGAACAGAGCTGCCCCGGATTGAGATTTACGGAAGCGAGGGGACGCTTAGCGTACCGGATCCGAACACGTTCGGAGGGCCGGTACGGGTCCGCCGCTATGACGCGACGGAATTCAGCCTTATGCCGCTTACCCATGGCTTTACGGACAACTGTCGCGGTCTTGGCGTACTGGATATGGCCTCAGCGCTTCGACAAGGGCGGACCAACCGTGCCAACGGGGAGCTGGCCTATCACGTATTGGAGGCCATGCATGGCTTCCATGACGCTTCTACGCATGGAAAGCATTATGAGATGCACAGCAGTTGTGAACGTCCGGCGCCATTGAAAGCCGGCCCGGCCCGAAGTATTTTCGACTAATTGCAATAATATGACGGAAAAGCGCGCAGGGGCCGTTCCCCGCACGCTTTTTTGCCGTTTTAAGCCAAATGTTCTTTGAGCGTCGCGACCATCTGGTTCTGCGCATCCGCTTCGCTGTGCTTCCAAATAATTTCGAACAATACTCCAAGGCCCGGCAGCACACGTTCTTCCGCATCCATCGAATCCGCAATAACTTCAAAGAGCTCTTCGTTGCTTTTGTCATGCATGCGCTGAATGATCGCTTGCCGCAAATTCAGGTTCATGGCAGTTCCTCGCTTTGTTGTCTTTTCCACTTGGTTGATGCGATTTCGCTTTTATTAATATGCTCCGCTTGAATTAGTTTCATGCTTCGGCACGAACTTTGGTGAACTGCCGCGCTTCTTGATATAATAAAGAAATGAGAAGGGGGATGAGCACGGATGAAAAAACAATTCGCCGTCATCGGCATGGGACGCTTCGGCTCCAGCGTTGCCAAAACGTTATCGAATCTCGGCTTTGAAGTGCTGGCGATCGACAGCAGCGAGCAGCGGACGCAGGAAGTGTCGAATATTGTGACGCACGTCGTTCAGGCCGATTCCACCGATGAAGAAGCGCTGCGCGCGCTCGGATTGCGCAATTTCGACGTCGTCATCGTCGCAATCGGACAAGATATTCAGGCTAGCATTCTGACAACGATCATCGTCAAGGAAATCGGCGTGCCGAAGGTTGTGGTCAAGGCGCAGAACGAGCTGCACGGCAAGGTGCTCGCAAAAGTAGGGGCGGATAAGGTTATTTATCCGGAGCGCGATATGGGTGTCCGGGTGGCCCATCATTTAATTTCATCCAACATTATCGATTACATCGAGCTTTCGGAAGACTACAGCATCGTCGAGGTTCAAGCGGTTGGGCAAATGGTCGGCCGTAATCTGAGAGAGCTCGATATTCGCGCCAAATACGGCTGCAACGTGATGGCGATCCGAACCGGAGACAAGATGAACATCGCTCCGCACGCCGAAGATATCATAAAATATAACGACATTCTGGTTGTCGTAGGGACGAACGAGGATTTGAAAAATTTCGAAAAGACGTTTGCGGAATAGAGGGCAAAAGAAATCGTATGAACGATAAAAAAAAGACAGTTTCCAGTGAATCGGCCATCCTTAGCTCGGTTCAAAACCCGCGGGTAAAGCAGTGGACCGAGCTGCTCAGCCGTAAAGGGAGGGACAAGCAGGGGCGCTTCCTGATCGAAGGCGTCCATCTTGTGCAGGAGGCGCTCCGCACCGGCGACCTGGTGCCCGAGGTATTGATTTACGCCGCAGATAAGAAGCAAGCGATTGCCGGGCTGCTGGAGGATGCAGCGGCTAAAGGAACGGAATGCGTGCCGGTAACGGAAGCCGTGCTGGCCAAATGCACGGACACCGAGACGCCGCAGCCCGTGTTCGCAGTCGTGCCGAAGCTGCCGTGGCGCGGAAGCGATCTGCTCGCAGCCAGTGAGCCGAACGGACTGGTCGTCGTCATCGACGGCATCCAGGACCCCGGCAATCTGGGGACGATCATCCGCAGCGCCGATGCGGTCGGGGCCTCGGGCGTGCTGCTTGGCAAAGGGACCGTCGATCTGTATAATCCGAAGACGGTGCGCTCGACGATGGGATCGCTTTTTCATCTGCCGATTGTCCAAGGCGACTTGACCGAATGGCTGCCGCGGGCGACCGAGTCCGGCGTGCAGGTTGTCGCTACAAGCCTCCAAGGGGCGGTAAGCTGCTACGAGCACGATTTTCGCGAATCCACGTGGTTTGTCATCGGTAACGAAGGGCAAGGCGTCTCCGAGGAAGTGAGGCTGCTTGCCAGGCATCAGGTGCTAATCCCGATGAAGGGACGCGCCGAATCGCTGAATGCGGCGATGGCCGCTACCGTCGTCTTGTTCGAGGCGATGCGGCAGCGGGGGCTGTAAGATTCGAATGGTGATCAAGCCTGCGAGTTGCAATTCCGTTTGGGTCCGATTGTAATTTGGTTCCGGCACTAAATTGGAATATAACTTTGTCGTGTACATCTGGTAAGGGGAAGGCCTAAACACGGTTTTCCTTTTATCAGATAAACCGCAAGGAAAAAAATTGTATGTTGCTTATTATCAATTAACATGATATATTGTTCTTCCGGCCGTTGAGAGGCGGTCGTGAGTCAAGCAAACAAACACCTGATCTGCTTCGATTGATTCGTACTTTCGAGACGGATTGGAAGAAAAAATTGCTATTGACTTCAAAGCAGCTAACATGATATATTATTTTTTCGCTGCTTCGGCGGCAACATTGCGAGTAAGACAAGCTTGCTCTTTGAAAACTGAACAACGAGTAACGTGCGAATCTCAGTATGAGATTCAAATAAGCTAGTAACGAA
>NZ_BILX01000063.1 GCF_004000785.1 Paenibacillus ehimensis NBRC 15659 | reverse complement strand
AAGCCGCTCATCCTGAACGGGATGAGCGGCTTTTTCGTTATTTGCTTGTGCGCGCACGCAAAAAAACGCCCCCTCGGCAGGGGCGTCAGACTATTCCGGATGAGCTGTCGGCCCGGGAATCGGGCTGAGCGGATAGAACGTATGTCCTTTGCACTTCGTACAGGTGGACGTGTAACAATCGGCCATTTCCTCCAGCGGTTCGCCGCACGTATCGCAGCATTTGGAGGGCAAGGTTTCATAAAACTCGGTCGTTCGCATCAACAATGAGCATCACTCCCTGTGTTCATGATACTTTCACTATACAGGAAACCGATGCAAAATGTAAGCGTTTCTTCGAGGGTTCCCTACCCTTCCTTCGTCCGGTCGTTACACGGCTGCCGGGCTCAGGCCCCTCTGCCTTTGGCGATGCTCTTGGGCAAGCCTTTGCCCGTACCGCGCGTTGGGCTCAACAACGGGCTCATACCTTCCCGATACGTGCAGAACCGGTTTCTTCCCAACAATTTGGCGCGATACATGGCGGCATCCGCATCTTTCAGCATGCTGGTACAGCTGGATCCGGGAGCGGAGCCGAGGCAGATGCCGATGCTGCCTGACACATGAAGCACCTTTCCCGCCAGACGGTAAGGCGCCTTGATCGTTTCGAGGATGTCGCATGCCGTTTTTTTGGCGGACGCCTCGCTGCTCTGGAGAGCGACCAGCAGAAATTCATCCCCGCCGAGCCGGAAGATTTGCCGATGCTTGTTCCGGAACGCTTTTAAACGTTGTCCCACTTCCCAAATGAGCAAATCTCCGGTGTCGTGTCCGAGCGTATCGTTGACGGACTTGAACTCGTCCAAATCCAAAAACAAGAACGCCGTGTTCCGGTTTGCGGCGTTTTTCTCGGCATAGCGCTCCCAAGCGTTCCGGTTGAGCAAACCGGTCAGAGGATCGGTATACGCCAGCTTCTCGAGCGCTTGCCGCTGGAGGCGCATAGCCCGCCAAGCGACGACGTACACGAGACACATCGCGGCCAGAACGCCGAACAGCAAAAACAAATCTACCGGGCGCAGAACGGAATGGACGAGATAAGCTCTGTCGTCATCCGGAGCGATGGCGGCTTCGCTGCCCGTTATATACATCGTTGCCATCCCGATCATCGTGAGCAAGCCGCCGCCCGCCAGCTGAATGCGGCTTTTGTTTCCGAACAGAGCCAGATGAAAGATAAGGAACGTCGTCATGATGCCAGCAAGTAGAGAAATCAAGGTTAAGGTTGTATCATAGCGCACATTATCGTCCCAATGAAATACGAGCACGGCCAAATGCGCGGACCACACGCTCCCCGTGACGAACGACGCCGCCGCGAACCAGCGGTTTCTCATTCGTCCAAGGACGTGGGACAAATGAAACACGATGCAACAACTCCTTTTTTAATCGTTTATCCGTCCTATGGTAACAAATAAATCTGAACAAAATCTATACAAGCTGCTTGACCGGCTCCTCCCGATGCATAAAACATGGCCGATCCGGAGGACGAGATGCCATTTTCCAAGCTGACAAAGCTGCTGGCCGGCCGCTTGACGCTGTGAAGCGAGGGAAGGAAAAGGAAGCATCTTCACGCTGTATTTGTCCGTTTCAAGGTAAAAACTATACGCGTTGCAGTACAAACCGGCGTGCATAATTTTTCGTATGGTACTTTACAAAAGTAAGTTAATTGCGTTATGATACTAAATAGAGTTATACAATTAAAGGAGTGGAAATCATGAGCCAAGTAGAACAGCAACAAACCGCCGAGCAAGTCATCTTGTCCCGCCATTCCGTCCGTCAATATCAACGGGACGTCGTTATCCCGGATGCCGAGCTGAATGAAATTCTGGAGCTGGCCGTAAGCGCACCGTCGTCCTGGAACTTGCAGCACTGGCGTTTTCTGGTCATCCGCGAGCAGGCAAATAAAGACCGTCTGCTTCCGATCGCCTCCAACCAACAGCAAGTATCCGACGCATCCGCGGTTGTCGTCGTACTCGGCGACCTGCAAGCGAATTTGACGGCGCCGATCGTCTTTGAAAAGGCGACGCCGGAAGTCCGCGACACGATGCTTGGCCAAATTAACGGCGCCTACGCGAACAATCCGACGGTAGCCCGCGACGAAGCGATCCGCAACGCTTCGCTGGCCGCTATGCAGCTCATGCTGGCTGCACGGGCCAAAGGCTACGACACCGTTCCGATGGGCGGGTACAACCCGGCTGCTTTGATTCAAGAGTTCAACATTCCGGAACGCTATATCCCGGTTATGCTTCTCCCGATCGGCAAAGCGGCCAGCCCGGCACGCGCGACCGAACGTCTGCCGCTTAGCGACGTGGTCATTCACGAATCGTTCTAATCGGAAACGCCGATACCGACAAAATACCCCCGAAGCCGCTCCCTTTAAACTGGGCGAAACGGCTCCGGGGGTTTTCATGTTATGCATCGGTCAAATCACTTCTCCCCATACCAGCGGTCATACTGTTCGTACAGGTTGTCGCGGGACAAACGGCTGCGGTGCAGGGACAGGCTCGGGGCTTGGCGGTTCAGCTCCGCGATCTGCTTGTTTGCATCCTCGATCAGCGCGTCGATTTCCGGGTCGGCGGAGCTTTTGGCCATCCGATGCATCGCTTTCTCCATAAGCGAGCCGATCTCCTTCCGCAGCATGACCCAAGGATGCTCGACCTTGGCTTGCTTGAGCAAGGACGACCATGCGTCTCCGGCCGGCACCGTCAGCGGCTTTCCGAAGCCGGGCAAATGCTCCAGCCCGCCGTTTTTTACAAAATCCTCATAAGCCTCGTCGATCCAGCTTTGCCGCTCCTTCTGCGCTGCGAGCATGGCGTCCTGGTCTTCAAGCGTTTCTTTCGGCAAAGGAATGATAGGGCGGTCTGTCGGTTCTTTTCCGACACCGTACGTCTGATCCCGTTTTGGCGGCCGTTCGGACATCGTCATTCTCCTCCCGCATTTACGTTTCTTTCAGACTAGCGGAAGCGCAGGCCGGGGTCAAGAAGGGCGGTTATCAGCATTTTGCGGTTGATCGAATCGAAGGTCGTCCACAGCTCCTCAAGCTTCCTTGAACGAACAGTCTCCGATATATACGCGTCTTTTTGCTTCAGATTGCCCGCAATCTCTTGCGGCCGGACCGTATCACCGAACCGTCCCGCGTAATTGTACAGATCCAGGTAGTACAGCTTTTTTTGAAAAATATTCCCTCGCGGTCTGCTGACGTGATGCATATGCCTGTTCCAAAAGGCGCGCAGCGCACATACAATACCATGGCTTAGACGGGAGGTGATCGATTTGGTTTATGCCAACTCCAAATGGGGGAAATACTGTTATTTGAAAACCGCCGAACGTTGGAAGCCGTACCTTCCGCAGACACAAAGGGTGAGCCGGGCTAATGTCCGGGCTATGCTGAAGCGCTGGGGGGCGGTTTACCTGAAGCCGAACAACGGCACGGGCGGGCACGGGATCATGAAAATAACCCGCATAGGCGAGGGGCGTTACACGCTCCGGAGCGGCTTTGCTACCCGGACGTTTCGATCGTTCGGCAGCTTGTACTCGGCGGTCTCCGGAAAGACGGCCGGGCGAAGCTATCTCGCGCAAAAAGCGATTCCGCTGCTTCATTACAAGAAACGCCCGTTCGATCTGCGCATCATGGTCCAACGCAACCGGCAGCAAGGCTGGGACGTAACGGGAATCGTCGGCCGGCTGGCCAGACCGAGAAAAATCGTCACCAACTATCACAGCGGAGGAACCCCGATGCCCGCCGGCAAGCTCCTGTCCCCTCATATTCACGGGACACGCAGAAGCGGATTCATTCAAGAGCTGAAAAACTTGGGTAGAGGCGTCAGTGAATATATGAGCGTACAGTATCCGAAATTCCCCGCTTTCGGTGTCGATGTCGCGATCGATGCCACGCTGAAGCCTTGGATTCTCGAAGTCAATACGAAGCCGGACAAATCGATTTTTAACGCCCTTAAAAACAAAACGATGTACAAACGCATTTTGTCCTACGCCCGGATGCAGAAGAGGTCTTAAAGCCGACTTAGCCCCTGCCGCTTGCAAGGCAAGGGTTTTTTGTCGTTTTCCGGCGTATGGTTTTTAGAGGGACAAGCTGTATTGGTTTGATCGATTATATCATTTATGTATAAAATAGTTTATATCAAAAATATAAGGATGGGATGGTATGGTATGCAATCGACGGCTTTCCCCGTGATATTGGTTATTGTCATCATTGCGCTTGTGCTTTGGCGGAGAATGCGCGCGGCGGCCAAGCCGGTGAAAGGCAGCGGATATCGGCTGTTGCTGCCGCTGCTTTTTTTGGGCTTCGGCATCTTCGGTCTGCTCAATCCGGAGCTTCATTTGACCGTGAAGGAAGTAACGCTGTCCCTGCTGTTCGGACTTATTTTATCCGTGCCGATGATTATGACGACGAATTACGAGCTTCGCGAAGACGGGCAGATTTATCCGAAAAAGAGCAAGGCATTTATTTTCGCCGTGGTAGGACTTATTGTCATCAGGCTGGCGCTGCGCAGCTACTTGTCCGGGCTTGATCCGGCCGAGCTGGGGATGCTGTTCTACTTGATCGCAGTCGCTTATGTCGTTCCTTGGCGTATCGTCAGCTTCGTGAAATACCGCAAGCTCTTGGCACAGCAAGGGAATGCCTTGCCGCAGTGAAACGAATTGCGGGCAATTCCGTAACACGTTAAGTAAGCAAAAACGCGTCAAAGGAGGTGAACGGATATGGAGTGGTCTCTGGATCTGGCGCTGCTGCTGGCGATCGGGCTGGCTTCGCTGTTCGTCGTGCCATGGTTCGGATGGGCGGGGAAGCGGTTGGCCCTTGCATTCGAGCCGGCCGCCGAGCTAGCCAAGCTTCCGCTCAAACGTCATGACCGGGCCAGAAAAAGTCCGCGCACCGTCTTCGTTCGCCGAAAATGCCCGCCGCGGTCCTCGGCGTTATCTGAAGAAGCAAACGCTCCTTTCCGTTGGAATGAGATGGTCGGTTAGCCGAAAATTTCAATGGTTGACGATTGAGAGAAGAGCGAGGCTCAATCGCAAGAAGTGTTGACGATTGATCCTCGAAATGACTCGGCTCAATCGCAAGAAGTGTTGACGATTGATTCTCGATGACTCGGCTCAATCGCAACGGAAGGAGTTCCCTCATGTATACATGGTTTCAACCTATTATTGATCTGTTAGCTTATGTCCTGTCCTGGACGTTCGAATGGACCCGCGACTGGGGCGCTGCAGTCATTGTGCTCACGCTGCTTGTGAAGGGCGCGCTGTACCGCTTCAATCTGCTGGCCGCCCGGCAGCAGGTCCGTTCCGCCGCCGCCTTCCCCGAGCTTAGCAAGCTGCGGGAAACCTGCGGGAACGACCCGGCCAAGCTAGTGCAAGAAACAACCAAAGTTTACGGCAAGTACGGGATCAATCCATTAAGCTCGCCGCTGTCGGCCATTATTCAAATGCCGGTGCTTATGGCCATGTACGGCCTGTTCTTGACGCACGGCAGTACGATGACATCGATTTTGATCCCTTGGGTCGCGCATTTGGCCGAGGCCGATCCGTTCCATTTGATCCCGATCGCTACGGGTCTGCTGTCGTTCGCCGTAGGCATGATTCCGCTGGCCGATGCCGCCGCCGTCTCCATGAGCGGAAGCAAGCGGCTGTTATTCGGGACAATCCTCCTGCTGATCCCGCTCGTCATTACGTGGCGGGCGCCGGTGGCGCTGGGGCTGTACTGGCTGTCGGGCAGCGTTTTCAGCCTGCTGGAGCGGCTGTTCTACCGGACGAGCGCCGGCAAGCGGTTGCTGCGACGCGGATTGCCGGAAGCTGCCGCAACCTGATATGCATAATAGAAGCAGAGTGCCTCTAGGGGCCTCTGTTTTTTTATTTGATTTTAATAGAGGCCGTTTAGAGACGGGGACTATACTGTAAACGACAACCGGTGGTGTTGCGGAAGAGCAAATGAAACATTCGATTCAGGAAGGGGGTATCACGGTAAAATTGACGGTTGGGCAAAGAAAGTGGCTGCTGTCGGCACACATCCTATTTTCGGCGATCTGGCTCGGCAATTCGGTCGTATTCGTGGTTCACCGTGATGCATTTGCTGTCGACCTCGTCGCTGCGGGCTTCGACGATCGGTACGGTCGTGGCCGGCGTGCTGCTTTCCGCGCTTACGTCTTGGGGACTGTTTCGCTATTAATGGATTATCGCCAAAGAAGGATTGACGCTGCTGTGCATCTTGCTCGGCGCGGTCGGGATGTACGTTTGGACGCTGCGGGCGGTAACGCTGATCCCGGCAAGCGGTATGGATGTCTGGGAGCAGCCGGGCTTCATCGTCAATAACGGGCAGCTGTGGGCCGGAATCGTGCTGCAAGCCCTGTCGCTTGCCGCTATGGTCGTGCTGTCGGTTCGGAAGCCGTGGGGACGTCGAAAGCAAAAGTGACGCTGTGTTGTAGAACCATCCGCCTCCCTATATAATGAAAGCTTAGATGCTTGTTTCAAGCAGAGAAAGCTATCAGGGGAGGGTGAAGTCTGTGCAATACCATCGAATAACCTCTATCGGCGACCCGTATTTTCGCCAAATGCACGAGCTGATGCAGCGCGTGTTCCCGCCGGAAGAAGTGCTGGAATACGAGCTGTGGGCGGAGCCGCTTCAAGATCCGGGCATCCGGGTGTTCGTCGCCGTTCTGGACGGGGAAGTCGTCGGTGCGACCGAATACCGCTATTACGAAGACCTGCAGGTCGCGATGACCGATTTTACGATCATCGGACGGGACGGTCTTGGCGTCGGACCGTTTCTGGCGCGTCGCCGAATGGCCGATTTGCGTTCGGTCGTAGCGGCATGCAGCGGAGCATTCCTTGGCATGTTCGCCGAGATCTACAATCCTCAGCTGACGGGCAAGCTGGAGTTCGGAGGCGTGAATGCGATGAATTCGTTCGTCCGCCGCGAAGTGTTGGCGCATCTCGGCTACCGAAAGCTGGATACGGACTATGTGCATCCGTCCTGGCACAATGACGGAGAAGCGGTGCACGGGCTTGATCTTTGCTTCATGCCGATTGCCGACGAGGAGCAAGACGCGGTTCCGGCAGCGCTGGTCTGGAGCTTTCTGGAGCGCTACTATGCGGTCCTCCCGCAAAAACCGGACGCATGGTACCGGATGGTCGAAAACCTCAAGCAGCGAGACCACATCGCTTTGCTTTCCATTTAAAAACTAAATCCGGCGCACGGCCTGCATGGAAAAGCACACCGGTTCGGAGATTCGGCTGTCAGTTTTTTGGGAAGGCAAGCCGTGAAAAGCAGCTTGGGAAAAGAAGACACCGGCGTTAAGCAAGGCGGGGCGGTTAGCGAAACGAAGCGAGTTCATTCCGGGATCGGGGTGAACTCGCTTCGTCTAAGGCGATCAATCTTCCTGACGCGCCGCTTCCGCTTGCTCCAACTCGTCCAGTGCCTTCTCCAGGCCGTAGTTCAGCAGCAGCGTTTTGAAGCCTTTGCCGCGATTTTCGGCGAGCGCATCCAGACGCAGCTTCAAATCTTTGCGGATAAACACGCGGTCCTTATCGTGCGTCTCGTTGCGTTCCTTCTTTTTGAGACGGGCTCCCAGCCGCTGCAGCACCGGCGCCGTATTTTCCTCCGGCGTATCGGCCGCGGCTGCTTTGACCTCGGCCGTGGCGGCGGGCAAGGCATGCTCGGGTGCCGGTTCCGCTGCGGCGGCAACCGTGAGCGCCGCTTCCTCCGCCAGCGGGGCTGCTTCAGCAGCTTCCTTAGGCTGCGGGTCCGCTGTCTGAACGCCCGCATCGCCCTTGCGCTTGGAAGCGCGTGGCTTCGCCGCCGCGTCCCTGTCTGCGCCGCTCGTCTGTGCCAGCGCCCCTGCTGCGCCCTTGCGCTTGGAAGCGCGCGTCTTCGCCGCTGCGTCGCCCGTCTCCGTCGGCTGTGCGTCCGCCGTCGTCTTGGCGCTCCGCTTGCTCCGGGTGCCCGGCTGCTGCCGTTCGGCTGGGATGGTTGCGGCGGAGGCCGCTTCGGCTCCCTCCAAAAGCTTTCCGTTCACGTCGGTCTTCTCCGCTGCGTCCGAACGGACGGGCGGCTCTTGTTTTCTTGGCGGCATGGCAGGAATCCTCCTTCGTTCAGTCCGGGCTTAGCCGTCTCGGCAGTCTCATCGACGAGTTTTTTCTACCGATCGTTCCATGACTTTCCTCCATTGTACCATAGGGCTGCAGGCGGCAAAATAGGTTTCCATGCTTCCACAAGGAGTTCTTCCGGTCTGCAGCCTGCGGTCCGAACATTCGCGATCAAGCGGATCGCATCTGAAGCTCCTTGATCCACGCCCAGGGCATCGGGCTCTTCCTTTCCGGCAGTTTCCCTTTCGCCGATTTTTCGGTATAGTGTTCAGTAGAAGATACGAGAGCGAGGGGAAGGGGATGAATCGGCAGCCGCTGATATCCGTTATTATTCCAACCTATAACCGGCTGGATGTTTTGGCCGAGCTGATCGAATCGTTATGGCGGCAGACGTACCGTCACTTGCAGATTATTGTGGTCAACGATAACGGGGAACCGGTCGACGAGCTCAAGGAGCTGTATCCGGAGCTGGATCTGACCGTGGTCGATATGGATAGCAATCTCAAGCACGTACATGCGCGCAACCGCGGACTGGAGCTGGCCCGGGGCGATTATATCATGCTGTGCGACGACGACGATTTGCTGCTGCCGCCCCATGTGGAGCGGATGCTGCACGAAATCGAAGACTGCGATCTGGTCTACCCGGATGTGGAAATTTTCGATTATACCGTGGTGAATGGGGTACGCCGGGCAACGAAACGGTTTGTTTTCGCCTACGAGCACGACTTTGCGGCGATGCGGCGGTTCTCGACGTTCTTCTCGTCGGGCTGTATGTACCGGCCGGAGCTGCATGAGCGGCTCGGTCCGTTCGATCCGGAGATGTATCATTACTGGGACTGGGATTTTTACCTGCGGGCGGCGGAGCAGTTCCGGGTCAAACGGGTCCCGGCAGCGAGCGCGCTCTATGCGTTTGCGGACAGCGGGAGCAATATGTCCGGCAATTTGGAGGACATGCGTCCTTATTTGGACAAGCTCTCGGCGAAGCACGGGCTCGGGGAGCTGCCGACCAAAAACTTTTTCCTCCTGCTCGAGGAGCCGGAGGTCAAAGCGCGCCGTGCGGAGACGGAGCTGCTCTGGAACGGGGAGCCGATCGTATCGCGGCGGGCGAAACAAGCGGGAGGGGTAAGTAAGGAAGCATGAAACGACAGGATGATTGGTACGATCCGATGGACCCCGGGCCTATGGACCCGGGTCCGTCGGCTGACGATAATTGGTACGAACCGCCGGCCGATTTCGATTACCGGGACCCGCGGGAGGCGGGCTGGGGAGCCGGAGGAGACACCAGCCAAGCCGGTAAACCGGCGGCAGGAACCACGGAATTCCGCAACCGGCGGCCCGTACAGACGGACTTGTTCGAAGCGCCGGTCCGCCGGCCGCAGGCGGTTAAGCGGCAGCCGGGGCAGCCGATCGGGACGATGGCGGAAGCGCAGGAGCTGCTGCGTAAATATTACGGATACCCGGATTTTCGCGAAGGGCAGAAACAGGTGATCGAAAGTCTGCTCAGCGGGCGGGATACGCTGGGCATTATGCCGACAGGCGGGGGTAAATCGATCTGCTACCAGGTTCCGGCGCTGATGATGAGCGGGACGACGATCGTCGTTTCGCCGCTGATATCGCTGATGAAGGACCAGGTGGACGGGCTCGACAGCATCGGCGTGCCCGCGGCCTATATCAACAGCTCGCTGTCGTATGCACAGGTGGAGATGCGGATCCGCAAGGCCGAGCGGGGCGAGTACAAGCTGCTCTATGTTGCGCCGGAGCGGCTCGAATCGGAGCGCTTTCTGGAGCTGCTGTCCGGGCTCGTCGTGCCGATGGTCGCCGTGGACGAGGCACACTGCGTGTCGCAATGGGGACACGATTTCCGCCCGAGCTACATGCGGATCAGCGAGCTGGTGGCGCATCTGCCGGACCGGCCGCTGCTGGCTGCGTTTACGGCGACGGCGACCGATCAGGTGCGCGAGGATATCGTGAAGCACTTGAAGCTGAGCGAGCCGCAGGTGTTCGTGACCGGCTTCGCGCGCGAGAACCTCTCGTTTTCGGTGATCAAGGGCGAGAACAAGCGCGACGTGCTGATGGGGTACATCCGCGAGCATGCCGGGGAAGCGGGCATCGTCTATGCGGCGACGCGCAAGGAAGTCGACCAGCTGTGCGAATATTTGCTGCGCCAAGGCGTGGCCGCGGGCAAATACCACGCCGGTCTGACGGATAAGGAACGCGCGGACGCGCAGGAGCGGTTTCTGTACGACGAGGTACGCGTTATGGTGGCGAGCAACGCGTTCGGGATGGGCATTGACAAGTCGAACGTGCGGTACGTCGTCCATTTTAATATGCCGAAAAATATGGAAGCCTATTACCAGGAAGCCGGGCGGGCGGGCCGTGACGGCGAGCCGAGCGACTGCATGCTGCTGTTCAGCCCGCAGGACATTCATATTCAGAAGTTTCTGATCGAGCAATCCGTCTCGGACCCGGAGCGGCAGGCGCAGGAATACCGGCGGCTGCAGCAAATGGCCGACTACTGCCATACGCCGCAGTGTCTGCAGCGGTACATCGTCCGCTATTTCGGCGGCGAAGCGGAAGAAGACTGCGGGCAGTGCAGCAACTGCGTCAGCCCGGATATGGAGCTGACGGATATTACGCTCGAAGCGCAGCAGATTTTCTCCTGCGTAAAGCGTATGCGGGAGCGGTTCGGCATGACGCTGGTCGCTTCGGTGCTCAAAGGCTCGCGCAACAAGAAGGTGCTGGATTTCGGCTTCGATAGTCTCAGCACCTATGGGTTGATGCGGAACCGGACGGAAAAAGACATTATCGACCTCATCCAGCTCCTTGTCGCCGAAGGCTACCTGCAGCTTACGGAAGGCAAATACCCGGTCCTCCGGCTGTCGTCGAAGGCGTCCGATGTGCTCAGCGGCAAGGAGCGCGTCGTACAGCGCATCCGGCTGAAGCCGACTGCGCCGGTTGTTCAGGATGTCGAAGCGGAGCTGTTCGACGAACTGCGGAAGCTGCGCACGGAGATTGCGAAGCGGGAAGGCATTCCGCCGTATATCGTGTTTCCGGACAGCACGCTGCGCGAGATGTGCGGCGTACAGCCGACAAACCCGGCGGCGATGCTCAAGATCAAGGGCGTCGGGGAAGCGAAGTTTTTCAAGTACGGGGCCTATTTTATCGAGTTTTTCAAACAGCGTCAGGGGTAGCGGCGATTTCGGACGCCGGCCGAACCAAGGAGGAACACTGTGGCAAAATCGAAGTATTATGTCGTATGGGAAGGGCGTCAGCCCGGCATTTATAAATCGTGGGCCGAATGCCAAGCCCAGACGAACGGATTCCCGCAGGCCAAGTTCAAGGCGTACGAGAGCGAGGCGGAGGCCAAGGCAATGTTCGCCGCCGGCTGGAAGAAGGCGTTCGGAGCCGCGACGCGCGCAGGGGCCGGCACCGGCGGTACGGGCAAGAGCGGCGGACGGACCTCCAAGGCCGCAGGCGCGAAGGCTGCGGGCGAGTACGAGCCCGAGAGCTTGTCCGTCGATGTAGGGTGCAGCGGCAATCCAGGTATCGTCGAGTACAAAGGCGTGTACACGCGCACCGGCGAAATCGTATTTCAGCAGAAGCCGATTTCCAAAGGCACGAATAATATGGGCGAGTTTCTCGCGATCGTCCATGCGCTCGCTTATTTGAAGCGAAAAGGCAGCGACATGACAATCTACAGCGATTCGATGACGGCAATCAGCTGGGTGCGCAATAAAACGGTCGCTTCCACCTTGGTGCGGGACGCTTCGACCCAGGAAATCTGGGCGCTCGTGGACCGCGCGGAAGCTTGGCTGCGCAGCAACACCTACAAGAACAAAATCATCAAGTGGAACACGAAAGCATGGGGCGAGATCAAGGCGGATTACGGCCGGAAATAAATGCATCAAACCCATGCCAAAAAGCGCTTCTCCGCTACGCGGGGAGCGCTCTTTTTTTACACGATAACGCCCGGTTTATTTGTCGCCCCGGTCGATATGCAGCCGCGGTTTCGTGTTGTTTTTCGTATTCTTATGCATTTCTTCCTCTTGGCTTTCGAGCGGAAGGCTGACAAGCTCCCACTCGGTCTGTCCCATCGTTTTGTCGTACGGAAATTCGTCGCCTCGCTTGAGCGTTTCCTCCCGGCCCCATTCGTTCGCGTAAATGCCGTCCGTTTCGACTTCTTCGCCCGATGCCGGAGGCATGCTTTTGTCGTTTGCCATCTTTGCCATAACCCTCCTTAAACGTCGCTTCGCCCGTTAGTATGCCCGGATGGCACGGAAGTATGACGCACGAAAATAGGGACCCTGCTTATCCGTGATAACCAGAATCCCTATGTTGGTATAGGTTGCTTATTCAATTTTCGAAATACACACTCCAATCAAGCGGTCGTTAGAGTACGCGAACGGGTAACAGGTCTGATCGGGTTCCCGCATGCCCTCGGTACAGCCTTCATTCGGTGCGCGTACAGTACGGATTTCAGGTAAGCGCGGCGGGGCATGCTTCGCTTCCTTACTTCAATGGACTATCCCCTTTCCCTTGTTTATTTTTATATCCATTTCAATCCGGCACTACTAAATTTTTAAACCAAATCCGGATTGAAAGATATAAACGATACAAACTTCGGTGTGAATCAGGGCGATATCCGTAGGCTTAATCAGGTGAATCATTTGTCTTGCTTAATGCTAGGATAGCCTATTATTAAATTATTGTAAATATTCAGAATAATTAGTTATTTGTTGATAAGTCCATTCTTTCTCGCGAATTCGTCATTTTTCTTCTTGATTCTTAGAATTTCTACTAAGGGAAATGCTAGATTATTATTGAACTTCCTCGCTTTGCAGCCACAGCAAATGCGTATGGTTCGTAACGTGATGAGGAGAATATTTAAAGAGCAGGATTAGACCCTTCATCCGCTCCAGTTTACTTAAAAAACTTAGTCAAGCCGCGTGCGGTTACGACTAAGCTTTTTTGGCGTGCCCTGATCGGGGGGACTCCCTCTGAGTTTTGTTCACAGGTTCGACATTGAAACTGCCGTTACGTCATTTTCTATAATTCGAATTGTGCAAAAAGAATGGACTTAAAAGGAGGGTGCAGAATGCATCAGTCATCTTCTCAACCTTTACCCCATCGTGACCCGGACCGCCCGGGCGGAATCGCTACGCTTATCGTTATGATTGTTATGTTCCTAACGGGAACGAAAACCGCATTTGAAGCGGTGGGGCTGCTGCTGGAGCCGTTAGGAGCCGCGCGGGCGCTGGCGGATTATATCGGAGCGGTCGTTGTCCATATCCTCGAATTTCTAACCGTCTGGCTGTTGATAGTCCGCGGGGACCGGTTGTCTTGGACCGTCTTGGGCTTCCGTCCTTTGCAACGTCAGGATTGGCTTCGGCTGATTCCATGGAGCATCGTTACTGTGCTGTGCTCGGTCCTGTCCTTTTGGATGACTTCCTTGTTTTGGACCGGAGGGTCCAGTAAAGCGTCGGCAGTCGAATCGGCGGGCCTGCTTCTCTCGGTGCTGATGACGGCCATCGTCGCGCCGGTCGTGGAAGAGACGGCGTACCGCGGAGTCTTGTACCGCTATCTCAGGAACCGCTTGAACACAGGGGTTTCCGTTGCGGTCAGCAGCTTCGTTTTTGGATTGGCCCATGCTCCCTCTTGGGAAGTGGTTCCGAACGCCGTCGTAACGGGAGCCGTATTCGCCTTGGCTTACGAGCGGACAGGGACGCTCTGGTTTTCCATCCTGCTGCATGGAATTTTGAACGGCTCGTTTACCCTTTTATTTTTTCTCTCCAACGGTTAAGCTCACATTACCGGTAACCAAAATGACAGGCGAAAGGAATAAAAAGCATGATTCCCATCCAAGCGCTGGCACGAAAGACGAGGATCACGGTCCGAACCTTGCGGTATTACGATTCGATCGGATTGCTGAGGCCCTCCGGTAAAACACCGGGAGGACACCGGCTGTATGCCGAGGAAGACGTGGTCAGATTGTATAAAATTATGCTGTTGAAGAGCCTCGGCTTCGGGCTGAACAAGGTTAAGACCATGCTGGACGGTCAAGATTCCGGCTGGGAGCCTTTTTTTCGACAGCAGCTTCATGCGATTCGGGAGCAGCGGATTCACTTGGAAACGATGGAAAGAAAAATGAAAGAAATCGAAACCATTTTCAAGCTGGAAGGCGAATTAAAGCCGGGGCTGCTGTACGAGCTCATCGCTCTGTCTCAGCAGAACCCTTCTTTGCAGCATCAATTTGTGGAGCATACGTTTAGCCCGGACGAGCGCACCAAAAT
Source organism: Paenibacillus ehimensis NBRC 15659 (assembly GCF_004000785.1). Taxonomy (GTDB): domain Bacteria; phylum Bacillota; class Bacilli; order Paenibacillales; family NBRC-103111; genus Paenibacillus_G; species Paenibacillus_G ehimensis. The sequence continues at coordinate 26,114 of NZ_BILX01000063.1, read as the reverse complement.
AAAAAATATCCCTTCGTTCAGCGGCTGCGACGAGGAATCCGAACAATGGATCGGGCTGTACGCCGATATTCGGAACTTGGCGGGAAAAGATCCCGCGTCGGAAGAAGCGCAGCGGATTGTGGAACGGATTATTTCGATGACGACAACTATGCTTGGCGGGGATGAACGTTTAATGCAAAAGCTGTGGGAAATCCGCAAATCGCCCGAGCAATCGCGGCAAATGCGGCTTTTCCCGTTAGAACCGGAAACGATCGATCTTTTGGACAGGGCTTTTGCGATTTATGAAGCGAACCGTCCGTCGTACAGGAAATGAAAATTCATTTCATCAAAAAATTCCCGGTGGCAAGACGCCCAGAATATGGTATGGTATTAGAGTAAAAGGCGAATGTATGTTTCCTATTAAAAGAAGTCGGACGATGCTCCCCGGCAATTTCAATTCGGAGACAGAAAGAGGTGGATTCCTTTGTCGTTTGTCGGGCGTCTTGCTTGGTTTTTTCGCGACCGCTGGGGGCGGTATGCGCTGGCTATCGTCCTGATGGCTTTGGTCAGCGTGCTGAATATTTTGCCGCCGCGGATGATCGGGAGCGTCATCGACCACATCCGTACCGGTACGCTGACCGCCGAAGGACTGCGGCAGAGCGTGCTGCTGCTCATCGGTCTGGCCGTGCTGCTGTATATCATGATCTACGTATGGATTACGACGCTGTTCGGCAATTCGCTGCTGCTCGAAAAGCTGCTGCGCAGCCGGTTAACCGCTCATTTAACGCGGATGTCGCCGTCGTTTTTCCAGCGCAACACTACCGGGGAACTGATGGCTCTGGCCACCAACGACGTGCCCGCCATCGGCCAGACGGCCGGTTACGGCGTCATGACGCTTGTGAATACGATTGTCGGCACGACGGTCGTGCTTGTGACGATGATTTCGTTCATCAGCTGGAAGCTGATGCTGGCGGCGCTGCTGCCGCTGCCGCTGCTCACGGTGCTGATCAGCGTCCTCGGCAAGCATACGCGAAAGCGGTTCATTGCCGCGCAGACGGCGTTCGGGAGGATGAACGACCAAGCGCTGGAGTCAATTTCCGGCATGCGCGTGATCCGCTCGTATGTACAGGAGGAGCACGACCTGACCGCATTTGACCGGATCACCCGCGACGTGATGGATAAGAACATCCGCGTGGCCGCCATCAATGCTTTATTCCATCCCGCCATCTCGCTGATCGTCGGCTTGAGCTACGTTATCGGCATCGGGTACGGTTCGTATCTGGTGTTCCACAACGACATTACGCTCGGACAGCTCGTATCGTTCAACATTTATCTTGGCATGCTGATCTGGCCGATGATCGCCTTCGGCGAGTTCATCAACGTGCTGCAGCGCGGAACGGCTTCCGTCGACCGCTTGACGCGCAGCTTTGAGCAGCAACCCGACGTGCAAAATCCCGCCCATCCGGTAGAGGTCGAACGTCCGGAATCGATCGAGCTGCGCGACCTTACGTTCCGTTATCCGGGAGCGGCCCAAGACAGCTTGACCGGCGTCTCCTTGCGGCTTGAGCGCGGACAGACACTTGGCATCGTAGGGCGGACCGGCAGCGGCAAAAGCACCCTGCTGAAGCAACTGCTGCGCTTCTACCCGGCACCATCCGGCAGCGTGCGCCTCTCGGACGTACCAATCGAGGAGCAGGCGATCGAACGCGTGCGCGGCTGGATCGGCTACGTATCGCAGGAGCATCTGCTGCTGTCCAAGTCCGTGCGCGACAACATTGCACTGGGCCGCCCGGACGCTTCGCCGGAGGAGATCAGCCGGGCCATCGAGATGGCTTCGTTTACGCAGGATGTGGAGCAGCTGCCCGATGGGCTGCAAACGATTGTCGGCGAGAACGGCGTCATGCTGTCCGGCGGGCAAAAGCAGCGGGTAAGCATCGCGCGCGCTTTGTTAACCGACCCGGAAATTCTCATTCTCGACGATTCGCTGTCCGCCGTGGATGCCCGTACCGAAAGCGCCATTCTCGGGCACATCCGGGCGGAGCGTGCCGAGAAGACGACGCTGATCGCAACGCACCGGCTGTCCGCCGTCATGCATGCCGACTGGATCGTCGTGTTGGAAGACGGGCGGATCGCGGAGGAAGGGACGCACGAGCAGTTGCTGCATCGCGGCGGCTGGTACAAGGAACAGTTCGAGCGTCAGCAGCTCGAAGCAAGCTTGCTGGACGCTTCATCATAGGGCCGCGATTCCAGGCCCATCGGGAAGGACGTGAGTCGTATCGCCATAGAAACAAACGAATCGTCGGGCAAACCCATTTTGCGCAGGCTGCTCGGTTACGCGCTGCTTTTTAAATTCCGTATCGCGGCGGCGCTGCTGGTGCTGTGCTGTGCGGTCGGCGCAGAGCTGGCCGGGCCGTTTATCGCCAAAACGATCATCGACCGCCACATCGGCGCCATCGGGCTACCGTGGTTTGAAGTCGCCTCGGGCCTCGATCTGCCTAAGGGTGAGGTCAAGCAGGTTCAATTGGACGGGAGATTTTACATTCGTCAGGATTGGATGGAGGAGGCGGAACGCCGCGGTGTCGTCTTTAACCGGTCCGTGATGAAAGACGCGCGGATTTTGCAGCTGGAGGACGGCTTGTACTTGGCGCGCTATTCCGCCCTTCTGAGTAGCCAAAGTTCGCCGGACAGCGGCAAAAGTACCCGCAAGCTGACTGCTGCGGAAACCGCGCAGTTTTACCGGCATGACGTCGGCCCGGTCGCTCGCTGGCTGGGGCTGTTCGTCGGTCTGCTTGCGCTTGGCAGCATTCTGCATTACGTGCAGGGCTTGACGCTGCAAACGACGGCGCTGCGCATCATCCAGCGGATGCGGATGGACCTGATGCGCCATATTCAGCGGATGCCGATCCGCTATTTCGATAATACGCCGATCGGGCAGGTCGTATCGCGGATTGCGAACGATACGGAGGCGATACGCGATCTGTTCATGAGCTTCATGGCGACATTCGTGGTAAGCACGATCAACATTGCGGGTATTTACATCGCCTTATTTCTGCTTGATGTCAAGCTGGCGCTCGTCTCGCTGCTGCTGCTTCCGTTGTTTGCCGTCGTTATGTTCATTCATTTGAAATTTTCGCAAAAGTACGTCGCCATCATGCGGGCCCGGCTGAGCGACATGAACGCAATGATCAGCGAATCGATCGCGGTCATGCCGATTCTGCAGGCGTTCCGGCAGGAGAAGAACCGCCTGCGGGAGTTCGATGCGCTCAACGAGGACCGTTACCGGAACCATATCAAGCAGAACCGCGTATTTTCGCTGTCCTCGCGCAATTTTACGGGACTCGTCGGGGCCTTCTTCACGGCCGGCGCCATCTGGTATTTTGGCGGACAATCGCTCCAGACCGCGATTTCGTTCGGCGTATTCTACGCGTTTATCGATTATACGGGGCGGCTTTTCCAGCCGATCATTGGGATCTTCGACCAAATGCTGAACGCGCAGCGGGCTGTCGTGTCGGCGGAAAAAGTGTTTCACCTGCTCGATATCGAAGGCACCGAAGTAGCTTCGTCGGACGCAGTAGCGCGGCCGGAAGGCCATGTCGTCTTCGACAACGTCACCTTCGCCTACAAAACCGGAGAGCCCGTGCTCCGCGGCATTTCGTTCGAGGCGCGAAAAGGCGAGACCATCGCGCTTGTTGGGCATACCGGTTCGGGCAAAAGCTCGATCATGAACCTGCTGCTGGGCTTCTACGAGCCGACGGAAGGGGAAATTCGCATCGACGGAACGGAAATCCGTACGCTCTCGAAGCAGGCGCTGCGCAAGCATATGGGCATCGTGCTGCAGGACCCGTTCTTGTTCGCAGGCGACATCAAGTTCAACGTGAGCTTGTACAACGAGCGCATCGGGCCGGAGCAGGTTCGCCAGGCGCTCAAGGATGTCGGCGCGGCCTCCTTCGTCGAGCAGCTGCCTGGCGGCGTAGACGAGCCGGTGGTCGAGCGGGGCAGCACGCTGTCCGCCGGGCAGCGGCAGCTCATCTCCTTCGCGCGGGCGCTCGCCTTCGACCCGGCCATCCTTATTCTCGACGAGGCAACGGCCAGCATCGACAGCGAGACGGAGGGACTGATTCAGGAGGCGCTGCGGGTCGTCAGCGAAGGCCGGACGACGTTCGTAATCGCCCACCGGCTGTCCACGATCCGCGAAGCCGATCAAATTCTCGTGCTCCATCGCGGCGAAATCGTCGAGCGGGGCAATCACGAACAGCTGATGCGGCTGCAAGGCCGGTACTACCGCATGTACCAGCTCCAATCCGGCAGTGCGGCTCAGACGACAGCTTGAGGGACAACCGCAAACAAGGGGATTCGATGACGCAACATGCGCGCTTCGAATCCCCTTGTTTTTTCGGATACATATTTAAAATTATAGTCGCAAATAACCGGAAATATGGTAAAATAGTCCTGATTTTCATTCCGAATGAAGGAGGACAACCATGAAAAAACTGATCCTGCTCCTGATGAGCGCCGTGCTCGCACTTAGCTTCGCCGGTTCTGCTTCCGCGGCGACAAAAGTAAAAAGTTATACCAAGAAAAACGGCACTCACGTTCAATCCCATCATCGATCCAGCAAAGACAAGAGCTTCAAGAACAATTGGAGCACCAAAGGCAATACCAACCCTTACACTGGAAAAAAAGGAACAAAGACACATAAGTAATGATCACACCCCCTCACTCAAGGGGGTTATTTTTATTGTTTATTAAGCAACATTAGAATGTTGTCCATAGTTTCGCGATGATTGGGCTCTGCCGATAATTGCTGAAAACCTTGCATTAGTCTTTCTTTATCAGCCAAATTTTTTTGACTGGCATAGAGATTCCTAAATTCATTGATAAGCTCTGACGTTGTGCCTGTTATATTGCTGTTCTCTTTATTATACGATGAATATTTGGATAATGCGTTTGCTTTGGAGGCATGTTCGATCGCGGTTAAATAACCGACATAATTTCCATCAGTTACAGCAGCAAGAGAATCGGAAATTCTTCCTATAGATGCTTTAAAATCTAGATCAATCTTTTGTTGCTTATTATTCGTGGTCATTTGATTCTTAATCAAGTAAACATTTAATGCTAATGAGACTATTAAACAAATGCTTAAGATGAATTTTGATATTTTCACTACCTATCACGCCCCTTAAGATTGCCGATGAAATCTAGGAATTAGGCTGCTGACATTATAATACAACCTAAGGTTACCCAAACCAGGATAGAAAAAAGTACCGAAACTGCCACCCTCCGCCTTTCTTTTCCTTCGACAAAGCACCCAATAAACAAATACATAAAAAGGAATGCAATCATTGGGCTAGCAATAATAGCCAAGAAAAGCCATAGTTTTTCCATAATGTTTCTCCTTTAAAGTGGATCCATAGAGTGGTCTGATCATTCAAATTTTAAGGAAGCAACTTTGTTACACCAGTAACGTCAAACAAATTATACCAATATTATGGGGGTTGATACAAAATGAGGAAGTATGTAATCGGATTTGTTTGTGGTGCGTTTGTTTCTATGACTACCATGGTTTATGCCTCGGATTTCATTCAAGCGTTCTTATTTCCGGTGAAGATTAGTTTTAATGACAAGAGAATGGATATGAGCGAATACAAGGTATTAAATTACGAAAATCATGCCTATGTCCCTCTTCGATTGATTGCAGAAAATGTGGGGATATCGATAAATTATAACGCCCATCTTAATGAAATTACTTTAAAAGATGCCCCGGCTGTTCCAATTCCGTTATCCGTGATATTAAAAAGCGATTTTGATAAAATCACCAAGGTTGAAATTAAGTATGGAGACACCGGAAAAGTTTTGCAGATTAACGATGAACAAACGCTCGGTGAAATTTCCAACAAATTAAAAGAAATAAAACTTCGCAAAAAGAGCGATCAATCCTCTGGTGTTGGATATTTATATTACCTTACGATTACGGATGGGGACAACGAATTAACGTATTTCAATACCCTTTCATTGGAAGACGTCGGGTACGAATCAACCCAATTAACGAATGAGCTGGACAAATATATTCTAGCATTAAGAAATAAGCTCAAGCCGGACTAACCACCTGGTAATATCAGTTGAGACATTTCCGCTGCAGCCGGGTGAAAATCCCTTTATATAGAACGGGAATAACAATGTAACCAGTGGCAACTTCCGTGCTTTCATTTAAACTGTAAGCGAAAAAATTAAATAGCAGTGAACAACCGAAAAATTCATAGATAAGAAAGGTTGAGGTCGTCTTTTTTTCAAGAATATGCAAAACCCATTTACGAAGCGGTTTATGATAACTTTTCTTCATAGCAGATCAATCTTAATAGTACTGGCTAAGATCAACTACTTATCTTGCGTGTTAGTTCAAAAAAAGAACGCTCCCGTGTTTTTGTTTACGGTGCGTCCTCTCCGATACTGCATAATCTTTACGACTCCAAAAAGAACACGCTTGGATATTCAACAACCCCTGAAACATGATCAAGCGCATTTTCACGCAGCTCTAATGCCATCAATGCTTCTTCCGGCACTTCAAAAGGTGCTTTGATCCCCCATAACGATGCTTTTTTGAAGCCAAACTTCGGATAATATTCCGGATGTCCCAATACGACAACGGAATGGTATCCGAGTTCTTTTGCTTTGTGCAAAGCTTCGGTAATTAAGAGCCTTCCGATGCCTTGCTTTTGGTAATCCGGCAAGACCGAAACAGGAGCAAGAGCAAGGGATTCTACGCTTTGTTGGTCACCGCTAATTTTTATTTTGCTTAGAAGAATATGTCCGACGATTGCTTTATTGTCTTGATTCATGGCTACTAACGATAACTCGGGAATGAATACAGCGGATTTTCTGATTCGAGCGACCAGTTCATGTTCTTTTTGATCGCTGAATTCCATATCGGCAAAAGCACGCTTTACCACTTCTTCCGTACTACGATAATCCTCGGCTAATTCTTTTCGAATCGTTATGTTTATCATTACGCATCACCTCATATTTCCATAGATCTCCTTCAAATTCCGCCCCGGTGTAAAAGAGCGCATATTCCACAGGGACATCCGTCGCAAGCACGTCATCCAGAATCGTCCGGATGCTGCTCACGACTTCCGGCGACTGCAGGATCCACTCCTTGCTTTTCCAAGCCAGCGTTCCTTCCGTGCATTCCGTCAATTCCCCTGTAAACCGATCGGCAACAAAAATGTACATGCCGCCCGTCTGATTCCAAGTGGCAATCCCTTTGAACTGAACAAACTGGAGGTCCAGTCCGGTTTCCTCCTTGACTTCACGAACGACGGCATCCCGGGACGTTTCATCCGGCATCATCTTGCCGCCGACGCAATTCCACATCTTTTTAAAGGGAGGGTTGTTCCTTCGAAGCATCAGAAATTGTTGGTCTTGAGCAATAAAACAATGCACATAGTTGATAATCATAGTAACCTCTGTTACCTTACAAGCAGGCTGATTAATTTCTCTTTGAATAACGAATTATCAATCGTTTTGCACACTTTGGCATTCGGGGTATGACCTGCAAAGCCGTCGGAAATGGCCAGCTTGCTGCCGTCATTGAGGATCACTTGACCGTAGGCGGCTTCTTCCATGGTGCAGACGTAGCAGTAGCACCATTTTTCTTCAAGGACGATCTCATTCCAGAGCACGACACCCATGGCCACGGCATCAGGCAAGTCCACAATCGGCTCATTGCATCTTTGGATATTATATTCCAGCAAGGAACGGTTGCATTTCACCGAAAATACGGCCTCCGGCTTGCCGCTCGCCAGCAAGACATCCATATCGTCCTGAGTCAAAGCCGCTTCTCCTAAACAGACATCAAATCCAATAATGGTCATAGGGATACCCGAGTTGAGCATCATACGATAAGCTTCCGCATCGACATACACATTAAATTCGGCAACCGGTGTCGTATTCCCGGGGCCAAAGCCGGAAGTGCCCATGGTGTAAATATGCTTTACCTTTTTCATCGTTTCGGGCGCTTTTAGAATCGCAAGGGCAATATTGGTCACGGGACCGATGGTGACAATTTCAATTTCTCCGGCGTTCTTTTCAACAATGTCCAGAATCGCATCCACGGCATGCCGGCTTTCCGGCACAAGCGTAGGATGAATCAAATCGCAATCTCCCATGCCATCCTCGCCATGCACATTGACGGCGGTAACCAAATCGCGCATCAGCGGCTTGGCTGCTCCGACATAAAGAGGCGGCTTTTGGCCGTTCGCCACTTCGATGGTCATCAGCGCATTTTTGGTTGCCAGTTCGAGCGGGACATTGCCGCACACGGTCGTGATCGCTTCGACCTTAACATCCGCTGATTTTAATGCCATAATGATGGCTACCGCATCATCACTGCCGGTATCCGTATCAATAATTAATTTTCTCATAAATAAGACCTCCTGTGTTGGTGTGGCCTTATTATATAAATCCAACGGTCATGAAAATAGGTCAAATGACCAAAAGGAGAGCGCATGGATTTCAAGGAGATTATAGACGCTGCGCCAGAGCAGATTCGAAAAGAATTCAGGTATAGAACGCATAAAAAAGGCAGCCTGATCCTTCGGCCGCATGAGGAAAATCATTATCTTTACATTTTAACGGCGGGTCAAGCGGAAGTGTACAGACAAAGCTACACGGGAGCGATGCTTTCCGTATATATTTACGAAGCGTACAGCTGCTTCGGAGAGATCGAGATTTTTAACGACCAAATGAAAACGCTCGGCGTGATTGCCAAACAACACTGCGAATCGATAGCTCTCTATAAAACCATGGTGTATGAATGGATGAAGCTCGATTTTGATTTTAATCTATATCTTGTGAAGCAGCTGGCCTCCAAATTAATGCTGAGCACGGATACCGCGGCGAAGCTATCGCTGCTGACCTTGAAAGACCGGATTCTATTTAGTGTGCTTCATCATTATAAAATTGGCGATTTGGACAGCCTTACCAAGCAAATGCTGTCCAGTGAGGTATGCGCGCCCATTCGAAGCTTAAACCGTTCCATCGCTCAGTGCATCCATGAGGGGTTGATCCATTATAAAAATAAAAAATTTTCCATAGCTTCTATCGAACAGATTGAAAAATATTTGGAGGACTTTCTGCTAACTTAAAAGCGAGAAATCCTGTCCGCATGCTTACTCCGGAGCCGTTTCCTCTTCATCCCGGCTCTGAATGACGAGCAGCAGGCCGTCCCGGATGCAGATGTGCCCGGCTTCGCCAAGCAGCACGTTGCTGATGCCGAGCGATTGCCCGATCGTCAGCGTCGCCTCGTGCAGCGGGTACTGGAACCCTTCGAGCGTAATTCCCGTCACCTCGATGCTCAGCGGAAGCAGCGACACGTGAGTGAACCGGCTCCGGCCGACCGTTAGCGGGGCATTGCCGTCCATCAGCATCAGCTCGTTGCAAGCGTCGGCGATCCGGCAGCGGATGCCTGCGGCCAGGGCCTTGCGCAGCAGATGGACGTTCGCGAGCGAATGGTCCCATCGGGTGCCAAGCACGCCCAGCAGCACGATCTCCTCGGCGTTTTGTTCGAGCGCCCAGGTGAAGGCCATCTCCGTGTCGGTCAAGTCTTTCCACACCGGATCGCAGGCGACGAACTCGCGGCTGGCCCGGCGTACTTCCTCAAGTTCCCCCGGGCTGACGGAGTCGAAATCCCCGAGCGCGATATCCGGCCGGTACCCGTGCCGCACCAGAAAGAGCGCCCCGCGGTCCGCCCCGACGAGCACATCGCCTGTGCGGATTTCGCGCAACGCCCAGCCCCCCAGCCGGCCCCCTGAGAAAATAAGAACCCGTTTCCGTTCCATCCGTCCGTTGCCTCCTGCCAAACTTAGTGGAACCCATTATACCATGATTAAGATCAAGAGAGCACGCAGGAGAAATTGAGATGAATGGGGGGAGTAAGGTATAGTTTGGATAAAAGAGCAGCTAAGGCTGGGAAAAAGGGAGAGGACGGCACGTGATCACTCGTCGGCGGTATGAAAATTTGGACGGCAGTCAAAACCATAAAAAGCTGGCCCATCTGCGCCAATGGCGCAAGGAGCGCAAAGCGAAAATTAAAGATTTGTCCTACCGCGTGCCGCAGGCCGAAGAGCGGCAGCTCGATTACTTGCGCAGCAACCGGACGCAGACGACGGTGACTTGGATCGGGCACTCGACGTTTTTGCTGCAGATGGGGGGCCGAAACCTGATCACCGATCCGGTATGGGCGGAACGGATGGGGCTGGAGAAGCGTCTTGCGCCGCCTGGCTTGCGCTTGGAGGAGCTTCCGCCGATCGACGCGGTGCTGCTGTCGCACAGCCATTACGACCACATGCACCTGCCGACGCTGCGGCAGCTTGCCCGGGCCAACGCCGGAATGGAGCTTTTTGTCCCGGCCGGGCTGGGGGCCAAGCTGCGCTCCTGCGGGTTCGCGCATGTGACCGAGGCCAACTGGTGGGAGGAGCTCCGGTTCGGTTCGCTGGAGCTGCATTTTGTTCCCGCGCAGCATTGGACGCGCCGCACGCTGTTCGATATGAATACGTCGCACTGGGGCGGCTGGATCGTTCGGCCGACGAACCACGGCGGGAAGCGGCACGCGATCTATTTTGCCGGGGATAGCGGCTATTTCCCGGGCTTCAAGCTGATCGGCGACCGCTTCCCGATCAAGTGGGCGCTGATGCCGATCGGCGCTTACGAGCCGGAATGGTTTATGTCCCAGCAGCACGTGAGCCCCGAACAGGCGGTTCAGGCGTTCCTCGACTGCGGGGCCGAGCTGTTCGTGCCGATGCATTACGGCGCGTTCCGCCTCGCGGACGATACGCCGCGCGAGGCGCTCGACCGTCTGCTCGCGGAATGGACTCGGCGGCAGCTTGAGCCGGAGCGGCTGCGGGTGCTGCATCACGGGGAGACGCTGCGGCAGTAGCCAGGCGGGGCGGGAGGCGTTTGAAAGCCGGGGGCGAGTCCACGCGTTCAGCGCGCAGGCGCCACCCGGGGAAGCAGCGCCCACCCCGCGTAAACCCTGAAATGAAAACGCATTCTTGACTTCGGAAGGCATTGCCCGTTATGTTGGAGGTAGAAACGCGACCGAGGTGCAGCCATGCTCAACTATTTCATGAACCCGAAAAACGCCTTTTACCGCAAAAGCCTCGTTTTCGTCCTGCTGGTCGCCAGCGTGCCGACCGCGCTTCTGGCGTTCCTGACTTATTACGTCGGTGTCCGGCAAATCGAGCAGGAAGTGAACCGGACGCACGAGGTCCGGCTGGAGCAGATGGTGCTGCGGATGAACGACCAATTGAGCCAGCTCGAAAAGATGGTGACGATGTGGAAGTACAATCCGATGCTGCAGCCTCCGCTCGGCGATATGACACTCGAATCGTTCCAGCAGGAGATTGTGTTCACACAGAAGCTGGCCCGGACGCTGCTGGTCATGAGCAACTCCAGTCCGCTAATCCGCGAAGTGCGCCTGTTTCTGCCCGATTCGTCCTTGTACGTCTCGGCGCTGAACAGTAAAGTGGCGATACCGATCGACAATCCGGAAGAAAATGAATTTTTCCGTTCGTTATTCCTGAAAGAAATGGAGCAGTACTGGACCTTCTCGCAAGGGTCGCTGGCGCTCGTGCAGACGATTCCGGACCATTCTCCCTTCGGATATCTGCTCGTCCAGTTCAATGCGGCGGAGGTTAATCGGCTGCTGCAAATGGACGGGGAGCTGCAGGGAGCGGCTTTTCTGCTGAAGTCGAACGGGGACTGGCTCGATATGAACGTAACCAAGGAACCGGACAAGCACCGGTTCGAATATTTTCTTCGCGACGAAGTGGCGAAGGAGTCGGCTCAGGCGAAGTCGGGCTCGTTTTTCCGGGAGTGGAACGGGGAGAGATACGCCGTTTCGTTCGGTTCGCTGGAGAAGCATGGCTGGCAGTACGTCTCGGCCACTCCGGTTTCCAAGCTGACGCAGCCCGTCGTCAACACCTCCCGGGCGCTACTGGCGATGGGAGGGCTCGGGATCGCCGTCGCGGCCTTGATGTCGTGGATCGCTTCGCGAAGGCTGGTCCGGCCTATTGCTCGGGTGGTCCAGCTGTTCCGGTCGGACAAGCACGGCTTGGGCGACTTGAAGGCGCAGGACGAGCTGGAGCTCATCGAACGGCAGTGGCTTCACTTGAACAGCCAGAGCAAGCAGCTTCACGAACGGGTCGAGCAGCATCTGCTTACACTTAGGGAATTATTCTTGTTCCAGCTCATGAACGACCACTTGTCCCATCTGAACGAGGAGGAGCTGCGGCACCGGATGGAGCAGTACGGGTGGGAGCCCGGCGGCAGCACGTTCGTGCTTATGAATGTCCGGCTGCTCGGCTTCTCCAAATTGCAGGGCCGGTTCGGCGAAGGCGACGAGCAGCTCGTGACGTTTGCCGCCGCTAATGTGATCGGGGAGCTGTCGGAGAAGCGGTTTGAGCAGTTCGGCGTCGTGAACGAGCAGGAGCTGTCCGTCAGTCTGCTGCTGCTCGTGCCGAAGGATGAGGACATGGGCGGCATGCGGAAGCAGCTGCATGCGTTCAGCGAAGAGCTGATTCACTCGCTGCATGCCATTCTGCATATGAATCTGTTGATCGGCTTGGCGAAGGAAACGGAGCTGCTGTCCGAGCTGCCGCGGGTCTACGAACAGGTCCTTCGCTCGTTCGGCTACCGGAATTTGAACGAAATGAATCAGATTCTGGATTTGGAAAGCTTGGTGGTCCATGACGCCCCGATTCTGTACCCCTTCTCCGCGGAGAAGGAGATGATCCGCATATGCGCTCTGGCGACCGGGAAGCGGTCACGGGCGCGCTGGAGACGTTTATGAAGGAGCTGACGGAGCATGGTCAGACCGAGATGCAGGTCCGGCAGGGCATGAATCAGCTGCTCGGAACGCTGCTGCACCATATGCTGCTGTCGGGCTTCAGTCCGCAGCTCCTGTACCCGAATGTCGACTTGTACGAGCAATTGAACCGTCTGCGCGAGCCCGACGAGATGGCTTCCTGGTTTCATGCGAAGCTAAGCGCTTACATGAGCGCAATGGCGAACACGCTGAACGATACCCAAGACCGGCTCATGCAGGAAACGGTAGAAAAAGTGAAGCAGTCTCTGACGGAAGAATACGCGCTTGATATTTCGCTGGAGACGTACTCTGACCGGTACGGCATCAGCTTGTCCAAGCTCAGCGCCGGGTTCAAGGAAACGACAGGCGTCAATTTTATCGATTATTTGACCAAGCTGCGTCTGGATAAGTCCAAGGAGCTGCTGCTTTATTCGAACGAAAAAGTGAATGACATCGCCTATCGCGTCGGCTACCAGCCATCGTATTACTACCGCGTGTTCAAAAAGCACGAAGGAGTGACGCCGACCCGGTACCGCGAAATGTTCCGGAGCGATACCCGCGAAGCTTAGCCGCTTTGCGGTTTTTTTGCGTTGATCCGACAGGATGTGCACTATTTTGCAGCTGACTGCACTTTTTTTTCGGGCGAAAAAGTCCACCTGCCGTAAAAGTTTACTGTTGCTACGGCTTTCGGAGAGCGGCTATAGTCGAGCTACAACATCAGACATGTGAAGGAGGTTCGGATATGGAGCATGCGGTGCCGGACAAGCGGCTGTCCGTCAGGAAAGCGTCTTTATTCAGAAAGCAGGCGTTTCGAAAGCACCTCTGGTTTTATATGCTGGCGGCCCCGGGCATGGCGTACTTTATCATTTTTCATTATGTGCCGATGTGGGGCGTGCTGCTGGCGTTTCAGGATTACAGCCCGTACCGGGGCGTGCTGGGCAGCGAGTGGGTAGGCTTCGAGCATTTCCGGCAATTTTTCTCGGAGCCGACGTTCTTTCAATTATTAAAAAACACGCTGCTGCTCAGCTTCTACAACCTGATTTTTTTCTTCCCCTTTACGATCGTATTGTCTCTTCTGCTTAACGAGGTTCGCTTCAGCTTGTACAAGCGGCTCGTTCAAACGGTCGTGTATCTTCCGCACTTTGTATCCTGGGTCATCATCGTGGGCATTACGTTCATCTTTTTCGGGCCGTCGGGCGTGATCAACCATTATTTGGGGCAATGGCTTGATCAGAACGTTCCGTTCCTGATGAGCAGCGAATGGTTCCGTCCCTTGGTCGTCCTGCAGCAAATCTGGAAGGATGCCGGGTGGGGCACGATCATTTTTATGGCAGCGCTTGCAGGAATTAACCCCGAGCAGTACGAAGCGGCGACGGTCGACGGCGCGAACCGCTGGCACCGGATCTGGCATATTACGCTTCCCGGGATTCGAAGCACGATCATTGTGCTGTTGATTCTACGGCTCGGCTCGATCCTGGACTCGAACTTTATGCAGGTGTTCCTCATGTGGAACAATTTCAACGACGAGGTATCGAACGTATTCGATCTGTATGTGTACAAGGTGGGGCTGCAGCGGTTCGAATTCAGCTTCAGCATCGCCGTCGGCCTGTTCAATTCGGTTGTCGGACTCATTCTGATGCTGACGGCGAACTTCATATCCAAGCTGTTTAAAGAAGAAGGCCTATTCTAGGAGGGAGGGGAACCATGGGAATGAGGCTGCGGCGTATTTCCGTCTTTGATGCCGTCAATATGTTGTTTCTGCTTGTGCTGTGCTTGGCTGTCGTCATCCCGTTCTGGTACATGCTGACCGTCTCGCTCAGTCCGGTCAGCGAATCGCTTGGCGGCCGGTTTTATTTGATCCCGGAGCAGCTGAATTTCGAGGCGTACCGGTACTTGTTCTCGACCGACCGTTTCGTGCGGAGCATCGGCAATACGGTCTACATTACGGTGGTCGGGACGGCCGTTAACCTGCTCGTATCGATTACGCTGGCCTACGCGCTGTCCAAAAAAACGCTGCCCGGCCGCAAGCTGCTGCTGCTGCTGATGCTTTTTACGATGGTGTTCAGCGGCGGACTCATTCCGAAATATTTGCTGATCAAATCGCTTGGCCTGCTGGACAGCTATTGGGCCTTGATTTTGCCGGGCGCGACGAATGCTTTTACCGTGCTGGTCATGAAGACGTTTTTTCAAAGCCTGCCGGAGAGTTTGGACGAAGCCGCCCGCATTGACGGGGCGGGAGAACCGCGCATTCTGCTCTCCGTGGTCATCCCGCTTTCGATGCCGATCATCGCAACCTTTTCGCTGTTCTTTATGGTCGCGCACTGGAACGAATTTTTCGGGGCGATCATTTATTTGAGCGACAACGCCAAATGGCCGATTCAAGTGCTGCTGCGCCTGATGGTCGTTGCGGGTGAAGCCAACATCGCTTCCGAGAACAATCTGGATTTTGAGCTGGCCAGCAAGGTCGGCGACAATGTGAAGATGGCGGCCATTATCGTAGCGATGATTCCGATCGTCGTTGTCTATCCTTTCCTGCAAAAGCATTTTGCCAAAGGCGCCATGCTCGGTTCGATCAAAGAGTAATTTTACCAAGACGATGAGAGGGGTTTTCTACGATGAAAACGAAACAATGGCTCGCAGGGACATGCGTCACCATTCTGACTCTGGGCAGCCTCGTGGGCTGTGCGACTGGCGCCGGAACGAAAGAAGCCGGCAAGCCTGCAGCGGGTTCGAACGAACCGACGACGATCAAGGCGCTCGCGGTGCTGTCCGCCGGGGAGCCGCCCGTGCTTGAGAACAGCCAGGCGCTCAAGGAGATCGAAAAGAAAGCCAACGTTAAGCTGAATCTCGAATTCGTGCCGGGCGACGTGTATCCGGATAAAGTGAACATTGCCATCGCCTCGGGAAGCCAGTACGACCTCATTTTGCTGACGGACGGCAAGGACGAGAAATACACGAAGCTCGTCAAGCAGGGAGCGTTCCACAACTTGACGGCGCTGGTGAAGGATATGCCGAATCTGCAAAAGATCCCTCAGTATACGTGGGACAACACGACGGTAAAAAATGAGATTTTCGGCATTCCGAGACCGCGCAGCACGCACGGCGGGGGCAATGCGAACTTTTTCCTCCGCAAGGATTGGCTGGACAAATACAATTTGCCGGTGCCCAAAACCGTTGACGAGCTGACGAACGTGCTCAAGGTGTTCAAGGAGAAAGACCCGGCCGGGGGCGGCAAAACGGTCCCGATGATCGCAGGTCCGTTCACGACGCCTTGGTTCGGTTCGGCGAATCCGGTCGCTTTTGCCTTCGGCCTTCCGTACTCGTACAAAATCGAAGGCGACAAGCCGGTGGCTTATTTCCAAACGCCGGAATACAAGGCTTATCTCGATTGGCTTCGCATGGCATACACCTCCGGGCTGATCGATAAGGACGCCCCGGTGCTCAAGACCGGGCAGGTGAAGGACAAGTTCAAGTCCGGCGTCGCCGGCGCGATGGTCGACAACGTCAGCATGATGAACGAGAACAACCTGGCGGTGATGCGAAAGACCGATCCGAAAGCGGAGCTGGTTGGGGTGCCGTATCTGGAGGGACCGGGCGGCAAGAAGGGCGTGCAGATGATCGAAGGCTATTACGGCATCTGGGTCGTTCCGACGAGCGTCGCAAAGGATAAAGTGAAGAAAATCGTCGAGTTTCTCAATTGGACCGCTTCCGATGAAGGTACGGAGATGGCGAAGGCGGGCATACCGGGCGTGCACTACACCAAGTACGACAAAGAGTCGGGCGCCGTGGAACGCACCGAGGAACAGAAGAAGCTTTACGATAAGGAAAAACCATTGCTGCTTGTGCTGCAAAACGCATACGACAAATACATTTATGCGGATTCCCAGGTTCCGGAGATCAAGAAGGCGCAAAAAGAAGTACTGGACGGCTTCGATCAGGTCGGCGTGCCGAACCCGTTCATCGCCTTCGTCTCCGAAACGGCCAGTAAAAATCCGGATCATCAGAAAAAGCTCTCGGCCGCCGCGGTCAACTATGTGATGGGGACCGGCAATTGGGAAGCCGTGCAGGCGGAAGTCGAGGCTTGGAGCAAAGGCTTGGGCGCGCAGATCATGAAAGAGTACATGGACCAGTACAACGAAAGCAAGAAGAAATAAGCAAGCCCGCCGTCTGCTGCGGTATGGGCGTCAGGCAAGCCGGGGACGGATGCTCGCCGATCTCCGGTTTGCCGCTTTAAAAGCGCGTTCGAGGAGGGAAACCGATGGATGGAATAGGGACGCCGGCATGGACGCAGCGCCTTCGAACCCGGATGCGGGATTGCGATTGGGTGAAGCGGGGCGTGGAGCAGTGGAAGGCGCGGTTAAGCGCTCAAGTGAACCGGCCTCTGGACATTCCGCTGCTGGGCGGGGGCTGGAGCCATCGTTATATCTGCCCCGACGACGGCGCTGCGCTTGTGCGCGTGGACCGGCATCATCACGAATGCCCCTGCTGCCACAGCATCTGGAGCGGGTCCCCGTGGGATGAAGCGGCGGTGGCCGAGGAGCATAACCGCTTCGCGCAGGACGCCCGGCTGGCCGCAGTGGTGTATGCGGCGTCTGGCGAAGCCGCCTACGCGCAGTGGGCCAAAAGCGTGCTGATGTTTTACGCCCGGCATTACGACCGTTTCCCGCTCCACGATATTTTCGGCAAGGTTGGCGGGGAGGCCGGCAGGTACGGGGCTAAAGTCCAAAACCAGACGCTATCCGAAGCCAGCTGGATTTATCCGTTAGCCCAAGCGTGCACGATCCTGCGCCATGCTTCTATGCTGAGCGCAGGGGAGCTAGACGAAGTGGAGGAACATTTGTTCCGTCCGGTAATCCGGGTCATCAACCGGAATCCGCGGGACCGCTCCAACTGGCAGACGTATCACAATGCGGCGCTGGCGGCGATTGCCGAAGCTTTAGTTGATCCCGGTTTATTAAAGCGGGCACTGGATGACGAAGCGAACGGATTCCATTTCCAGATGGAGAGCGGCGTCGGCGAAGACGGGTTCTGGTTCGAAGGCGCATGGAGCTACCACTTCTACACGCTTGAAGCGCAGGCGGCGATCGCTTGGGCCGCCATGGGGTTCGGCGAGAAGCTGTACGAGCATCCGAAGCTGCAGGCGATGTTTGATATTCCTCTGAAGGCGATGCTGCCGGACGGTACGTTTCCTGCCCTTCACGATTCCAAGGTCGTCGAAATTCGTTCTTACGCGCATTTATACGAATGGGCATATTCGTTTTACGGCATCGGAGAAGCGATTGTTCGCAGCAGCGACCGCGGTTCCTTGTACGGCGTGTTGCTCGGTGCGCCGCTGGAGTCGTTGCCGGAGGAGGTAAGGCATCCGGTGAAAGGGTGCGCGGGGGTGTCAGGCGCAGCAAGCGAGGCTGCTGCGATTACGGTATTGAGCAAGCCCGGGATGGTCAGCGTGAGGTGCGGCGAAGGCGAAGAGGCACAGGCGCTTCTCGTCGATTACGGGGAGCATGGCGATTGGCACGGTCATTATGACAAGCTGAATCTGCTGTATTACGCGAGGGGCCGCAGTTGGCTGGCCGACGCAGGGATGGTTCCGTACGGACACGAGCTGCACAAGGCTTGGTACGTGCACACCATAGCGCACAACACGGTGACGGTTAACGGCCGCTCCCAGCAGGAGGCGTGCGGCCGGCTGCGCAAGGCCGTAAGCGAGAACGGCATCATCCGGGTCGAAGCCGAAGCGGAGGACGCTTACGATGGTGTCCGGCTGGACCGGCGGCTGACGCTGGCCGGGGGGCTCCTGGTGGACGTATACCGGGTGACGGCGAGTAAGCCTTCGACCGTGGACTGGGTGATGCATACGCAGGGGAATCCGGTCGAAGCGCCGCCCGTTCGGTATACTGCTGTTACGGCGGAGGCGCTGTCGGATGCGGACGGGTACCCGCATTTGCGGCAGGTGAGGCGGCTGGATGGGCTGCCGGACGATTGGAGGCTCGAATGGAGCTGGAACGGGGAAGGCGGGGAAGACGAGCGGCTGCAGGTTTACGGCTTGGCCGAGCCGCAGGGCTCCTGCGTCTATTTGGCCGAATCGCCGTTCATGCCCCCGGTTCAAGTCCGCAGCGCCTGCATTCGCAGGGTGATGTCGTGCACCCGGGCGGCGTTTGTTACCGTCTTCCGGGCTTGCCGGAAAGGGGATGCCCCGCTCTCGCTCAGGCTGATCGGCGATCCGTCGGACAGCGAGGGCCTATTGCTCGAAGTAAGGGATGGAGAGCAGGACGGGGCAATGCTCTGGACCGTATGAGCCGGTTTAAGTTGGAAACGCAAGAAGAATGAGGAGGCCGTCATGAAACAAGTTGTCGACGAAGGGCTTAAAGCCCGGCATCGCTACGCGGAACCGCCCGCCGCGCGGCGGGATGATTGGGAGCGAGCGGTACAATACGTGCTGTCGCAAATCGACCGCAATCTGGGGACGTTCGCGCTGCATTTTCCGTCGCCCGCAAGCGAAGGGAATGTGTATAAGCCAATCGGTAATACCGAGTGGACGTCCTCCTTTTGGACGGGGATGCTGTGGCTGGCCTACGAGATGACCGGTCACGACCGTTACCGCCGGGCCGCGGAAGCGCAGCTCGACAGCTACCGGGAGCGGGTCGAACGAAAAATCGCAACGGAGACGCACGACCTCGGCTTTTTGTACTCGCTGTCCTGCGTGGCGGCCTACAAACTGACCGGCAATGAACAGGCCAAGGAAACGGCGCTTCAAGCCGCCGATTTGCTGATCGGGCGTTATTTTGAGAAAGCGGGCATTATTCAGGCATGGGGCAACTTAAACCAACCGAACCAACGCGGGCGGATGATTATCGATTGCCTTATGAATTTGCCCTTGCTGTACTGGGCAACGGAGACGACGGGCCATCCGGAATACCGCCGGATTGCCATCAATCACGCCACACAAGCGGCGGCACATATCATCCGCGAGGATGCTTCAAGCTATCATACGTTCTACATGGACGTGGATACGGGTCAGCCGAAATACGGCAAGACGTCGCAGGGCTTCTCCGACGATTCGTGCTGGTCGCGCGGGCAGGCATGGGCCATTTACGGTTTTCCGCTCAGCTACGGCTATACGCGGGACGACTCGTATCTCGCTATCGCGCAAAAGACGGCCAACTACTATTTGAACCGTCTTCCCGACGATTTGGTGTGTTACTGGGACCTGATCTTTACGGACGGGCCGGAGGAGCGGGACAGCTCGGCGGCGGCGATCGCCGCTTGCGGCTTGCTCGAACTGGCGAAGCATCTGCCATTGTCTAACGGCTGCAAGCGGCCATACGAGAATGCCGCTCTGAGGATGCTGGACTCGCTGGCACAGCGGTATACGACGGCGGGAGTTCCGCATTCGAACGGCATTCTGCTTCATGCGGTTTATGGCAAGCCTTTGGGCAACGGGATCGACGAATGCTGCATCTGGGGCGACTATTACTATTTTGAAGGACTCGTCCGGGTGCTGAAAGATTGGAATCTATATTGGTAGAAGCGAGAGGTAGGTGCGCGATGACGGTGACAAGCGGTGAGGACAAAATCAAATGGTGGAAGGACGCCAAATTCGGCATGTTTATCCACTGGGGTTTGTATGCGGCTCTGGGTCGGGGCGAGTGGGTCATGTACGAATTGAACATTCCGGTTCGCGATTACGAGCGGCTCGCGGAGACGTTTCATCCCGTTCGCTTCGACGCCAAGTCATGGGTAGGGCTGGCCAAAGCGGCAGGCATGAAATATATCGTCATCACAGCGAAGCATCATGACGGGTTCGCCATGTTCCGTTCGCAGGCGGAGCCGTTCAACATTGCGGACGCTACGCCGTTCGGGCGCGACCCGATGCGGGAGCTGGCCGAGGAATGCCGCGAGCAGGGCATTGTGCTGTGCTTCTATTATTCCCACGTCATTGACTGGCATCATCCTCACGCCGTACACAACAAATATAACAATGTGTGGGATTATGATACGGACTCGAAGCATTTTCCGACGTATTGGAACGGGCTGGTCAAGCCTCAAATCCGGGAGCTGCTCACCCAATACGGGCCTGTCGGGCTGCTCTGGTTCGATACGGCGGGCGGACTGTCGAAGGAGGATAGCGAGGAGCTCGTGGGGCTTGTTCGAGGCCTCCAGCCGGACTGCCTGATCAACAGCCGGGTCAGCCATTATCCGGACATGGGTGACTACCAGTCGAAGGGCGACAATGAAATTCCGATGTACGGCGAAGACTCCCGCGCTTGGGAGACACCGATGACGTTGAACCAATCGTGGGGCTTCAGCACGAAGGATCAGGTCTGGAAACAGCCGGAGGCGATCATCCGGAAGCTGGTTCATATTGTGAGCAAGGGCGGCAACCTCCTGCTCAATGTCGGTCCGGACGCCGAAGGACATATCCCGGATTTGTCCGCCGAAAGGCTGCGCGAGGTAGGCGCTTGGCTGAACGTTCATGGGGAGGCGGTGTACGGCGCGGCGGCCAGTCCTTTTCCGTACGAGATGGAATGGGGCGCCGTTACCGTAAAGCCCGGCCGCGTCTACCTGCATCTGACAAGCGACGCCTGGCCGCAGGGGGAACTGCTCTTGTACGGGCTCCAAAACAAAATCAAACAAGCTTACGTGCTAAGCGATCCAGGCCGAACGCCGCTTGAGACAACCCAACGCTATGATGCCGGGATGGATCATCACACGCTGACGGTCGGACTGCCGGACAAGCCGGCAAATGACTGCATGACCGTAATCGCCATAGACATCGAAGGCGAGCTTTCCGTCGATACGCGTTTGAGCCAGCAGCCGTCCGGCCATGTGAAGCTCGAATGGGCAAACGGCCGTATTGATGCGGACGCGAAAACGATAGAGTGGAGCTTGCAAATCGTCGCTCCGGGCACCTTTGATCTTGAGCTTGTTTGTTTTCAGAAGGAAGGCGCTTCATGGGACGAGGCGTTTCGTGAAGGCATCGAAGCGGCTTCCAGGAGCCGTCGGTTCACGGCGCAGCCGAAGCCGGATCGGGTGATCAAAAATTCCACGGCCTGCCAACACCCGTACACTGAGGTTCATTCGCATCTGGGAACGATCGTTTTCGACCGGCCGGGCACGTGCACGCTTTCGCTTCGTTCTGCGTTGATCCGTCCCAAGTCCGGCTTCACGGAGATATGGCAGGCCGATCCGGTGAAGCTGCGGGCCGTGAAGCTGGTCAAGCGGCAGTAGCTTGTCCGCGATGAAAAAGGTGTTTTTATTGCAGGAAATGCAATTGGAGGCATAGAGATGAAACCACTTACTGCGATATTGATCGGCGCAGGCGCGAGAGGGGCGCACAGCTACGCGCCCTACGCGCTGGATTATCCGCATGAGCTGAAGTTTGTGGCGGTGGCCGAATCGAATCCGCTGCGAAGAGAAAAGTTTGCGCAAGCGCACGGACTTCCCCCTGAGCGATGTTATGCTTCATGGGAACAACTGCTGGAGGTGCCGCGGCTGGCGGATATTGCGATCATCTGCACGCAGGACCGGATGCATTACGAACCGACGGTGCAGGCTTTGGCGGCCAAGTACCACGTGCTTTTGGAAAAGCCGATGTCGCCGAGTCCCAGGGAATGCGTCGAAATGGAGCAGGCGGCACGGGAGAACGACCGGCTGCTGACGATCTGCCATGTGCTGAGGTATACGCCGTTCTGGTCGGCGATGAAGCGGCTGATCCGCGAAGGCCGTATTGGCGAAGTAGCTTCCGTCCAATTGAACGAAAATGTCGGCTACTGGCATATGGCCCATAGCTTCGTGCGGGGCAATTGGCGCAATCGCGAGGCGTCCAGCCCGATGATTTTGGCCAAGTCGTGTCACGACATGGATATTTTGTCCTGGCTCGTCGACAAGCCTTGCGTGCGCGTAAGCTCGTACGGCTCGCTGATGCATTTTCATGCCGCTCATGCTCCCGAAGGGGCAACCGATTATTGCATCGACGGCTGTCCGGCAGAGCCGACTTGCCCTTACTCGGCGCCGAGATTTTATTTGGGCGAAGGCAAAAGCTGGGCCAGGCATTTCGCGGAGGAGCTGACGCGGGAAAATATTGTGCGCGGGCTAAAGGAGACGAACTACGGCCGGTGCGTGTACAAATGCGACAACGATGTCGTCGATCATCAGGTGGTCAATATGGAATTCGAGGGCGGAGCCACCGCGATCTTCAGTATGAGCGGCTTCACGCGGCATCAGGAGCGGATCGTGCAGATCATGGGGACGAGAGGAGAGCTCCGCGGAAGCGAAGGCCGGATCACGCTGCTGGATTTCTTGACGCATGAGGAAACGGTGATCGCCATTCCGGAACAAACGAGCGGTCACGGAGGCGGCGACAGCGGAATTATGCGCAGCTTCCTCCACGAAGTGCGCCATTACGGCGGGGGAGAAAGCCTGACGTCGGCCTCTGCATCCGTCAGAAGCCATCTCATGGCGTTCGCGGCGGAGGAGTCGAGGCTCCGTCATGGCCAATCGATTGAGCTTGACGCCTACTACAAGCAATGGATTCGATCGTAAGTATTATTCAAGTAGATGGCAAAAGGCCAAGCCTCTGGCGGTTATCCATTGGCTTGGCCTTTTGTCGTTCATGCATTCTCGTTGCGCCTAGCCATCTGCTGCCAGACCGATCCGACGGCCGCTTGGCCGCCTTCGATACGCTCCAGCGCCATGCGCACCTGCATCCGGACTTCAAACTCAGGGTCGTCCTGGGCTGCCCGCAGGGCTTCTAGCGCTCCTTCGTCGCCGACCTCATAGAGGAAGCGGGCGGCCCGCCAGCGTACGAGCTTGTTGGAATCCTGCAAAGCTCCGATCATCGCATCCTGCGCTGCCGGATCGCCGATATCCGACAAGGTATCCCCTGCGGTCCGTCGGACGGAGGAGGAAGAATCGCGCAAAGCGCGGTACAGGTAGGGAAGAACATGCGGCTCTTTCAAATCTCCCAAATAGACGGTGGCCAAGCGGCGAACCGTCGAACGTTCGTCTTCCAGACCTTTGAGCAGCAGCGGCAGCGTCTCCTCGGAAGGCTTGATCTGCTCCAAAGCGGCATATCGCTGCTTCCAATCGGGGTCCTGCAGCTTTCGCTCGGTTTCTTCATAGCTCAGCGACGTACGGCCGGAAGCCGCCAGCTCCTTGACGTCGCCTTGAGCCGGGCCCTGCTCGGCTTGGGCGATCAGCCGTTCGAGCTGTTCGTCGCTGTAGGCGGCGTCCAGCTCTTGAACCACCTCGTCCAAGACGTCCTGAAGCTCGCCGTAGCGCGTATCCCAATCGTCCAAGGAACGCTCTTTGATCAGGTTCGGCGCGGCTGCCGCCCCGCGGATGGCGGCGTCGCTAAACCGTTGGGGCAGGGCGGCCCGCCGTTCTTCCACGCCATTCGTTACCCGAACCTGCAGCGGAATGCCGCGAAAATGCTGCAGAAGCACCTTGACTTCGCCGAATGTCGCGTTGGTAGCTTCCGTCGGACCGTCCGGGGTAGCGGGCTTTTGCGAGGCGGCTTCCGTCTGATTTTGCGCTGCGCCGGACGGAGCGACGCCCAGGATGTCCCGGACTTCGGCGAGAATGTGCTGCCAGTCGCCCTTGGCTGTCCGATCCAGAGCGATAAAATCCGCCGCGCGGTACAAGCTTTTGACACCATCAATAGAGAGCAGCTGCCGAAGCTGAGGATCTGCGAGTTCGCTGGCTTGCTCACGGTTGAACGTTTCGCGAACGTCTTTGGGCAAGGAAGCATCCAAATTGATTTTCATGGTATTCGGGCTGGGTGTCGGTTCGATCGAGAGAATAGGCATTGGTCGTACCTCCTGTCTGCCTGGTTGTTTGGATTGATGGTGTTTTACCGTACGGTTTGATTTATGGCTGCGCCGCGAGATACCGTTCTTGGATGACTCGAACGTGATGAAGCTCGTGCCCTGCGATAATATAGGCCAGCCCCCGCACGGATGTGTTGCAGCCGGCGGCCGTCCCTTGCCGCAGCCAGGCTTCCGGACGCAAGCCCGCCAGCAAGGACAGCGTCGCCTGCCGGACGGCGGTGAATTCTTCCAACAGAAAAGAAAGCGGCAGGTCGTCAAAATTTGCGCTCGCAACGTATTGATGCTCGTCCATGGACGGGAACGGGGTTTGATCGCCGCGTGCGATGCACAGTAAACGGTAGCTCATTACCCGCTCCGTATCCGCAACGTGGCCGACGACTTCTTTCAGGCTCCATTTGCCTTCGGCATAACGAAACAAAGCTTGTTCCTCGGTTAACGAGTCAAGCAGCCCGATCGTCGTTTTCAGTTGGGTCCGCAGTAGTTCCCGAATATCCCCGTCGGGAACCTTGGCAATATATTCTTGATAGTGTGCTCCATATTCTGTCGTTTCCGGTCTGCTCATCGTTTGGCTTCTCTCCTCCGGTTTGAATAAAAAGGACCGACGCTCTCGAAAGAGCAGGCCGGTCTCTTGTCAGTACAAGCTTGGGTGTAACGCTTAATCGAGATCAAGCAAATTGCGGTGCAGGTAGTTCTCGTCCAACGCTTTGGTCAGATCAAAGACGGTGTGAGCCAGATCCAAATTTTCGAACGTGTGCTCACAGGAGTCTTTATAGGCCATTTCTTCCTCGTAGTGCGACATATAGCGGTCGATCAGCTCGGGAGAATCCCCGCGCTCCACCTCGCGGCGCTTGACCGTTTCCCGATCGGCGTAGATGAAGATGCGCACGGCTCGATCGCCGTATAAGGACTTCAGGGTTTCCGCGCCTTGACGGTTTAAGATCAAGTAGACGGCCCCGTGCTTTTGGACCATGTCGGCTACGTCGGCTTCTTTGACCCCGTACCGGTTCCCGTCCAATTCGATCACTTCGATGAACTCTTGGTTTGCTTCGGCTTCCTCAAATTGCTTCCGAGTGACGAAATGGTAGTCCTGCCCGTCTACCTCTGAAGAGCGGGGAGGGCGGGTCGTGTACGAAATTACCTGTTTGATGCCGAGCGTGCTGCCGGACATCTGAGCTACGGTCCGGCGACCGGCTCCATTCGGACCCGTGAAAACAAAAATGAGTTCCTTGTCTTTCAGTTCGTACATAGAAACCCTCCTTTATTTGGGAAGTGCAGTTCCTTGCCGAGTGTCTACCCTTTATTTTACATGGTTTCTCAGACGAGGTAAAGATGCTTGTGAAAGCGTTTCAGCGCTTCCGCTGTCTGCCGCCGCCGTCCCGGCGTCCTCGCGCTGCGCCCGTATCAGCGCCATTGCGCCGCCCTCGCGCCGCGCCCGCCGCCGCGTC
>NZ_BILX01000062.1 GCF_004000785.1 Paenibacillus ehimensis NBRC 15659 | reverse complement strand
CCGGCCGCCCGTCCTTCCGGCATGTTTTTTATTATTGCACAGTCCCTCCTGCGACACCCGAGGCCTTCTACCGCTTGCGGGGAATGCTGAGCGTCTGCCAACGGTCGCTTTTCAGGTGCTTGCCCAGAAAGACGATCTGTCCGACATGATACCCGTAATGGGAAACTTGGCGCTGAATCGCCTTCAGCACCGTATGCGCTTCGCCGCGGATATAGACCGTACGCAGCACATCCCCCGGCGTCAGCGAACGCAGGGTCTGAAACACCCGCTCCCAGCCTTCCTCCCACAGCCGCAGCAGCTCGGTTCGGGGAAGCCGGTCGGCTTCGAACTCACCGTCCCGGTTGCGGTCCGGCTTCTCGCCGTCCGTCGTCAAAAAGTCGGTCCAGCGCGACATCATATTTCCGTGCATATGCTTGATCAGTATTTCCAGCGAGTTGGATTCCGGATCGATCGTTTCGTAAAAGTGCGCGTCCTCCAGCTGGCTCATCGTTCGGTCGGCCAGCTTCTTCATGCTATCAAAAGCCGAGATCGATTCCTTCAAAAACTCTTCGCCAAGTTGAAACGGTTGGTTCATCATGCTCCTCCCTTTCCGCGAAATGGGTACAACACCATCTTACGGGAACGGTGCCTTCGTTTCATTTGCCATCGATGAAAGCTTAGGTTTCTTTCATACGTTGAGCAGGATTAATTTGTTTAAAAAATAATATTCCATCATACTGCTGAACGGGTGTAATGGTATTGCGCATCCCTCCGCCTTCAAAAACTCTCCATTTATTTTCTCCCCATTTACACTCCGTTGAAATAAAACTATTCTGATAAGGCGAATAATTAAGCAGCCATTCCAAGTTCTTTTGAGTCGGCTTTTTTACGGGGAAAGCATTACCGTTATAATCCCCCACCATACCTTCGTTCGCGTATAGCGCTAACACAAAACTATTCTCTTTCATATGATCGTCAAGATGCTCCATCATGGATTTATATGGCGAAAAGCGGCTTACTGAACTTTTCTTTCTAATATGCATATTGTGAGCCCAAATTATAAACTTTTTGTCAGGATAGATCTCTTCCGATAAAAACTTTAAATTCTCAGCCATCATTTTATCTCTGAATTGAAACAAATCGGAAAAACCTAGCTGTACGTTTGCCTTTGCGTATTCCAATCTATTTTCAAGGGAGCGAACGACGATTTGATGCCGTTTTTTATCGTCGCATGGTCTTTTCCTTACATTTTTAATAAGTTGATTGCCCAGACAGTCCAATTCATCTAACTTGTTTTTTAATCTTCTTCTTTTAAACAAACGGTCGTCTGACAAAATTTCTTCAGCCAACTTGTCAAACTCAAGGAAAGTTTGGACTAATGCTTCCGTCAGGTACGATTCCATAAATTGTGAAAAGTGTTTTCCGGTGCTTTGCTGCACATCTATACCTGTTAGATGTAAAGGCTTGCTTGTACGCTTATCTTTCATATAACGAAATAATTCGAGATTATATTCATTATGCCATACTCTGCCGATCGAGCCGGACATCCATTGCAAAGGTGTTAAATCAGCGGCGAAATGATTGCCTATCGAACAATCCCCCAGTTCGCTTTCAAATGCGAGAACATGAAAATCTAATTTCTCGTGCAAGAATTGAATTAGACTTGTTTTAGCTGTGCTGTATTCTTTGACGCAATGGCTGCTTTCACCAATAAATACAAACCTTTTATGTTCTAAATAAGGTTTTAAGCCATCAAATTTAAAAGGTGAAGCATTTCCTCCAACGTCTATGCTGTTTTCTTCTGTTTCTTTCAAAAAAGAATTGATCTCCATGCGAAGCCCCCAGTAATTAGAAGGATACAGCCTTTTTTATACTTGAAGTATAGAGTTCACAATAGTACCCATTGTTTTCGATCAATTGAGCATGTGTTCCTGTTTCAATGACGACACCGTCCTTCAAGACCAAAATCAGGTCCGAATCCTGAATGGTGCTTAATCGATGAGCAATAACGACACGAGTGCAGTGGATCTCACTTAAATATTGATCAATCTTTTTTTCATTAACATTATCCAGAGAACTCGTCGCTTCATCTAACAGAAGGATGGCAGGCTTTTGCAAGATTGCCCGTGCCAACATGATCCTTTGCTTTTGGCCGCCGGATATATTCATGGATTTTTCCGAAATGGGGGTATGGTATCCCATCGGCATTTCCATAATCTCGTCATGAATTTGTGCGAACTTTGCCGCATTATAAACGTCGTTCATATCAGGATTACTGTCGTAAACCGATATGTTGTGGAGAATGGATTTATTAAACAAGGTTGCGTCCTGCGGTACAACGCCAATATTTCTGCGCAGCCATCGTTTATCCAAATGGTTTAAATCGATCCCGTCATAATAAATTTTTCCGCTTGTCGGTTCGTACAATCCAAGCAACATTCTTGCCAGCGTGCTTTTGCCGGAACCCGAAGGTCCCACGATGGCAACTTTTTGACCCGATTTGATTTCGAGATTAATATTTTTTAAAACAGGAGCGCTATATTTAGTGTAAGAGAAGCTGACGCTCTCCATCTTAATGTTACCATGCAGCTTATCGGGCACTATGGCATGTTCAGGCGATTTCTCAGGTTCAGCATCCAATACATCATTCATTCTTTGCAGATAGGTATCCATTGTAATCATACTTTTTGCAGTTTCAATTAATGATGAAACCATTCCAAAAAATACCCCGGTCAGTGAATAAAACGCAACCATAGTCCCCACAGATATATTTCCTAACAAAACCTGATGAAGGGACAAAGCTAGAATAACAAGCGGAGCCGCCATTTCCAAACTTACCATCACTGCACCCACATTGTTAGAAAAATATTCATTCTTTTTGAAAGCCTGCAGTACTTGTTTAAAGTGACTTTCCCATAGTTTGAATGACTGGTATTCAACTCCAGCCATCTTAATTCCAAAAATTCCGTACAATGTCTCAACTTGAACGTTTTGAAATTTGGATTGCTCGGTAAGCTCTTCTTCCGCTCTTTGTTTAAGGGTATGTTGTACAGAGGTTAATAATAATATATTCAGCGCTCCAAATAACACTACCCATGCCGTAAGCCATAATGAATTCATAGCCATATAACCGAGTATAATCAAGACTACAGTGGAATCTAACAAACTCATGACCGTCTGATGTGAAAACAATTCTCTAATCATGACATGGGAATTGGCTCTATATACAATTTCACCAAACGATCTAAGTTGGAAATATTGAAACGGTAGGCTGATTAAATGTTTAAAAAATCTGCTCATTAACCTCCAATCAAGATGTACTCTAAGCTGAGTCAAGAAACGTCCACGCAAATAAGAGATTGCCCCTTTA
Source organism: Paenibacillus ehimensis NBRC 15659 (assembly GCF_004000785.1). GTDB lineage: Bacteria > Bacillota > Bacilli > Paenibacillales > NBRC-103111 > Paenibacillus_G > Paenibacillus_G ehimensis. The sequence goes on along the minus strand of NZ_BILX01000062.1, from coordinate 37,191 downwards.
AATAGTACCATTGCAATAATACTGATAAAAAAAACATATAATATATCGCCATCATTCGGGATCACTATACTATCGATTGCGAATTTAGTTACCATAGGCATGGCTACGGTGTATAATTGAATAATCGCCGACCATCCAAGTATAGCAAATAACAGCTTCGGTTTTTCAAAAGTCATCTTCAGATAGGGAATCCACACATTTGCAGGTTTATTTCTCTTAAAGTGTTCGTTAGGTTTAAGCGTTAAGAAATAACCGGCAAAATGTTCATGAAATTCTTCTTTTGACAAAATACATCTTCCTGCAGCTGGGTCCAGAATATGGTAACCCTTCTTTCCGATCTTCTCCAAAACAACATAGTGGTAACCATCCCAGTAAACGATAACTGGCGATGAAATCTCATTTAATTCGTCGGATTTATATACATTTGTCTCAAAGCCAATATTTGAGGCTGTTTGGGAAAGGGCATAGAGTGTAACCCCGTCCCTTCCCCCACCCAATCTCTCTTGAAGGTCGTGGAAACTTTCATAACCGTAATAATAAGAAAGTATCATGGACAGACAAGTTAAGGCACAATCCGTTTGCGCGATCTGCCTTTTGAGCGGCACTTTTCTTTTTGTCTTCATGATGATGCTCCCCTGATTATTTGTTTAGTTCCAGCGTTAATAATGAAGGTACTAAATCGGGATATGCAAGTCTTAAGAAACCGTAACCTGTTCCTGCTTGTCCTAACATCAAACCAGGATTTATGCCGGGACTTCCGAGTTTCCAATGTTTTTCCGAGAAATTTACAGCTAGATGACTTCCGATTTTTAAGGCTGTCATTTTAAAATCATCCCTTTGAAAGCGATCGGCGGCTAAAAGGAACAAATCCAAGTTCCCTAAATCCCCGTGACATAGGCAATAGTTGCCGCTAAAACCATTTATTTGTGTGTATTTTAAAGCTAAATCAATCTCGTGCATGATTTCACTGGAAGATACATACTCGCTCATCATAATTCTGCTCATGCCGATACCGGCAGAACCGTGGCACCACATAGCGCTTCCATGGTGATCGGCTTCCGCACGTAAATCTAACCAAATTTCCGCATTCTTATCAAAAAGTGACTTCTCATATTTCATGGATTCCAGATAAGCTTCCTCATACTTTTGATCGTTTGTAAATTTATAGAGCCATAATAATGGCCAAGAAAAACCCGAGGCTCCATGAGAAAGTCCTGTAAGCGGTTTTTCAACCTGTTTCGTTCTCCAGCCAACACCGACCATTTGTATTTCTTTTTTCCTGATCAGATGATCTCCGCATTGTTTAGCTATATCAAGAAAATAAGTCTCACCTGTTTTTTTATAAAGGTTGATACAAACAATGATGAGTCCGGAAACGCCTCCCAAAAAATCAAGGAGATGGTCCTCCTCAATCCTAGAAAGAGCTTTATCAAGAACATATTTAACTTGAGATAAATAGGTTTGATCATCAAAAATGATTGAATAGTTGGCAAATACGTAAGCAAATGCTCCATATCCATAAAAGGCCGATACCGGAATATCTGCTAAAGGTGAATGGATATGGTTTATTGCGGTTTGCATACATTTTTCGGCTAGAAATTTATATTTGTCTTTTTTTGTTACATGATATAAATTAGCATAATAAAGGCCGATCCCTAAAACGCCATCATACAAATCAAATTCCAAAGGACGAAATTTAAATTGATCATGGATATCTAAGCTTAAGCCCAGCCAGGTTACATCGTTATCTTTACCATAAATTGCTTTGTCGCTTATGATGCCTGCAATCCTTTCGGAAATCGCCAATAATTCATCCGGCATCATGATTGAAAAATTTTCATAGCTGGTGTGGACTTCCGGCCTTGCCTGAACATGTTTATCATTTTTACTCGCATATTGTGACACAAGGGAATTTTGAATAAAATCCAGTTGTGTTTCCAAATCTTTTGAACTTAAAGAGTTAACCCTTTCCAACAAATAATCAAAACTGGTCGATGGAAAAAAATCGCTTTTTACTTTGCCGATGGGGTGGAACAATGCTGTGGAATCTGCCGTACAATAAAAATAAGGGATATCGCCTTTCAAGAGATCATGACATTCGTACATGATTGTATCTGCGAATTCCGGCCTGTTCACTTTACCCAGCCACATAAAATTGATAAGACGCTCTCTGTTTTCGCCTTTTATTATATAATCAGGATGTAAACTCGAATCGATAAACGTAGAATAAACTTGAGTGCTTCTTAATATGATTCTTACTTGATCGTTCTTGAATTTATACAAAGGACCACTGGATTGCAGCAGTTTATGTTTATTTTCCAATAATAATCTATATAATTTACTGAACCCTTTTGCAATCAAGTCACCGTACTGCGAAGCTGTTTCTACTTCTGCTCCCTCGACGAATGGTCTGTTTTTACTGCTTTCAGAGAAAGCTTGTACTTTAACAACTCTCATTTCATCTGTATGGCTATTTTCGATTGTGAATGTGTCTTGACCAATGGGCTGGCCTTCTTCTCCTCCCAACCCACTGAAATCAAAATTAAGAAAATTCGCTTTTATATAAGTAATCGGCAACATTCCTGTCGATAAAACGGATTCCGTTAGCCGATCGAATGCAACGTCATAAGCTGAAGTTCCTTTTTCAGCGCTTCTTTTCGCATTTTGTAGTAATCCTTCAAGATCTATCATCATCGGATGTTCGCCGCAAGCAATTAGATTCTCATAATGAAAATCTGCAGCATTTAACAAATAAAGAATCGCAAGATAATAACCTTGTCGTTCATAAAAGCGCAATATGCCATTTTTCGAATCACAAGGTTTATATTCTACATACTCTTGCCATCCGTATACTTGTTTGTTGATGATAGTCAAAGTCTTAAGCTCTAAAGAATCGGGACTTTTTTTTGTATTGATCCAGTTTAAAAATTGTTGAAAGTGTTCATCGATTGAAAGAGATCTAGGCTTGTAAACAATTTTCTTCCCCGATACAAAACCAAGAATGACGACACTTCTGCCTTTATTATGTTTATCGCCTAACTGTAACGTAAGAGAAGTTAACTTATCCGCCGCGGAGAGATCATATTTCTCCGAAATTTCAGTCCTGTCTTCAGCAAAACGGGCAAGCATTTCAATAACACTGTCTACATGAAGAACAATAGATTCGAACAAAATTCTAGTTAATATAGGATATTTCTTCAAAAGTTCGACTTTCTTATCCTTTTTGGTTAAAATATGCTCTGTATAATATTTGTATCGTTCACGAGGGTTGGTACCAACGAGTCTTCCATTCTCTCTTTCTTCATTTAAATCCTGTATTAATATTCTTATGCTTAAATAGGATAATTCGCTCCTGATATATTCGACCATGCTTGCTTTCATGTTATCCAGTTCGCAGAAGTCAGATAGATTATGGTAAGTGCCTAAATCTTTAATTTTTTCGTCTAAATAATGTTGAGCAACCTTAAGAAATTCAGGATAAAAAGTTGTAAATACGGATCCTGTATGTTCTTCATGAACAAAAAATATATTTTCCTCTTCATGATCCTCAAAATTCATATTTATGTAATTTTCTAATAGTTCACCCCATGGTTTAGAACCGTCCCGCAAGAGAAGCTCGTTAATCGGATAACTCGGATCTAAACGCTCATTTTTCTCTGATGGATAGAGAGAGTTCTCCAATATTATTTCTTTTATAGCAAATTCCATTGTTCTTTCCATCTCTATCTATCCTTTCGTAGAATAGTAACAAGCCAACACTATATTTTTCAAATATAAGTATTGGCTTGTTAAACAATTATTTAAAGATTACATCGGGCATTTTACTTTAAAGCTTGGGCAATACTTAATGCTCCATGTGCAAACGCGCAAACTTGCGCATACAATAGTACTCTGTGGCGTTACTTCGTCCGCTCCAGCACCGCCTGCTAATGCCTTCAGTTCTTCTTCAGAAACTTTACTGACAAATACATCCTTTTGTTCCTGCATCGTTTCATCCTCCTTCATCATTGAAATGGTAGAATTAGGGATCCCATATATTTTATACTATATTTTTTATAATATGTCACTATATTATATAAAAAATAGTATTTATTTCATATAATAGGTCAATTTTACTGGTAAGATCATTGTTTTTTTGTAAATATTTTACACCATAATACCTGAAAATTACCCCTAAATAGGTAGGACCAGATGACTCCCATTTCGAGTGCATAAAAAACGAGGAAAGCAGCAACTGCGATTGCTTTCCTAGTTCACAATATAAAACGGTTGTCAACCGGGGCTGACGGCTTACTTGCCCAATTGATGAATTGGATGGCCTATCGTACCTTCTGCTGCAACATGCTAATGGTTCACTTGAAGTACTTCTTTTTCTGTGCATGATAGCTGAAAAACTCCAGTGGTTAAATCTACCATCGAGCAAGTGTTGCAGATCGCAGTGATTGCGTGTTTGGCCTTGTGCTTCACTACAAATTCATCCCAATCCCCTGCTCATCAAAGCAATTTCGCTTCAGATGTTCGTCTCCATATTCTAACCTTACCAAAAACAAAAAAGGGCGAAAGTCATGCTCTCGCCCCGAAAATAACTATAATGTCAAAAGCCTGACCGAAGTCAGGCTGCCGTGCCTATTTTATTCATGCACATAGGTTTGTTCGTATTTGTCCGCTTCCCACAGCCGGTCAAGCTCGGCAGGATCGCTCATCTCGACGACAATCATCCAGCCTTGGCCATACGGGGACAGGTTGATGACGCCCGGATTTTCCGTCAGCTTCGGATTGACGCTAACGACCTTACCGGACACCGGAGCATACAGCTCCGTCACCGTCTTGACCGATTCCATGCTGCCGAACGGCTCGCCGGCCTGAAGGACCTCCCCCTCTTCGGGGAGCTCCACAAAGACGATAATGCCGAATTCCTCCTGGGCAAAATCGGTGAGACCGATCACGGCTCTCCCGTTTTCCACCCGCACCCATTCATGATTTTCGCTGTATTTGAGCCCTTTGATTACTTCCATGTCGGTTCCGAGCCCCTTTACTCCAAGTAGTGAAAAACCCCCTAGCCTGCCGCAAGACAGGCCGAAGGGGGTAGGTAAAGCGTTGAAGACGATTATTTCGCCGTCAGGTGCTTGTCGCCTTTTTTCCAGCCGATCGGGCACAGACCGCCGGATTGCAGAGCTTCGAGAACGCGAAGCGTTTCTTCGACGCTGCGGCCGACATTGTTGTGATGAACGACTTGATACTGCAACTCGCCTTCCGGATTGATGATGAACAGGCCGCGCAGCGCGATGCCTTCTTCTTCGATCAGTACGCCGTAGTCACGGGATACTTGCTTCGTGATATCGGCAGCCAGCGGGAAGTTCAATTGGCCAAGGCCGTTTTGATCCACCGGCGTGTTGATCCAAGCGCGGTGGGAGTGAATGCTATCGATAGAAACGCCGAGGATTTCGGCATTGATCGCTTTAAATTGCGAAGCGGCTTCGCTGAGTGCCGTAATTTCCGTCGGGCACACGAAAGTGAAGTCCAGCGGATAGAAGAACAGTACGAGCCACTTGCCTTTGTAATCGGACAACGATACTTTGCCGAACTCTTGTCCGTTCCCAAGGGCGGTGTCCATTGTAAAATCGGGTGCATGTTTACCTACCAAACGTTCTGCCATGTTCCAAAATCCTCCCTTAAATTTGGTTAACTGATAACGGTTTTCTCGATATAAATCGTATCATTTGCAGCCCATCGAAGTCAATATTATACTAATTACTTCTTTATAATAATTATAATTTGTAACAATTAAGACAAAAATTCTCGTCATCGAAAAACGAAAAAACCCTTAAGAAACCGAAGTTTCCCAAGAGTTTTTCCTGCTTCTGGTCTTGCTATCCGGTCCATCCTTATTTGCGGATCGCGCTCACAATCAAATCGCCCATCGCCGTCGTGCCGATCGCCTTGCTCTTGTCGACGGCAATGTCGCCGGTGCGGTGACCCGCGTCCAGCACTTCCTTCACGGCGCGCTCGATCGCTTCGGCGGCATCGTGGTAGCCGAACGTCAGGCGGTACATCAGCGCTACGGACAAGATCGTCGCGATCGGGTTCGCAATGCCTTGGCCCGCAATGTCCGGCGCAGAGCCGTGCACCGGCTCGTACAGGCCGAACGCCCCTTCGCCCAGAGAGGCGGAGGACAGCATGCCGATGGACCCTGTCAGCATCGCCGCTTCGTCGCTCAGAATGTCGCCGAACATGTTCTCCGTCACGATGACGTCGAAGCTGGACGGACGGCGCAGAAGCTGCATCGCGCAGTTGTCGACGAGCACGTGCTCCAGCTCGACATCCGGATAATCCGGCGCGATCCGGTTGACCGTTTCTCTCCACAGACGCGACGTTTCCAGCACGTTCGCTTTATCGACGGACGCCAGCTTCTTGCGGCGGGTGCGGGCGATCTCGAACGCTTGGCGCACGATGCGCTCGACTTCCGTGACGTTGTATACGCACGTATCGACGGCTTCTTCTCCGTTCGCGCCCTCGCGGCGGAATTTCTCTCCGAAGTAGATTCCCCCCGTCAGCTCGCGGACGACGATCAGGTCCGTGCCTTCGAGCACTTCCGGCTTCAGTGTGGAAGCTTCCTTCAAGCAGTCGAACACGTTAGCCGGACGAATGTTGGAGAACAAGCCGAGCGCCTTGCGGATGCCGAGCAGTCCCGTTTCCGGGCGCAGCTCCTTCGGATTGTTGTCCCATTTCGGGCCGCCGACGGCTCCAAGCAGCACGGCGTCCGCTTTCTTACAAATCGCCAGCGTCTCCTCCGGCAGCGGCGTTCCTTTCTCGTCAATGGCGATTCCGCCGAACAAGCCATGCTCGAACTCAAAACGGTAGCCGAACACGTCTTCGGTTTTTTTCATCGCTTTAATCGCTTCCGCCACAACCTCGGGACCGATGCCGTCCCCGGCGATAACGGCAATTTTCTTCACGTCTGCCATTGGTTTCACTCCTAAATAAGTTCATTATCTCTTTTGTAGCACACTTATCTATCTTTGCGCCAAGACATAAATCGAATAAATTTGATAGACAAAACCTATAAGCATCCCCTCGGCCGGAATCCGGGACGAGCGCCAAGGCCCAAACGTCAGCGCCCTTCTATTCCACTTTGATCTCCTTGCGGCGTCCCATATACCATTTGACAAACGACTCGGCCAGTTCGGCCGGCGCATCGTCGATCCCGGCGTGACGTACCGGCTTGGCCCGGTTGATTGTCCCGACGGATGCGAGCCCCAGCCATTTTTGAAACAGACTGCGGGTGACTTTCACTTCAATAATCTTCTCCCGCTTCGAAACGAATAAAGCCGTTGTCAGACTTCCTGTTTGGAATTGAATGAAGTTATCCTTCAAGACGTATCGCGTATTGGTGAAATCAAGCCATCTCGATACGAAGATCCAAATCAGCAAAGCGCCGGATACAACCCACCAGGTCTGCTCGAATCCCAGCAACCGCGGCTTGAAATAAAATAAAGCAGCCGTCGACAGGATCCAAAGCCAGCTTGGCCTTAGCATGCGGATCCATAACGATTTTCCGGGGAGACGGTTCATCTCGCGGGTCACTTCATAAGCCGGCAGCATTTCCGAAATCATCTCGTAGGCGCGCTGCACAGGCAAAAAAGGATACAGCGAGCTGATCTCCAGCTTGTCTTCCCCGTCGCCCAGGCCCCCCGCGCTGGTCAGCTTCACTTCGGCGAGTCCGAGCAGCCGTTTCAGCACGGACTGCGTAATTTCAACCGCCTGCACCCTTTGTTTTGCAATAGAGAATACCGTTTCGTCGACCATGCCTTTTGTAATGTAAATGCGTTCCGGATCGGACGAAATCTCGTATTTTCCATACTTCACAAAGGTTCGGATCATTCCGAACGCGACCGAGGCTGCGACGAGCACAACGATCAGAATCGCGGCAATCCACCAGGAATCCTTTAGGATGGAGAATAACCCTTCCGCCTCGCGTTCCACATGAAAGATTTGGTCGATTTTGGAATAAGCGGAGGCCAGCAAAGGAATAAGGAGCAGAAAGCTTAACGATGTAAAGGAAGCCCGTACGATATCCTTTCTTGTCGGCTTAAAATGAACGGTCCGCCGCGGATGCGCCGCGGATGCCTGCAACTCCGCGGCAGCTTCGCCGTTTTGTACCGCTGCCGGCTCGTCGTCGGGAACCGGGCTTGCCGCATGCTTTTCCATGGCATCGGCTTCCGCTAAAGAAATGACCTCGAATTCGACGGCAGCCTCTTCACCGGTGAGCCCCGTTTCAAATCGGATGGAAGTCACGTTACACAGCCGGTGGAATAAGGTCGTGCGTCGGTTGACGTTTTGAATTTTAGCAAAAGGAATCGTTCGCGCGGATTTGGTGAACACCCCTTCATAGAGATGAAACGAAGCATCGTCGAGCTTGTATTTATGCGTCAGCCACAACAAAAGAATGACAAGAACAGCGCCACCGACAAAAAGAAAAAAAGCAATCCTTCCGTACTTAAGAAAAGTCGAATCCGAACCGTATTTGATAACGAATAAGTACATGGCAATCACAAACGAGAACTTGGCCAATTTCCATAATTTCCAAACCATCGTCAGCGGATGATGCCGTTTCGCTTCGGTCATGACTCCACTTCCTTTATTTTGGCAAAATGGGCGATCTGATTTCTCAACTCGATCGCGACCTCTTTAGGCAGGGCAGGTATGGCATGCGTCGATCCCATCGTTTTAATCGAGACCGAGCAGAGGCCGTACTTTCGTAGAAGCGGTCCTTGCTTCGTGGCGACCGACTGGATTTTGGTCATCGGAACGAGCTGATGCTCTTCGTTCAGCGCGCCCGATTTCAGCTGCAAAAACTCTTCATTAATATCGTAGCGCCAGTTTTTATAGAGCAAAAACGGCCTGAAAAAAGACCAGACCGCGAATGGGACGGAGATGATGACAAGACCGATAAGAATCCAGCCGATCCACTCCTTCCATGCGTACCGATGGTCCAAATAGAGCAAAACCCCCAGCAGGGCAAAGCCGATCACATTCGAAATCGTTTCACTAATGATCCATACTTTGACCGCATCCTTGGACAATCGTCTTTGAGGCGCGCCAATTGGAGAAAACATAACTTCACCCCTATAGCTCCATGCTGCCATGTTCTTGCTTATGATTTTAACCTTATCAGTTTTCATCACCTTAATCAATAAATTTTTATCGAAAAACGATAAATTTTTATTGTTTAATATAAAATGATATGATAGATTAATTAACTAAAGCGGCCTTTTGTTCAACTGGTTACTACATTTCCACCATAAAGGAGTTTCCTTCATGAAGTCCAAAATCGTCTTTAAAATAGGCTCGATCCTGTGTCTAATTTGTTTTTACCTTGTTATATTGTTAGGGATATTTGCATTAGGGGAGCATTCCTTACGCTTGTGGAACCCGGATAGCGATCTCACCCGCTCCTTCGGAGACTTCCAGCCTTTATTCGGCTATATCGATCTTCACTTTTATCAGCAGCCGGGGCTTTACACCGATCCTTCCTTTATTCAACTATCCTTCATCTCCACGGCGTGCATGCTCTTTTTCGTGCTCCTGTTCCTATGGTGGATGTGCAAGCTCCTGGACAATATTTATGAAGACAGTCTTTTTTCGTATGAGAACGTGTCGATTGTTTTCAAATTAGGGCTGACGCTCATCGTTGCGGGAACGGCTTACACGTATACCGACGGTCTTCTGTTATCGAAGGCGCTTGCGGCCTTAACGGTTTCCAATGCGCAAATTTCGCTTTCCGACCTGTCCTATGTCGATACGTTGATCGGCGGAATCGTGCTCCTGTTGATCTCTTGGGCCTTAAAAATAGCGGTACGTGCAGTGGAGGAAAATAATAAAACAATTTAACGGCGAAGTAGGCGATAACGATGATAAGAATCAAATTGGATGTCGTGATGGCGGAGCGCAAAATGTCGTTAAACCGGCTCTCCGAACTGGTCGGCATCACGCCGGCGAATTTGTCGATATTAAAAAACGAAAACGGCAAAGCCATCCGCTTTACGACGCTCGATGCGTTGTGCAGAGCTTTAAACTGCCAGCCCGGCGATTTAATGGAATATATCGACGAGTCCGAAAATCAAGATTAGCGCTTATCAGCGCCGCATCTTCTCGGGACTCCGAATACAACAAAGGAACCCTTATGCAGGGTTCCTTTGCGCTTGAATAATACAAAGACCGTTGTGACGGTGGCTGTGTTGCTTCTACAGGGCATCCCGTTTATCGCAAGTCCCGCAGCAGCCGCAAATTCCCCAGCGTCAGAACACTTTTCCACGCTTCTTTGGCAATCGGCCATACGTCCTCGTACTGCCCCCAAGCCCAAGCCGGCTCCCATGCTCCCTCCTCGGTCTGTCCCCGGACGATGAATTCCAGATTGGCCGGTATGATTTCCTTATACCGCTCATAGTATGGCGATTGCCGCGTTGTCGCTACCTGAACCGGATGCAGCCCGTACCCGCTCCACTGTGCCGGATCAGCCGTGACACAGCGAGCGATCATCGTATCGAGCGGATCCGCGATCCGTGCCCGCTGCTCGCCGGTGAGCCGCTCGGACAAGCGCAAGTAGCACAACAGCTCATGGAATTCGTCCAGCGGGGATTCCGAACACAGCTTGCCGATGGCAAGCTCCGTCAGCTTGTCCGCCCAGCCTTCCGCCTCCGGCCATTCCCGGAACTGAATGAAGTAGCCCGCGATTTCCGCGCTCGGATTGCCCCAGTACGGACTCGCCTCGCTATAATTCCACCACGGGGCCCGGGGGGCATGCTCGACCTCCGGCGGCACGATCTCCCAGCCGGAGATTGCAGGGTCGTACGTCTGCGTAAAGTAACGCAGCGCTTTTCGCGTCATCTCCTCCCCTGTCTCGCGGGGAAGCAAGGCCAGCGTTTGCAGCGCTACGGTCGTGGCAATAGCCGAGGACGCCTCACAGCGAATATCCGGCTCCAGTCCATGCCCGAAGCCGCCGTCTTCGTTCTGGTAAGGCTCCAGCTCCCTGACCACGTCCTCCGCGCGCCCCCCCTCGAACTCATACGCATACATCGCCTTCTCCAGCGGCCGCGCTTTCGTAAGCAGGTAGAGCTTGGCCCGTTCTTCTGCCGCCGCAGCGGCTTCATGTAATTCCATCGTCCCGCCTCCTTGATGTTTGCTTTCCGTATACTAATCTAACCGGCCTTAAGCGGTTTGTATTGAACAAATCGGACATCACATCATCAATGAGGAAGGAAGCTCGCCGTAAAAGCGCTTGAAGTCGCGAATAAAATGCGCTTGATCGCAGTATCCGTAAGCCCCGGCGATTTCCTGCCAAGTCAGCTTGGGATATCTTTCCGCATCGCGCAGTATATTTTGAAACCGGACTATGCCGCAAAACGTCTTCGGCCCCAGCCCGATCCGGCCGTCGAACAACCGCTGCAGCTGCCTTGCGCTAATATTCCCCGACCGGGCCAGCTGCTGGACGCTTACCGTCCCCCTGGCCGCGAAAATACGCACCATCGCTTCGTGCAGGACCGGCGGCGCTTCCGGCCTGCGGCTAGCCGCAGCCGCCAACAGGCGGATCAGCGCCGTTTCGACAAGGACGATCCGCTCCGCCGTCCCTGCGGCTAGCCGCAGCCGCTCCCCAAGCTCCGCCACCGCTTTCCCCCATACGTCCGTCCCCCGAAACAGCGCATTTTTAAACTCGCCGAGCGGCACTCCAATAAAGGGGTAGGCTCCACCCGGAAAAAACCGCACCGCAAACGTTTCCGACGCGCCCTCGACCTTCGGCTCCGGGCTGAAGGGCAGCTCAAACGCTCCGCAATAACGAATAGAAACGTCTCTCCCACCCGCGGCGTCCCATTCGAAAATCAAATCCGTACAGCCGTCCGGAACGACGGTGACGGAAGGTTCGTCCCACATTCCCGTTCCCTCCGTCCGGGAGCTCCAATAGCACGATACGTACGCCTTCAGTGCGGGGCAAGGCTTGTGTTCCGCGTAATGATCCGGGGTGCGCGCCCCTTGCGTCGGTTCGAACATCAGATAAGATTCCACCTCGTCCGGCTCCTTCCATCTCCGTGCTGATACGAATAGTTTATCATACCGGTCGTCCGGACGCTTTTGGCTGCAGTGCGAACGGCTGCCGGAATTATGGCTGCTGTCGCTTTTTGGCGGCAGTTGTCATCTCCCCCGGTTAGGTTTACAATTAAATTTATCGATTGAAGCAACATTCACTTCTTTTCGTCAAAGGAGCCCAAGCTGATGAAATACCGTTTTTCCGATACAACCCAAGCTTTCGAATCATCGGCCGTGCGCGAAATCCTGAAATTAACCCAGGGCCGTTCGATCATTTCGCTCGCCGGCGGCTTGCCGAACGAGCAGTACTTCCCGGTAGAAGCCGTCAACGAAGCGTTCGATCGCGTGTTCAAGCAGGGCAAAGGCGTGCTGCAGTACGGCTTGACCGAAGGCTATACGCCGCTGCGGGAGAACATCTCGAAGCATCTGGCACGCAAAGGCATCCGCGCCGGCATCGACAACATGCTGCTGACAACGGGGTCGCAGCAAGCGATCGACCTGCTTACCCGCGTCTATATCGATCCGGGCGATGTCATTCTCGTCGAGCGGCCGACTTACCTGGCTGCCATTCAAGTGTTCCAATCGCGCCAGGCCAAGCTTATCTCCGTCGACTGTGATGCGGACGGCATGATCCCCGAGGATCTGGAGCGAAAAATCAAGCAGCACCGCCCGAAGCTGGTCTATGTCATCCCGACCTTCTCCAACCCGACGGGGAAATCGTGGAGCCTGGAGCGGCGCCAAAGCACGCTGAACTTGTGCAAAAGCAACGACGTGCTGATATTGGAAGACGATCCGTACGGCGAGCTGCGCTTCGGCGGCGGCGAGCCGATGCCGTCGATTTTCTCATTGGAGCAGGAGCCCAATGGCGGTGCGGTTGTCTACACCAGCACATTCTCCAAAATCGTTGCTCCTGCGCTGCGGACAGGCTGGGTGGTCGGTGATGAACAAGTGATCCGTCATATGACCCGCGCCAAGCAGGCGGCCGACCTGCACTCCAGCACAATGGACCAGCAGGCGCTTCATCAGCTGTTCGAGCATTTCGATTTATACGGCCATATCGATCAGATCCGAACGGCTTACGAGACGCGGATGCGGCAGATGATCGACCTGATGAAAGCAAAGAATTGGGACGGCGTCAACTGGATCGAGCCAAAAGGCGGCATGTTCGTCTGGGTGGAAATGCCGGAGCATATCAACACGCAGGAGCTGCTTAAGCTGGCTGTCGAAGAAGGCGTCGCTTTCGTGCCGGGCCTCAGCTTCTTCGCGAACGAACCGCAGACCAACACGATGCGGTTGAACTTCACCCATACGGACAGCGAGGACATGGTCCGCGCTTTCGACCGGTTGGACCGCGCTCTCCAGCGCATGCAGCAAACTGCGGCGCGTTGAACGAAACGAAGGTAAATACCGTAATATAAATATAGGCGATAGCATTCCCCGGTACTCCGGGCTGCTATCGCCTATTTCACTTCGTAAGCCTATAGAACGAGCTATATCAACGTCACATTATCGCGGCTCCGGGCCGGGCTCTTGCGCTTCTCAATCAAGCGGTTGATCGCGTCCACATACGCGCGGGCGCTTGCTTCGAGAATGTCCGTGCTAACGCCGCGGCCGAGAGCGGAGTAATCACCCTGCTTCAGCACCACGTGCACTTCGCCAAGCGCATCCTTGCCTTGCGTAACCGATTGGATCGAATAGTCCTCGAGCTCGACTTCTTCCTTGGTCGCCTTGTCGATCGCTTTGTAGATCGCATCAACGGAGCCGTTGCCGACCGCCGCCTCGTCCAGGTGACCGCCATCCAGCAGCTTGATCCGCACGGTTGCGGTCGGGGTCGATTGGTTGCCGTACGATACTTGAATCGTCTCCAGCGAGAACACTTCGGGCGTCTCGATGAGCTTTTCTTCGAGCAGCGCGACGATGTCTTCATCCGTAACGTTCTTCTTCTTATCCGCCAAATCTTTGAACTTGGCGAACGCGGCATTCACATGCTCGTCGTCGAGGTTGTAGCCGAGGTCGACCAGCTTCTCGCGGAACGCATGGCGTCCGGAATGCTTGCCGAGGACCAGCTTGCTCTCCTTGAGTCCGATCGTCTCCGGCGACATGATCTCGTACGTCGTCTTTTCCTTTAGCATGCCGTCCTGATGGATACCGGATTCGTGCGCGAACGCATTGGCTCCGACAATAGCCTTGTTCCCCGGCACGACCATGCCGGTCAGCTTGCTGACCAAGCGGCTCGTCCGGGCAATTTCGGACAGCGTGAGCGTCGTCTTCGCCTGGAAAAACTCCTGACGCGTCTCAAGCGCCATCGCCACTTCCTCGATCGACGTGTTGCCGGCGCGTTCGCCGATGCCGTTGATCGTCCCTTCGATCTGGTCCGCTCCGTTCAGAATCGCCGCCAGCGCGTTCGCCGTCGCCATGCCCAAGTCATCGTGACAGTGCGCGCTAAGCTGAATTTTCTCGATGCCCGGCACGTTTTCTTTCAACGTCTTGAAAATGTTTCCGTATTCATAAGGCGTCATGTAACCGACCGTATCCGGGATGTTCACGACCGTTGCGCCGGCGCGGATTGCCATCTCCGTCACTTCGCACAGAAAATCGAGCTCGGTACGGCCGGCATCCTCCGGCGAAAACTCGATTTTGCTGAAATACTTCTTCGCGTAACGGATCGCCGCTTCCGCCGTTTCGAGCACTTGGTGCTTTTCCATCCGCAGCTTGTGCTGACGGTGAATCGGCGAGGTAGCGAGGAACAAATGCAGACACGGGTCCTGCGCATCCTTCAGCGCTTCGCGGGCCGCCTCGATATCCTGCTCGCGGGAACGCGACAGGGCGATAACCGAGGCATTTTTCACGGCGCGGGCCACCGCGCTGACGCCTGCCAAGTCTCCAGGCGAGGCCGCTGGGAAGCCGGCTTCCATCCGGTCGACGCCGAGCTTCTCAAGCTGCAGCGCAATCTCGACTTTTTCCTGCATGTTCAGGTTGACGCCCGGCGACTGCTCGCCGTCACGAAGCGTCGTATCGAAAATATAAATTTTTCTCATGGGTCTTGATCGCGCCTCCTTTGGAAGTGACTTGCATTTAAAGCAGAAAAAGGTGCGACCCGAAACGGACAGGGGAACGGATCTCTTGGTGTCCATTTCCCTGCGCCGCCTTCAAGCCGACCTTATGCCGCTTGTCCGTTATACGTTGAGATTGTCCGCCGAATTACTTCTTGATCCAGTGCATCAATTCGCGCAGCTGGGTTCCGACTTGCTCGATCGGATGCTCGGCTTCCAAACGGCGGGTAGCCGTCAGGAACGCGCGGCCCGATTGGTTCTCCAAAATAAAGTCGCGGGCAAATTTGCCTTGTTGGATGTCGGACAGAACGCGTTTCATTTCTTTCTTCGTTTCTTCCGTGATGATGCGAGGACCTGTGACATAATCGCCATACTCCGCCGTGTTGGAGATGGAATGTCTCATCGTCGCGAGACCGCCTTCGTACATCAGGTCAACGATCAGCTTCAGCTCGTGCAAGCATTCGAAGTAAGCCATTTCCGGCGCGTAGCCCGCTTCCACCAGCGTTTCGAAGCCTGCTTTGACAAGCGCGGAAGCGCCGCCGCACAGAACGGCTTGCTCGCCGAACAGGTCGGTTTCGGTTTCTTCGCGGAACGTCGTTTCAATGACGCCCGCGCGGGTGCAGCCGATCCCTTTGGCATACGCCAAGCCGATGGCTTTCGCTTGACCGCTTGCATCTTGCTCTACCGCGATCAGGCCGGGAACCCCGAAGCCTTCGACATAAACGCGGCGAACCATGTGGCCCGGCGATTTCGGAGCGACGAGGAAGACGTCTTTATCCGCGGACGGTTGAATTTGGCCGAAATGCACGTTGAAGCCGTGGGAGAACATGATGGCTGCGCCATGCTTCAGGTTCGGTTCGATTTCGTTTTTATACACGCTCGCTTGGGTTTCATCCGGCATCAGAAGCTGTACGACGTCGGCAAGCTTCGTCGCTTCCGCTACGGAGTACACTTCGAAACCGTCGTTTTTCGCTTGCTCAAAGGAACGGCCTTGACGAAGTCCGATGATGACTTTCAAGCCGCTGTCGCGCAGGTTTTGCGCTTGGGCGTGGCCTTGGCTGCCATAGCCGATAATGGCGATCGTCTTCCCTTTCAATACGTTCAAATCAGCGTCTTTTTCATAGTACATCGTAACTGCCATGGATAATAGCTCCTCCTTTGAATTAAAACCCTGTGAACGGGTGCTCGAACGGACGACGGGGGACTGAAATCTCGGACCGCCGTGACGCGTTGCCTCCGTCATCCGCATGAGCCCCCGCTCACAGGATCATCATGTTTTTAATGGTAGAACCAAAAATGAATTATCTAATCATGCCGCGAATCATGGCCGTGACGCCGGTACGGGACAGCTCCTTAATGCCGTAAGGCTTGAGCAGCTCGGTCATGGCTTCGATTTTCTCGGAATCCCCGACCACCTGCACGATCAGCGAGCTCGGACCGATATCGACGATGGCCGCGCGGAACGTCTCGACGACGCCGAGAATTTCCGGCCGCATGCTCGGTTCGGCGTTCACTTTGATCAGCGCCAGCTCGCGCGCCACCATCGGATGGGCGCTCAGGTCAACGACTTTGATCACGTCGATCAGCTTATAAAGCTGCTTGGAAATCTGCTCCAGCGTCTTGTCGTCTCCCGTCGTGACGATAACCATGCGGGAGAGTCCTTTTTCCTCGGACTCGCCCACTGTAATGCTCTCGATATTGAAGCCCCGGCGGCCGAACAGGCCGGATACGCGCTGCAGCACACCGGGCTGGTTGTTCACTAGAACGGATATGGTGTGTTTGCGTGTCATTCCGAATCCCCCATTATCATTTGGTCTATCGTCGAGCCCTGCGTTACCATCGGGAACACATTCTCGTGCTTCCGGACGACGAATTCGACGAGCACGGGACCCGGGGTATCGAGCGCTTCCTGCCAAGCGCGGCGGGCTTCGTCTTTGTTCGTCGCGCGAAGCCCCTTCACGCCGTAAGCTTCCGCCAGCTTCACGAAATCCGGGCTGCCGGCCAGATCGATATGGCTGTACCGGTTATCGTAAATGATCTCCTGCCACTGGCGCACCATGCCGAGCACCTGGTTGTTGATGACGACGATTTTGACCGGAATTTGGTGAATCGCGCAAACCGCCAGCTCCTGGGAGCACATCTGCATGCCGCCGTCGCCATTGATCGAGACGACCAGCCGGTCCGGGTGTGCCTTCTGCGCGCCGATCGCCGACGGGAATCCGAAGCCCATCGTGCCGAGACCGCCCGAGGTGATCCAGGAACGCGGATGATTGAATTTGTAATACTGCGCCGCCCACATCTGATGCTGGCCGACGTCCGTCGTTACGATCGCTTCGCCCTTGGTCGTCTCGTGAATCATCTCGATAACGTACTGCGGCTTCAGCTCCGTATCGGAATCTTTGTAGCGCAGCGGGAAATTCCGTTTCGTCTCCTGCACCCATTCGATCCATTTCTCGGACCGGGCAGGCTTCGCCTTCAGGTTGGCCAGCTGCAGCGCAGCCTTCACGTCGCCGACGACCGGGATGGCCGTTTCGACGATTTTGCCGATTTCCGCCGGATCTACGTCGATGTGGACGATCTTTTTCGCCTTCGGCGCAAAGCCGTTGACCTTCATCGTGACGCGGTCGTCGAACCGGGCGCCGATGCCGATCAGCAGATCGCAGTTTTGCAGCGCGTTGTTGGCGGTATACGTTCCATGCATCCCCGGCATGCCGAGCCACAGCTCGTGCGCGCTCGGGAAACCGCCCAAGCCGAGCAGCGTCGTGGCGACCGGAATCCGCGTTTTGTTGACGAACTCGAGCAGCTGCTCCGCCGCATCCGCATAGACGACGCCGCCGCCGGCAATGATCACCGGGCGCTCGCTCTCGGCGATCGCTTCCAGCATTTTGTCGACTTGGAGCTTGTTCGGCTGCACCGTCGGATTATAACCGCGGATATCCACCTTCTCCGGATAGTAGAACGGCGCCGTATCGTTCGACACGTCCTTCGGAATATCGATCAGAACCGGGCCTCTGCGGCCGGTTGAAGCGATATGGAACGCTTCTTTGATAATGCGCGGCAAATCTTTCACGTCGCGCACCAAATAGCTGTGCTTCGTAATCGGCATCGTGATGCCGGTAATGTCCGCTTCCTGGAACGCGTCCGTACCGATTACCGATGTCGCAACGTTGCCCGTGATGACCACGAGCGGCACCGAATCCATGTAAGCCGTCGCAATCCCGGTAACGAGGTTCGTTGCTCCCGGACCCGATGTGGCGATACAGACGCCTACCTTGCCGGTCGAACGGGCGTACCCGTCGGCTGCGTGAATCGCGCCTTGTTCGTGCCGCGTCAGCAAATGGTTGAAATCCGGATTGCCGTGCATGGCATCGTAAATATATAAGACCGCTCCGCCGGGATAACCGAAGACGCAATCCACGTCCTCCAGCAGCAGGCTGCGCAGCAGCATTTCCGAACCGGTAATGACGTCCGGCTTCAGCAGCTCTTCGCGAAGCTGTTCCTTTGACTTTTGTGTGGTTTGGACGATCATGAATATTGGCCTCCTCTCAGATAATCCGACAAACGACTAAAAAACCCCTCTCGTCCCCAAACGCAGCATGTGCGTCTGACGGGACGAAAGGGGTTAATCTTCCGTGGTACCACCCAGAATTTGTTAGATGCCTCGCGGCAAATAACCTTAGCAGGTAATGCGCGTCGCAGCAACCCTCATCGGCTAGCACGATGAAGACCCGTGAATTCGCGTCTCTTACCTTCAGCACGATAACGTGTGCCAATCCGATTTTCCCTAGTAACATTGTCGCTTTCAAGCGGTAAAGCCTGATGATATGAGACAAGCTTTCAGGAAAACAGCTCCGAGGTGAGCTCGTACATAAGGGGTTAAGGCATTGGTTTCAGCATCTCCGCTGCTCTCTGAACATAAGAGCCCTTATAACTTCGTCCTCTTCATAGCCGATATATCTGATGTGTTTTTTTGTATTATATGCCGAATCGATTCTTTAGTCAAGCATCATTCCAGCCGAAAAAACAGATGCGCTAACGCCCTTGATCCGAGACCCCATGCTCAAGCAGAGACGGTGTTTGCGGTTTCTTTACACAAAGTCGGACCTGAGACCCTTTCCACCGCCCCGCTTGCAAGCGCTCCTGCCACGCGGCTGCCGATTGCCGTCGCATCGGCTTAAGATTTTGTGAATTCCTCTCGCTATTTTCACAAATAATTCTCGCCGGCTTGACGGCCTAATAACAATCTTTGGTTATGTTAAAAAGGAGCGGATCAATGCTGCCCGAAAACGTTGGAGATGCTGAAACTTTTACCAAAGTGAACTCGTCTTCAATCATGCGGCTTCAGGCCAATCATAGCCATGACGGAGAAAAGATTACCGTAATGGGTCAAATCGGAGGAGCCGTACGCCGAAGTATATTAAGACCGGATTCCAGGACGCCTTGGGCGTGCCTCTGGTTCCGGCCCATTCCGAAAGGGTAAAAAGAGCGCAATTAAGAAAAAGGAGTGATTTCATGCGAGACATGCTGCAATCCGCCGTCCTGTCCTTCACCTTGATCTCCGGCGCCCTTGCAACCGCTGCAGCCGCTCCTTTTGCCATGGGTTCCGAACTGATGGCAACCGGCATGGGACAAGCCATAAGCCAAGCCGCCGCCGAATCCGGCCCGCTCCTGAGCGGTGAAGCCGTGTCTCCGGCCCCGCCGACGGCCCTCTCCGGCTCCGCTCCGCAAACGAAGCCGCCGCAAGATGCGGCCGCCGCAAGCGGTCAGCCCCAAACCGACGGAAGTCCGGTGCTGACCTTCCCCGTCATCAGCGATATCCACGTTCAATCGTGGGAAGATACGTCGCACGAGAAGCTGGTCCGCGTATTGAACGACCTGAACGAAATCAATCCGTCGGCCGACACGCTCGTGATCAACGGGGATTTAACCGAAGGCATGCCCGAAGACTACGCCAAACTAAAGGAGCTCATGCAAAGCGCGCCGCATCCGGAGAGCGTCTTGTACAATATCGGCAACCACGAGTTTTACAAAGCCTGGTACAGCAGCCGTACCCATTGGAACCCGGACGGCTTCCCGAACGGGGAAACGGAGCAGGACTCGATTTCCCGTTTTCTCGCGTTCTCCGGTGAGAACAAGGTCTACTACGAGAAAACAATCAAGGGCTATCACTTCATCTTCCTTGGCTCGGAGCGGTACCGGCAATCCGACCAGAATCATGCCGAGGACGCTTATTTGTCGCCCGAGCAGCTGGATTGGCTGAAGCAGACGCTGAAAAAGGACGCCAGCTCGAACAAGCCGGTCTTCGTCTTCCTGCACCAACCGCTGCCCGCCACGGTATCGGGCACGCATTTTTGCTGCACGAACAGCCGGGCCGTCATTCAGCACGAGGAACTGAAGGCGATCCTGTCGCAGTATCCGCAGGTCATCTACTTCAGCAGCCATTCGCACTGGGAGCTGAATCAGCCGGATGCGCTGGTGCGCGACGGCTTCACGATGGTCAACACCGCCTCGGTGTCCGAAACGTGGACGAGCGACGGCAAGGGCGCGGAAAAGCTGAAGGGCAAGGAAGAAAGCGAAGGGCTGTACGTCGAGGTATACCCGGACCGGGTCCGGATCAAGGGCAGGGATTTTTACCGGAAGCAGTGGATTCCGGAAGCGCAGTTTACCGTGCCGGTAGCGCAGAAGAAATAGACGGCAGGTTGTTATTGCTAAAGGTCCGGTGAATAAGAGCAGGCCGCCCGGCGGCTTCTTATTCACCGGATCTTTTTTTCGCGAAACGTCCAGTAATAGTTAAACAGAAAGTTCGAGAGCGGCACGGCAACGACAACAAGACATTGGCCGACGGCATAATGCCAGCGCAGCCGGTCGACGGCCAAGTGCATGAGGCCGGTGTTGAGCAGCAGGCCGGCGACGGATACGACCGTATATTTGGCAAGCGGCTTCCAGCCCGATGCGGAAGCCTGAAACGTCCAGCGCCGGTTTAGCGCGTACGATACCAGCAGCACCAGCACGAACCCGAGCGCCGAGGCCGGCACGGGATGCAGCTTCGCCGCTTCGACGAGCACGAACAGCGCCGCAAAATGAAGCGCCGTTCCGAGCAGCCCGACGACGCCATACCGAAATAGCAGCCGCAGCGTCATGATACCTCGCCCACCCGGCGGCTTTCGTCGCCGGCCGCTGCGGACGCTTCGCTGAAGATGCGCTGGCTGACCAAATACCGCGGCCTTCCCTTCACTTCGTTGTAAATGGAGGCGATGTACTCGCCGATGATGCCGAGCGAAATCATGATGACGCTGCCGATAACCAGCAGCAGCAGGATGACCGTCGTAAAGCCGGTCACCGCATTGCCGACGATTTTCTGGTACAGCGTCTGGACTCCGAGCACGGCGGCGCCGAGCAGGAACACGAGTCCGAACAGACTGACAAACCGCAGCGGAATGGAAGAAAAGGCGACCACGGCGTTCACCGCCAGCTTCATGAGGCCGAGAAAGCTCCATTGGCTGTGCCCGTCCGCCCGCTCCGGCACCTCGAACGGAATCTGCGCCCGGTTGAAGCCGAGCCAGGCCGTCATCCCGCGGAAAAACGTATTCCGCTCCGGCATTTCCCGCCATGCATGCACGACCTTCCGGTCCAGCAGCTTGAAATCCGACGCGCCGCGCAGATCGAAGCCGGACAGCCGGTTAAGGATACTGTAGAACATCGCGGAGCCGACCGCCTTATCCAGCGACTCCTTGCCCCGGTCCTGCTTGACGCATTCCACAATCTCCTTGCCCTCCTCGCGCCACAGCCGGACCATCTCGGGAAGCAGCGCCGGCGGGTGCTGCAGGTCGGAATCCATCAGAATGACCGCCCGTCCCAGCGCATGCTCCAGCCCGGCGCAGAGCGCCAGCTCCTTCCCGAAATTGCGGCTCAGCCGCAGCGCGGTAAGCCGGGGCGAACGCTGGCCGGACAATATCAGCTGCTCCCACGTGCCGTCCCGCGAACCGTCGTCGATGACAAGGATCTCGTAAGAGGCTGTCAGCCGTTTCAGCTCCTCCTCAATATGCTGCAGCGAGCGGTAAATATGAACTTCCTCGTTATAAACCGGTATAATGACGGTAATCTCGGGCTCCGTGCGTTCCACGTTTCCCCGCCTCCCTCTAGCTAACGAATCACCTTGTACAATCTCCATTTGCCGCCGAATTCCTTATACAGCTCGGTCCATGCCGTGCCCTTCTCGTAGAAGTCTTTATACGTCCGCGCCTCGGCGCTTAGCGCGGAGCTCTTGTCCGGCTTCGCGGTAAGAATAAAATCGATGCCCCGGCCGACCGGATCCTTCAACGAAGGCGTAAATTCAAAATCGCTGGTAATCAAAAATTTGTCAGGGTGTCTGCTGTTCAGAATGATCGAATAAGCGGAGTACGAATCCATCAAAATGTTGTAGCCGCTCAGCTCCGTATCCAAATAGCGGGCAATCTCCTTCTCCACCTGCTGGGAAGCCGCATACTGCGACGCATGCAAATATTTGTTCTCGTCCGGAGCAATCTGCGGATTCGTCCAGGCGTATCCGAGCACGATGCAGGCTCCCAGCATTCCGGCCAGCACGATCCCGTAATTGGCCAAGGAGCGCTTCACCCGGGCAAGCTCATACGGCAGCCATGCCACGGTGATCGGAAACACGTACATGAAATAACGGAACCAGCCGTAAGACGTTCCTTTCATGAGCATGAGAAACTGCAGCGCAACGATCGAGACGAACAGGAGCAGCAGCACCATCAGGTCCCACAGAAACCATCGGCGGTTCCACAGCCGCAGCAGCACGACGGCCGCCAGCGGAAGCGAGTAATAGGCCGTTTTCTTGGCCACGAACACCAGACCGAGCAGCGGGTTGCCCATCATGTCCACAAAGGTCTGCTCTGTCGCCAGCCCTTGCGCCTGAGCCACGTTCGAGTATTCGGAACGCAGAAAATAAAGCGGGTCGCCCATGATGCTGTAGTTAAACCAAAGCCACAGCAGCCCGGAAAACACGATCGGCGCCATGACCATCGACCACGTCCCCTCGATATGGAGCAGCTTGTAAGGCAAACCGTACTCCCGCTTCGGCAGGTCGACCCGGGGGTCCGTCGGCGGAATCCGCAGAACGATCAGAATGATGGCCAGAGCGACCGCCGCTCCCAAAGGCACCGCTTCGTACCTGGTCCAAAAGGCAAGCGCCAGCGCAAAGCTCACTTTGATCAGGCTGCCGACGCGCCGCCCGTACATCCAGTGCGTCAGATGGATGACCGCGTACATGATGAAAAAAATAAACGGCGCATCGCTAAGTCCGTTCGCGCCGAACAAGAACATGAACGGATTGCAGCTGAAGCTTAGGCTCAGCAGCACGGCGAAGGCGCGCGACAGCCCGAAATCGACCGCCGCCCGCGCCAGCAGCACCGACGTCATCCCGGCGAACACGCTGCTCATGAGCACGCCGGCCAGCGCCGACGAAGCGAGCTCCGGCAGCCAATGGTACGGCAGCAGAAACAGCAGCTCGATAAGGCTCGGCAGCGGGTTCCACACGAAGCCGATGGCCGCAAGGTGCGGGTCCCGGCTGTAGAGCACATAGAAGGCGTTAGCGACCCGGCTCATCGCGTCCGAATGCACGTAGCCGATGACGTGGCTCACATAATAGCCCGCGGCGAATTCCAGCGAGAAAATAAACAAAAACAAGCCCCAATAGACGCTTTTCGGCAAGCGGACCTCCATCGTCAGCCACCTCCCTGCGACACGCCGCCGCCCGGGGCAGCCGGATGGTTTTGCTTCGCCAGCCCGTGCGTCGTCTTTTCCCAATAAAACGGCTTCGTGATCAGCTGCCAAGCCGCTTTAACGGCCGCAATGCTCATCAGCACCCAATAGATCGGCGTCAGCAGCGCATATTTGACGAGACCGTACGAGAACGTGCGGTCCCCGCGCTTCTCAAGATCGTGAATGACCCAGTACACTCCCGCGACATTGCTGAAGACGAACAGGAAGTTGCCGATCAAAAACTCCGCCGCCGCCAAATAATAAATCGCGCCGGGAAAAAACTGCGGAATCCATGCCAATTTCCAGCCATACCACAGCACCAGCATCATCCAATAAAACGGATTGAGCAGCGGCAGCATCGGAGTGGCGAGCACCATCACCTGAAAGCCCAAAAATCCTTTCGGCCCGAGCTCCCGCCACAGCCGTACCGGGTTGCGCATATGGACAAGCCATGTCTGCATATATCCCTTGATCCAGCGGGAACGCTGCCGGATCCAGTTGCCGACGCGGCTGTTGGCCTCTTCCCATGTCCGGGAATCGACTATCGCCGTGCTGTAGCCCGATTTGTAGAGCCGGATGCCGAGGTCCGCGTCCTCCGTCACGTTGTAAGGGTCCCAGGCATTGATCTCTTTGAGCACCGACATTTTAAAATGATTCGACGTCCCGCCAAGCGGGATCGGAATGTTGAGCTGCATGACGCCGGGCAGTAGCAGCTCGAACCACATGCTGTATTCATGCGTAAACCAGCGGGTCAGCAGGTTCTGATCGCTGTTGAAATAATTGAGCTTGGCTTGAATGCATGCCGTATTCTCCGGACTTCTCATGAAGGCGGCGTGCACCTTTTTGAGCTGATCCGGATCGGGCCGGTCCTCGGCATCGTAGATGACGACATACTCGCCCCGCGCGCGAATCAACCCGTAATTGCAGGCCTTAGGCTTCGTCTTCGGCAAGCTGTGCGGCACGACGATCGTCGTGTAATACGGCGGCAGCTTCATACTCTGCAAAATCTCCTGCGCCTCGATATCGTCCTGCTCGATCAGGAGCCGCACATCCAGCTTCGCCTTCGGGTAATCGAGCTGCTCGATATTATGCAGCAGATGCGGAATGACCTCGCTCTCCTTGTACATCGGAACGAGAATCGTATAGACGGGCAGCGTCCGTTCGTCGATGGCGTCGATCTCTTCCTGCTTGAAGCGGATTTGGGCGAAGTCGCGGGTGCCGTACATGATGATCATGAACTTGAACAGCGTCATCGCAAAATAAAACAGCTGCACGGCTACGTTGATAACGATCAGCGTATGCAGCCAGTCGAGCCCCAAGCTAAGCAGGACGAGGAACGCGCAGACGCCGATGACCGCCAGCTGAGGCGTCGTAAACGTGATGTGCGCGGAGTTTTGCGGCTGCTCGTCCGCCAGCTTCTGGGTGCTCTCATGCAGCAGCTCGGACTGGTACGCTTCCTTCCAGAAATATTCCATTTCCTCCCGCGTTGCCAGCACCTGCTGCACCGGCATGCCCAGCATGTTCTCGATCGCAGCGACCGCTTCGTCCGTCAGCGGATGGCCGACGGCGACCAGATAGCGGTTAGCGTCCTGGTGAATGACGACGGCATCGTACTGCCGGGCCATCGCTTCCGGCAGCTTGTCCACTTCCTCGAACATATATTCCGAGCCGATTCGTCCGAGATTGTACTGCGTAGCGATGTGACGGTACAGCTTCTCCGGCTCGATGAAGCGCATCGACATCAAAATGTCGCCGAGCAGCCCGCCGCTCTTGCGCTGAAACTCAAGCGCCTTGTCCAGCTGTTCCTTAGTAATGGCGCCGGTTTCGACCAGCATGTCGCCAAGTCGCCCCTTGCTTCCTTGCTGATGCAAAATAGGCGCGATGCGCTCCCGCGGGGTAAAGCCGAGCTCCACCAGAATATCCCCAAGGCGTCCGCCGAATTTCCGCTGCCGGTCCATCGCCATTTCGAGCTGCTCGGGCGTCACCAGCCCTTCGGCTACCAACCGGTCGCCAAGACGCAGCCTGGGCTTGTCCATAGGCTCATCGTCCAGCTTCGGCTGGAAGCCGGGCCGTTCCATCAGCTCCATTTTTACGGAAATAAGCTGCTCCACCGCACGATCCTTGCTCTCGATCTGCGCCTTGAGCTGCTGTGCCCGCGCCTGCAGCTCGCCGATCCGCTCCTGCCGCCGGCTGCGCTCCCGCTGCAGCTGCTCTTCCTTCTCCCGGACACGTGCTTCCAGCTCGTTAACGAACCGGTCGGTCGCGCTCTTACGGAGCCCAAGCAGCGCGCGTCCGAACCGTTTTCCTGTTAACCGTTTCTTTGAATCCATTGCTCCAGACTCGCTTCCATATGCTCCAATTCGCTCAATCCCTGCTCCAAGGCGGCGATTTCGTCCAACAGCTCCGCTTCCGTCCGTTCATAAGCTGCGCTTTCCGCTTGCCGCCGTTCCTCCAAAAGCTTAAGCTCCGCTTCGAGCGAAGAGACGTACCGGTGTACCTGATCGGCGTTATAACCGAACAAAGCCTTGTCCGCTCTCACGAGTCTCCCCCCTTATGTATGACATTCCGTAATAATCTCGATCAGATCAATCGGGTCCAACGCTTTGAGCCTGGCGCTATCCTCCTCCCCGAGTACGACGCTTCTTCCGACGGCGGCCGGCAGCTCCCGGCCGTTTTGGAACAGACGGCATCGGCCGTGCAGGACGGTCCAAGAGACGATACGCCGCACATCGGCCGACGGGGCGGTGACAAGCTCCTCTCCCGCTTCCAGATGAAGGCGGCGCGTCATTACCGAGGTGCCGTCCGGGAAGGCCGAGCTGTCCACCGTCCGTTCGGAGGACGCCCTCGTTTCACCGGTTCCCGTCCGCCCCATGCGGTCAAGCGCTTCTTTCAGGCGGGAGCTGCTTTCCTTATGCGTCACCAAAATGCCTTCGGGGCTTGCAGCCACGACGACATCGGACAAACCGAGCACAACCGCCGGCACTTCAAGCTCATTTAGCACGTGAACGTTGTCACATTCCTCCCCGATATATCCGGGTCCGATCAGAGGCCGGTTCATTTCCTCCGTCAGCGTGCACCACGTGCCAAGATCCTTCCACGGTCCTTCGTACGCCAGCGCCACAATCCGCTTCTCCCGCTCCACGACGGCATAGTCGAAGCTCCGGCTCTCGATCCGATCATACGACAGAAGCAGCTCCTCATATGCTTCTGGAAGTCCCATGGCTTTCAACCGGTCCAATAAGTATCCGGCGCGGAAGCAAAACACGCCGCAGTTCCATAGCGCTCCTTGTTCGATATAACGAACAGCATCCGCCTTTGAAGGCTTCTCATGAAAAGCGCGGATCGGCAATGCGGCATCGGCGCCGCCGTCTCCTTCCGGGACCATATATCCGTATTTCTGCGACGGAAAATCAGGCCGGACGCCCATCAGAGCCAGATTTGCGCCGGAGCTTGCCAACGTCTCGGGCAGCTGCAGCAGCCTGTCGTAGAACGAGTCCTCCGTCCGTCCGTCTACCGGCAGCACAACGATCGGCTCTTCCCGGGAGACGCCGCGATGCGAGCACAGGTAAGCGACCGAGAGCAGAATGGCCGCGAACGTATCGCGCTTCTCCGGCTCCAGCACCAGATCCGCTTCGCATCCGAGCTGCTCCAGAATCGTCTCCCGCTGGTTGCCGGAAGTGGCGATGACGGCCGATTGATGAAGCCCCCTGCTGCCGAGCCTCCTCCATACCTGCTGCAGCATGGAGACCGGGCGCCCCGCTTCGTCATGAAACAGTCGTATAAATTGCTTGGAGCGCCGCGCCGTCGACAGCGGCCAAAGTCTCGTTCCCGAACCTCCGGACAGCAAAATCATGTTCATCCGTTCACCTGATTTCCGTGCGAAACCTTCGTTTCGTGTTTTATGAATACCTGTATGATAGCACAATCGTTTTAAAATTTTATTTAGCAAATATTAGCCGGAGGTCAGAATTTGTTCAATATCAGTCAACTTGTTAGCCTTGCGTTAACGCCAAACAAACACCCCTTGCAAGGATACGGTTTTACGCATCGTTACAAGGGGTGTACTAGGCAAGCCCGGTTGAAAACCGTGCCTTATGCATTCACTTTTTGCTTGGCCGTTTCCGCCAAGGAGTTGAACGCATTGATATCGTTCACGGCGAGATCCGCCAGCATTTTGCGGTTTACTTCTACGCCAGCCAGTTTCAGGCCGTGCATCAGCTTGCTGTAGGACAAGCCGTTTTGACGCGCTGCCGCATTGATCCGCACGATCCACAGCTTGCGGAAGTCGCGTTTTTTCTGACGGCGGTCGCGGTATGCGTAAAGCAAGGATTTCATGACTTGCTCTTTTGCCGTTTTAAACAGTCTATGTTTCGAGCCAAAGTAACCTTTAGCAAGTTTCAATATTTTTTTACGACGACGCGTACGGATAAATCCGCCTTTCACTCTTGCCATGACAATCTACCTCCAGAAATGTTGTAAGTATGCGAATTCGAAACGAACGGGATTACTTAATGTTAGCGAGCTGCTGCTTCAGGCGTCTTACATCGCCCGGATGCATAACCGGATTCGTGCCCAGAACGCGTTTTTGGCGAGCGGATTTGCCGGACAGCAGGTGGTTTTTATACGCTTTGTAGCGTTTTACTTTGCCGGTACCTGTAATTTTGAAGCGGTCTTTCAAGCTGCTGTGAGTTTTCATTTTTGGCATGGGGTGTTCCTCCTTAAAGAATGGTTTTTTACTGTTGCTGCTTCGACGCCAAGATCATGATCATGCTCCGGCCTTCCAGCTTCGGCTTGCGCTCAACGATGCACAGCTCTTCCACTTCGGCTGCCATGCGCTCCAGAACGCGTTGACCGATGTCGGCATGAGCGATCTCGCGGCCGCGAAAACGGACGGACAGCTTGACTTTATCGCCATCGTTCAGGAATTTCACAACGTTGCGCAGTTTCGTTTGGAAATCGTGCTCGTCAATCGTCGCGCTCAGACGAATTTCTTTCAGCTCGACGATCTTCTGATTCTTACGGGCTTCTTTCTCTTTCTTCTGCGTTTCGTAGCGGAATTTACCGTAGTCCATAATCCGGCAAACCGGCGGTTTCGCTGTAGGCGCCACGTTCACCAAATCCAGATTCTGATCGTGCGCAATTTGCAGCGCTTCGCGAATCGGCTTGATGCCGAGCTGTTCTCCGTTCGCATCAATCAAACGAACTTCTCTCGCCCGAATTTCTTCGTTAATCATGTGCTCTGTACTGATAACCTGCCACCTCCAAGAGATTTTGCAAAAAAAATACGTGGGCGTTAAACGCCCACGTTTGGTTTTAGGTCCAATGGCGATCGGTCCGTTCGAGAACGGATCAATCAAACCAAGTCACTCTCAGTCATAACCAGCCAACCATAGTCGGGCAGGTGAGAAGCGGGCGCTTCTTCTTTCGCACTAAACTAATATACCACTGCCATTGACTATAGTCAACAGCGAATTCTGATTTTTTACGCGGCTTTCGCTAGCTGGCCTGCTTGCTCTGCATATCCTCCAGCCGGATAACGCGCGTATGCTCGGTATGGCTCCACCGCTTGTTGTTTTGCGTGAAGAACGCATAGAATGTGATCGGCCACCAGGACAACAGGAAGAGCGGGAACGTAATCAAGTATTTATACGATTTCCAAGGCGCTTTCTCCAAAATCAGCGCGATCACAAATTGGGCATAGGTTAACACCGAGAATACCGCAAAAAAGCTCGGCGCCATCTGGAACAAGGAACTAAAGTTCGGGACGCCCGGAAGCGTCATATCGACCCACAGCACTACGGTGACGATCGATCCGATAAACAGGTTATAGACGTTGAGCGCATAAACGGCCGTATCGATCTTGGCCCAGCTGCCTTCTTTGATCCCTTTCCAGAACAAAGGGAAGAAGTAGCGTCTGGCCACGTTGAAATGGCCCTGCATCCAGCGAAGCCGCTGGCGCGCCGAAGCTTTGAACGTAAGCGGTTTTTCGTCGTACACTCTCGCGTAATAGTTGAACGTCGGGTTGACGCCGCGCATCACGCAGCGCATCGTAAATTCCAAGTCCTCGACGAGGCTTGTCGCTCCCCAGCCGATTTCCTTCAGCAGGTTCGACTCGAAGCACATCCCCGTTCCGCCCAAATAGTTGGCCAGACCGAGGTTGGTCCGCGGCAGCTGCCACAGACGGTTGCAGTACCAATAGGTTACCGCGTAAGCGGCGGTAATCCACGAATCGTGCGGATTCTTCGTATCCAGATAAGCCTGAATCACCTTGGAACCGTTGCACAAGTCGTTGTTCATATGCGTCAGGTAATCCGTGCTGACGAGGTTGTCGGCGTCGAACATGACGACGGCATCGTACTCGCGCGGCATTTTCCACAGCTCTTTGAGCATCCATTCGATCGCGTAGCCTTTGCCTCTCAGCTTCGGATTGTTGCGTTCGCATGCATGCACGCCCATGTCGCGGGCGATTTGAGCCGTATTGTCGGTGCAGTTATCGCAAATCACGAATATATCATATAGTTCTTTCGGATAGTCCAGATTCTTCAAGTTCTCGATAAGCGCCCCGACAACCTGCTCCTCATTGTGAGCCGCTACGAGAACGGCAAACGTTTTTTGAGGCGCATGCTCGATTTGATTTTTGCGGCGGTACCAACCGAAAAACGTCAGAACCAGCTGGTAGGCTCCGATCATAGCCAAAACAATCTGGAGGCCTAACAGAATACTGTCCAACATGAAACATCCCCCTTTTTTTGTATATACCCCTTATGTCTGTTTCTCTTAGCGCCGTCAAAAATTTTTTCGATGGTGTGGATTAGATTACGAGGGTCGCCGAATATGATTTTCCTCTCTTTAGTCCGATTTGTCAAAACCGCCAAGTCGCTTCCTGCGGCCGGATCTGTGTTTTTCCGGGAAAAACGGCTGGAATTCCGGCAAGACTCTCTGCTATCCATCTTTTTACGTCTTATTTTCATCGATTTTCAAACTTTTTATAAGCGCCAACTGGAAAAAACCTTCTGAACTCACAAACGGAAAAGCGGTCATTTGGAAAAGACAGCCTCCTGCTCCCGCAGTGTCTCGGCTTCGTGCACGACTTGGCGATAGCTTTGATACAGCCCGTTGAAAATCGCATCCCAAGACTGCCGTAAGCTGTAAGCCCGGCCGGCTTGCCCGAGCTTCGCGCCCAGCGCGCGGTCCTTATACAACTGGAGCATCGCTTCGGCAAAATCCGACACGTTCCCCGGTCTGCAGAGCAGCCCGGTTTCCCCGTGCACGATCGTTTCCCCGACGCCTCCCGCATCCGCGCCGACAACCGGCGTCCCGGAAGCCATCGCTTCGAGCACGACGTTGCCGAACGTTTCCGTCGCCGACGGGAATACAAAAGCGTCCGCAGCGGCGTACAAGTCGCTCAGTTCTTTGCCTTGCCGGAAGCCCGTGAAAATGACGTCTTCCCTGCCCGCAAGCAGCTCCTGCATGGGCCGCAGCAGAGGCCCGTCCCCGGTCACGATCAAATGCGACCTGCTGCGCACCTCGCCCGGAAGCGAATCGAATGCACGAAGAAGAACATCGACGCTTTTCTCCGGCGCCAACCTCCCGACATATAATATAACGAATGTGGACGGAGAAAGGTTGCAAGTCCGCAGTACTTCTTCCCGGTTGACAAACGGGTGAAACCGGTTCACTTCCACGCCGCGGGACCAAATTTCCAGCGATTTCAGCCCTTTTTCCTGCAAATGCCGGAGCGTCGAGCGGGACGGAACATAAATTTTGCGGCAATCCTGGTGAAACCAGAGCATGTATTTCCACAGCAGCGGCTCCATCCATTGCAGCTTGTAGTAAGCAAGATATTGATCGAAATGGGTATGGTACGAGGCGACGGCCGGCACCTGATGGCGCTTGGCATATTGAAGCCCGATCCATCCCAGGTTAAACGGCGTGGCTACATGAATCAGGTCGGGAGCAAACGCCTTCAGCGATTTTGCCAGGTTCACTGGATTAGGGATAGCCATTCGGCACTCCGGATACAATAAAAAGGGGATGCTGTCAAATCTTTCTATCCCCCACTGATCGGATTCGGCTGCCGATTGACTGTTCGGCGCAAACACTTTGCAAGCCACCCCGCGCGCTTCGAGGAACTTCACCCACCGCCCGAGCGTTTTCGCTACCCCGTTCACGTCCGGTACGAACGTATCCGTAAATAGGGCTACTCTCATGTTTATTTAACCTCCTCAGAGTTTTGTTGAAACAGCAACTATGAAAAAAGTTGATGGAAAACAAAACTGACTTCGGAAGCATAAGCTTGAGTTTTGTTGAAACAGCAGCCTGTACAAGCGCACAAAACAGGCCTTTTTTGAAACCAAACCGGTACCGGAAGCGTTAAGATGTATGAAAACGGAGCTTTTTCAGAGATGGCCTACAGCCTTTGATTTAGCACATTTTTCAAAAATTTATTTCACCGTTGAAGGGGAAGCTGACCGGTCGTCGTCAAAGTGATTGTAACGAGGCAATGTTAGCGCAGCGTCAAAGGAAGATTAAATTTACCTTTTATATTCTTTTTATATTCCTATAACATTTGCCCCCTACACTTATATATGAGTTGGCCAGACAGCTTATCCCACTGCAAGGAGGCGTTGTTCCCTTGAGCCGTGTCGTTTCGTGGCTGCAAAAGCATGAGCACCGGATGTTTTTCTTCGTGAATCAACGTATTCAGCACTCCGCGCTGGATTACTTTTTTAATGCGATAACCCATTTGGGGGGCGCCACGGCTATGATTATCATTGCGCTCTGCGTCGCTCTGTTTACGGAGGGAGTATGGAGAATAGCCGGTATCGAGAGCTGTATCGCCCTGGCGGTAAGCCACGTGCCCGTCGCTATCATTAAGAAGAAATATCCGCGGCTTCGGCCCTATCTCGTGCTGAAAGGCGCGCACACATGCAAGAAACCGTTAACGGACCACTCGTTCCCGTCCGGCCATACGACGGCTATATTCTCCGTAACCGTGCCGCTCATGCTCGTTCATTCGTCGATCGCTATTATTTTGCTTCCTATTGCATCTCTCGTCGGTCTGTCGCGTATATATCTAGGACTCCACTACCCGTCCGACTGTTTGGCCGGGCTGCTGATCGGAACCGTAACGGCCCTGTCGGCCGTTGCAATTTTGGGCTAAAAGCTTTAATGTTAATTTTGTGTAAATTCCATTTGGTACAAGGTTGGGTGAAGCGCCTATGCGTAAAAAGAGGGTCTTGTTATTATCCGAAGGCTTCGGCGCCGGTCACACGCAAGCGGCTCACGCTCTGTCCGACAGCCTTCGCATGCTCTCGCCCGAAGTCCAGACTCGCGTACTTGAGCTCGGCACGTTCCTGCATCCGACGCTGGCTCCATGGATTCTTACCGCTTACCGCAAAACCGTGTCGACTCAACCCAAGCTTTACGGGCTGATGTATCGTTCCCAATACAAAAAATCGTTAAACCGTTTTACCCAGCTCGCGCTTCATCGTATCTTTTATGCGCAGGCTGCCGAGGTCATCCATCAGCTGCGGCCGGATACGATCGTATGCACGCATCCGTTCCCGAGTGCGGTGATTTCCCGCTTGAAGCGTTCGGGGTTGAACGTGCCGCTGTGCACCGTGATCACCGATTACGACGCCCACGGCACCTGGGTCAGTCCCGAAGTGAACACCTATCTGGTATCGACGCCGGACGTTAAAGAAAAGCTGCTCAGCCGCGGGATTCCTTCCGATACGGTAAAGGTGACGGGCATCCCCATCCACCCGAACTTCTGGGAGCAGCATAACCGGGAAGAGCTTCGCAGCCGCTTCGGACTGTCGGCTCTGCCTACGGTGCTCGTGATGGGCGGCGGCTGGGGGCTGGTAAAGGACGAAGGGTTCCTGCAGCACTTGACCACTTGGCGCGACCGGATTCAGCTTGTCGTCTGTCTCGGAAATAACGAGAAAGCGCTGGCGGAGCTGGCCGAAGATGAGCGTTTCCGTCATCCGAACATCCGTCTGCTCGGGTTCACCAAAGAAATCGACAAATGGATGGACGTCTCCGACCTGCTCATCACGAAACCGGGAGGCATGACCTGTACGGAGGGGCTCGCCAAAGGGATTCCAATGCTGTTCTACAAGCCGATCCCGGGGCAGGAAGAGGAAAATCTGCAGTACTTCACGCAGCACGGCTTAGGAGAGCCGATTAAATCGGCGGAGACGATAGATCATTGGTTCCGGCTTCTGACCGACAAGGTGCACGAGATGCGCAAAGCCCGCGCCGGATTGGTGCGAAAAGAGGGCGCATACAATCCTGCCCAGTGCTCCCAAGCGATTATGGAAGTACTGGCCCGCTAACAAAGGCAAAAGCCTTGTGGCTCGAAATTGAGCGCACAAGGCTTTTTTTCATGGTGTTATTGCTCCGACGAGGCCTCCGCGTCCGCTCCCGGCTCCTGCCGTTCGGACAGCTGCTTCTGATGCGCGGCCAGCGCTTCTTTCCCGATCACGGCCTCCAACCGGTAAATCGGCATTCCCTGCTTGTAGAACTTCGTTTCGTATTCCGTCATGATCAAATCGGTCCGCGGTTCTTCCGCATGAAGATCAAGCGAAATATTGCGCATGCGAAGACCCAAATCGGCAAACGAATTAAGCGAAAACTCAAACAGCGAACGGGAATCCGTTTTGAAATGAATTTCTCCCCGCTCGTTCAAGATCGACTGATATTTATGAACAAAGTTCGCATGGGTCAGCCTGCGGCGCGCATGTCTTTTTTTCGGCCAAGGATCGCTGAAATTAAGATAAATGCGCTCCAGCTCGCCGGCGGCGAAAATATTTTCGATCAGCTCGATGTTAAAACGCGCAAGCCGCAAATTGGACAAGTCGCCGCCATGCTCCTCGCGGGAAGCATGCGCCTTCTCGCCGGCCCGGCGGACAAGCTCGTCGTACATGTCGACGCCTATGTAATTGATGTGCGGATTGAGGGCGCTCAGCTCGCTAATAAACCGCCCCTTGCCCATCCCGAGCTCCACATGGATGGGACGGTCGTTGCCGAACAGCTCGGCCCACCGGCCCTTGTACGGCTCCGGCTCCAGCACGACCAGCTCCGGCTGCGCCTCCAGCGCTTCTCTGATTCCTTTACGTCCTCTTAACCGCATAGATCAACCTTCCTCCAACTGCTTGCGCATCGTTCCGCGCGTTTTCGTCTTGATCGATTATACTCCAGAAGACCGGGAATGAAAAGACCGGCCCGTGCCGTAAGGGCTGACGGACCGGTCAAGCATGCTGGTTAAGCCTTGCGAAGCCGGTTATGAAGCTCCGGACCGGGAAGAAGCCGTTTATTTGCGGAATTCGCCCTCGTCGCGGTTCCGGTTGCGCAGACCGGCCAACCCCAGCAAACCTAGCAGGCCAAGCCAGCCCCAGTTCGCGCCATTGTTGTTGGCGGCGGCATTCGTACGATACGTATTGGTGTTATAGTTGCCGCCGTATCCGTAACCCGTACGGTCGTTCGCACCGGTGTACGTATTCATGCGGTCCAGCATGTTGTAGTTATAGCCATTAGTCCCTGTCGTGCCTGTAGTCGTGCCAGTAGCCGTACCTGTCGTACCTGTTACTCCAGTCGTCGTGCCTGTTGTACCTGTTACCCCAGTCGTTGTGCCTGTTGTTGTCCCGGTACCTGTCGTCGTCGTGCCGGTCGCCGTGGTCCCATACGTAGACGAAGCCCCGGTTCCCGTAGCCGTCGTTTCCGCAAAGGCTTGCCCCCCCGTACCAATGGCAGCCGTTAGAGCGAGCGCAAGCACCGTTTTCCCGAACTTGTTCATGGTATGAAAAATTCTCCCTTCTCAAGCTGGATTGGTTTTTAACGCCTTGCAACCTTAGCATAGGCCAAGCGGTGTTTTCTTATCCCGTTCCCCGGCAGGATGGTTTTGTCAAGGAGGAAGTTCGCTTTTGAGGCCGGTTTTCGGTACAATATAGATGTAATGCTCTGCGAAAGAGCCGATTCGAATGTATTCGTACCATCATCGATTGAATAACAAAAGGAGTTTCCCCTTATGAAGCAAGCTGAAATCATTCGACCGCCATTATGGGGCGATAAACGTTTTCATACATGGAACTACGAAATGCGGCAGCAGTTCGGAGGCAAGGTATTCAAGGTCATGCTCGATGCCGGATTTACTTGTCCGAACCGCGACGGGACGATAGCCGCCGGAGGCTGCACATTTTGCAGTGCGCGGGGCTCCGGCGATTTTGCCGGAAGCCGCCGGGACGATTTGGTGACGCAGTTCAACAAAATCCGCGATTTGCAGCATCAAAAATGGCCGGAAGCGCAGTACATCGGCTATTTCCAAGCCTATACCAATACGTACGCCCCGGTGGAGGAGCTGCGGGAATATTATGAAGCGATTCTGGAGCAGCCCGGGGTGGTCGGCTTGTCGATCGCCACAAGGCCGGATTGCTTGCCGGACGATGTGGTCGATTATTTGGCCGAGCTGAACGAACGCACGTACTTGTGGATCGAAATGGGTCTGCAGACGATCCACGAGCGGACCTCGGAGCTGATCAACCGGGCCCACGATACGCAGTGCTATTTGGATGCGGTCGCGAAGCTTCGGGCCAGAGGCATCCGGGTCTGCGCGCATATCATTTACGGCCTGCCCCAGGAGACACACGAAATGATGCTGGAAACCGGCCGTGCCGTGGCACGAATGGACGTGCAGGGGATCAAGATCCATCTGCTCCACTTGATGCGCAAAACGCCGATGGTGAAGCAGTATGAGGCCGGCCTGCTCCGTTTTCTGGAAAAGGACGAGTACGTGTCGCTCGTTGTCGATACGCTGGAATTTCTTCCGCCGGAAATGATTGTTCACCGGCTGACCGGGGACGCGCCCCGGGATTTGTTGATCGGACCGATGTGGAGCTTGAAAAAGTGGGAGGTGCTCAACGCCTTCGACGAAGAGCTGCGCAGACGCGATACGTGGCAAGGAAAAAAGTGGCCGCACGGCGCACAAAGCCCAGGCTCGGGTTTCGCCTGAACCTGGAAGGCGTCAGGCTCGGGGACCGGCAAATTGGCCCGGCACCCGGCGGCCCGCGGGAGGAGTGAGTTACGATGAACGGCAAACGGAGAGTCGTTTGCATCATGCTCGGGGCCGCGGCTTGTCTCGCGGCCGGCTGCACGGACGATCCGGCGACGCCGACGCCGCCGGTCAATGTGGCCCCCGCCCCGGCGGAGGACGGGGCGACGGTGACGCCGCCGAAGACGGAGGCGAACGCCCCCGACGGGGCGATCGGCTCCGCCGTCCCGGGCGGCGCAGGCA
>NZ_BILX01000061.1 GCF_004000785.1 Paenibacillus ehimensis NBRC 15659 | reverse complement strand
TCTTCTTACAAAATAAATTGAGCGGAAGTGGCTCAGGGGTAGAGCATCGCCTTGCCAAGGCGAGGGTCGCGGGTTCGAATCCCGTCTTCCGCTCCATCGCAACTTTTGCTTATGCGGATTGACAATTGTTCTTTTTCGTTTTAATCTAGAAATAGCTTGCGGAAGTGGCTCAGGGGTAGAGCATCGCCTTGCCAAGGCGAGGGTCGCGGGTTCGAATCCCGTCTTCCGCTCCATTTATGATAAGCCGGTATGGCGGAATTGGCAGACGCGCGCGACTCAAAATCGTGAGGGAAACCGTGGGGGTTCGAGTCCCTCTACCGGCATTTACATCGGGACGTAGCTCAGCTTGGTAGAGCACCTGGTTTGGGACCAGGGGGTCGCATGTTCAAATCGTGTCGTCCCGACCATATAACGTTTTAGTGCGGGTGTAGTTCAATGGTAGAACTCCAGCCTTCCAAGCTGGTAGCGTGGGTTCGATTCCCATCACCCGCTCCATGTGTAAGTTCCAGTAGCTCAGCTGGATAGAGCAACGGCCTTCTAAGCCGTCGGTCGGGGGTTCGAATCCCTCCTGGGACGTCATAGCACGTAATTGCCCGTATGTCGGGCGTTGAATGAACGGTCAGGATTACGATAGGGCAACGGTCTCTTTACTTTGCGTCAGGAGAACGTCGAACCCAGTCGACCGGACGCCGTTGACGTAAAATGAAACCTCTTGCGGATTAAATCGCAGGAGGTTTTTTCGTATGGGAGCACATGATCCGCGCGCGGGTAAACCGGTCATACGTGGAAATAACCGGGCGCCTATGAAGTCAAAGTCTCATTATCCGCTCGATACAGCGTTTGAATTGTTTTTCAGCGTTAAGAAAGCGGAGGGGATGCGGGAAAGAACATTAGCGGATTACCAGTCGCATTGGCGTTACTTCCGTGATTGGCTATCGGAATCATACGATAACATCACTTTGGGAGAAATAACCCAGACGGTATTGCGCGAGTATCTAATTTATATGTCCAACGGTCGGACAAAGTATGACGGGGTGGACAATAGAAGACTAGAGGGCGAAACATTATCGCCTACGACGGTAGCGATCCGTTTAAGGACATTGAAGACAATGTTTAATTTTTGGGCTAAGGAGCAAATGATCGATATAAATCCGATTCTGAATCTAAAACCGCCCAAAAAAGATGATGATGAGATAGGCGCGTTTACAGACGAACAACTGCGCCTGCTTCTTTCCATGCCTGACACCCGTTCTTACGCTGGTTACCGCGACAAAGTTCTAATGATGTTACTGGCGGATACAGGACTTCGAATTAACGAAGCACTACGTCTGACGACCGAACATATTGATGTCAAGGGCCGCTGCGTCCACCTGCCGGCTGCTATGAATAAGAATCGGAAGCCGCGTATTGTACCGATATCTTCTGAAGTAATGCGTCACGTTTTTGACCTTGTGAATGAAAACAAAGCATATTTTGATACACACCATATATTTGTCAGCAATTATGGAGAACCGCTAAAAGCCGATCATTTCCGGAAACGTCTGCAACAGTATGGTGCGAAAGCTGGCATTGAGGATCAAGTACGTGTAAGTCCACACACTTTTAGGCACTATTTTTGTAAGATGTACCTTTTGAACGGCGGAGACATATTCACGCTACAACGAATCGTTGGTCATGCAGATATCGCGACAACGCGGAAATACATTCAGATGGATGATGAAAGTGTGCGCATTCAGCATGCACAATATACGCCGTTATCACGCCTGGGGATGAGCAAAATCATAAAACGGCGATAACGCCACCATACGAAAACGCCACTCAAGCGGAATTAACCGTTCGGGTGGCGTTGTTGTTTTTACCGTCATTTTCACGTGCTTTTAGGCGTTCTGGCCGCGCGGACGACCGTCCCTATTACACGGTATCAAAAGGCGCTGATTACACGCTAATTTTCCGCGAAATTTCAGTCGTGGTATCGATCGCTTGTTTAAACGACTCAGTAAACGTCGCATTGCATTTTTCTAGTCGCGCGCTAAGAGCGTCAAGTTTATCGTGAATGGCGTCCTGGCGTTGTATTATCGCTTGGAGCATTTCTTTAATTTCGTCCACTGGCGTTCCTCCTCAAAGTATAGCCCCTCCTCTAAATTAGCTTACCAAATCATTTTGTTAACCGGATCACTTAAAACATTATACAGAATACTTTTAAATCCCTCGATAAAGTGAGGTTCTAACCTATAAACTAATTTTTTAAATTGTATTGCCGCAACTTGAGTTCTAGGCGTATCCCGTACTAAGTCATTTAAATTTTTTGAGAGTATTTCTTTGTCTTTATCGTCAAAATCGTCTGTTAAGTCAGCTAGTTCAAGCGCGGCTTCTAATTTTTTCGCAATCCAAGGAAAAGGAAGACCACAATTAATACAATATGCAGGCGCTTTATAGCTATAGTTATAATTAGTGTTTATTTTGTATCCTCTAATATCGTTACTGCAGTTCTGGCATTTTGTGATTGTTTTTTCTCCGCATTCATCACAAAAAGGTTTGCACTCAGACGGATTGACCTTAGTTGAATCATTTGAAACATGTCCATTTAAACAAATTTCAGCAATGTCATACTCGTTTGATGGAGTTAAATGTCCACTTCCAAGCCAATAATTATCCCAATAGCCCCTATCCATCTTTTCTCCTCCAAACTACGAACGGGAAAGTTCGTACCTCTCATTTAGTCGGCAAAAATATTCAATTAAATAGAAGGAGATAACCCCGAGTCCTTCCTTTGCAAAGTGCATCAATCCATAGTTCATTCGAATCACTTCTTGTTAATATTTCGACATAAAAGCAGGAAATTCCTCCCTAAATGGCGAATATTTCTAGTTTGAGGGGGTGTGTGGGTTTTGTCAAGAAGCACGGATGAAATAGTTAAGATCATTAAAGAAATGCCGGAAAATGAAGTGCGAAAAACACTGGCTAAAATATTTGTTAGTATAGCAAATATAGGTTACGGTGGAAGAACCAAAGAGCAGACATTTGAGGAAATTAAAGAGATGTACGCTCATACTGTTGTATATCCACAAATATTTACCAAAGACAAATAGGCTTTGAAATCTGATGATTAAAAAGACGGTAGCTTTTCGGCTAAGGGATACATTCCCTTATTCCGATCGGCCGCCGTCTTTTTTTGTTTCGTATTGAATTTCGATGAGTTCATTAATCTCGGTTATATCGAGTACTTCCGCAATTTTCGCTAGATGCTCCTTATTAATTACACTTCTGGTGCCGCGAATTATTTCACTAATCGTACTCGGGCGTAATTTTGTTAGTTCCGCAAGCTTTCCTTGCGTCATTCCACGTTGTTCGAGTATCTTATCAATTTTTGTCACGATATGTACTCGGCTTCTCATACCAATACCCCGCCTCTACGAAACTGTTAATACTATTTTAAAATAAATTCGGAAATAACGCAAAATAGGAATTGACAATACCTAAATATCGTTATATAGTTATGAATATAAATAACGTAATATCGTTATAACCGAATACTAGAAAATGATTTAAGGAGGCTTCATTCATGGATACGCACTTACAATCGTACCAAATCCGCTATGTTCGCCACCCGTTCACGCAAAATTTCCTCGTTACCCTCGTCGGCCATTCACGCCAAAACGCGGTAATCCAACCGGCCGCCTTTATCCGCGCTACTGGCGTTCACCCGCGCGCTGTCCTCGGCGCCGCCCAAATCGACCGGGCTGCTGCTGACGCGTTCGGCTTCGTTCTAACGGAAGGAGCTGTCGCCATATGACGTACGGAGCTCGTTTTTACGCTCCTGAGCCGCGCCGCCGCCGGGTATCCGCTCGGACGATCGCGAAGCTACTCGGCCTATTGATCGCGGAGACGGTCCGCCAACTTATCGGGTAGGGGAGGGGCCGTCATGAAACCGTTAATAACCCGCATCAGCTATTACACGCGAAAGTCGAACGAGCACGGCGCGCGCCGCTTCGATTACATACGTGGTCGTACGGATCGGCAACCGCCAGCTACCCGTTTGACGCGGCTGTACCAATATCGCGACGCAATGTACCGGCGAATTCAAGCCACGAAGGAGGGCGGCTTATTATGTTAACGCCGATAACTATTCGCATGAACCACATGCGTTCGCAGGAGCCGTTTTACGCCGGCTTTCTCTTACCGGATGGCCGGAACGCTGCGTTTGAACACGGCGGCATTGCGATGATTGTACCGGTCGTACCGTTCACAAACGGCCTGCACGCTCAGGACGGCCAGGCTACGGTTATCGCTCATGTCCGAACGAACCGAGAAGCGTCGGCCGAGACACTTATTACCGAACTCTATGAACGACTGAGCCGAATGTCGGCCTTCGAACTGCTTACGGAGTACTTCGACGAGGATGCCGACGCGTATCTCCTTTTGAACGAAGAGGACGACGACGCCCCGGCTGACCCGCCGTATGACGAGTTCGGTCGCAATTTGCGATAATCCTCCGCCTGACGAGTCCGCAGCGGAAGCGGACGAAACAACGGCGCCGACGAGCGCCTTTGTCGCGGGTCTCCGCTACGAGGGAAAAAGCGCAAGCTCCCCCTTACATAATCCTTTCAAAATTTGGTTGCTTTCGGAAACAGTCCGGGTTACAATAGGAACAGAATACGAACACACGTTCGGTTTTTGGTGCAAAAACTGACAAGCCTACCCATTTTAGCAACAACGACTGAAGGGAGGTGTTAACCAGTATGCGCAAAATTAAAGTTGACGGTATGGATGCGATCTTACTCCTCGATGACCTGGCCTTAATCGTCGACGTGGAAGAAGAATGTGTAATCGTCACTCGGTTCACTAGAGACGCGAAGGGCGAATTAGAATACGATCCCAAGCGCGGCCATTTCGAGATTCCGATCAAGCTTCGCGATTATGCCCGGTTGCAAGCGGCCGAAACCGAACTCGAAGCGTTGGTCGCGGCGCTCGCTGTATGAACACCCATATACGTCGATGATTCCGTTATGGAGGAGACGGGACCGGTTAGCGACGGTTCGCCCGGCGGCTGGCAACGTCGGGCCCGCGGAAGGTTGGCGACTTACCGCGTAGTATGGCATTTTTGTTCCGCAGATATTTGGCGATATAGGCGGGAAGCGGCGGACGCTGGCACGTTCGTCACAACGCCGGCTGATTTGGCGATCACCGGTGGCTTTAGGCGTCCGGGCTTTGGCGGGCTCGGGCGCTCATTCCTACGCTTACATCTGCGGCCATAATGAAAGGATATTCGCGGTTGCAGCCGCAATGTCCCGGCGCCAACGTTAACGGCCGCGTTATTCGATACAAGTCCGACGGATACGGGCGGGATGGACTCCGCGTTTTAGGCACCGTGTCCGTCTTTATGTTCAGTAATACGGGAACATACGTTTGTGGTTTCGTGAATTTCAAAAAAATACCGCGACTTAATCTTCGTCACGGTGCCCTCTCGGCTTCATCGTTGTAGCGTCGGCTTCACTTACTTTTACGAGCCTTACAATCTCTTCGATACTTTCGACTCTCAGCGCGGTACCTATCCGGCCAATGTGATCGAGGTTAAGGCGATCGACAAAACCCCGGCATAGTTGACTGATTGCGGCTGGGCGGATGCCGGTCATCTCTGCAAGTTGTTTTTGGTTTAGTCCACGTCTCTTTAGGGCTTGGTTGATGTAAAGCTCAACGACAAGCGGCTCATTCTGATATTCTTCTTCGTCCTCGGCCGTCCATTTGCTCTTGACTGCTTCCTCGCCAATTTTTGTGAAGTACTGTGATTTCATTAGGTCAGCCTCCATGAAGGTTTTATTAACCTCATTATACACAATTAGCGAATTTACGCAAATAAGGGTTGACGAAATTACGGATACACGTTATTATGAAAACACGGTCGCGGATTCGTCCGCTTTACATAGATCAAAAACCCAAACCAAAGGAGCGATAAAAATGAACAAAGTTGACGGTAAGCAATTGAAGGAACAAATGTGGGAGGCGGAACTTGACCGCAGAAAGTTCGAACAGTACCGCAAATGGGTGGCGGCGGACGGCGGGGAAGTTACAGAGGAAGATTTCGAAGACAGCAGGACGGAGTTCAGCATTTTGCACGAATCGGAATTCCTTCGTAATGTGGTAAAAATTGTTACGGAGCACAAGTTGACGGGGAAGTTTGGCTGTTCCCTGGACCAACGCTTTCTGTCTCTTGCTACAGGCGTAAGTGAGCGACTTTTTGCGGACCTAATCGAAAAGGAGGACGACGAGTCAATTCGGTCTATCATTTCCGCCACGGTCGGGGAATTCGAATTTTCGAGGCGGGCACTAGATTACTACGGGATTTCATTCTTCTTAACTATTACGGGGAATGCCTCGGATATGTACGACTTAGGCGAAGGTTACTATTATTTTAACCATTGCTAATCCGTAAGCACTGGTTACGCTGGCGATCCTGTAACGGCGTCGTGCCGGATTGTGGCGGGTCCTTCCCGCCTTAGTCCGGGAACGTCAACTACCACGAAGGCCTTACGGAAGCCGACATTATCGCCCGAATTTTTACGGACAAAACGGAGGGTGATAACCTGACGGTCGGCCAGCGTGTAGCTGCGGAAATACTACGGGCCGATGGCGAAGGGATATTTGCGGAGGCTGAGCGGAAAGTGCGCGAGGCAGGCATAAGGGGAGCCGAAGGAGGTCGAGGCAAGCGAAGGAAAACCCCTAGGCAGAAATCTGCCGAAGGGTTAAGGCCGCGCAATATAGTCGCCACTCGCTCACGTACGTCACACGATACCGCCCAAAAAGCGATAACGATATGGCGACGCCGGCCCGACCTATTCCAACGCATGTTTAACGGATGGCTCGACGAAAAAGGCCGCGTACGTTCGTCTTCCGGAATTTACGGCGGATCGCGCCCAGGTCCGCAGCCAGCGCGTCCATCGAGCGTTGGATGGCGTCAATGTACGGGCCCGGCGTTTTAACCGCGGCGGCGATCGTCCGGCTGTCGCGCTCGAACGTGGGCGTGAGGCTAAACCAGGCAGGCGGAACAGGCCCGTAGGAATGGTACTAACGCTTGTTCCCGTTGG
Organism: Paenibacillus ehimensis NBRC 15659; assembly: GCF_004000785.1. Classification (GTDB taxonomy): domain Bacteria; phylum Bacillota; class Bacilli; order Paenibacillales; family NBRC-103111; genus Paenibacillus_G; species Paenibacillus_G ehimensis. Next base: position 33,728 of record NZ_BILX01000061.1, on the reverse strand, counting down.
ATGTCCACATCCGCGCGAACATACTGGATTATGGCGGGTCCCTTCCCGCCCTAGTCCGGCCCAAAACCGCGGCCGTCCTAGAACAACTATACATTTAACGCCGGTCTTAAACAGTAAGAGCTTGGCGTCAAAGTAATAGTCATTCCATCCGTCCGCGGTTTTAGGACGGGTGGGGCAAGGAACGAAGTGACGCGGCAGGCTCTTATAGGTTCGCGCAGAGTGTTAACACTCAACGGGAACAAACGTAGTATCTGCTGCGCTTCGCTTGCAGTCACCGCGATAAAGAGCAATCGCGTCGAAACGAATTTTTGCACCCCAAGCGTGCAGAAATCGAAAAAATACCCAGTAGTGGCGCGGCTTTCCGGCGTTTTTCCTTAAAGCGAAAGTATACGTTTTTAACGGAGTGGCGTTGTCGTAGCGAACGAAAACGGGAGGGGACCGGATAATGGTTAAGGTGACGGTGATAGACTCTGTGATGGGTAGTGGTAAAACGTCGTGGGCAATCGCGCACATGAATGAAGCGCCAACTGACCGAAAATTCATCTTCATTACTCCGTTTCTCGACGAAATTGAACGCGTAAGGTCCGCCGTAATGAAACGGCAATTTATTTCACCTGACAACGATAATGTAAAGGGGCGGAAAATGTACGATCTCAAACAGTTAATCGTTCAGGGCGCGGATATTTGTGCGACTCATAGCCTGTTTCGCGATGCTGACGACGAGTTGGTCGAACTGCTTACCGACGCGGGGTATACGTTGATTCTGGACGAGGCAATGGACGTCGTGGAGCGCGTTAATATCGGGCCGCAAGATATTCGATCGCTCTTGATGTCGCAGTATATCAAAATCGAGGAAAACCGCGTTATATGGTTATTTGACGAATACAATGACGCGCGATTCTCTGATATCAAGCGACTAGCGAAGGCGGGCAACCTGTTCATTTACCGTGATAACTTTCTAGTATGGACTTTTCCGCCGAGAGTTTTCGCGGTGTTTGAAGAGGTCTATTCAATGACGTATCTATTTAACGGACAACTTCAACGATACTACTTCGATCTTCACGGCATTGCGTACGAGTATCGATCGGTGCGAAAGACGAGGGACTATTACGAGTTGTGCGATTATGATGTTCGTGCCGAAAACCGAGAGGAATTGTACGCACTTATCGAAGTATATGACGGAAAGCTCAACGACATTGGGCGCCGTAAGAATGTGCTAAGCTCGGGTTGGCTTGACCGGGCGAACGGCGATGTCATAGGCGAACTTAAGCGCAACCTTTATACATACTTACGAAGCCATTGTGAAGCTTCGGCGGGGGAAATTATTTGGACAACGTTGAAGGACTATCGCCACCAACTTAAGGGGAAAGGATTTGCAGATAGTTTTCTTGCGGTAAATGCACGGGCTACAAACGAATATGCAGACAGGTGGGCTCTCGCTTACATTTACAATCGGTACATGAATCCGCAGGAGAAGACGTTCTTCCAAGAAAACGGTATTCAAGTCGACGAGGAAGCGCTGGCTGTCTCCGATCTATTGCAGTGGATTTGGCGGTCACGTATCCGAAACGGGCAGCCAATAAAACTGTATCTGCCGTCGAGCCGGATGCGCTCGCTACTTCGCGCATGGGCCAATTATGAAATATAACGGAGGAGGTGCGTGCCTGGTGACGCTTGCGGCTCTCGAATCCCTCGCAAATAGGACGGTTAAAGCCGATTTCTACAGTATCCACGAGCTTATGGACGAATACGCTGCCGCGATCGAGTCGCATATGGCGCAGATTGGCCGCCGCGATCTTGTTACCGCCGACCGTCGCGACTGTCCCGAAGGTAAGGCGAAGCGCGTCGAACTTAGCCGTTTTTGGAAGGCGGTCGAAACGATGGCCGACCGGATCGATTACGTCCGTGAGAATATAGAGCGCGCCAGTAACCGGGAGGCGATTGCCGCGAGAACCCGCCGCGAGTGGGAAGCGCTGGAACGGGTGTACCTCGAAGAGACGGTCGGCAAACGGCCTGTTCTGCCGGCGGGCGATAAACGCCGGGTATGCTCCGCGTGGGGCTGCCATACCGTCTACCTACCGAGATCAAAGCGCCCGTCCAAGTTTTGCAGCGAAAAATGCCGGCATAATCAGAAGTCGGCGGCTGCGCGGCTGAAGGCAAACGGAACGTATCTGCCCGTTAAGGAGTACGATCACTATCGGCAGACATACGCCGCAGTCCGGAGTACAGCGTGGGAGGCTCCGCTTGGGGCTGCTCATGGGGTCGCGACCGACGGAAGGGACTACCGGAAGAGAACGCGGCGCGGCCGGACAAGTCGGGAAGTGGCGTATTTCGATCGTCTTAGCGTACAGAGGGAACGAGAGAAGCCGGGAAAAGTGGTCCGGTATAATTTAACGGACGTTGCGCATATCTTCGACGAGCAGGGGCGGCTCCGCACTGGAACGGAGTGGACAAAAGCGTCGTCAGTTCGTGGAATAATTTTATATTGTAGTTAGAAGAAGATTCGGCAGCCCGGTCAGGGTTTGGCCGGATTTTTTGTTTTATTTAGGGATTCAGCAACAAATGTTGCTTGAAAGGGGGCTCTGACATGATGATCGACAGCGACGTGCTGCGCAAGATTCGAAAGGTTTACCGTTTGACGCTCGAGGAGATGGCGGCCTTGCTCCATGTTTCCAAGTCTCACCTTTGCCGGATTGAGAAGAACGAGCGGGCTTTGACGCCGACGATCCGCGGACACCTTGTTTCGGAACTTCATTTAACGCCCGTCAAATTAGCGGAAATCCTTCGGCTTTATGACGAATTTTCGGTAGGCGGAAGGGGCGGCGGGACATCTTGAAAGAACGAGCTAAGACATATTGCGAATTTTTCCGGCCGGACGCCACGTGTGCGCTTATGGAGGCGTTGGTAACCGAGTCGGACCCGCATTGTAAGCTATGGCGCGATCCGCCAGACGATTGTCGGTATCTGCGACTCGTGGTCGCGAAACAAAAACGATAACGGCGACGGGGGCCGTTAATCCCTGGGCAACACGCAGGAAAAATCCACGGCAAGACTGCTAGGCCAACGTAAGGAACGATACGGAATGGTTACGGTTTACTACGAAGACGGCTCTACCTTCGTCCAGTATGCGGAAGGCAAGCGGCCGCTGAAGTTCGATGTTTATTTGATCGATAGTCCAGAAAGCGACGCGTACCTCGATACGATAATCGACTTTGTCATCGCGACCGCCAATAAGCCCGAGCATATCGCGAAAATGGAGCCGGCGAAATATTGGGCGTTGATTGAGCGGCTTGGGACTATGTTTTGTAGGGCCTACTCTCCTACGAAAAATCACGGGGTCACAAAAGCAAAGATTCGCAGCGTTGTCTATTTCGTGTTGGATAACGCGATTAAGGCGGGCAGGTGGCCGACCGCGTATGTGATAACGGATAAGACGGCTGTTCAATTTGGAGGCGATTATGTACAAAGTGAACCGGATTGAAACGATCGACCACGGCCATAAGAAGCTCGCGCACATGCTTGATACCAATATCGGCAAGGAGTTTATTATCACATTCGGCGGTGACGTATCGGACGCACGGATTCGGTTTATTGCGCCGATGCTTGCGAAAAAAGAGATGAAACCAAAACGGAGGGGTACGGAATGAACGAATTTGTGGAGTCGAAGACATGGGAAGGCGGGCCTGGAACGGGCCAAGATATCGAATGGCTGGGGCCGTCGCTTGGAGTATCACCGCGCATGGAACGTACGGAACGGAAAAAGCCGAAAGCGCCGAGCGTGGGAAGCGCGGGAAGGAAGTACGGCACGGTCATGCGGTGGTATAGCGAGCGCGGCTTCGGTTTCATTCAACCAGACAGCGGCGGGGCCGATATCTTCGTTCACATTTCCGAGCTGCGACGGTCCGGCATCGACCGGTTAACCTGGGGCGAGCGCGTATCGTACGAAATCATTAACGGCAAGAACGGCAAGCCGGCCGCTGTGAATATCGAAGAACTACAAAATTAATCCAAAAAGGGGATATCTAAATGAGTAAACTAGCGGACTTAAAAAAGCACATCGAAGCAGCCCGCGAGGTTGAATCCGGAATCACATACAAGTACCGCGTTTTTCACGAGCCGTTTAAGGACGAAAGAGCGCGAATCGAACGCGCCTTCAGAGGCGACGCCTACGAAACCATGCGAAAACTACTCGAAGAACGCCAAACGCGCGAATTAATGCACATGATGCGTAACGAAACCCGCCAGTATCGCGACAACGCCGCCAAGGCGAAGAAGCTCGCGGAGGACATCGTCCACGGCGCGGTCCCGGCCGCTGACCCCGTTAAGGCTGAGCGGTTCGAGCGCAGATTAGCGGACCTGAAAACCGAGATTCTGCTTTCGGAGGCGAAGAAAGGCGCGGACGCACTCCGCCAATTTATTACGGAGATCGACGAGCCAGCTTTTGCGGAGCGTGTACGGTCGGAGTTTTCGGAACTCGTCGCGCCGATCCTCTCGTCGGCCGGTCCGGAAGCCGGAAAATATCGCGTGGAGTTGACGCGGGCATTTGATACGGTACGCAGCGCTCAATTGACGGAGGAGGCGCGCGAAGCTCAGAGACTATTAGGCGTGGCCGACGCAATGTTATCGAAAGGTCTCTGCGGCCTTATAGTTGTTGAGCACGCCAAGGAAGCGATGGGCCCGAAAGTGGCCGCGCTGCTTAACGATCCGGACCGTTATTTCGAGGAGAACCCCGAGGCGGCCAACGTCGCGCCCGGTCAGAAAACGGAAACGGAATCCGCGGTTGAGTACGTACTGACGATGCAGGACCGTCCGGCCAGTCCGTACGTCAGCCCCAGCGGACCGGGCTCGGCGCGTACGGTCGGCAAAACCAACCCGTATATCATTCCACCGTCACCCTTTGACCGGGAATAGGGGGTCCTCCGTATGAGAGTGAACCAAGACGATAGAGGTAACACGATTATCGAAAAGGACGACGCGGTTGTTGCGGCTGCGGCCGGCATGGACTTAGGCGTTACGAGTTGGTCGTACGTCGACGGCAGCGGCCAGACCGTACGTATCGATATCGCGAAAGAACCCGTTGACCTTGACGCGCTGGCCCGCCTTTACCTGCGGGCCTACGGCAGCAAGCGAAAGGAGGACGCGGCGGCCTATTGCGTTCATAAGGCGCGGCTCCTCGCGTCCTTCCGTCGTCGTGACGTGTTGGGAAGCCGCTACGAATGAATCCGGGAATGAAGGGGAGGTTTTGATAAGTGCGTTATTCCCTGTACGTAGCAAGTGCGGCGGATGAGCAGCGGGCGGCTTTTTCGTGGCTTCTCGCTGACCATGAGGCCGTTAGAGCCCGCGGCGTGTACCTCTCGCACGGGGAACGCCGCCTTGACGGTAACTATTGCGGCCATGTCGCGCTTCAGAGAGCGTTACGTGAAGCGGCCCGGCAGGAGGGCGTTATTCAATTGCATGTCCTGCTTGACGAAACGGTTGCGGACGCGATCGGCTACGAATTATTGGACGTAACGGCCGCGCTTTACCCGTCATTGTGCCAGACGACCCGCCGAGTGATGAGGCGGTTTGACTTGTGCGAGTTGGCCGCCTTTAAACGGGATGAGGATGCGACGCCGCACGAAATCGCTGCGCTCGATGACGCAGTTGACGCGTTAGAGCAAGCGCGGTCAATTAGCGGGCGGCTACGCTTATGGGCCGGCGTCCTACTTAATCCCACGAAAATAATCCGATAGGAGACTACGCTATTTATGACAAATTTGCCCGAAAAAGTGGCCGCAGCAATTGCGGCGTATAAGGAAGCGCTAAGTGGCGTTACCGAGAGCGCCGAGCGTGTTGAAGCACGTACGAACGAGATCCAGACGGAACTTGCGCGGGCTAAAGCGGAATTGGACGCCGCTACTGACGCCGCGATCGAGAATCCTACGCCGGCCAATACGCGACGAGAAACAGACCTGCGAAAGAGAGTCGCCGAACTGACGCTTGAGCTTAGCGGGGCCGAGCACCGTAAGAGGCGGGCTTTTGAACTCGGCCAGTCGAAACTTAGCGAACTCGCCCGCCAGGCGGTCGTTACCGGCCGGGAAGAAGCGGTCCAATTTTTCGAAGAAAACCACGCTGACAAACTGAAGGCTATCGCTGACGCCAAGTACGCGTATCTGCAAACGCTAATCGGTTATCACCATTTCCGCAAGCAGGCGGCCGCTTATTATTACGAGGCCGTGCGTCAGACAAACCCAAGCCTATTTAGCCAAACCGACAGCCCTTACTTTGCGGAGGTCTCGTTTACGGATCGGTCCGGACCGCAGATTTACGGAATTTCCCCGAATGAAGTAGACAGAGCAGTAAGGCAGGGGACTATTTGGCGCGGAAGCTGCGAGCATGGTAAGGAGATTACAGAGGAGTCAGACCAATGAGGGATATCATCTCTTACGGAGGTTTTAGTGGAACAGGGAGCCAGACGATAAAGTTCTCAGAGCCTGGGAGTCAGATTTGTATTTCAAATGATGGTAGCGGCGAGATGAAGTTTTCGTTAGGGACCTCGCCGGGCGGGGCCGACTACTACTTCTTTAACGACATGGTACTTCTGCCCGGAGAGATATTCGACGAATGGGTCCCTCCGTTTACGCAGATAAAGATCGAGGCGAGCGGACCCTACCGTGGGTTCCCGCGCAGAATGATTTAAGACGAAGGGGCCCGCGTGGCCTCTTTTTTTCATTTCGTAAGGGGGACGCAAATGGACAAACAGAGAATTGACCGTATTGCCCGCGCCTTTATGGCGTTAACCGTCGAACTGGCCGAAGCCGCCCGTGCTGGCGAATACAATCCGGAAGACTTTAAACGTCGGACGGAACGCAACCGGGCGGCCATAGCCGAACTGGCAACGTCCGACGACGCACGTTTACGGAGGGCGGCCGTTCTTATGTCGGCCGTACTCGCGGACCTGCCCGGCATTGACGACCCAGACGTAGACCGGCGGCTTTTTACTAATGGCCGCGAGTGGGAGCGGATCATGACCGAGGTGACGGCTGATGTTTGAACTAAAAGCCAAGATTTCACTCATTGACATGTTGACCGCGCCCATGCGAAAGGTTGAGCGTCAGGTGAAGAGCACCGAACGGGCCACGCGCATGTATTCGGATGCGACAACGAAGCTTAGCGATAGTCAAGGCAAGTTAGCGCGCTCAGCCGGTCAATCGTCAAAGCAAGTGGAAGACGTCAATCAGCGTCTGTCCAAGATGTCGAGTAGCGCGGGTACTTGGGTCGGCAGGATCGGCAAAACAGCGGCTGCATTCTCCGCGCTCGGTGTGGCGGCGGCCGGCGTAGCAGCGGGCGGGCTGGCGTTCGGTGGCCTCAAACGTGCGATGGATTACGAGGCGCAGTTATCGTCGATCCAGGCGCTAACCGGCGCGTCGGCCGAGGAAATGAAGCTGATGAACGCGCTCGCGCTCGAAATGGGCGCCAAGACGAAATATTCAGCGCTTCAAGCTGCGCAGGGTATCGAAGAGTTGCTGAAAGCGGGCATCGAACCGGCCACCGTTAAGGCGGGCGGACTTGAGGCGGCGTTAAACTTGGCGACAGCGGGCGGGCTTGACCTCGCGGAGGCAGCGGAAACTATGGCTACGTCGTTAAACGCGTTCAAAAAGGACGGACTTTCTGCGAGTGATGCGTCGAACATTCTCGCAGGAACAGCGAATACGGCTGCTACGGACGTGCGGGGCTTAGGGTTCGCGCTGGCATCTGTTGGTGGGGTCGCGGACATGATCGGCCTTTCGTTTCGTGACGTAAACACTGCGATTGGCCTAATGTCAAATGATGGCTTGAAGAACGGGTCGGACGCTGGTACAAGTTTCAAATCGATGTTAATGTACCTACAGCCGCAGACGGAGAAGGCAACGGAATTATTTAATAAGCTCGGCATTGGCGTAGGTAAGGCGAATAAGTTCTTCAAAAATGGAAAGATCAAGGACTTGGCTGGCATCTCCGAAGTGTTGCAAGAAACCTTCAAGAATATGTCAGAGCAGCAGCGAACGGCGACGTTTCTCGATATCTTCGGAACAGACGGCGTAAAGGCGGCCAGTACCCTCTATAAAGCGGGAGCGGACGGTGTGAAGAAGTTCCGAAAGGAAATGTCGGAAGTCACGGCACTTGAGGTTGCGAAGAAGAAAATGGATAATGCAGCCGGAGCGGTCGAGCAGTTTAAAGGCGCAGTCGAAACTTTGCAAATCAGTGCTTTAACGCCGGTGTTGCCGATTATCAAGAAAATCGCACTTGCTGCCGTAGGTTTCGTAGAGAAGTACACACCAAAGATTACGGCTGCTGTCGAACGCATGGTCAGTAAAGCGAAGGAGTACGTTAAAGATCGTTTCATAAATAATCCGGCGTTTCAAAACCTGACGGCCGAGGGAAAAATAAGATTCGTAATTGACGATATCCTATCGAGCTTCAGCGGATGGCTAAAAGGCGAAGGCGGCGCGCAGATAAAAAGCGTGACGGAAACGCTAGTCAGCACGTTAGCGGCCGGCGTTGAAGCCGCCAGTCAGCCGCTTGTATCTACCGCGCTATCGTTGGGTAAGGCGCTGGCGAACGGCGTTATCGAGGGTTTGCAAAATGCGCTCGCAGACCACCCACTTTACGCGGCCATTGCGGGCGGGGCGGCCGGATCGCGGTTCGGCATCTACGGCGTAGTTGCGGGGGCCGGCGCGGGCGTAATCGCTTCACAGGGCGCGTCTATTAAAGTTGAGCGTAAGAATTACGAGAAGATCGTTAAGGACCCGAATAGTATCATGAACCGGGTCACAGGCGGCCAGAGCGCGGGGCCTTTAATGAGCGGCGGCGCTGAAAAACCGGCCGGTATCGACCCGTTTAAGCCGTTCGGTAACGTCCAGATCGGCGGCCTTGATGCGGACGCCTTAACGAATGTGCCGGGACATAGCGGCGGCCTCGACCGTGTTCCATACGACGGTTACGTTGCGCGCCTTCACAAAGATGAGCGCGTGCAGACACGGACCGAGGCGAACGAGTACCGCAGCGGCCGGTCGTCCACCCAACCCAATACGGTGAACGTGACTTTCAACTACAACGGTACGGGTAACGCAGCCGCTGACGTTCAGGAAATGATGCGCCTAATGGTGCGGGAATTGGAGGCGTTACGTTAAATGCTAAACAAAGAACCGCTAGAGGGAGGGCCACCTGCGAAGCTTGCGCAGATTATTAAGCAGCTCGGCCACAACGATTTTGACCGTTTTGAAATCGCAACGGTAACGGCCGCACCTCCGGCCCTTAGCTTACGCATAAACGGTATGAAATTTGACCTTGACGCGTCCGACCTCGTTGTGGCAGAACACCTGACAACACGTAAGGTAACGGTATCAAGCGACGGCGGCAACGTCTGGACGGAAATGCACGTCAAGTCACCGCTTGAAGTTGGAGACCGCGTCATAGTGGCGTCAATGAATAACGGTCAGGCATACGTCGTTCTAGACCGGGCGATTACGTTATAGAGCGGAGGGAATATAAATGGCCGATACATTAGAGATGATACGTGCTGATATTACAGATTTAAAGGAGAGATTACGCGAGCTCCGCATCGAGCAAGGGAAACCGCCGGAAGCGCCGCCGAATTTTGTCCCGGTCCCGCTATCGATCGTATTAGCCGAGCGGGTGCGGAGCTTTATTCCCATCGCAATAAAGTATGCGTCGCTGCTGGCGGGCGGGACGCTACACCGAGTCGATACGTCCAAATTTGAGCACTACCGGAGGGACGCGGAGTTACTGTGCAGGTCGACCGGACTATGGTGCAGCCTTGTCGGCGGCGGTGTGTACGCGATCATTCGCGTCATGGATGACGTTAACGCCATTATTGACGCCGGCGAGGAAGAAAACGCACATATTCCGGGCCTTTTGAGGCGATTCCATTTTGCGCTTGAGTTGGCGCGGCATGACGTTCAGCACGACATGTGGGATGGCTACGAGAGCGAGGCGTCACTTACACGCGCAGAGGTTGAGCGGTTGAAAAACGACCCGGCTGCGTTCCAAGCGGCATACGACGAGGCCTTAGCGCACTATGAAGCGATCAAACAGGAGGTATAACGAATGGCGACAGTACGAAGGAGAACGCTAGAGGAGCAACTAACGCCACAACAACGGAGAGCCGCGCAGCTTATCGTCCAAAACGATTGGGCGGAATTGCTTAGCGAGGACGGCCGCAAGAAAACGATGCAGGAAATCGCGGAGGAAGTCGGCATAGCTCGCTCGACGCTATATGAATGGAAAGCGCAAGAGCAGTTTATTGAATACGTGAACTATTTGACCGATAAACAATTAGAGTCGATGCGGTCGGAGGTTAACGTCGCTATCATGAAAGCGATCCGCGGCGGCAATAACGGGCTGCCGTCGGTTAAGGCGCTGGACCTCTATATGCGGCGTTGGGGCCTTTTAACGAACGTAGAGGTAATCGACGACCGCCGCGAACGTATCGAAAGCCGCCGGAAAACAGATGAGGAGGTACGTAAGGATATCGCGGAGCTTGACGCGATGATTAACGGTAACGAAGCAGGTTAGCGATAGTGAATTCGTGGGCGCTCGTTTTGCGGGCGTCCCTTTTTTGTCCGAAATGCGAACGGAATTGCCGTCGGCGGCAAACGGTAGGCAGGGCGCGGCTTTATTCCGTGAATAAACGTCTTCCCTACGTGGACATATCCGGACGGAAAGAACGCTATGTACCGCTGTGTGGCGTTGTGAATAACGCTCATTTACGGGCTGGCGGCTCCGGGCGGAAGGGCACGCTAAATTCTCGGGGTTGGCGGCCGGCTGCGCGTATATTCGCTGCATAACGTACGAGTTACGATTAAGACGAAATGGCGTAACGACGCGGGTTCCCGGCGTCTGTATACGAATGAATAAACGATCGAAATCGGCCGAGCGCAGGGAATGGCGTAACGACGCGGGTTGGCGAAGTATAGCATGACACACGTTCTAATAGGCCGTTGCAGGATGCTTTTGAATATTTATTCATGAAGAATGATCCCCCCAAGGCCCCCTCTAAATACCCTTCAACAAGCCACCATATAGTTCGCAAGTCAGTTTTATTCTTGAGGGTTGCTTCCTATTAAAATATGCGCTAATATAATAGTAACCGCAAGAGTACATGAGAACGTTGGTCGCCGTCTGAATGACCGTATCAGGATACGCAAGGGTTACGGGCAATTACGGATACTGCCGCAAACTTCTAAGCCGTCGGTCGGGGGTTCGAATCCCTCCTGGGACGTCATATTTGAAACGAACAAGGTCTGGAAACAGGCCTTTTTTCTTATGTATTCTTGCTGGGATTTGCGCTATAGACGTTGGCCTGCCCTTTTGCAGCGTGTTAATATCGTGGCAATTATGGAAGACTTCTGATACAATGGATTAAAGCTCCTTTCGAGGGGCTTATTTTATTAAGGAGGCATGCATATGAGTCCTATGGCAGTGCAAAGGCTGAGCTCACGAAGGATAAGAACGTATATAGGGGGGGATATCTACTATGAACCCTAGTTTCGGACGTGGCGCCCGTACCCAGTTAATTAATCAATTGCTCTATTTTGACGAGCAGAGCAGTGCGTTTCTTGACGACTTTTGCCCGCAGCAAGGAAAGGAACGAGCGAGTCTCGAAAAGTTCATCGAACAATATACGGCAGTGTTGGAACGTATATTGGCGCAAGATGAAGTGCAGTTCATGCATTCCTTATATTCCAAAGTGCTGATCGGAAGCAGTGTCAAAGTGAAGTATAAGGATGACGGCTCGGAAGAAGCGTTTACGATTGTATTCCCAACCTTGACCGCGCCTGAGAAAAATTATGTTTCTTTCTTGTCCCCTATGGGGCGCCAACTCCTCTTAGCTGCGTCTGGCGAGGTACAAACCATTGAAATTCCTGCTGGCAGCTTTGACGTATCGATTGAAGAAGTGAAGTACGCTTACTCCGGAGAATTTACAAAAACAGGCTAGAGCCCTTGAAATAGCATCACGGTGTAGAAGAACAGCTCTTTTCGATCTAAGGGGCTGTTCTTTTTTATCAAGTCTTTGCTATACAAATTGTCTACAAAATTTAGCGTTCCGGTTACATTTTGGACCCGGCTATAGCAGTTTGCAGCCATATGACTTATAATAAAAGCAATGAGCAATCCGATTGAAACGTAAGCTCGGATACGCTTAAAACGTTTAAATGGGGTGTAGAGATGAATTTGTTTGATTTGACCGGAAAAGTGGCTTTAGTAACCGGGGGAGCCGTAGGTCTTGGCGCGGGTATCTCTTTAGGCTTAGCCAAGGCAGGCGCAGACGTCGTAATCGTAACGAGCAACGACCGTTCGCGTGAGGTTGAGCAGCAAATCCAAGCGATGGGCCGCAAGGCACACACCATCATAGCGGATCTGATGGATGAAAGCGTATTGAAGAGCGTGGTAGACAAGGCACTGTCCGTTTTCGGCAAAATTGATATTTTGGTTAACAATGCCGGCATTATTCGGCGTACGCCGGCTGCCGATCACGCGGCGCAAGATTGGCATGACGTGCTGAACCTGAACTTAAACTCTGTTTTTTTCCTGTCGCAGCTTGTGGGACGTGAGATGATTAAGCAAGGGTCGGGTAAAATTATAAATATTGCATCGATGTTAAGCTTTCAAGGCGGGATTAATGTGCCGGGCTATACCGCTTCCAAGCATGCGATTGCCGGAGTAACTAAAGCGCTTGCGAACGAGTGGGCCGGCAAAGGCATTCAAGTTAACGCAATCGCCCCGGGATACATGGCTACCGACAATACGGCAGCGCTTCGTGCGGATGAAGAGCGCAGCTCGCAAATTTTGGTGCGGATTCCGGCCGGACGATGGGGAACTTCGGAAGATATGCAAGGACCGATCATTTTCCTCGCATCACGGGCTTCAGACTATATGAGCGGCCACGTGCTTTGCGTGGACGGGGGATGGATGGCGAGATAAATGACGCAGAACGGACGAGCGGAGCAGCTGCAGATGTTTCAGCCGGAAATCATTACATTCGGAGAATCAATGGCACTGATGATGCCGGAAGGAAGCAAAGGAATCGAGTATTCATCAAGCTTTCAAGGGCTGTTCGGCGGTGCGGAAAGCAATGTGGCGATCGGGGTGTCCCGTCTGGGTCATAGAGCAGGCTGGTTCAGCCGCCTTGGGAAAGATCCGCTAGGCCGCATGATCATGAAAAAAATCCGCGGTGAGGGCGTGGACGTCTCCCGTGTGGAGCTGACAACGGAAGCGCCGACCGGTTTGATGCTTCGTGAAGTGGTATCCGGGAAAACGTCGGTTTATTATTATCGCAAAGGCTCGGCAGCCAGTACGTTGAAGCCGGAGCATTTGGATGAACAATATATTAAGCAGGCCCAATATTTGCATGTGACGGGCATTACGACAGCCCTCAGCCTGTCCTGCCGCGAAACGGTCCGAGAAGCAATGAAGTTGGCACGTAAGCATGGGGTGAAGGTCTGCTTTGACCCGAATCTAAGGCTGAAGCTATGGTCTTTGGAAGAAGCCCGTGAGGTGCTGCTGGAGTTGGCCCAGGATGCAGATTATTTCCTGCCCGGGCTGGACGAATTAAAGCTGCTGTACCAAACGGACAGCTTTGACGAAATTGTAACCCGGCTTAGCGAGCTTAAAGCCGTATCGATCGTCAAAGGCGGCGAAGACGTTACGTATATCGTCGAGCAAGGAAGAGTTAGCTCGGTGCCCTATTTCAAAGCGGAGCAAGTGGTGGATACGGTAGGGGCAGGAGACGGTTTTTGCGCAGGTTTTTTCGTTGGTCTGCTCAAGGGCTATCATTTGGAAGAAGCAGTTCGCCTCGGTAACCTGATCGGCTGTATGGTGGTACAGATGGAGGGAGATTGGGAGGGCATTCCGACTTGGGAGCAAGTGGAAGCTTTTCTTAATAACGTAAAGCATGTCGAGAGGTAACCAAGGGATAAGATGCGACAAATGTATGCATTACTAACTTTAGATTAGGAACGGATGAGTGAGCATGAAAAAAATTAAGCTTTTGCAGCAGCTGGCCAATGAAGGTGTGGTAGCCGTTCTACGGGGAGAAACGCCGGAAGAAGTCGTTGAAATGGCGGAACAGGCAATTGCAGGCGGTATCAAAGTTATCGAAGTGACCATGACGGTGCCGTTCGCATTGCAAGCTATCGAGAAGCTTGCGAAGAAATATTCAAGCTCTACGCAGGATCCGTCCAAGTATGCGATCATCGGCGTAGGGACGGTATTGGACCCGGAAACGGCGCGGGCAGGTATTCTCAGCGGAGCGGAATTTGTGGTTGGTCCGGCTTTAAATCCAGATACGGTTACTTTGTGCAACCGGTACCGCGTGCCTGTGATGCCGGGCGTGATGACGATTCAAGAGATTCAACGGGCACTGGAGCTCGGTGTGGACATCGTGAAGCTGTTCCCGGGCAATCTGTACTCGCCATCGACGATCAAAGCGATCAAGGGTCCGCTTCCGCAAGCTAACGTTATGCCGACCGGCGGAGTTTCCCTGGACAATCTCGCCGATTGGATCAAGGCCGGCGCAGTGGCCGTCGGGATCGGCTCCGATCTGACGACGGAAGCTGTCAAAACGGGCAATTATAGTCTGGTAGCCCAAAAAGCCGCGCAATATATCGAAGCTTACCGGGCGGCTAAAGGCTAAGCTGTAAATGAGCTATAGCAACAACAAAAAAAGCAGCGTATCCCAAAGATTCGTTTGGATTACGCTGCTTTTTTCTTTGATGAAGCAATGGTTTGTTCTTACTTGAATTGTTGTGCTCGCTGATTACTCGGTAGCTACCGATTGATCGGCTTGCAGACCGACCGGCGCGATCCGAACGAAGCTCGTTTGCAGGTTGTTCAGCAGATGCTCTACCTTCGCTGCAGCTTCCGGTTGTCCGGACTTCACGAGCTCTTCATGGTAAGCGCCGAGCAGTTCGTTCAAGTCTTTCATGCTTTGTACGCCAACCGGTTCGATTTTAACCTTGGCGCCTTTGGCTACCCGGCGTTCGATGGCGGCTTGATCCAGACCCATTTCCGGTACGAGGCGTTGGTAAATGACACCGCCGGTCATCCCTGCGCAAATCCAAGGACCCGGATCGCCGAGCACGACGGCGCGGCCGTTGGTCATGTATTCAAAGGCGAAGCCCTTCAAGTTCGCACGGGCTGCGATACCGCCGAGTTCGTCTTGAATCGGTGACGTAATCTCGCCGCCGAATACGACATCTGCGCCGGAGAACCGGATGCAGGCACGGGTATCGGCATTGCCTTGAATCAGGAACAAGCCTTTTTGAGCGCCGTAGCCGAACGACTTACCTACGGAGCCGTTGATGAATTGCTTATGCTTGCTTGGTGCTTTCAGGATCGCAACTTTACCGCCGAGCGACATTTTGCCGACTCCGTCTTCCGCACCACCGTGAACCGTGATATTTACGCCGCGGGCGTTAAAGGCTGCCAGTCCGTTACCCGGTACGGAGCCTTCGGTCATCGTGATGCTTACCGGAGGCAGCGCATCGTAGCTGCCGTCGTAACGGTCTCTTACGCGGTGGCTTGCATAGCGGCTGCCAAGGATACGGGATTCCGCATCGACTTTCGACCAAGTGCGTTCTACCGGCGCATTGAATGAAACGGCATCCGGGAAAAATTGCTGACCTTCTGCGCCTGCCGCGATGCGAATATCCGAAGATACCGCGGCTGCGACTTCCTCCAGAGCTTCCTTTGCGGCTGCCAAGGACAGCGGAGCCGGACGGAGCAGGTCGGACAGATCGATTTTCTCAAGATGGCTTACTTGCTGCAGCAGGTCGGAACGGCCGACGAGGTCCTGCAGGTTCGCAAAGCCGAGCTGAGCAACGATGTCCCGTACTTCGCGGCCCATCCCGCCGAACAAGCGGACAAGCGATTCAACAGCGGTATCGTAGACGCGAGGCACGAAGCGGCGAAGGCCTTTTTCTTCCGCTTCTTCCATAGAGTCGATTTGCGTTGCGATGCCGACATGACATGTATCCAAATGACAGCCGCGGCACGTCGTACAGCCGATAGACTGCATCGCGATGGAGCCGAAACCTACGCGGTTCGCACCGAGCATGACCATTTTGACAACATCGGCACCGGATTTCATGCCGCCGTCGGACCACAGTTCCACTTTATCACGCAATCCGGCTTCAATCAGGGCGATATGCGCGAGCTTCGTACCGATTTCGGTTGGCAGACCGACGTGCGTAATGGAGTGAATCCGGGCTGCGCCCGTACCGCCGTCAAAACCGGATAACGTGATCACATCCGCGCCTGCTTTCGCGACACCGACTGCAATCGTGCCGATCCCAGGGACGACCGGAACTTTGACGATAATTTTCGCTTTGCGTCCGCTCGCTTCCTTCAGCTCGGAAATGATTTGCGCCAAGTCCTCGATCGAATAAATGTCATGGTTGTTGGATGGCGAAATCAGGTCGGAGCCGATGGTCGCGTTCCGTGCGGCGGCGATTTTTGCCGTTACCTTCGAACCCGGAAGATGTCCGCCTTCACCCGGTTTCGCACCTTGACCGATCTTGATTTCCAAGAAGGCTACGGCGTTTGCCAGCTCGACGTTGACACCGAAACGTCCGGATGCGACTTGGGCGCCGCGAGTCCGTTTATAGCGGCCGAGCATGTCTTTGATCTCGCCGCCTTCGCCGTTCATGGTCACCATGTTCAGGCGTTCGCCGGCTTCTGCGTAAGCGCGGAATGCGGTCTCGTTCTGCGAGCCGAAGGACATGGAAGAGATGAGCATCGGCAGATCGTGGCCGCCAATTCCAATCTCGACTTGGGAAGGGTCGAGCGGTTTACGGCCTTCGGCGTGCGCTTTCTCATAATTGAAATCCGCAACGTGACGGATGGAAATGGCGTTTTTCTTTTCTTCTTCGCGCAGCTTGTCGCGATAGTCTTCGTACGGAGCCGCTCCGGAAGCCGCATCGCCGAGCGCTTTCCACATCCGCTGGAAGAAACGGAAGTTACGGGCTGCCTTTGCTTTCGGATTGGCAAAGTCGTTGTAACGGGCTTCGGCATCGGCTTCAAGCTCGGCAAAGCCGGTTCCGGCCTTATCGCTGCCCAAGTAGTTTACAATATCCAGCACTTCGGCGAGCTCCGGCTTCAGGCCGATCGACGAGAAGAAGCGGGTGTAACCGCGAAGCTCATGTGTACCGATCGTGGAGATGACTTTCTCCAAGCCTTTCATCAAAGCGGTAAACACTTTGCGTGCCGCCGGTGCGCCGTCCTTCGCCGCTGCCGTAGCGAACAAAATGTATGGGGAAAGCACGTCTGCGCCCAAGCCGCAGGCAACGGCCATATCGTGCAGATTGCGGATAGCCGCGCTGCGCAGGACGAGCGTCGTTTGACGGCGCAGGTTGTCACCGTAGCCGAGCTTCACTTCGCGAAGGGCAATATCGACTTTGGATACGGCCAGATGCGGGTCCATCCACAGCCTGTCGTTCTGATGCGCTTCGCTGTCGTCCAGCACAAGCAGCATAGCGCCTTTGCGCACCGCTTGCACGGCATCCGCTGCAAGCTGCTCCAGGGCATCCTTCAGCGACGTGCCGCGGGCGAACGTCGTCGATAACGTGGCGACGGCATCGCCGTTTTGTGCACCGAACATGGCGACGAGCTGCTCGTAGCTCGGTTGTTTCAATTCGGCCAAAGAGTCGATGCCGTTGCTGCCCTCAAGCACGACAGGATACAGCAGCTCTACCCGCAGCCGGTCATCGGGCTGGCTGTACACGGCCGGGCGAGGCCCTACGACAACGCGCGTGGAGAAGTGCTCCATCTCGCGGTCACGGTCGATCGCCGGGTTGGTGACAACCGCAACGCTTTCTTTAATGAAGTCCGGGATATTCTGGCGCTCCCAGTTCAACGCGGCATGCGGGCTGTCGTGACCGAGCGAGCGAATCGGCTCCGCGCCGGTTTCGGCGGTCGTTTCGATCATTTGGATGCCGTCGCGGTCCCATCCGAAGGCGCTGTAGAGCGCATCCGTCGGCGTGACGTCGGCAGAAGGCGCCGCTTCGACGGCCGGAATTTCATTGTTCAAGTGCTTGCGCAGCCCTTCCAGGCCAAGACGGCTTTGCACGCGCTCCAGCACGGTGGATTGTACCAGATGATAAGGAATCACCTGAACATGCTCGCCAGGTGTCAAGACAACGCCTACTTTTTCGCCCGGTGCGATCGGTTTCGGATCTGCGACCATTTCGCCGACCGTGATGACCCCTTGCTCCGAGGAGAAATAGAGGGACGTTTCGCTTTCCACCATCCATACCGGACGCAAACCAAGCGCGTCGACGCTGAAAATGCACTCGTTGCCGTAACGGGAAACGATCCCTGCCGGTCCTTGCGCGTAGTGACCCCAAGCTTGGCGGAAGTAAACGTACATATCCTGCAGTTCCGGACGGAAAAGCTTCATTTCGTTAAGAATCGGAGGGAAAACGACTTCCATCGCTTCGAACAAGCTGAGGCCGAAACGGTGAATGAACGTTTCAATGGTACGGTTCATGTCTTGGGAGTCGCTGCCGCCGTCAACGAGGGGCACGCCGACCATGTCGGCTTCGATCCGCATCTTTTTCACCGTATTGATCTCGCCGTTATGGCCAAGCAGCGAGAACGGCTGTACGCGGAAAAAGCTGGATTGAGTGTTCGTGGAGTATCGGTTGTGTCCGATAGTAACCTGCGCTGCGAACAGCGGGTCGCGGGTGTCATTGAAGTATTTCGGCAAAATGCTGGCGGCGCCCATCACTTTGTAAGCGGCCGTGACGTTGCTGAGGGTGGCGACGTGTACGTTGTATTTGGCTTCGATCGCCACATGAAGCTCAAACAGATGATCGGAGACTTTCACTTCCTGCTTGTCGCATAGACCTGCGATTTGCCAGAAGGTCGGTTCGTCGTTGCGTCCGTTCGGACCGAGCACGCTGCTGTCCACTTGGTTTTCCTGCTCCAAGAGAATGCTGACTTGAAACTGGGAGAACAGCTCGCGGATGCCTTTTTGCGTATCGGGAGCGGAGATGTCCAGCTTGCGCGGCACGAAAATGTGCGCGACGGAGAAGCGCTCGTCGTAAGCAAGCTTGCCGTCGAGACCGGCTTCGGTCAGCTTTTTCTCCCACAGGGCGCGCGGAATGTCGGTCAGGATGCCGCAGCCGTCGCCTTCCCCGTTGATGAAACCCGAACGATGTTCCATTTTGACAAGGGCGTCGATCGTCTTTTGAATGTTGTCGCGGGACGGAAATCCGTCCTTTTCAATAATACAGATGATACCGCAGCTATCATGTTCGGTGGCCAATAAATTCTGGAAGCGGCCTTCATTGCGCATAACTTGATTCATTCTCGTGGTCAGCAGGCTGACCGTCACCTCCCATTAAAATTAGTTGCGGGTTCACCCTGTAAAGAAGGCTTTGTTCATGTGAAGCAAGAAAGCGGAAAGAGTCAATGAATGAGTGCAATGAATAAAAATACATTTATTCTGCATAATTGACTTGATTTTCGGTTTCTCGATTCAGCAGAAGCTGTGCGGAAGAGGGTGATACAAGGGTCTCCGTCCCAACCGTCCAATCGCGCAGCTTCATAGGTAACATGCCAAAAACCTTACATTTAGCCGAGTTTATTTAGCTTAAAAGTATTTATAGAATAGCACGAAATTTCATGTGAGACAATAGAACATTGAAGGGAAATGTTGATTGTAAGCGCTGTCTATTTTGCATAACTGGTGAATACAGGCAATTTCGGAGCGGAATGATGCGGGTTTATAAAAAACGAACGAACTATTACCGGTATTCGATAATAGTTCGTGATTTGGGTGATAAATGGAATTTATTGCCGATCTGCTTGGTTAAACGTTCAGGCGGGAGAGCGCACGGTCTGCCGCTTCAATCGTATAAGCGACGTCTTCGTCCGTATGGGCTGTGGTCAAGAACCAAGCTTCATATTTGGACGGAGCCAGGCAGATGCCGTCCTCCAGCATGGAGCGGAAAAAGGCTGCAAACTGCTCGCCGTCCGTATTTTGCGCCTCGTCGTAGTTTGTCACCGGATGGTCGCAAAAGTGTGTCGACAGCGCGCCGCGGATACGGTTCACGGTCAGGGGGATACCGTGCTTGCGAGCCCCTTCGGCAAGGCCCGTTTCCAGCATGGCGCCGAGCCGGTCCAGCCGCTCGTAGGTGCCGGGCTCCCGCAGCGTCTCCAAGCACGCGATCCCGGCGGAAATCGATGCCGGGTTCCCGGCCATGGTACCGGCTTGGTAGGCCGGACCGAGCGGCGCCACCTGCGCCATGATCTCGGCGCGGCCGCCGTATGCGCCGATCGGCAGTCCGCCGCCGATGATTTTCCCAAGGGCGGTAAGATCAGGCTCGATGGCTGCGTAATCCGTGCCCTCTGGCAGTCCGGCAAAGGTTGAGGCAGCGCCGTAATGGAAGCGGAACGCGGTGATCACCTCGTCGTAGATGACAAGGGAGCCGTTCCGTCGGGCGGCGGAGCACAGTCCTTCCAGGAAGCCGGGCTTCGGCATAACCATGCCGAAGTTGCCGACAATGGGCTCGACCATGACGGCGGCCACGTCGCTGCCCCAGCGCTCCAGCGCGGCGTCCAATGCAGCGAGGTCGTTGAACGGCACGGTAATGACCTCATGCGCGATGCTGACCGGAATACCGGCGCTGTCCGGTATGCCGAGGGTGGACGGGCCGGAGCCCGCGGCGACGAGCACGAGGTCCGAATGGCCGTGGTAGCAGCCCGCGAACTTAATGATTTTATTCCGGCCGGTATAGGCGCGGGCTACCCGGATCGTCGTCATGACGGCTTCGGTGCCGGAGTTGACGAAGCGGACCTTATCGAGCGACGGAATCGCTTCTTTCAGCATCCGGGCGAAGCGGATTTCGAGTTCGGTCGGCGTACCATACAAGGTTCCGTTTTCCGCCGCACGAACAATGGCGGATGTCACATGAGGATGCGCGTGGCCGAGAATGATCGGACCGTAGGCGGCCAAATAGTCGATGTAGCGGTTGCCGTCTTCGTCCCAGAAATACGCTCCTTGTCCCCGTTTCATGAATACGGGCGCTCCGCCGCCCACGGCTTTGAAGGAGCGGGAAGGGCTGTTGACCCCGCCGACGATATGCTCGAGCGCTTCCGCATATAGCGCTGCGGAACGTGTGCGAGGAGTGGCTTCGGATGCGTTGGACGCAAATGGATTGCTCATTATGATTCAAGTCCTTTCCATATATGTATATCTCCATTATAAAGGATTGCGTTCCGGCAGTGAATTTTTCTTCGCATCGGTGCGTCATTGTGCGGGAAGGTGGAGCAGCGAGCCTTTAAGCACCGTGACCGCTTGACCCCGAATGTGCAGACGGTCACCGGCCAGTGTAAGCCTGAGAACGCCTGTTCTTGCGGACGATTGAAGGGCCGTCATTTGGTCTTTTCCCAGCTTGTCCCGCCAGTAAGGCGCCAGTGCGCAATGGGCCGATCCGGTAACCGGATCTTCGTCAATTCCCAGCGCCGGGAAGAAGCAGCGGGAGGCGAAGTCGTACCGTTCATCCTGCGAACGGGCCGTAACCAGCACGCCGCGGACACCGAGCTCCGCCATGATGGCGAAATTGGGCTTTAGCTCCCGCACGGCTTCCTCCAAGTCCAGTTCGACCAGCAAATCCAGCTGGTTGGTTCCGACAAAACGGGGCACAGCTCCGCCCAAGGCATCGGCCAGCCGGTCCGGCGCCTCCGTTTCGGTAATCTGCTCCACGGGAAAATCAAGCCGAATCCAGCCGTCCTCGCTAGCGGAGGCCGTCAGCTGCCCGCTCAGCGTATGAAAGGTTAAAGCCTGTTTGCGATCGACTCTCCCGGTTTCCCACAAGTAATGCGCACTGGCGAGTGTGGCGTGGCCGCACAAATCGACCTCGACCGTGGGTGTAAACCAGCGGAGCCGGAAGCTCCCGTCCTCTTGGGGAGAGAGAAAGGCCGTTTCCGACAAGTTCATTTCCATGGCAACCTGCTGAAGCCATTGGTCCGAAGGAAAGCGCTCCAGCAGGCAAACCGCCGCAGGGTTGCCGCGAAACGGCTTGTTCGCAAAGGCGTCAATAACATGAATTTCGATCATAGAACAGTTCTCCTTTCAGGTCAAAAGCGGGATGCCTCAGGCCTCCCGCTTGCGTATGGTTCATAGCTGCTATTGTTTTTTGGCCGGAGCGGCGCCGGTCGTGCTTTTATTGCCGGCTTCCGCAGGCTTGCCGGCAGGGGCCAGCGGGTCCCGGCCTTCGAATAGTGCCTTGATGTAATCCTGAAGCTTGGTTCGGTTGACGCTGAGGACTTCGGCGCCGCCGACCCGTTTTTCGATCAGCAGCTCGGAAGGCGGAATCTGCTGGCTGACCATGCCCTCGGTTTTCGCTTCGAAGGCGAGGGTTCCGAGCTTGAGCATGTCGGTCGTCGTCATGTTCGTTTCGAGATAAGGATCGATACTGTTTAATATTTTCGGCAGCCGGATCAGGGAACCGGTCGTCTGCATTTTTTGCGCGACGGCTTGCAAAAATTTGCGCTGCCGCTCGGTGCGGGAAAAATCGCTCATGGCATCGTGACGGAACCGGACATACTGCAGCGCCATTTTGCCGTCGAGATGCTGCATGCCTTTTTTTAGGTTGATATCGTATTCGTGACCATCCTCCGAATCGCGGTATTTCATATCCTTCTCCACTTCGAGATCGATGCCGCCGATGGCGTCGGTGAGCGCGATGAAGCCTTTGAAATCGGTATAGAAAAAATATTGAACCGGAATGCCGAGCAGGTCGCTAACCGTGCGCATGGCCAGATTAGGCCCGCCGATGGCAAGTGCCGTATTGATGCGATCCTCGCCATGTCCTGGAATTTTGACATAGGTGTCGCGCAGAATCGAAAACAAGTACGCTTTCTTCGTCACCGGATCGATAGAGGCGACCATAATGGAATCGGAGCGCGGAACTTCGTTCTTCTTAAGTCCCCGGGAATCGCCGCCGAGAATGAGCACGTTCACCCGCTGATTGCCCTCCCATTTGGGCGGGGTGTAGTTGTCCGACATGCTGAGCTGCTTCGGGGTAAGCCCGCCGAATTTGGTCGTATCGGGATGACTCTGAATGTTGTTGGCAAATTGAACGAAAGAATATGTAAAATAGCCGATTCCTGCAAGCAAGAGCAGCAGCAGCGAAATGAAAAACCATTTTATCGTTCGGGCCATGGGAATTCGGTTCCCTCCTCTGGGTGCGTTCGCTTTTCCTGATCGTAAGGTTGGTGTATCATAACGGATATAGGTTTTGACAATGCCGCAGGAACATGCATACGTTAGGACAGGAAACTATTTCATTATTATAAAAGGTTTCAATCCGCGCCTGCAAGCTTCGGCATATTTTGACAGGAGGACCTACACCTATGAATCTCGCCATCGACGTGCATCGGCTGAGAAAAGAATTTAAAGTTCAGAAAAACCGGGAAGGCTTGAAAGGCGCCGTACGCGACCTGTTCCGGAGAGAGTACAATCAGGTCGCCGCGGTAAAAGATATCAGCTTCCAAATTCCGCAGGGCGAAATTTGCGGCTACATCGGCGAGAACGGGGCGGGAAAGTCGACCACGATCAAAATGCTGACCGGCATTCTCGTCCCGACCTCCGGCGATATTCGCGTCGGCGGCTTCGTTCCTTATAAGGAGAGGGAGAAATTCGTCCGGAATATCGGCGTCGTGTTCGGCCAGCGCAGCCAGCTTTGGTGGGATATCGGCGTGATCGAATCGTTTCAGCTGCTCAAAAAAGTGTACCGTGTCCCGGATGCGGATTACCGCAGCCGCATGGATGAGCTGGTGGAACGGCTGCAGCTTGGCGAGCTGTTGAACCGGCCTGTGCGCAAGCTGAGTCTGGGCCAGCGGATGCGCTGCGAGCTGGCGGCGTCGCTCATTCACAATCCGGCAATTTTGTTTCTGGACGAGCCTACGATCGGTCTGGATATTATGGTTAAGACGGAAATACGAGAGTTTCTAAAGTCCATGAACAAACGGTACGGCACGACGATTCTGCTGACAACCCACGATCTGCAGGATATCGAAGCGCTGTGCTCCCGGGTCATTATGCTCGACGACGGCCGGATCATCTACGACGGAGGACTTGAGGAGCTGAAGGAACGTTGGGGCAAAGGCAAAGAAGTCATTCTCCGATTCTCGGAGCCGGTATCGCTGCTTCGTTTGCGGGAGCTGACGGGCGGACTTCAAGTAGACTGGTCGCTTGACAATGAGCTGACGGCCAAAGTATGGATCCCGCAGCAGGCGGCAAGCGTCTCCGAGGTGCTCAGCCGGGTCGTTGGCATGCTGACGATCGAGGACATTAAAATCCTCGAGACGAACACGGACGACATCGTACGGGAAATTTACAAATCCGGATCGGCGGAAGCGAAAAAGGAGCTGCGCGAAGGACAGGAAGTGACGCTGCATGGTTAGCGCTTATCTTGACATTATCCGCATCCGCTTCCTGATGATGCTCGCTTACCGTGTTAATTATTACAGCGGAATTATTATTTATGCTCTTAATATTGGAGCCTATTATTTTCTTTGGAAGGCGATTTACGGGACGAAAGAGCTGCTCGGCGGGATGACCGTAACGCAGATGACGACCTATGTGGCCGTATCGTGGATGGCGCGGGCTTTTTATTTCAACAATCTGGACCGGGAAATCGCAAATGAAATCAAAGACGGCAGTGTGGCGATCCAGTTCATCCGCCCGTACAATTACATCGTCGTCAAAATGATGCAGGGTCTCGGCGAAGGCCTGTTCCGGTTCCTGCTGTTTTCCGTGCCGGGCATAGTAATCGTTTCGTTCTTGTTCCCGGTGCAGCTGCCGACCGACGCGTTGACCTGGCTTATTTTTCTCGCCATGCTGTTCTTCAGCTTCCTGATCAATACGCAAATCAATATTATTACCGGACTGTTCGCTTTTTTCCTTGAAAACAACGAAGGCATGATGCGGATGAAACGGGTAACCGTCGATTTGTTCTCCGGATTGGTCGTGCCGATGTCGTTCTTCCCGGGCTGGGCACAAGAGCTGATGAATCTGCTGCCGTTTCCGGCGATCACGTATCTGCCTGGCTCCGTCTTTACCGGCAAAGTCGCCGGCAGCGCCGTTTACAACGTATTTGCCGTGCAGATCATCTGGTTCGTGCTGTTGATTGTACCGCTTTATGTACTTTGGCGGAGCGCGCGGACACGGCTGTTCGTTCAGGGAGGGTGATGGCGCATGTTTTATGCAGGTTTGTTTGTCGATTATTTGAAAAATTACATGAAAACGCGGCTCACCTACCGTTCCGACTTCTGGATCGAGGTGCTGTCCGATCTGTTGTTTAACGGACTGAATTTGTTTTTCATCCTTGTCGTGTTCCAGCATACCGCGGCGATCGGCGAATGGAACGAGCAGCAGATTTTGTTCATTTATGGCTATTTTATGGTGCCTTACGGCTTGTTTATTACGTTTTTTAATCTCTGGGGATTCACCGAGCGATACATCGTCAAAGGCGAAATGGACCGGATCTTGACCCGTCCGGCGCATAATCTGGTGCAGCTGATGCTGGAAAATATGGACCCGTCCTCGCTATTCAGCGCACTGGTCGGCTTGATCATCATGATCTACTCCTGGACACAGCTTGATCTCGGGCTGATGTGGTACGATCCGCTCATTCTGCTTGTGCTGGTACTTGGTTCGATCATGATTTACGGGGGCGTGTACATTTTCTTTACATCGCTATCGTTTTTCTCGGATTCGCCCACCGGCATTTTGCCGCTGCTCTGGAACCTGCAAAACTACGGGCGGTACCCGATGACCATCTATAACCGTCTTCTGAACATCATGCTGACATGGGTGCTGCCGTTCGGCTTCGTCGGTTTTTATCCGGCCGCCTATTTTCTCGACCGGGAGAATTGGGGAACGTTCGCCTTGCTTACTCCGCTGGTCGGAATCGTCTTCCTGACCTTCGGGCTGACGGTATGGAATTACGGGGTGAAACGGTACCGCGGAGCGGGCTCGTAGAGGGCTGAGGCATATGTACTTAAAATAAACAGCATAACGACCTCGGAGGAGCTGCCGATAGGCAAGCTCCTCTTTGGCGTATCCGGACGTATCGGGAAGAACGTTATCTTTTATACCCTTTGCTCTTGGGCCATTCGTCTCTCTCGGAATATGAGTAAATATGCTGGGGACAAGGGACGCAATGATGGCGGTTGACGATTTCAACCGGGTGGATGACCTGCACGATTTGGGGGTGGTAATAATCCCGGTATATCCGGATAGGAGGATCATATACTGTTTTGGTCGGGCATTGAGGATAGCAATCGTAATCGTACATGCAAAGCGGCTCCTTTCGAATTGGATTTACTCCATAGTATTGTGAGAAACGTCTAGTGGACTGGGCCGGTCCCCATGTTGGCCAAAATTTCGAAAAATTAAGCCTCTTTATTTTAAGGTTTTTTTAAGCTTTCTTTCATTTTCCTTTAAGCTTGGCGTAACGTTGAGTTCATATTTCGCTCCTATACTAGCAATAAATCCCTTACCACGAACTGGTTCGTTCAAAAAATAGACATACTTGATGATTTTGAGCGAGTTGACAGGGAGGTTTATCCAGTGGTAGAATACCAATCATAGGGAATTGAACATATGTTCAAAACGTTTGTTCAAAACAAATGTTCAAGCGTATGTTCGAAATATAAAAAAAAGGATAGGGTGGAGAGAATCATGAAAAAATGGACTGGGAAAGTTATGGCAGGTACGGTAGCAGCAGCTGTATTGTTTGGCGGAATCGGCGGATTGGCAACGGCTCCTAAGGCGTTTGCGGATGACGATATTACATACACGGTCGTTCCGGATGCTTCCATCCCTCTGCACAAACGTGTAAATCTTGGTTTGAATGCTATTGTCGTTCAAGCATCTGGTATTGTTGATATGAGTGTGGAAGATTTGAAGGACGAACTCCAAAAAGGCAAAACGATCGCAGAAGTGGCCAATCTCCGTGGGGTCAATCATGCGGAATTGCTTAGCAGATTGCTCAATCCAATGATGGAAAGAGTGGACAATGCCCTTAGCCAAAAGGTCATCACTGCAGATGAAGCGAAACAATTGAAACAAGAAGCTACAGATACGGTTACCGCCGCTGTCAGCAAAGGTGGCTATAAAGACAAACTGCAAGGCACATACGCCAAAAAGCTTAAGCTGAAAGCTCAAGTCGATGAAGAGTCCGTAGCTAAAGTCCTTGGTATCTCTGAAGATGAGTTGAGCACCTATTTTAACAATGGCAAAACGATTGCCGATATCGCCAAAGAAAAAGGCCTTAGCGAAGATCAAGTCATTGCTGGCCTGAAGGATGAGTTGAACGAGTCCCTGAAAGCATTCATCAATAAGAAGTAAGAAACTTCTATAGCCAAGCCGCCCTTAACGAGGGCGGTTTCTTCATTTCCCGACAATTAAAAATGACCGGCTAGCCAGAGAATTTCTGGAAAGGAGGAGGTCAGGTTGTTTTGCGACGGATGAGTTTCGTATAATTGCATGTACATAGAACATATTAACAACGGATGCGAGGAGATGAATACGATGCCGCAGCTTCAACCCGGACAACCCGTTCCGGATTTCACTCTGACTGCCGGAAGCGGGGAATCCGTAACGCTTTCGCAGTTTCGGGGCAAATATGTCGTTCTTTATTTCTACCCCAAGGATATGACGCCGACATGTACGGAGGAGTCCTGTCAATTCCGCGATTACAACGGACAATTCGAGACCTTGAACACCGAAGTCATCGGGATTAGCCCGGACGACCTGAAGTCCCATGCCAAGTTCGCCGCCAAGTACGAGCTGCCGTTTTTGCTGCTCTCCGATCCCGATCACACGGTATGCGAGTTGTTCGGCGTTTGGCAGATGAAAAAGATGTACGGACGCGAATATATGGGTGTCGTACGCTCGACATTTATCGTCGATCCGCAAGGCAAGCTTGTCCGGGAATGGCGCGGCGTCCGGATCAAGGGCCATGTCGAGCAGGTGCTGGAAGCCGTCAAGGCCGCACAGGCCGGAGTAGGGACCTTATAGTAGCCACTCATCTAAAGCCGGGAGAAACGCAGCCCGGCTTTTTTTCTTCGCCATCAAGTTGAGCAGGTTTTTGTCAACAAAGGTAAAACGTCGAAGCAGGAATGAATGCGAGAGATGGCGAAAAACTAACCCTAGCAATAAATTTCCAGTAGGGGAGCGGTCGTGAATGCAGCGGTATGAAAAACAGTCCAGTCGGATCGTTTATGTAGGAACTTATAATGGCGGCGGAGACGATTCTTTATATGTGCTGAGCATGGATAAGTCAACCGGGAAGCTGTCTGCCATCGGCGCTTATGCGGAGGTCGAGATGCCTTCCTTCTTGACGGTAGATACCGAGCGCGGCAGGCTGTTTGCGGTAAGCGAGCTGCAGGACGAGGCAGGCAAGGAAGGCGGGGAAGTGGCTTCTTATACCGTGGAAAAGGAAACCGGGGCTTTGCGCTATATCGGCAAACAGCCTTCCTTCGGCGCTTCGCCGTGCCATTTGGTAACGGACCGTGAAGGAAAGCGGCTCGTCGTAGCCAATTATACAAGCGGCAGCGTGAGCTTGTATCCGATCGAGGAAGACGGCACCATCGGTCCGTTGGCAGACCGTAAGCGGCATGAGGGACAGAGTGTACGCAGCGACAGGCAGGAAGCGGCTCATGCGCATTGTACCGTTCTGAAAGATTCCCGCATTTATGTCGCAGATCTCGGAACGGACAAAATCATGATCTACAACATGCAAGAAAACGGAGAAAAGCCGGCGCTTGTTCTACATGGCGAAGTCAAGGTGCATGCCGGGGCAGGCCCGCGACATATGGCGTTTCACCCTGATCTTCCTTATGCGTATGTAATTAACGAGCTGGATTCTACGATTACGGCGTTCGCTTACGGACAAGAGGACGGAACGCTTCGGGAAATCCAGACGGTGTCCGCGCTGCCGGAAGGATTTGCAGGGGAGAGCTACTGCGCCGACATCCACATCGGGAAGTCGGGGGATTACTTGTACGGCTCCAACCGCGGGCATGACAGCATAGCCGTCTACCGCATCGACCGGAACAGCGGCAAGCTGACGCTGATCCAGCACGAGCCGACCGGCGGGGCGTGGCCGAGAAATTTTGCCGTTACGCCGGACGGGAAATTCGTGCTGGCCGCCAACCAATATTCGGACTCCATTGTCACGCTAGCTGTAAATGAAAACACCGGCCGGCTGGAGCCCACAGGTCATGAGCTCCGCATACCGAAACCGGTGTGCATCCAATTTTTCGAGTAAGGCGGCAGAGTTATTTCAGCAGATATTGGTCCACTTCGTCCAGCATCTTATTGGCGGCAATGATCCCGCCGGAGGAGTTCCAAATATCGTCGCTCACTTTAATCACTTTGTTGTTCTTCACGACGTTTAAATTTTTCCAAAGCGGGTCGCCGGTCCAGTCTTTCTCGACGGCGCTCGCTTCTTTTTTATCGTTATCCCACACGTAGTAGAACAAAATGTCTCCGTCCATATCCGGGAGGCGTTCCTTGTTGATTTCGACCGCAAACTCATCCTTCTCCTGTGCGGCCGGACGTTGGAAGCCGATTTTGCTGAGCGCCAGCCCTGCAAACGTATCCTTCATATAAAGCCGGGCTTTTCCGGGAATAAAGCGAACAAGAGATACCTTCGTATTGAGCTTGTCTCCCGCTTTGGCCTTCATGTCGGCGATGCGTTTGTCATATTGCTGCAAAAGCTGCTCGCCTTCGGCTTTTTTGTTAACGGCTTCGGCATATACCCGGAAGTTTTTCTGCCAGTCGGATTGCAGGCGCTCCGAGAACACCGTCGGCGCGATGGCGGCAAGCTGCGAGTAAACTTTTTCCTGACGCAGCTTGTTGCCGAGAATCAGGTCGGGCTTCAGCTTGGCAATCGCCTCGAGGTTCGGCTGGTTCTCGTCTCCGACGACTTCGACGCCTTCCATATCTTTCTTCAAGTGGTCGTACCACGGGGTGCCGGACCAAGATTTGACCGCCCCCACCGGTTTAAAGCCAAGAGCAAGCACGGCTTCCGTTCCTTCGTTGGTCAGGACGACGATCCGCTTTGGTTGAGCCGGAACTTTGGATGAGCCCATCGCGTGATTGATCGTTAGTTCCGATACGGCTGCCGAAGCCGGCTGCTTCTGGGTCGTATCATTCGTCGGGGCTGGGGTTTTAGCCGCGCCGCAGCCGCTCAGCGCCGCACCCAAGGCGGTTGCGCAGGCCAAGAGCGCGGCAGCGGATTTCCATTTTGAACGCAAGGATGTAAACAAAGATGATACCCCTCTCTTTAGATGAAAATGATTATCATTATCGTGAAAAATTCTACCTCGTTCCATTCCCCTTGTCAATGCTTTCTTCATGGTCGTCCCGCGAATCTTTTCAGGGCAGCGCTCCGGCATAAAAGAGAAAAACCATCCATATATTCTATCAATACCAATTTCATAGAACTATACGGAGGGATCTCTCATGAAGTGCAGGCCGCAAGCTAATTCGTTCCGCATGATAAGCACCGTTTGGACATCGATGCTTTGCCTCACGATCCTGTGGCTTACGGTCTTGACGCACACGGCAGGGGCGGCGCCCGGTCATGAAGGAGAGGAAGCTTTATTTGCGCAGCTGAAATCGGGCAAACGTATCGCAATCGAAAACAACTATACCCCGGCGGAGAAGCCGACGGTGTACCTGACCTTCGACGACGGGCCGAGCAAGCTGACCCCGAAGGTGCTGGACATTTTGCGGGAGGAGGGCGTCCGGGCCACGTTCTTCGTGCTGGGCGAGCAGGTGCAGGAGCGCCCGAACATCGCAAAGCGGATCGTCGAGGAAGGCCACGCCCTCGGCAACCATACGTATAATCACGTCTACCGGGAGCTGTATTCCGACTTTCGCGCATTTTGGGAGCAGGTTCAGAAGACGGAAAATATATTGCTGGAGACGACGGGCGTCAGGCCGCGTTTTATCCGTGCTCCGGGTGGGACGTCCGGCAATTTTGACGCTTTTTATTTCTATTATTTGGGGCAGGCGGGTTACGAGATTTACGATTGGTCCATCGACAGCGAAGATGCGAGGCGCCCCGG
Source organism: Paenibacillus ehimensis NBRC 15659 (assembly GCF_004000785.1). Lineage (GTDB taxonomy): Bacteria > Bacillota > Bacilli > Paenibacillales > NBRC-103111 > Paenibacillus_G > Paenibacillus_G ehimensis. The sequence goes on along the minus strand of NZ_BILX01000061.1, from coordinate 2,591 downwards.
GATGACGGCGGACCGGATTGTCCGTACGGTGGAAAAAGGGCCGTTCGGGAAAGAGGTCATTGTGCTGATGCACGACGGTTCAGGGCATGACGAAACGGTAAAAGCGCTTCCCCGGATCATCAAGCTATTTAAAGAGAAAGGCTACGCTTTTGCTTCGTTAACCCCGGAGGTGAAGCCCGTTCAATTTTCCGGCGGCAAACCGAAATGGACCAGAACGGTAAATCGCGAATCGTTCGACCACCTGCTTGCCGCTGCGCAAGAACATAGAAGACTTTGGTCTGCGCAGGTTGTTCCGGCTAAGGATAACGCTCCGCAGACGCAGCCTGTTTCGCTCGCGGCCATCGCTTATACGGAAGCCGGTTCAAAAGGAGGGCCGGACCGTTTGAATGTGCTTTTGGGCGACCGTACGCTTGCTTTAACGAAGGAGCAATTTCGCTTTCGGGCCGGGAGCTGCATGGTGCCTCTGAGGCGATTGATCACGGAGATGGGCGGAACCGTAGAGTGGAACGCCGAGCGCCGTACGGTTGTCGTCCGCTATGGAGCGATTACGGCCGTATATGACTTGGCCCGGCAGGAGCTGAGGGTACGGCGTCCTGCCGCCGAGTGGGCTGCCGAAGCAAAGGCGCGCATTTACCCGTTTCCTGAGATGGAGCTTGCGAACGGGACGCTGTATGTGCCGCTCCGTCAAACGCTGGAGCTGCTTGGCGACCGGATGCTGTCCGGCGCGATTCCGCAGGAACGGGGGACAGCGGAGGTGCAGGCGGCGGTCTACGGCGGGTACCGGACCGGTTGGATGCATATGAGAAAGCCTCTCGCTTAAGTCTAAAAGCTATGAAAACCGGACATACTGAATGCTAGAATGCAAGATTGGAAAACTTGCATCACATGATTCAGGTCAGGAGGTTTTCAGGATGACGAAATCTGTAAATCTGACCGATTCGCCGCAGGCGGTGCTAGAGCGGATCGTATATCAGGTGGAGAAGGTCATCGTAGGCAAACGGGAGGTCATCGAGAAGCTGCTTGTAGCGCTGCTTTGCGGCGGGCACGTGCTGCTGGAGGACGTCCCCGGCGTAGGCAAAACGATGCTGGTACGCGCGCTGGCGAGAACAATCGACAGCAGCTTCAAGCGGATTCAGTGCACTCCGGATTTGCTGCCGTCCGATCTGACCGGGGTTTCGGTGTACAATCAGCGCAGCGGCGAATTCGAATTCCGTCCCGGGCCCCTGCTTGCCCACATCGTATTGGCCGACGAGCTGAACCGCGCATCGCCGCGGACGCAGGCCGCCATGCTGGAGGCGATGGAGGAGAAGCGGGTGACGGTCGATGGAACGACTTATCCGCTGCCGGAGCCGTTTTTTATTCTGGCGACGCAAAATCCCGTCGACTTCGAAGGCACGTTCTCGCTGCCCGAAGCCCAGCTTGACCGGTTTATGGTAAAGCTTCGTCTCGGTTATCCCGACCCGCTTGACGAGGTGGAGATGCTGAACCGGATGGAAGAGCCGTTTCCGCTCGCTCAAATTCGTACGGTCGTCCTGCAGGAGGAATTCGTTTCCCTTCAAAAAGAAGCCCGCGCCGTTCATGTCGACGATACGATCAAGCAATACATCGTCCAGTTGACGACGGCAACCCGCACGCATCCCGACGTCTCGCTCGGCGCCAGTCCGCGGGCTTCGGTCGCCTTGATGCGCGCCTCCCAGGCACAAGCGTTCCTGAAGGGCCGCAGCTATGTCATCCCGGACGACGTGAAAGAGCTTGCCGTTCCCGTACTGGCGCACCGATTGACGTTAGCGCCGTCTGCGCTGCTGTCCGGCCGTCAGGCGGAAGCGCTTGTCGCTTCGGTCGTTGCGGGCGCGCCGCTGCCGGTCCGTCGGCATGCCGCAGGCTGAAGAAAGGCGGCAAGCATGCGGAGCTTAATAACGGTCGGATGGCTTGGGGGATGCGGGGCGCTTCTCGGATGGTGGGCGTTCGGCTGGGGCGGCCGGACGGCCTGGTTTTTAGTTTATGTCTGGGCTTTTTTCGTTGTTTATCTCGGGGTATTTCGCGCTGCGGCCGGACGCGTGCTGCGGGTAGAAAGAATGCTTGCCGGAATGGAGGCCTTATCGTCCGCTTCTGCGTGGCTTCCCCGAAGCGATCCGGGCGTAGACCGGTTCGTCTATAGCGGAGAACCGGTTACGATGGCTTACCGCTTGTCGGCGGCTTGGCTGCCGCTGTTCGGAGGGCGACTGCGGGTGGAGGAGCGCTGGGTGCACGAGGGCACCGGCGAGCGGATCGTCCGGCGGGGAGCGGCTGCGGCCGGCCACTGGCGCGACGCTGTCATACATTGCACGATGCAGGGGCTTGCCCGCGGCGTGTACCGGCAGGAGGCGCTGATCGTGAGCGCCGTGGACGCCTTCGGGCTTGTGCGGGCGAAGCGCGAAAGCCCAGGCGGCGGGCAGCTGTGGGCGCTGCCCGGAGGTTCGGCCATGGCGGTGCCGCTGCCGGGCGCGGGCCCGGAAGGGACGCGCGCGGCTTCCCGGCGGCCGCCGGGTTCGGACGCCGTGCCGCAGGTTAGCGGCACGCGGCCTTACGCGCCGGGGGGTCCGCTTCGCCGG